>JBBILN010000003.1:0-221616 GCA_037444905.1 bacterium | reverse complement strand
CGGGCGCGATATTGAGTGCTTTGCCGCAAGCGGCTCGAATCTCTTTGCGGGAACTAATGGCGGCGGCGTGTTTGTTTCCACCAATAACGGCACAAACTGGACGGAGGTCAACACCGGCTTGACGAGCAATATTGTTAATGCTCTTGCTGTGAACGGTTCGAATCTCTTTGCGGGAACTGGTAGCGGCGGCGTGTATCTTTCCACCAACAACGGCACAAGCTGGACCCCCGTCAATACCGGCTTGACGAACAGTGATGTTCGTTCTCTTGCCGCACACAACTCAAATCTCTTTGCGGGAACTGCTGGCAGTGGCGTGTGGCGTCGTCCACTGTCAGAGATGGTCACTTCAGTTGAAGATGATTTCAGTCAAACGCCAGTTGGTTTCACGCTGGAACAAAACTATCCCAACCCTTTTAACCCATCAACCACCATTCGCTACCAGTTGCCGAAGGCCTCTCACGTCGTGCTCAAAATCTACAACCTCTCCGGCCAGGAAGTGCGCACGCTGGTCAATGCGCGACAGCCTGCAGGTGTGAACCAGATGGCGTGGGATGGCAGAGATGAGTTTGGCAAGGAAGTGAGCTCGGGCATTTACATTTATCGCCTGCAAGCGGGAGAGTCGGTGCAGAGCCGTAAGCTGGCGTTCGTGCGGTGAGCTTGTGTACGAGGAGAGCGGGTGAATCGGAGAGCGGGAGAGAATAAAAAGCGCGGAAACTTACGCGGCTTGCGCCGTGAGATGAGCCTGCTTGATCGTAGTCATGGGGATGATTTGTCGGGTGTGCGCCGGCGCGTAGCCGCCGAGCTTGAGAAAATCCGAGAGCGGCGCGCACTGCAGCATCGGCCAAATTTTTTCGCGCACCTCCTCGGGCCATTCGTCTTGCAGCAACTCAAAGTGCATCTCGCCATACGGGTTCGCCGGCAAAAGTTTGGAGAAACTGATGAAGCTCAGGCTCAACGGCTCTGCCTTTTCCCAATCAAAACGCAGGACGATGCTTTCAGTCAATTCCACGGCCGCGGTCGCTTCGCCAGGATGAAATATGATCTCCAACACGTCGCCGTCGCGGTCATATTCATACGTTGCCGTTTTGCCGGTCGTGAGCTTCAGGTTTTTCTTTTCCAGATTCATAACCATTCGCCTTTAGTGACGCATCATAATGCCCCAGGCACTGACAACAAAATCGTTTGGAATCATGTTTCCGTTGTTTGCTTGTAACTCGAAGCGAAAAGCAACGACGACCAGAATGCCGTTAAATGGAGTGCGCAATTTGTCGCAGCGTAAACGATAGACGAAAGCTTGCGGGTCTTGCGGTTGTTGCCGCCGCTTGCCGCGCCGGACGGTATTGAGAACATCATCAAGGTGATTGCCGAGTTCAGGATGGCGGCTTTTGATGTGTTCCCACTGCTCCTCCGTGAGGTAGATTTCACGTCCGTCGCTGTCATGCACAAACCATTTACGCATGTGACTCTCGATTTATTTTGTGGCGAGATTTAAGCAAGATTTGCCATATTTGTCAAGGAGATTATTCCGTTCGTTGTAAAAGAGGTTAAAATTTTCCCGGCGGATAACAACACGCAACTGCTCGTCGCTCTTCTTTGTTACTTGTTGCGTTGTTGCTATTCGTTGGTGCAAGAAAAAAACATGAGAGGTCATTTGATAAACATGAAAGAAGCGAGTTTGCTAAACATGCACAAGATTTTGCGTTTTGCTTTTTTGCTCATATGTATCCCACTACACGCCTCGGCTCAAAGCATATCCGGCACTTTGCCAACGCTGCACCCCGAAACCGGCAGGCCCAACATTCGCAATTACTCGCCCAAAGAATACGACGCGATGCCGCAGAATTGGGCGATCATTCAGGACCAGCGCGGCGTGATGTACTTCGGCAATTGGAACGGCGTGCTCGAATATGACGGCGTGACGTGGCGGCTCATTCACACGCCGAACAAATCCGGCGTGCGCTCTTTTGCGATGGATGAACACGGGCGCATCTACGTCGGCGCGGTCGGCGATCTCGGCTATCTTGCGCCGGATTCGCTCGGGCAATTGCAATTCGTGTCATTGTTGGATCACGTCACGCAAGAAGGGCGCGGGTTCAATGAAGTGTGGTACGCTTACGCCGCTTCGCAAGGCGTGTATTTTGGAACGGACAGAATGCTCTTGCGTTGGGACGGCAGCCGCATGCGAAGCTGGAAAGCCAGCACATTATTCTCGCGGCTATTCATGGTGCGCGATCGCATCTTTTTGCGCCAATGGGACGTGGGCTTGCTCGAAATGGTTGGCGACTCATTGCGTTTGCTGCCGCACGGCGAACGCTTTGCGGAAGAACGCATCTACATCATGCTGCCATACGACGAAGAGAGAGTCTTGATCGGCACGCGTGGGCAGGGATTGTTTCTGCACGACGGCAAAACGTTGCAGCCGTTTGAGACGCCGCTTCAGAATTATTTGCGCGAGAATCTGCTTTATTTCGGCGCGGTGCTGCCAAACCACACGTTCGCGCTAGCGACGACGCGAGGTGGCGTGATCATCATGGATAAACAGGGCGGCTGCGTGCAACTGCTCAATCGCGCCACCGGCTTGCAAGACGAGTCCGTGAACGCGGTCTACGTCGCAAATGACAATGCACTCTGGCTCGCGTTGGGACACGGCATCACGCGCGTTGAAACCGATGCTCCGTTTTCATTCTTTGGCGAACAGGCCGGCATTAAAGATTTTGTGGCCTCGATACTCCGGCATCGCGGCCGGCTTTACATTGCGACTGGTTTGGGCGTTTATTATTTGCAAACACAACCGCAGGCAGTGCAATCGCAAAAGGCCCCTGCAGATTTCGGAGCACTTCCGCAACAAGCAGTGTTTATTCCCGTGCAGGGAATTCAGGCGCAGAGTTGGTCGCTGCTTGCCGTGCGCGACGCGTTGCTCGTGGCAACGCCTTTCGGCGTTTATCAAATTACGGACGACACTGCTGCGTTCATGAAAGAATCGGTAAGCGGCGGGTTTGCAGCATTAACGCTGTATCGCTCGTCTCGCGATTCCAGCCGTGTGTTCATTGGGCTGTACGATGGGCTGGCCGTGTTGCGTTATGAGCACGGACATTGGCTCGACGAAGGCCGGGTGTCTGGAATTCACGAACCGATTTGGAGCATCGAAGAAAACGCGCAAGGCCAGCTCTGGATGGGAACGGAATCGCAAGGCGTGTTGCGGGTGGAATTCGCCGAGGCTCCGTTGCGCGCCGCGCAAGTGGAGCGCTTTGACTATCGTCATGGCCTGCCACGCGGCTGGGTTGGCGTTTATTCAGCGGGCGGCCGTCCGGTCTTTACCAGCGATGAGGGCTTGTATCGTTATGACGAAACGCAACGTACTTTTCACCGCGACTCCTCGTTCAGCAGCATTTTTGCCGACGGTTCGCGCGATGTCGAAGTCGTGATGGAAGATCATCACGGCAACGTTTGGCTAGGCTCCGAAGAAGCCGCGGAGATCAATTATGCGGTGCAGCAACCCTCCGGCGCTTATGTTTGGATGCAAATGCCCTCGCAGCGTTTTCCCAAAGCTCCAATCTGGGCAATTTATCCTGAAAAGAACGGCATTACCTGGTTTGGCGGACCGGATGGTCTATTGCGTTATGATGCGAATATTCCAACCTCGCATGCGCAAGAATTCGCGGCACTCATTCGGCGTGTGAAAACCAGCGAGACCGCCTCAATCTTCGGCGGCGCGCCTAAATTGCAATTGGCAGAAAGCTCTGCAGCGGAAGACACGCAGATAGTGGTTCTGCCTTATAGCCGCAACGCCCTTCGTTTTGAATACAGCGCCACTAATTTTGCCATGGAATCTGAAAATCGCTTTCAAACCTTTCTTGCGGGTTATGATGAAGGCTGGTCGGACTGGACGAAAGTCACGCAAAAAGAATACACCAATCTGTTCGAAGGCGAATATCGTTTTCACGTGCGCGCCAGGAACACATATCAACACGTGAGTCGCGAGGATGTTTACGTCTTTCGCATTCTGCCGCCGTGGTATCGCACGTGGTGGGCATACGCCAGTTACGGGGTGCTGCTCGCCGCGGGCGCTTTCGGCGTCGATCGCGTGCAACGCAAACGTGTTTTGCGCAAGGAACGCGAGCGCGCGCGGATGCGCGAAGCCGAGCTGCGCGCGCAAACGGCGGAGGCCCAAGCGCACGCGCTGCGCGCAGAAACTGCGCGCCAGGAAGTGGAATTGCAAAAAGCCGCAGAGATAAAGCGCGCGTATCATGCTCTCGATGAGGCGCATACGCATTTGCAGGCCACGCAGCAGCAGTTGCTCGTGCAGGCGAAACTCGCCTCGTTGGGCCAACTCACTGCGGGCATCGCGCATCAAATCATGAACCCGCTTAATTTCGTGAACAACTTCGCGACGCTCTCGGTGGATATGGCGAAAGAGCTGCGCACGGAGCTTGCGAAAATCGAGCATCGGGAAGCGAGGATTGTGGATCGTGAAAGCCTGCTGGCTATTGAAGAGATTCTTGAAACGTTGATCCAGAACGCCGAGAAGATCAATCACCACGGCAAGCGCGCGGATGGCATCGTGCGAAGCATGATGCAGCACGCACGCAGCTCCTCCGGCCAACGCGAGCCGGTGGATATCAATCAGTTGTTGGATGAGGCCGTGAACCTCGTTGATCACGGCATGCGCGCCAACGACGCTGCGTTTGAAATCACCATCGAGAAAGAGTATGACGAGACCATCGGCATGCTCCATGTTGTGCCGCAGGATTTGAGCCGTGTGTTTCTCAATATCATCAATAACGCGTGCTATGCTGCGTATCAAAAAAAGCGCGACACCCCGCTGGCCCCCCTCAAGGGGGGAGTGTTTTCCTCACACGAGCAACCAATACTATTCTCGCCGACGCTCTCTGTTTCAACGAAAAATCTCGGCAGCCAAATCGAAATCCGCATTCGCGACAACGGCAATGGAATTTCGCAAGACATTCGTGACAAGATTTTTCATCCTTTCTTTACGACGAAACCCGCGGGACAAGGCGCGGGTTTGGGCTTGTCAATCAGCTACGATATCATCGTACAGCAGCATCACGGGGAAATCAAATTTGAAACGGAGCAAGGAGAGTTCACGGAGTTTGTCGTGCGATTGCCAAAGGACGTTTAACGAGGAGAAAAAGAGGGCGTGAGATTTGATGAATCGGAAAGCACAAAAAAGGCGTGAGGAGAAACCCAAAGGAGTTGCATGACATGAATCACGAAATCACAAAGCTTCCACAACGCTTTCGCGTGCGCGAGTACGTGCGCTGGGGCGATATCGATCAAGCCGGGATTATTTGCTACGGCGCGTATGTGCGTTTCTTCGAGATCGCGGAAACGGAATTCTTTCGCGCCGTGGGCTTTCCCTATTCCAAGCTTTTTGAGCAATTTGATTTTTGGCTGCCGCGCGTGCAATTGCATTTTGATTTTCGCCGGCCGGCCTTGCTCGATGATTTGCTCGAAGTTGAAATCTGGGTGGGACGCATCGGCCAATCCTCGCTGCGCCTCGAATTCTGTGTGCGCAAAGTGGAGGGCGAAATTACGGCGGAGGGATATGAAGTCGTGGTTGCGATCGACCGCAAAAATTTTCAATCGATCCGCGTGCCCGCAGAGCTTGTGACGGCGCTGGCGCCGTATCGCGCAGATTCCCAAGTTTAAGCGCAAAACGAACGCGCCGGAGCCTAAAAGCTTGCTGCAGTAGAGGCTTCGAAAAGAGCGCGTGCTCTCGCGCCGGCTTCGTAAAGTCTGGCTGTGGCAATGAGTAAATGACCACCTCGCGCGCCATGGCAGCCTGTTTCAATCGAGTCTCATTTTTGCTTTTCAGCAGTTGTAAACGTGGTTTCTACAAACGAGACATTGCCCTCGCCGGTCACCGTGCCGATGCCTAGCTGATATTCCGTTCCGTTAGCCAGGAAGCCTGCGGGCACAACCAACTTGGGCGCGTCCGCCGGCAGTCTCGCGGTGATGCTGACCTCCAATTCATCTTGTTCGATATAGACGAGGTATGCTGCCAAGCCCTCCACCGGAGTCCAGGAGATTTCCAAATTTTTTGTGCTTACGTTCTGAGCACCGGCTTTCGGGTGGAGAAAAGAAACCGTGGCTGGCAACGTATGGCTGAGTACGGAGCTGCCGTGCAGCTTCGCTCCGCTCACAGTTGTGCCGGAAAAGGAGTATTCTCCTTCAGCGTAGGCCGCTTTGAGGCTGCTCACGTCTTTCGGCTCAGGCGACTCAAAACGAAATTGCCGCATCCCCAAAGTGGAAGCATCAGGCGCTGCAAAATCGACGACGGTGCGACCTTGCGGAGAAACCACGGTGAGTTTCGCCAAGCCCTCCTCACCGCCTTTTGCCTCGAATACAACCTCGACGTCTCCGTCCGTAGCGTTTTGCTCGAAGTGAACGCTGGCCACAGCAAATGGTTTGGGTGGATTCGAGGCCCTGCCAGTGTCGACATGCGTCCGATGATGGACACCGGGGAGAACTATTCCCACGACCAGGATGAGCAATGGCGTTTTCATTTCAACTCCCGTTTAGCATCAGAGAGAGGAATTCCTCTGAAGATGATTTTTACGATCGCGCTAAAACTTCACCAACTTGAGAATGGCGTTTAACACAAAAACTCCGGCTGCGACCAGTCCCGCATCCAACGCAGTTGCCGGTGTGTCGAAAGAGCCGGCATCATACCATTCTTTTGCCTGCAGAACCACGAAGCCCACCACGGCTACCTTCACCGCGGTGAGGACTAGATCGTTCCATCCGGTTGAAGTCGCGCTTTTGGACAAACTTTTTGTGCTTTCCATTGCCAGCTCTTTCGTTTTATTTTTTGACAATCGCTTCAGCAGGCGGCTTCTCCAGAAATTTTGCCGGGCTTAAAACAAACTGGTCGAATCCGACGCCTTCCATTCCCGCCTGCATGCGCACTGTTGCTTCGCCGCCGGCGCGGAAGAAGACCAAAGACTCGGATGAATTGGAGCCTTCGAACTTAAACTCCACCCAAGCCCAGCCTTCACGCTCCGGACCTTGCGCAGTCAAGTAACTGTCGGTGCCCGGTTTCAAAATTCCCTTGCCGGCCTGGTCAGTTGCGCCGGTGAACTGGACCCAAAACTTGTTCGCTTGCGATTTGCCTTTCGGCGCTCCCACCTTCATGTGGACCCAGCAGCGATAAGGAATGCCGCTTTGCACTTTCACCTTGAATCTCACATTGGGGTCGTTCTCCGGCGGAGGATCCAACTCGTCTCCGGTGTTCGCTAGCCCGATCATCTTGCCGCCCGGCGAAGCCGGGTCTTTCGAAAAATCGAGTTCGTACAAAGCGCTTTCATCAAGATCAGAAGCATAGACGATGACCTCGGGCGCAGAGGCTGCCGGTTTATCGTCCTGCCTCTCGACGAGCACTGCAGTATTGCGCGCGGCAGGGTCATTCGCCACGTTTGCCCATGCCGCAACGACGAGCGCGATCAGGCCAAACAAGGCCAGAGTTCCCACGACCACTGCAAGCACAACCTGTTTATGGCGTTTGCCGCCATCGCTCACCTCGACCTTCATCTTGCACCTCCTATAAGCTTACTTGTTGCGCGACGAAAAATCTTTTTCTATTGAAGTTTTAATTCACCGAAAACATAAGTCCCACTTCCGGCGCAAAGTCTGTGGCTTTAGAAGTAATGCCCAGGCCGGTGTTTGCTTTTAGAAAAAACTTGCCGTTGAGGCGCCATTGCAGTTCCGGGACCACGGCAAGCTCATCTTCCGCGCCTTCCACCATCGCAAAAATCCGGAAGTGATCGGAGAGTTTCTTAAGATACTCAAGGGCATATTCGCCGCCGCCAAAAGTCTTCTCCGCGGCGCTATAGTCCACGGCTGCTCGGAGGGTTATCGTGCCCCATTTGAGTCCTTTCGCCAAGCCCGAGCCGAGTTTGAATTCCCAATCACTCGTTCCAATCAAGCTGTGCTTTTTGCCGGTTGGGAAGACCGTTTCAAAATAGCTGAAATACTCCGGCCGGCCGGCGCTTTCTTGATTCCAGCGCCATCGGATTTGTCCTTCCACGTCGCCGAGACCGGACTCCTCAATTCTTAGTGGAACTGCGGAGTTGTCTTTGTCGGACTTTCTGAACTTGGCGGAAATCGTCGCAATTTCAAACTCTGCGGCTAATTTATCGGAGCAGCCATAGCTGATGAAAAAAATTCCTTCATTGGCGCGATAGCGGCCGCGATACTCTTGAATCGAGCCAAAGCCGAAATCAAAAGGCTCATATTCCAAGTTGTTGTCGCGGTAGTATTCATAAAAAGGATAAAGCAGGAGCTGGCCTTTCCGCACATAGGTGCCAAACTGCGAGGTGGGAATTCCGGTGCCGCGATCACGCAAATACGTCGGAACTTCTTCCTGCGCAAAACTGCTCATGGGTTGCAATATATTGCCTATTGCGAAGAACAGCACAGCAGCGATGAGAATTTTGTGTTTCATAGGACGGCCCGCTTCCCTCTTGCATGAATTCCAGCGGCATGCATTCCACAGTTCGCGGCAATTTCCCGGCTCAGAAATTTACCAAGGCATTCAAACGCAGACGGGAGAAGAAATCATTCTCGATACTGAGGGGTGATTTGATATCATGCCTGCGATAATGATACAACGTCAAATTGAGTATCGTATTTTCCACGATGACGTAATCAACGCCCAGCGTATGCTGCTCATAATTGCTGGCGAGCGTGGTGTTGTCGTGGGAGAACGCGGCCAAGACCGCATCGTTTTCCGCCATCGCATAGCCATATTGAAAACGCCAGTCTTTTTTCTTCGCAGCCTTCCCGAAGTAGAGGTCGATGGCAAAGCCCGTGTCCTCTTCGCCTTGATTGGCGCCGTTGTTCTTCACGAGATCGCCGACAAGGCGGATGGGATGCTGCTCGCCAAAGCCGCGATAGTCGATAATCGCGATGCCATCGATCAAATCGAAGTCGGAGAGGTAGGCCGTGCGATCGGAATTCGTAAAATTGCTTTGGATGTCGTCGGTTTTGGCATTGGTCAAACTCTTGATGGTGTAATCATAATATGCGCCCGCCAACGTCAGGCTTAAATCCGGAGTTGCATTGATGACGCACTGCATCTGTCCGCCCCACATGTAGCTATCGGCATAGTTCGTTTGCTCGTCGACGATATAATACACGCCGGTGAGCTTGGGAATTATTTTACTGGAGCGTGGCAGAGTATAACTCGCGCCGAAGCCCTGAGGGTTTACGTCTCCATCCCACACCAACTCGGTGCTGCGGAAAGGGTTCGCAAATTTGCCGCCTGTGAGAAAAAGATTTTTATAAGTGAATTCCATGTAGGCGCGATCCAAGCTGATCGTAAGATCATTCACAAAGTCACCCAGCGTAATATCGGTGGTGTTGGGATCGTCCGGAGAGCCGGTCGCCAACCGCGCGCCGAAATTGAACAGCCCGTTGATCTTTCGGCTGATTCCGAAGCGAAAGCGCACGACTTCGCGGTTGCGCGGGTCTCGAATATCCGGCGTGGCGCCGGGTTCTTGCCGGGTCGTCCTTTCATGCCGCACACGAAAATCACCAGCGAAATTTAAGGGATGATCGGTCTGCGCATAAGAGTCGCCCAAAGGCGGAAGCGCACAGAGCGCCAAGCTCGCGGCCAAGATGTTGAGAGGATGGCGGCAGCAAAACATTGCAATGGGTTTATGTTTTCCATTCATGGCAACTTCCTCCGTTTCCAAGCTCCACAGCTTGAGGTTTATGGCAGCCAATGAGCAGCCGCCTGTGGCGGTGCTGAAGCTGTAGCGATGGCGGCAACGCTCAAAAAGAGATTGCTGTTTGAATTTATCTGAGTGTCGTGCGCGGCTATTTGCTGCCCTTGCACGGTCGGGGCTTGCTCCGCTGGGATGGGGGCCATTACATCTGTTGCAGGCATTCTGTCGCGCAGTTTTTGCCCATTGAGTCGCAAATTGATGAGTGAGGCTAAGACAGAAATTGTCAACACGACACCGATGACCGCCAAGGAAACGCCGATGGGGATTTTGTAAAATTCGACGATCAGCATTTTCACAGCGACAAAGGCCAAGATGATTATGATACCAGGTTTTAAATATTCAAAGACCCGGACCATTCCCGCGAGGACGAAATAAAGCGCCCGCAGGCCGAGAATGGCAAAAATATTCGAGGTATATATGATGAACGGATCGGTGGTGATGGCAAAGACCGCCGGAATGGAGTCGAGCGCGAAGATCAAATCCGAGCTTTCGACCACGACGAGAATCATAAGCAGGGGCGTGGCAAAAAAGCTTTTGCCCGCGCGCACGAAAAATCGCTCGCCGTGATAGTGATTGCTCACCGGCACGATGCGCCGCAACAACTTCAGCGCCCAACTCTTTCCCGGGTCAAAGGTCTCGTCGCCTTGCAAAAGCATTTTGACGACGGTTATCGCCAACACGGCGCCAAAAACATAAGTCATCCAATGAAACTGGCTGATCAAAGTCACGCCCGTGGCAATTAGCAATGCGCGCAGGATGATCGCGCCCAGAATGCCCCATTTCAATACGCGCGGCTGCTGCAGCGGACTGACGTCGAAATAAGCAAAGATCATGATGAACACAAAAATGTTGTCCGTGCTGAGCGATTTCTCGAGCAGAAATCCCGCCATAAACTCCAATGCCTTGGCTTTTCCTTCCAAATGAAAAATGCCCACGGCAAAGAGCAAGGCCGAGGAGATCCATACCGCGGACCAAACCGCCGCCTCTTTTATGGAAAGCACGTGGGCCTTGCGATTGAGCACGCCGAGATCGAGCAGCAGCATCCCGGTGATGAACACGCCAAAGACAGCCCACAGCAATGTCTCGTTTGAGATCATAAACCAATCTCAGGTATTTCTGCGCACTGCTGATTTCAGCCCAACAGTTTCTTTAGCAAAATAGTGCTGCAACGTTACGTGCAGAATTTCATCCCCAAGCTTGGCTTTGTCTAGTTGTTTAGGAGATACGACTGGCATGCTGACCAAGCTCTGGGCGCAACGGGTCAATGCCGTTTCCTTAAGCGATTTTTTGTAGTCCCGGGCCCTTTGTGGGCCGATGATTCTGCACACGTTACAGCACCCCACAAGGGGGTGGGACTACTTAAGGAAATGGCATTGAGTCCCGGCCCTTGTGGGCCGATGATTCTGCACATGTGACAGCACCCCACAAGGGGGTGGGACTACTTAAGGAAATGGCATTGCGCAGCGGGTGCGTCTATCTAGCCAGCGAAGCCGGAATATTCTTGGTTTCGCCCATCTTCAAGCCGCCAACTTGAGCAATGATTTTCACATACTCTTCGTCTTGCGGTTTGTAGACAACGACGATGTTAGCCGACAACCCCGTTGCTCCAGTAGTTTTGTACACGACTCTGAGCGTGCCATCTTTTTGCATCGTAGCCGTACCGAACGTTCCTTTTCTTGATGCATCCAAGCGTGTGTAGCCTTCAAACATTCTATCGCTAGATTCATCCTGGAATAGTCCCTCAGCTCCGACTGTCACAACCGCAGCGCCAACAGGAGGGCCATCGGAGAGAATCGCCAAGTCTCCCTCAAAATGCTCAACGCTAACGCGTTCGCGAACGAAAACCAGGGAATCCGGGCTTTTAAAAGTCCAGGTGCTGCCTTGCTGGTCACGTAGCACTGCAGCCGCAGGCACAACCTTGCGCAATACTCCAGCAATCTTCTCTTCTCGAACCGGAGTTGTTTCGATGCCCAGCTCAGCGGCTCTCTTTGCAGTCAATCGCACGCGATGCACGCTTGGTCCGGTGTATCCGGCCCTCGTCTGATCGAAATTCGGCGGCGCTTCCGCTTCTGGTTGCTGTTGGCACGCTGCCAGTTGCAAACCTATGATGATCAGCTTAACAAATCGCCAGCGATGATTGCGCTGCATTACTTCCTCCGGCGCATTACACTTCTTCAAACGTATCTCCGTTGCTGCAGTGCTCGCGACCAGCTACTGTGATTGACGGCTGCTTAGGATCGGCGATTAAATAACTTTCTCGTTTGCTTGGCTTCATTTTCAAAAACAACCCAACTCATCCCCGGCCGCTATACGTGTTAAGCTAAGAGGAATACCCTCGCAATTCCCCCCTTGAGGGGGGTTAGGGGGGTGTTCTTCGGGGCGTCGTGGCCATTCAAATTCATGGTTTCACGCTTTGGGCCTTTTCGATTTGCGCTTTAAGTTCGTTCACGATTCCGGGCAGCACCCCCCTGCCCCCTCAAGGGGGGAATACGTTGTGCAAATTCGCTTAGCTTAACATGCCCCCGGCCGCTTCTCTTGGAAAGAGAAGGAACGAAACAAAAAAGCAAGCACAGAACGCTTTACCCAGGTTCTCCTCTTTCTCTTTTTGAGAGAAGGAGGCTGGGGGGATGAGTTCTGTTGGGAAAGTTCTTTAATCGACGTTCTTCAATACTTCAACCCAAAGCTCTCAAAGAGATACGCCGCACGTTTTCGCGATTCGATCTGTAGATCACTTTGCCAGACTCACGGCAGATTTCCCGAACTTTAAATACAAGCTCGGAACCACAAAGATATTGAGCAACGTCGATGTTACAATGCCACCGAGAACGACTACGGCCAGCGGATGCTCGATTTCATGGCCGGGAAGGTTGCCGGCAATCACCAATGGCACGATGGCAAATACCGTGGTTAACGCCGTCATCATGATGGGCGAAATCCGCTCCCGCGCTCCGCGCAACACGAGCTTGGGCCCGAAAGTTTCGCCTTCATGGCGCTCGAGATGCTGAAAGTGCTCGATCAACATAATGCCGTTGCGCGCGGCGATGCCCAAGATCGTGAGAAATCCCACCAGCGAGCCGAGAGAGATTACGCCGTCGCCGAGGTACGCTGCAATCACTCCGCCCACCAAAGCCGAGGGCAAGGTCACGAAAGACAAGGTTGCAAGTCGCAAGCTCCCGAATGAGGTCACAAGGAGAAGGAAAACCCCGATGGCAGAAATTACAGACACGAGAAGCAAGTTCCTTTGTGCATCCTGCCGCTCCGTATACTCTCCCTGCAGCACTGGAAAGTACTCTTGCGGGAACTCGATCTTCGCGAGGGTGGCTTGCACCTCGGCATAGACCGAGCCGAGATCGCGCCCCTTTACGTTGCCGCCAACATCAATGCGGCGCTTGAGATTTTCACGATTGATAATGTTGGGTGTCGGCTTGACTTCCACGCTGGCGACCTCTTGCAACTGCACATGACCGCCGCCGGGAACGTCAATCAACATTTCTTTGAGATCGGTCAGGCTGCTGCGTGCGGAGGGCACGCTCCACACATTCACGTCGTACGTTCGGTTGCCAATCATGATATCACCGGCTTCTTCACCGGCGACCATTGTGGCCGATGCTCGGCGAATGTCGCCCGGCTTGAGGCCATATTTTTGCGCCTTGACCAGATCGACCTTGACTTGGATTTCAGGAATCTTCTCCTGAAAGGCCGTGTGCAGATCAATGATGCCGTCTATCTTTGACAAGGCCTCTTTTACTTCCGCGGCCTTTTTTTCAAGAATGTCCAAATCATGGCCAAAGATGCGCACGACAACGGCCTCGGAGGTTCCAGTCAGCACTTCACGAATGCGTTCTTTGAGATAGGTTTGCACATCCCGATAGATGCCTGGGTAGCCGTCGACCGTCTCCTGAATTTTGGCTAGCGTCTTGTCATAATCCACCGAGGGATCGACGCTAACCCAGTGTTCGGCGAAATACATTCCGACAACTTCGTCCATGATCAAAGCTTGTCCGATGTGAGAACCTAGGTTACGAACACCGGGAATGGTGAGCAACTCTTTGGCGCTTTGAATGCTGATGCGCTGCATTTCCGGCCACGAGGTGGCAGGCTTGGTCAGCCAGTGCATCAGAAAATCTCGTTCTTTGAATGAAGGCAACAGCGAATGCCCGAGCCGCGGCCAGATCAAAAATCCACCCAAAAAGAAAACAGCGACCGTGACATACGCCAAGCGCGGTGCGCGGATGATCGGTGCGAGAATCCTTTCGTAGCCATTCTGAAGCCACCGCACGAGGGGAGATTCCCGGCTTTCCAGCGGCATCTTGCGCAACATGATTAGGGCCATTGCCGGCGTCACGGTCAATGCGACGACCATGGAGACCAACAGCGCCAACGCATAAGACAAGGCAAGAGGTTGGAAGAATGCGCCGGACAAGCCCTTCAAAAAGAAGACTGGGAGAATTGCCAGCACTTCGATCAGCGTGGCATAGACGATGGCGCCGCGCACCTCGATCGAGGCCTCGAGAATAATCCTCGCTAGCGACTTGTCGGTACGACCGGACTTGCGATATTCGCGTAAACGCCGCACGACGTTTTCGATATCGATGATGGCATCGTCCACAATGTCGCCGAGGGCGATAACGAAGCCGGCGAGAATCATCACGTTGATGGTGGTATCGCGCATGTAGAGCACCAGGGCGGCGGCCAATAGCGACAATGGCATCGCCACGCAACTGATCAACGCGATACGCCACTCATAGAGAAAGAAAAACAGCACCAGAACCAACAGAACACACCCAATGAACATTGCTTTGCTGAGATTGTCGATCGAAGTCTCAATGAAAGTTGCGGGCCGAAAGATGGAGGTGTCAATGTTCACATCCGGCAGCCCCGGCCTTAACGCGTCGATTGCTTCTTCCACAGCCTTGGTTACTTGCAGCGTGTTACCCCAAGGGAATTTTTCCACGATGCACATCAAGCCGATGCCGTCGTTGACAATGCCTTCGCCCACCATGGGCTGATGCCCAACCACCACTTCGGCAACGTCTTTCAAATAGAGCTGCTTGCCATTCCTGACTGCAACCGGCATTTCGCCCAACTCCTTGGCCGTGACGTTTTGATAGTCTTTGGCCATGGGCAGAATGTGCCGGACTTGCAGCCTTTGATTAGGTGTGTCGATCCAGCCGCCGGAACCGACGTGGTGTCCAGTTGAGAACTGGAACAAGCCCACATCTATCGCGCTGGTCGTCGCCTCCATCACCTCATCCAGCGTGACTCCGTGCTTCCTCATTAACTCCGGCACGACATTCACCTGCGGCATTTCGATGCGTTCGCCCCAGATGGCAATATTAGCCACACCCGGCACGCGCAACAAACGCTGCCGGATCGTCCAGTAGGTGATCATCGACAAATCGATCACCGAGCGCGTTTTGGAGGAAATTCCGATCTTCATCATCCGGCTGGTGGCCGACAAGGGCGGCAACATGATTGGCGGAGCGGCCCAGGTTGGCAGGATCGGCGCGACCGTTGCGATGCGCTCGCTCACCAATTGCCGCGCCTGCAGCAGATCGGTTCCAGCAACGAAGTACATTTTAATTGCGGACAAATCAGGAACAGATTTGGACCGCATAACCGTCATGCCGGGCACGCCTGCGAGAACCTGTTCCAGTGGCACAGTGACCAGAGACTCGACTTCTTCAGGAGCAAGCCCAAGGCAGATGGTCTGAACTTCTACCATCGGCGGCGCGAACTCGGGAAAGACGTCGACCGGCATTTTTTGAAGCTGCCCGACGCCGAAGTACATCAGCCCTACGGCGATTGCAATCACCAGGAAGCGAAACTTCAGGCTCGATTTTATGATCCAACGCAGCATAACAGACCTCTCTGCCTAGTTTTTCACAAAAGCAGTTGTTTTCTGTTGATGGTACTTGCGCCTGACTGCGGGCTGCTGGTTTTAGATTCATGATTGTGAACCAGTAACTAGTGTTCTGTTACCGTGATTTCCTAGTCCTGCCCCAATGCCGTTTCCTTAAGCGATTTTTTGTAGTTCCGGCCCCTTGTGGGCCGGCGATTCTGCACACGTTACAGCACCCCACAAGGGGATGGGACTACAAAAATTAAAGTAACAGTCCACTAGCAACCAGTGTCCAGCATCCTGTCAATGCCCCACTTTCAGTTCGGTGCCATAGATTTCGGCGACAGCAACCGAAGCGACAACTGTACCCGCAGGCGGACCATCATTCAGGATTACCGAGTTGCCGACAATTCTGTCAATATCAACTCTGTGACGAACAAAAGTGCGAGGAGCAGGGCTCGTGTAGATCCAAGTCTGGCCCTTGGGGTCGTAGATCAAAGCAGAATAGGGCACGACGATTTTGCCACCTTCGGCGCGAGCCTGATCGGTTTGTACGTCGAGCCGTTTCATCGCTTGTTCGGTCAACGTCACACTGCTCAGGTTGGAACCTTCGATTTTCTTGACTTCAGCCGGATGCGCGGCGGAATGCGAAGTCTGATGTCTTTGGCATGCCGTAAACTGCAGCCCAACCATCAACAGGGCTGCGAGCATGTTTTGTTGGAGGTGTTTCATCTTTTGCTCCTCAAGGTAAATTCGAGCCAGTGGCGATAATGATTTTTGTCCAATCTTTGGGCGCACGAAGAACCTCAACACAGAACCAAGTTTCGGTTTGCGTCTGGCAAGGTGAGGCCGGAATGTGAAACCGCGTTTGCGCAGCTAAAGCTTCGTGCTCCGCTTCGAGTCCACGGCTTTTACGAGTTGGGTGAAGTTGTTCTTCATTCAGGCCGCACGCGCGTTCTATAGATCACATAATGCGCTTTTTTCTTCATGAGATGCTCTCTGCCAAAAACTTCGGCTTTGTGCTTGTCATCTAGCCATTTGGTGAGGATATACTCATTGCCTCCGTGCTCTTCTTTGGTGGTGCACACCGCCATATATTGTAAAGATGAAGTCTCTTCCGGCGTGGCGGCATTTGCAGAGTCCAAGACTGCAGAGGCATGAGTTGCGTTGTGTTTTTCCTCGCTGTTTTTGCAACTCAGCAATGCGACAAACGCCATGAACAGCAGGCACGCAAGAGCGAAGAACTTGCACATAAAACCTCTTTCCATTGAAGTTCATTGAGACTCAGTCGCGGTGCCGCCCATGTCAATTTTCCGGCGGCGGAGGCGGTAGAGTATGACAATGCCAAGCAGCAACACGATCGGCCCGCCGATCGCATACGGCAGCACTCCGCCGGGATTGAGTTTGGTGAAAGGCGTCACCACCAAATGGATGCCGGAACTGGCGAGCACCTGGCTCGTCGCATCGCGGCCTGCGGGTTCGGGAATGACGACCATGTATACAAGATAGTCGCCGTCAAGAATCGCATTCACGCGCCACGAATGCGTCGCGCTCGCGCCCGCGCCGAGAGTCGGCAGGTATTGCGTGCGTTGCGGCGACCAATCTTCCGGATCGACAATATCACCGGCCGCGTTGAGATTGATGATATTCATCGCCAAACACAGCGCCGGAGAATCCGCCGCGCCGTTATTCTTCACGACCGTGGTGTAGAGGATATGATCGCCTTGTTGCACCGTCTTGTAAGCCATATCGATGGAGATTTGCAACGGGAGTTGCTCTATACCGGCGGCTTGAGATTGCGCTTCTTGTTGCGCCAGCGCCGGAGTGCTCATGCAAAGCAGAATACCGGCAATCGTTGAAGCGCCAATGAGCCGGCCCACTGACGTCCAGAACTTGCTGGCTTTGCCTGCTTCCAAACGCAGACTTGGGCTGGCATACCAGAAGAGCAACACATAAACGAGTGTGGCAAACACCGCCGGCGAAACCAGAAAAGGCCAAAATTCATCAACGTGCCGATTATTCACCAAAATCTTCGAAAGAAAATGATTCGTGGCTGCGATCGGATTTATGGCTTGGAGCAACGTTCCCATTGTTCCAGTCTGCGCGCTGCCGGGCAGTTGGGTCGGAAGCAGAAAAAGGATGTAGATGCCCAATCCCGTAAACAAGCTGGTCTTGTTGGAGTTGGACCAAAAGCTTGCGAGCATGCCCATCGCGGTGAAAGCGGGAGAGAGCGCCGTACCCAAGACGGCGCCCCAAGGCACAGCTTGACCAAATACTGCGTCACCTTGCGAGAGCACTCGCAGGTAAGGAATCGTCACAGCCAGCGTCACGGGCCAGGGTGAAATGGCGGCGAGAAACTTGCCAATCACGATTTGGCGGCGACTCGTGGGCGTCAACAAAAGCCCTTCGAGCGTCGAGCGTTCGCGTTCGCCGCTGATGGCGTCCGCGCCAATGATCATGCTGATAAACAAACCCACGGCGATTGCAGCCTTGAGCGTTTCATAAACCATTTCCTGTGGAGGGATCAAACTCAATTCACTGTTGCTGGCCATGACATAAGTCAAAATGCCGAGCAGCACGGTATATATGAGAACAAGGACGGGCGCTTTTCCCCCCATCCATAGCTCGTTGAGCTCGCGCACAAAAATAAGCCACCACGTTGGCGCGGCGCCCGAAGATTCAGTTGCATCAGCGTTTTGCCTGGTGGAATTGAATTTCTGTTTGGTGCTCATATAATTTTCTCCTTGTTGAAACGCTAACGAACGACGATTGCCGCTCCGTCGTATGACACAAAAAGCCGCATCACTACTTCGGTCTCAAATCTTAACAGAATCCACTTTGCAAAACGTGATCACAGTAAATCCTCATGGCGTCTCCCGCCCCAGCGGAATATGCCCATTTCTTCCACGTCCAGTCCAAGTTCTGGAATGGTATAGAGGAAGAGCAGCACGTACACAATTATCGCAAGAATAATCGGCGAGGCAAGCCAGGGCGCCATGCGCTCCGCCGCCCGATTATTCACCAATACGTTCTCTAGAAAATGATTTACGGACTCCATCGGATTCACTCTTTTGAGCAGGTATCCCATGGTTCCCTTTTGGGCGCCGCCCTGCAACTGCGTTGGAATGAACATAATGATGTAGAGCGTCAAGCTTATTGACAAGCTGGTCTTGTTGGAGTTGGAAAAAAGGCTCGCGAGCATTCCTAGGCAGACGAAAGACATGGCCAGCATGCTCCCCACGAGCGTACCCCACAGCACTGCCGGCCCCAATACTTCATCGCCCTGCGCGACCACAGCCAGGAATGGAATCGAGATGGCAAGGGCCACAGGCCAAGGCGAAATGCCAGCGAGAAATTTGCCGATCACAATCTGCCGGCGGCTCGCCGGCGTCAACAGCAGCGATTCGAGCGTCAGTCTTTCACGCTCGCCACTGATGGCGTCCGCGCCCGTGAGCAACCCAATGAGCAGGCCGAAAGCGATGGCATTTTGCAGAGTGAAATACACCATTTCCTTCGGCGGTGTGGGGTCGCTCGTGTTGCTGGCCAGGAAATAGGTCAACATGCTTTGCAAGACAAAGAAAGCGAAGAGCAGAAGAGGCGCTTTTCCTCCTAACCAGAGCTGCTGGAGCTCCCTGGTGAATATCACCCACCACGCAGGGGTCGCGCGCGAGGAACGCTTGCGCGTGACTACCGCGGGGGAGGAAACCTGCATGTAGCTGAGATTCTCTTTGTCGCTCATATCGTTGCCGCTTCGGCCACAATTAGTTATTGGTCAATTGCAGAAAAACATCTTGCAACCGGCTGCCTTCAGCCTCAAAACCCAAAACCGGAATATCGGCGCGGATAAGGGCTTCGAGCATTTTGTTTTTGATTTGATTTTGCCGCCCGTCGAGCGCGCTCTCTAATTCCACTCGCAGCCAGCCTCCCATCTCATTCGTGAAGATTACTTGCGCAACGCTGGACATCGCTTCCAAAGCTTTTTCAGCCTGCGCAACCAATTCCGCGGGAACCTTTATTCGCACACTGCTTTTCTGCATGGCTCCACTCTTGCGAGACTGGCCATGGCCAATCACATCATCAACGGTTCCGGACGCCACGACCTGCCCCAAGCTCAGAATGACGACGTCGTCGCAAACGCTTTCCACCTCCGGCAAGTCATGGCTGCACAGCACGATGCCGACATTGCGCTCCGCGGAAATGCGCTGCACCAACTCCAGCAACTCGCGCTGGCCACGCGGATCCAAGCCCAGCGTTGGCTCGTCGAGAAAAACCACCGCCGGATCATTGACCAACGCACGCGCGATTCCCAATCTTTGCCGCATGCCACGACTGTATGACCCGACTAAAGATTTTGCTCTTTGCTCGAGGCCGACATCTTTGAGCAGCGACAGGCCATTGCTTTTCGCCGCGGTAGCGCTGCACCCGTAAAGCCGAGCGAAGAACACCAGGCATTCCAGCCCCGTCATTTGTTTGTGAAATCCCAAGCTCTCCGGCAGCACGCCAATGCGCCGGCGAATTTCATTGGGGTATTCCGAGCTGATGTTATCAACAAAAAACTGTCCGGCATCGGGCTGCAAAATGGTGGTGAGGATGCGAATTGCAGTGGTTTTGCCCGCGCCGTTCGGGCCAAGAAAGCCCAAAATGCGCCCGGCTTTCAAAGAGAACGATAGGCCCTTGAGCGCCTCCCGAGGGCCGTAAAACTTGCGCAGGTCTTTGGCTAGTAACACTTCGGCCCCGGTGCGCGGCGCCGCAAAGTTTTTGCTTTCAGCCATGAGTGCAATGCTCCTCAAAAATGCTCAACTCGGTCTATTGCTGGTTTAGCCGATTTCCCGTCTTTTGCTCGCTCGACCAACTCAGCAGTTTCTTCTTCCGTGACCACGGTGATGGGAAGCAAGCCGAGCTCTTCTTCGCGTTTAGCGCCAAAGAGCAAATACAAGGCAGGCACACAGGCCAAGCTGAAAATGGTCGTGGTAATCAAGCCGCCGAGAATCACGAGGGCCATGGGCTGCAGCATTTCAAGGCCGGCTATGCTTCCGGCAAATACCATGGGCAGGAAGACCAACGCGACGGCAATCGCGGTCAGCAAGATCGGCCCTGATTGCGCGAGGGTGGCGCGCTGCACCAATTCGGCGCCAAACTGTTCGCCTGCACTTTCGAGCTGCTGATAACGGCCGATCAACGTCAGGCAGTTTCGCACCGCAATCCCGAACACGGTAAAGAATCCCACGATCATTCCGAAAGAGAGCAGGCCGCCGGTAGTCATGAACGCCGCGACGGCGCCGCCCAACACGGCCATGGGCAAGGTCAGAAAGACAACGGTGGTCAAACGCCAACTCCGGGCAAACACTTGCAAGAGAATGAAAATGCCGATGGCCGCGGCGATTGCAAAAGCCTTCACGCGATTTTGCGCCTCGAGCCGCTCGGCATATTGGCCCAACAACTCCGCGCGATACTCGAGCGGGAAGTCGATTTGCCGGATGCCTTTTTCAATGTCGCCTGCGACCGCGGCGAGATCCCGACGACCCACATCAGCGATCACATCCATGCGCCGCGCCACCGCATCACGATGGATTTCGGCGACCGAGGGCATGATGCGCACCTCCGCCACTTCATCCAAACGCACGTAACCGCCTTGCGGCCTGTCGATGAGAAGCCCACGAACATTGTCCACGCTGTGGCGCACGTCGGGCGCACCCCAAACCACTACATCGAACACTTTCTGTTCTTCGAACAAGCTGCCGACGACAATGCCCGACACCAAAGAAGCCGCGGCCCGACGAACGTCGCCAGGTTTGAGGCCCAATTGCTTCGCTTTTTCGATATTGACCTCGATTTCCAAAGTCGGCATTTCTGCGGGATACTGCACTTGAGGATTGACGATGCCGTTGATTCTCGCCAGCATGCTCTGCACTTCCTCCGCCTTTTTGCGGATAATATCCGAGTTCTCGCCGTAGACGCGCACAACCAGATTCTCGCCGGTTCCCGACAACTCGTCTCTGACTCGGGATTGACTATAAGTCAGCACTTCCGGCGAAAGCCCCGGATAGCCGGCAACCACTTCCTGTACTTTTGCGACCGTGGCCTCATAGTTGGCGGCAGGATCGAGGCTGACCCAAAGTTCGCTCGCGTTGATATTGGAATGCTTGTCCGACATGATAGCGCGGCCGACGTGGGCGCTGACGTTGCGCACGCCGGCAATAGAACGCAGCTCGCGGCTAGCCAGCGTTGTTACTCTACTCATGGCAGGATGAGAGGCGGCAGGACTGCCAGCCATGCGGACGACGAGATCGGTTTCTTTGAAATCCGGAAGCAAGGATTCTTGACGCAGGAATGGGATCGCGATGAGGACCGCCACCGTCAAGACACAAGCGGTAACAAACGCCGGACGCGGCACGCGCGCGCCCCAACTCAAAAGCCCGCGGTAGAGGCCGCGTAGCATGCCCATAACCGGAGAATCGGCAGCTTTGAGCGAGCCCTTGTGCAGAAACATCAAGCTCAACGCAGGCGTTATGGTCATGGCCACCGCCAGTGAGGCGAACAAAGCCAGAATGTAAGAAGCCGCGAGCGGCTGCCAAAAGGCGCCAGAAACGCCTTCGAGAAACATTGCCGGAACAATGGCCAGAGTCATGATCGCTGTCGCATAGAGCAGAGGGCTGCGCATCTCGACCACGGCTTCGTAAACAATAGTCGAGGTGGATTTGCCGCTGCCCTCTTCGCGTGACTCGCGTATTCGGCGCGCAAGGTTTTCGACGTCAACAATGGCGTCGTCGATGAGCGCTGCCAGGGCGATCATCAAACCGGCGATGATCATAAAGTTTGCCTCCACCCCGCGAACGTAGAGCACAGTCATGGCGACAATGGCAGACACCACCACGGCCACGGTGGAAATCAACGCCGTGCGCCAGTTGAAGAAAAAAGCAAAGAAAGCCACAATCATGAGAATGCCGCCAAGCAGCAGCGTAGCGGCGAGATTCTTCATTGCCAGATCAAGGAAGGTGGCTGGCCGAAAGAGCGTGGGATCTATTTCCATCCCAGGGAGGCCGAGGCGCAATGCTGCCAGCGCTTTTTCCACCACCTGCGTCACTTGCTTGGTGTTGGCCCACGGGAATTTTTCAACCACCAACAAGAGCGAAGGCTCGTCGTTGATGAAGGCATCACCGATGAGCGGTTGATGATCTTCCACCACCGTGGCAATATCGCCCAGACGTTTGGAGGGCATGCCCTCGATGGGGACTTTGGCCAAATCTGCCGCGGTTTGGATGGGCAGTACGTGTCGAACGCCGAGCCTTTGATTGGGAGTATCGATCCACCCGCCAGTGCCAGGGGTCGAAGCTTCCAAAAAGGTCAAGGGCGAGGCCCATAAGGAGTTGCCCGCGGTTGAAATCACTTGCAGCAGCGTCAAGCCCTCCGCGCGCAACTTCTCCGGATCGACCTGCACTTGCAACTGTCGCTGGCGCTCGCCGAAAATGGCGACATTGGCCACGCCGGGCAAACCCATCAACCGGGGCGCAATGGTCCAGCGGGCGAGCACGGACATGTCGATCAGAGAGAGCTTTTTCGAAGTCAATCCGATCTCCATGCAGCGGCCCTCGGAGGACACTGGGTTGATCATGACCGGCGGGCGCGACACTTGCGGCAGCGCGAAAATTTCCGACATGCGCTCCTGTGTGACTTGCCGGGCCTTCATAATGTCGGTCCCTCTTTCGAAGATGAGTTTGACTGACGACAGGCCTGGAATGGAGACGGAGCGAATCTCCTCCGCCCAGGGAGTCCCATTGACCATGTCCGCCTCAAACGGCGTCGTGATCATTGCTTCCACCTCTTGCGCGGAAAGCCCGAGGGCTTCGGCCTGAATTTCGACGTATGGCCGCGAGAATTCCGGCAAGGCATCCACCGGCATTTTGCGCAGTTGCGTAAAGCCGAATACCATTAACAGGGCTGCGACCGTTGCCATCACGAGTCTGAGCCTCAAGCTTGCACCAACAATCCAGTGCATCATTGCTGAACTCCCTTCATTGTGATTAGATCACAAGGCTAATTTATTTTTTTGACTTTTAGTTGCTGTTGCCTGCCGGTTCCGCGGGCGCCGTGAGTGCATAGACTTTTTTGCTGTTCTTATAGGCGCTCTTTTCCATTTGCAATGCCGCGGCGCGGACTGCTGCCCTCGCTTTAGAATCGAGCTGCTCAAGCTTGACCAATTCCAACGTTTCTTTTGTCTTTTCGCCGGCGCCTCGCCATCCGACTTTTACGTTGCCAACGTTTGGCGCAAAATACTTGAGCTGTTGCGCGTCCGGTTCCGACGCGCTGGTTTCGGCAATGACTAAAACGTCTTCATAACTGCCTGCAGCCACGACGAGCTTCTGACCGACTTGATCGACCTGCCCGCGATCGGTCCAATCCACTGCGGGACCCCACCCTTGCGAATAGCTCGGCGTTCCCGCTTTGGGCTCGGCCGGCATCATGATTCCCGCACGCGCTGCCTCAATACCGTGAATCCAAGCCGGGTTATCGACGAGTTTGCCTTCGTCGTATTCTTCGGGGTATTCCCCCATGCGCCAGACGTTGCCGTTATTGTCCTGCGCAAAAAAGGCGAGTTCAGCTTCCACGAGCTCACCGTCGCTATAATCCAAATCCCAAGAAACGAGCGTGCGAATGCCGCCAATCACTTTGGTCAAATCGGTGACGTTGATCACCACGCGATGCGGCACGACGGCGCCGTCATCCTCGACGGTGGAGCCTTCGTAGAGGTAGCGCGTGCCCGGTTTCATCGGCAGCCATTTGTTTTCGATCCGCGTGGGATTGGAGAAATTGCTCGCGTCAAAGTCCTCGAACTTTTTTTCCATTGCCAGGTTATCGGTTTTCGCCTCAGCTCCATTAGCAACCTGAGCTGCGGGCTTAGTGTCCTGCGCCTCCGCGCAACCAAGCGCCAGCCCCAAGCTGACAAGCAAGGCGAGCGTTATCCGTAACCTCAAGGTGCGGTTCCATAGTTTATGATTAAAGTTGCAGCGCGCGGAGTTCATCATGTTGTGATCCCTTCTCGGTTTTGGAGTCCAGCAAAGTCTGCCTGATTTTCGTGGGCGCGGCGTATCTTTTCTTTGTAACCGCGGGCGAACGGCGCGTCTTGGGAGCGGTTGCTACTGCCTCGCCATTTGTTTTCGCCATCGCCTGCCTTTTCTAAAAAAAACATTACCGGCCTTCCTCAAGAGGCTCATCGTTGCCCTTTGTCTCTGCGTGCGTGGCGCGCAATGCAGGAAAGATTACGAGCGGGCGCGCGAATAGGTGTTGGCCGTTATTCGCAGTCGATGAGCCTCTTGAGGGACCAGCCGGTCGTCCACTGGAGGTATCCACTAAAATCGCCAAGCGTATTGAATTTTCACCGGCAGCTCGTTGGAAACGAATTGCCAGCGATTGTCGCCGACTCTCCGCACCAAGTTGTGATTGTAGACCAGAAAGACGTCGCCGAGCTGATTGAACGTCCAACGCAGTTTGTTGTTGGAGCCAAGCTCGCGGCTCTGCGTATCGTATTGCGTCAAGCTGCTCAGTTGCAGATTGGGAGAGAAGTTCAACTGCAACCGGGCGCCGAACAACTCTTCCGTGTAGTCCGTCTCGGCCAATGCTTCGGACTCAACATCAATCGCAATGGCTTTGCCGGTATTTCGTTCTCCGGTAAATTCCAGAGTAATGAATGACGAGGGTTTCAGAGCCAATCTCGCCTCGAGCGTTTGCAGGTCGCCGTTATAATAATTGCCGAAGTCGTATCTGACCTCCGCGCTCACTTTGCGTTTTTCCGCGGAGCGCGCGCCTATCGTGTAGCGCGTCCATTCATATGAGCCGGTGGGAATATCCACGTCACTCGCAAGCTCAAACACTTTGGGCGGACGGTCGCCTTGCAACTCGATACCGGCGTCGAGGCGATCGCCGCTTTCAAAAATCCAATCAAAAGGCCTTAATAGCAGCGCATAACTCTCCCACGCGCTATTGTCTTGATTGTTGTAGAGTCGAAAAGAAAACTCGTGAACCATTTGGCGCACGAGCGCCCAGCCGGGACGCGGTTTGTAGTCTCCGGTGAAATCCCAAATGTGCACGCCTTTGCGCGGCACAAAACCGAGTGAAGGATCGAAGCTCTCGCCGATGCGTATGGTCGTGAAGTTGACGTCGAATAAATCATTGGGATAATCGAGGCGGAGGCCGAATGCCGTCTTATCGCCCTCCAAATCTTCACGGTTATTGAGCAAGCCCCAAACGCCGACTAAGAAAGTTTTGTCTTGTAAGAAGCTCGAAGTGCGATAGGTGAAATCCGCGCCCGCGGTCCAGCTTCCGGAGCGGCCCAATTGATCTCCGAAATTGACGAGCATGCCCAGCGAAGATTCTTCGAGCACGTTTTGTTTGAGGCGGAGGGTGCCCATCGTCGTCTGTTCCAAAGCGATCGTAGAATCTTCCGTCAAGGCAAATTCTTCCACTTTGCGCGTGTTTGCGACGAGCGCGCCAAGATTGGTATTGCCCACGCGGCCGTTTATTTTGCCGCCGGCATTGATGGGGATTTCCGATTGATCGTCTTCGCCGCCGCCCAAAAGGCCGATGCGGCGGCTGAAGAATGGTTGCAGATTATCTTCGTCCAAGCCCAAACCAAATTCGAAAATATCTGCGCCTTCCAAAAAGAAGGTGCGTTTCTCCGGAAAGTAAACCGGAAAGCGCGTGAGATTGACTTGCCGGACGTCTACTTCGGTTTCTGCGAAGTCGGTATTAATGGTCAATGCCGAAGATAGATTCGAACCCAGTTTTTGGGTGACGTCCAAACTGAAGTCGCTCTCATACTCCACCTCTGCGCCGGGTTCAGGTTTGCGGCTTCTGCCAAGGAGCGCGGGGCGGACGCTCAATCCAATGCCCAAATCGAATTTCGGCAGATCGGTCAGCAGCCCGGCGAGGTTGGTTTGGAAAATTTCATAGTCGCGTTTGGCGCCGGACCAGCGGCTGCTTTCTTGCAAACGCTGCACACGGCGTTCGATGTTGAAGCCCCACTCCGTTAAACCTTGTTTGAAGCCGAGGCTCTTGATGGGAATACGAATTTCCGCGAACCACCCCGCGTCGTCGATGGCAGTGGTCGCCTCCCTAATGGCATCCCACTCGCTGTTGACATCTTCACCTTGTTCGATCACGAGGCCGTCAAAACGCGCGCCGCTTGGATTGACCGCAAAGACATATCCGGAGCGGCCGTCCATGAAAGTATCGAGCACGATCAAGATATTGTCTTCTTCATCCAACTCGGTGTCTCGCGCTTTGGTGAAAGAGACGATGCTGGAGGGATCGTTATCGTAACAGCGCGCCCGTATGAAAATTTCTTTCGGCGTGGCGAACACTTTGACGACCGTAGGCCCGGCCGCGGGCACGCCCCCTTCTTCCGGCTCGATGGTGATGAGATTGGCAATGGAGTCGCCCGAAACTGCCTCGGCATTCCCGGTCATCGTACCATTCGAATTGCTAGGCGAGAATGAGCGGCTCGCGCGAAGCCGGGGCCTTTCGCTCGGAGTTTGCTCTTCTTCCTCTTGTGCCCACACGGAGCCTGCCGCCAGCAAAAATGCGGCGAACGAACAGCAGAGCAAAAATCTTTGGAATCGCATTTTCAAGCCTCTAACATGATAAGTTGCACCGACTGCGAACGTTTTCATTATGTTTGTGAACTTGAAAAGGAGAGTAGCGTTCTGCCAAGGGATAGCTCTGTGAGTCCAAAAAGGGTCGCAACGCGAAATCTACCCACGTACAGATTTCTCGTCCCGTGCGCACGACGCGGAGTAACCTTCATTCCACATAATTGAAAAACGCTACGAGTATTGCGCTACCCGACGTTGGTCTTCGAAGCCGTGGAATGTCCTCCGCCCCGCAGTTTCAGATGCAACTCGAGCGCTTCGGGTTTCAGGCGATATTGCGCTTTCTCGCCCTTGCCGATTTTTTCCACCTCGCCACGCTCCCTTAGCTCGGCTAAGGCTTGTTTGAGCATTTCAACTCCGACGCGAACTTGTTGCCGCATAACCCACCACTCTGCTATGCCTTCCAAAGTATCCGAAGCGTGGGGGTGCTCCGCAAGATATGCGAGGATGGAATCCGTTAACGGCTCTTGATGTGGCAGCCCATCCTTGTTTCGTTCTAATGATTTGCTCAAGGAGGAAGCCCTTTTTGACTAAGGGGTATTGCAAAGAAGCAGCCACCAAGCTGCTTGCAGATGCGAGTTGGAGTTTCAAACGCTTAGGAGGGACCATCAAAAACGAAAGACCGGGTGGTGGGTGGAAAACAACGCAAAGGCAAAATCAAAACTTGCTCGAATGCTCATGTGAATTAGACAATAAGCATGCACGTTGCTTTGTACATACTGCAGCGTATTTTTTTACACAGCGGGGTGTGATAAAAGCCTCGCCTTCTTCCTCGTGCCTGCGGTCAAGTATGCGATTCATACTTTTTGAGCGGCAAAAAGCCTGGGATCAATGCGATGTTTCTTTAGGAGCTTGCCAAAATTGCGTCGATCTTTTCCCGCTGCGGAGGCCGCATGACTCACGTTGCCGCCATAATGCTGCATGAGACAGTTGAGATAGCTCTGCTCAAACTTGATGATGGCTTGCTGCTTCATGGCATGAAAGGAGCAAAATTCGGAGGACCAAACCCCAGCGGGACTATGCAAGCCTTGTTTGGTAAAAGGCAGCCCCAAGTCCTCGATCTCGACGATATTTTCTCGGCAAAGACTGACGCCGCGAATGATCGCATTCTCCAATTCCCGAACATTTCCCGGCCAATCATAAGCAAGCAAAGCTTCGCACGCTGAGGGAGCTATTTGCAGCCCCTCCCGACCAAAGGGCGCATGCTTCTTCACAAAATGACGCGCCAACGGGACGACGTCCTCTTTGCGTTCACGGAGCGGAGGCAGGTTGATCATAAAGACGCAGAGCCGATAATACAAATCCGCACGAAAGCTGCCCGCTTGAACCATTTGCGCAAGCGGCGCATTGGTGGCAGCGACAATGCGCACGTCGGCTTGTTGTTCATGGCTTGCTCCCAGGGCGAGAATTTTTTTTTCCTGGAGCACGCGCAGAAGAACCACTTGCGCTTTGGGGCTTAGCGCCTCCACCTCGTCCAAGAATAACGTCCCTTGCTCTGCGTGGGCGATGAGGCCATCCCTGCGGGTGTGCGCATCCGTAAAGGCGCCGCGTTCATGCCCAAACAACTCATCTTCTAAAAGCGTGTCCTGTAACCTGCCACAATTCGCCGGAACAAAAGGAAATGACGCTCTCGGGCTCAAGTAATGGATTGCTCGCGCTACGAGTTCTTTGCCCGTGCCGGTTTCGCCGGTAATCAACACCGTGGCCTCGCCCTTGGCCACGGACGGGAGCGGTGCGATCGCTTTTAGAAAAGCGGGCGCTTCGCCGATCAGTTTCCCCAACGCAAGCGTGTCTCGCAGCCGTGCAATCAGACTTTCCATGGAACCCGCCACTATGAAGATTATCCTTCAGGCCCATTCCAATCCGCGGAAGACGTTTGAAATCATCCTGCTCCAAAGAAAGCTCGATTAGAAATAGAATTTTGTCTCGAGGCCTTCGTTGCAGATGGCGCAACGATGATCAAAGGAGAGATGAAAAGGACGCCTACCTCAAACGATGAATACGCCGTTCTTTGATTTCACTCCGATCGTCGATTTGTGATCGCCGTCGTGGATGCGCGCATTTGAACTGTTTACTGCCTACTCAAAGCCGCAAATAAAATGCACTTTCCGTGTTATCTTCGAATAAAAGGAAGCATAAATTTCAAATAAATCGCCCCGGCAGTCTGCTCATAGATACCGCTCTCCCAGATTAATATTGTGAGGAGGCATGTCGAAAAGGCTCATAGGCCCTCATTGCGAGCAGGCAAATTATCAAGCACACGTGTTTGAAAATGTGATGCACCGCCCCGAGTTTTCAAACGGTATTGTGTCCTGCCGCCGTTCCTGATTTCTTCTAAAAGACCGCGGCCCACCAATTGGCCCAAAACTTTTTTCAAGGTTTTGACTTCGACCCGTATTTGCTGCTGAATGATCCACCACCCCGCAATTCCTTCCAAAGTATCCGAGGCGTGGGGATGCTCCGAAAGATACTCTTCTATTGCGGTAGCCATCTCCTCTTCACGCCAACACCGTTCATCTCGCTTAGATGGCTTGCTCACAAGACCTCCTTATGTTTTTACGCAAAACGAGTAACAGGCAAATGGTGAGCCAAACAACGTTGAGGAAGGAGGCCTTTGATTTTTTGAAAACTTGGGTGTGGAAGATTCGTGGCGAGGTAATCGCTGGGTTATAAAACACCCATTGACTGCGCAGCAAAACCTGATGGAAATAATTATGTTGGAAGCCAGGGCCGGCTGGGGGAAAAATCACCCACGGATGCGTAAATTTTCACCTAAATGCAATTCCAAAAATAAAGCCATGCATTCTCACATGCTTCCGGAAGCAAATCGTGGATGATCAGAAAATTTAGCAAAGAGGTGTAAACCAGCTTTGGATCGATTTGATACTTCTTAAGCATTTTGCCGAGCTGGCGCCTTTCTATGCTGGCAGCAATGGCAGCATGGCTCACATTCCCGTGGTGCTCGTGCATCAGCCGCGTTAAATAGCTGCGCTCAAACTCTGCGATCGCCCTTTTCTTCATCTCCCGAAAGGCGTATAGCTTAGTCACCTCAGCTACCATTGTCTCGTACTGCGGCGAGCCGCTGAAGGGGGGTCCGATATCCTGCAATGTAATGGTATCCGTCTGGCAAAAGTGAATGCCACGAATAATGGCATTTTCCAATTCGCGAACATTCCCCGGCCAGTTGTAAGCCACCAAATCCTCGCGCAGGGAGGGAGCTAATTGCAGCCCATCGCGCTCTAACGGAGCATGCTTCTTTAAAAAATAGTGCGCCAATGGAATAATGTCATCTTTGCGATCACGAAGCGGAGGCAAGTTGAGGAGAAAGACGCAAAGTCGATAATACAGATCCGTGCGAAAGCTTCCAGCTCGCACCATTTGTGAGAGTGGCGCATTCGTAGCGACGATGATGCGCACGTTGGCCTGGTGCGAAAGGCTCGATCCCAGAGGGTGGTATTTTTTGTCTTCCAGTACGCGCAACAGCACAACTTGCGCTTTCGCGCTTAGGGCTTCCACCTCGTCCAAGAATAGAGTACCCTTCTCCGCCTGCGCAATAAGGCCGGACCTCTGGGTGCGAGCATCTGTGAAGGCGCCGCGCTCATGGCCAAACAACTCGTCTTCCAAAAGCGTATCCGGCAGCCTGCCACAATTCGCCGGGACGAAAGGGAATGCGGCCCGTGGGCTAATTGCCCGCGCTACCAGCTCTTTACCTGTGCCGGTTTCGCCGGAGATCAATACGGTCGCATCGCTCTTGGCCATGGCCGGAAGCGGTGCAAGCGCACTTAGAAAAACGGGGGACCCGCCGACCAAATTTGCCAGCGCTAGCGTGTCGCGGAGGTGCTCAATCAAGCGCTCCATATCAATCTTCTGCCTTCTTGTGGAGAAGATCTCTTCGGAAATATCTAAATGGCGCCAACGATACCAAGCTCAATTTTGCTGCTGCTGCAAGTCAAGGCGCCAGTTCTTCGTGCTCTCGTTTACCACGTCTAAGCTGCCTGTTGAGCGCATAAAGAGGAGATATGCGTCATGAAACATTCTATCAAAATTTGTGCAAAAGTCCAGTGAAATTTTCCGGTTTGTGCAATGCCTCCGTTATTGGTGGAGAACGTAGCGCAGACATCTTGTCTGCAGGCAAGGATACCTGCGCTACCACACGTCACTGAGGCATTACGGGTTTGTGCAACGAGCCAGGCAATAGCGGGTCGTTTTTATGCTTTTTGATGGGATGATTTGAACTCACTCCACACCGCCCGCGAGCCGACGGCCTGGCGCAAAATCTGAAATTGTCTTAAGAACAACTTCCCGCCAAATTCCGCTTTGATTTTAGTGCAAAAAAATGCTATGCTCATGGCTTCCAGACTCAGCGTGCCGGTCGTTGTCTCAAAATTCAGCCAAGGAAAAAGCTATGTTCCGGTCTCCTGTCTTGCTATTAATGGCTGTTATGGTGACGTTGTTGTGTAATCCCTTTTTGCTTTCCGCGAAGGAACATGCGGCCTCCTCTCTTGTAACAAGCTCTGCTCCGACGGCCCGACAGGCTGAAAGCAGTGTCTCTGATTCGACTCATTCTGCTGCCGCTGCTCATGGAGAAGACTTGGGACGCACCCTGGCGTTATGGAGCGGCTTCCCGTTTGTCGGCATTCTGTTGTCGATCGCGCTCTTTCCGTTACTTGCTCCGCATTTTTGGCATCATCACTTCGGCAAAGTCACCTCGGCGTGGGCGCTCTTGTTTGCCGTTCCCTTTCTGCTCAGTTATCACGGTCACGCGTGGCACGAAATCGTTCACATCATTCTGAAGGATTATATTCCGTTCATCATATTGCTGTGGTCACTCTATACCGTTGCCGGTGGAATATTATTGGAAGGCGCGCCTGCAGGAACGCCGTTGGCCAACGCTGCCATGCTCGGGATTGGAACGCTCATCGCTTCGTGGGTGGGTACCACAGGCGCCTCGATGCTTATGATCCGCCCGATACTGCGCATGAATGCCGCGCGTAAGAATGTTGCACACCTTGTCATCTTTTTCATTTTCCTCGTCAGCAACATGGGCGGCGCGCTCACGCCGTTGGGCGATCCGCCGTTGTTTCTTGGCTTTTTGCACGGCGTGCCATTTTTTTGGACGCTCAAATTGCTGCCCGAGATGTTGATGGTCTCTGCCATCGTGCTCGCCCTGTTCTTTGTCTTCGATAAAATCATGCTGAGTCGTGAGCCCGGAGCAAAAAGCCATGCTAAAGCGCGCGGGCACACTGCGACCCTGCGTTTGCGCGGACTGCACAATTTGATTTTCCTGGCGGGCGTCATCGGCGGCGTGCTTTTCAGCGGATTGGTCAAACTAGGCGAGTTCAAGATTCTCGGAGTGGAATTGGCCGTGCAAGATGTCCTGCGCGATCTCATGCTCGTGACCATGGGCCTGCTCAGCTTGAAATTCACCGCCAAGGAAATTCGCGAAGGCAATGGCTTCACGTGGGGGCCGATTCAGGAAGTTGCGATTCTGTTTGCCGGCATTTTCATCACCATTATTCCCATGCTCGCCATGTTGCGCGCAGGCACCGAGGGCGCATTGGCATTCATCATCGGCGCGGTGCGCGAGCCGTGGCATTATTTCTGGGCGAGCGGCAGTCTCTCAAGCTTTTTGGATAACGCACCGACCTATCTTACTTTTTTGAACACCGCGCTCGGCCGTTTCTTTCCAGGCCGGCCCGAGCTTGACGCCATTCATGCGTTGATTGCGCAAAAGGAAATTTATCTCAAAGCCATTTCCTGCGGCGCGGTGTTTATGGGCGCGAACACGTACATCGGCAATGCGCCCAACTTCATGGTGAAATCCATCGCCGAAGAGAGCGGAGTCAAAATGCCGAGCTTCTTCGGTTACATGCTTTACTCCCTGCTGATTTTGATTCCGAGTTTCATTTTGGTGACCTTCATTTTTTTCTGAGAACGACTAGCGGTGCGCAAGTGCTCGACCTGATATCGAAATAAGCCCTTGGCTTGCCGGACGAGAAACTCTGGAGACAGATTTTTACGGATCACCGCAGCCAGCATCTGCGTGAAGCCATTTCTGATCCATGCCCAAAGTTTTGCTTGCAGCTTCTCGATCAAAGCGGCAAGCGGCACTTAGCGGACGCTGATTGCGGCCGTTGCTTCTTTAGCGGGATTTTCTAACTTGGCTCTACACAATCACCCGAACTCGAAAACGGAAGGGAGCAAAAGATGGCATCGGAACCCCGTCGCATGGCACGGCACACAAAGATTTTTATCGGTCTGGTCATCGGTGCATTCGCGGGAGTGATCTGCAACAAATTTTTCAGCAGCGCGCCGGCGTTGGCGCTCGTGCAAAAGTATCTCAGTGACCCGTTGGGCAGAATCTTTTTGAACATGCTCATCATGGTCGTCATCCCTTTGGTGTTTTCGAGCTTGGCGCTCGGTGTCGCACAAATCGGCGATCTCAAACAGCTCGGCCGCATCGGCGTGCGCACCGCGCTCTATTTTTTGATTGTGACGGCCATTGCTGTGTGTATCGGCCTCACGTTGGTCAACCTCATTCGCCCCGGCGATCATCTCCCGCAAGAGACCAAAGAGCGTATGCTCGCAACTTACAGCCAGGAAGCTACGACGCTCAAAGGCGCGGCGGATCAAACTGATTTTGGCATCCAGACTTTGGTCGGCATTGTGCCGCGCAACCCCTTTGCCGCAGTCGCGCGGCCCAATCCCGATATGCTGGCATTGATCTTCGTCGCGCTCATGGCCGGCATTGGCCTCACCATGATTGCGCAAGAACGCGCGCAGCCGGTGATCCGCTTGTTGCAAGGCGTCAATGACATCTCCGTGGTCATCATCAACATCGCCATGAAGCTCGCGCCTTTTGGTGTGGCTGCGCTCATCTTCAGCGTCACTTCGCGCTTCGGGTTCGAATTACTCGTCGCGCTCGGTTGGTATGTTGTCACCGTGTTGCTCGGTTTGGCGCTGCATTTGTTCGGCGCTTTTTCTGTTTTAATCAAACTCTTCGCGCGCTACAATCCGCTCAAATTTTTCAAGAAAGTGGAAACCGTGATGCTCACGGCTTTTTCCACGAGCTCGAGCAATGCCACGCTGCCGACGACGCTCACGGTTTCACAAGACAATTTGGGCATTCCACCGAAGATCGCCGGCTTCGTCATTCCTCTCGGCGCAACCATGAACATGAACGGCACCGCGCTCTTCGAAGGCGTGACCGTGCTTTTTCTTGCGCAAGTCTTCGGCGTGGATTTGAGTCTGGGCGCGCAATTGATCGTGGTCATGATGAGCGTGCTCACCGCGGTGGGGGCCGCGGGCGTACCCTCCGGCTCGATTCCGCTCCTCATCATCGTTCTCCAAATGGTCGGCGTGCCCGCAGAAGGCATCGCGCTCATTCTCGGCGTGGATCGCATTCTCGACATGTGCCGCACGGTGTTGAACGTGACCGGCGACGTCACTTGCGCCGCCTATATCGCGCGCTCGGAAGGCGTCGTGCTGAAGGAATAGGGGCGGTGCTCTTGTGCGAGGCGACCTCATGACTGCCCGCAAATTGTTCTGGCACTATTCGATCCTTTTTCGTATCTGAGCGAAAGTAGGTTGTATTGAGAATCAAAATCGACGCCATGAATAGCCTGCGTTTTAAAATCGGCTTGGGGTATTTGGTGCTGGTGTGCATCATCATTGCCACAAGCGTCTTTTCGGTGTATAATTTTTCGCGCTTGGGCAATTCGGTGGGACGCATTTTGGGCGAAGGCTATGAAAGCAACTTGGTCGCGGAAAACATGATCAAAGCGCTGGAGCGCCAGGACAATGCGCAGGTTTTGATGTTCGTGCAAGACGTCGAACGCTCGCAAGAGACCTTCAAGAAGCAGCGCGACCGTTTCCTCGATTGGTATCAAAACGCAAATGAAGGCCTGGCCCTGCCCATGAAGCCGGTCATTTTGGATACCATCATCGCCGAATATCGTTCCTACCTAATCGTTTCGGATTCTTTATATCACCTCCTGCAAAACAAGCGCACGCACGCCGCCGCGCGCGACTACCACATCGCCGCGGTGCGCCCGTTAATTTACAAACTCAAAGAACACTGCCTGCAATTGCTCGAAGCGAATCAAGAAGCATTGCGCAAAGCGCAAGCGCGCGCGGAGAACTTCATTAAGCGCACGACGCTCGCCGTCGTAGTGGTGGCGATCATTGCCGTGTTGCTTGGCATCATCGCCAGCATTCAATTCACGCGTAACTTGCTCAAGCCGGTATTGAAACTGACGCAGATCGTGCGCCGCATGAAGCGCGGGCATCTCCATCAAAAGATCGACGTGACCGTGGATGATGAAATCGGCGGCCTGTTGCGCGAGTTCAACAAAATGACGGAGCGCTTGCAGGAATATGAAGACCTGAACGTGCATCAGTTGATCACCGAAAAGAAAAAGTCCGAGGCGATCGTTGCGAGCATTCCCGAGCCGGTCATCGTAACCGACAAAGCACAGAGCTTGGTGTTGATGAACCAGGCGGCCGCGGGCTTGTTGCAAGCCATGGGCAATAGCTTGGAAGACAAGTCGTTTCAAGAAGTGCTCAAAAGTGAGAAGTGGTCGAAGTTGCTCGGCATGCCGGAGGAAAACGGCAAGCACGACGAATTGCTCCATTTTTCGCAGGGCAAATCTTCGTTCTATTTTCGCCCGCAACAAACGCGCATTATCGACGAGCAGGGCCGCGTCGAATGGATGGTGACGTTGCTCGAAGACGTCACGCGTTTTAAGCAACTCGACCAAATGAAATCTGAATTCATCGCCACGGTCTCCCACGAATTCCGCACGCCGCTCACTTCCATTAAGATGGCCGTCGGCATTTTGTTGGAAGAAGTGCTTGGGCGCATCAATACCAAACAACGCGACCTGCTCATTGCCACTAAAGATGATTGTGAGCGTTTGACCAAGCTGGTGAAAGACTTGCTCGATTTTTCACGTTTGGAAGCCGGCACGTATCAACGCCGCAATGAGCCGATAGCTTTGCGCCACTTGCTCGAAGATGCGCTTACGCCGCTGCGCTTGTTGTTCCAACAGCAGGAGGTGCAATTGGAGCTGGCGCTCGACACGAACTTGCCGGAGCTGTGGGGCGACCCCCAACAGCTTTCGTGGGTGATCAACAATCTCGTCAGCAATGCTTTGCGATATACGCCGGCGCACGGCAAAGTCACGATCTCGGCGCATTGTGAGAATGGCACGGTGCACGTCTTCGTTGCCGATACGGGACGCGGCATTCCGGCCGAGGCGTTGGCAACGATCTTCGACAAATTCGTGCAGGTGAAAGATGCGAAGGAAACCACGCCGGGCAGCGTCGGATTGGGGTTGGCGATTGCGCGCGAAGTGGTGGAGGGCCACGGCGGCAAAATCGGCGTGGAAAGCGAGCTGGGCAAAGGCAGCACGTTTTATTTCACGCTGCCATTGTCACCCAACGGAAATGGGACGTAATCAAAAAGCTGTTGCGAAAGCGGATTCCGCGAATAAAGCGGACCAAGCTTTTTAAAGCTGAGTCGTTGCAAAAACACTATAATTTTTCCAACAGATAGAAAAAAACAACTGCTGAAAGCCCGATCGGTTGGTTTTTTCCGCATATGCGTAAACCCGCTTATAGAAAAGCCGATCGCAGCGTGTGTTTTTGATCCGTGTCTATCCTGAAAACTTTACTTTGGTATCCGCACCATCGCCATGCCCACGCCTCCGAAAGTCATCGTCGTTGATGACGAACTCAACATCCTCAAGACCATCGGCATTTGTTTCGACTCCATCGGCTTTGAGGCGCAGCTTTATTCCAAGCCGCAAGAGGCGCAAGAAATTTTGCGCCGGGAAAAATTCGATCTCGCCTTCTTCGATTTGAAAATGTCGCCGCTCGATGGCATGGAATTGCTCGCCGAAGTGCGGCAGCACGCGCCCGAAACCACGGTGATCATCATCACTGCGCACGGCTCGATCGACAGCGCCATTGAAGCGGTCAAGCGCGGCGCGTATCATTATTTGCAGAAGCCGTTCGACTTCAAAGAGCTGCAGCTCTTTGCGCTGAAAGCGTGGGAACATCACGAGCTAAAAAGCGAAGTGCGCGGCTTGCGGCAGCGTTTGGCGGAATCCAAAGACAAAGATTGGGGCGGCTTTCTCACGCGCAATCGCGAGATGCAAGCCGTGCTCGAGTTGGCCGCCACCGTCGCGGAAAGCGATTTGAGCGTGTTGATCGAAGGCGAAAGCGGCACGGGCAAAGAGCTGGTCGCGCATTTGGTGCATCAAAAAAGTGCGCGGAGCCAAAAGCCGTTTGTGAAAGTCAATTGCGCCGCGATTCCCGAAAATTTATTGGAGAGCGAGCTTTTCGGCCACGTGAAGGGCGCCTTCACCGGCGCCGTGAAAGACCGCCAGGGCCGCTTCGAGCTGGCCAACACCGGCACGATCTTTCTCGATGAGATCGGCGAACTGCCGTCGATTATTCAAGCCAAGCTTTTGCGCGTGCTGCACAATAAGGAATATGAAAGGGTGGGAGAGAGCCACACACGCCAAGTGGATGTGCGCGTGCTCGCCGCGACCAACAAGAACCTCGACGAGGCTTTGAAGGAAGGCACGTTTCGGGAAGATTTGTTTTATCGTTTGAACGGCGTGCGCTTGAAGCTTTCGCCGCTGCGCGAGCGGCCGGAAGACGTTCCGCTTTTGATCGAGCACTTCATCAAAAAATATTCGAAAGACGCGCCGCTGGAAGTTTCCGCGGAGGCCATGAAAGTGCTGCGCGGCTATCGTTGGAGCGGGAATGTGCGCGAATTGGAGAACGTGATGCAACGCGCCATTTTGGTCGCGCGCAACGGCGTCATCGAGCGCGCGCACCTGCCCGAAGAATTTCTCGCGGCCGCGCAACGCGCCGACCACACGCTCACGCTCGAAGAGCTGGAGAAGCTGCACATCACGCGCGTATTGCAACAGGCGCAGGACTATCAAAAGGCCGCGGAGATTTTGGGCATTGATCCCGCGACGCTGTGGCGGAAGCGCAAGAAGTATGGCTTGTAGCCGCGAGCGAGCGCCTATTCCGAAGGAAGCTGTTTCGGATTGATGCCGTATTTTTTCATCTTGTTGGAAAAATTCGGCGCGGGCATGCCGGAGATTTTGGCGGCGAGCTTCACTTTGCCTCCGGTTTCGCGCAAACGCGCGAGTATGAACTGTCGCTCGAAATCGTCCACGATTTTCGCTTTCGCGGCTTTGAAATTTTTTTCATCGTCGATCGCGGGTGAACTGTGGGGCCGGGTGAAATCGAAATGCTCGATTTGAATGAACTTTTCGCGACAGCCCAACACCGCGCGCCGCACCATCTTTTTTAGCTCGCGCACGTTGCCGCGCAGACGGTGCTGCTTGAGATACACCGCGGCAGCCAGGCTCAATTCCAAATCGGGGTTGTCGTACTCCTTGCCATAGCGCGCGAGGTAATGATAGGCGAGCGGCAAGATTTCTTCTGCACGCTCGCGCAAGGGCGGCAGCTCGAACACCACGTCGTTCAAGCGGTCATATAAATCCTGCCGGAATTTTCCTTCCTGAATGAGTTTGGGCAAATTCTTATTGGTGGCGGTAATGATGCGCACGTCGTCCGCGCGCTTGATTTCATCGCTGCCCAGCGGTTTGTATTCGCCCATTTCCAAAAAGCGCAACAACCGCGCTTGTGAATCCAAACTGAACTCGCCGATCTCATCCAAAAAGAGTGTGCCTTTGCGCGCGGCTGCAACCAAGCCGGGCCGGTCGTTTCGCGCATTGGTGAATGCGCCTCGGACATGGCCGAAAAGTTCCGAAACGAGCGTTTCGTAAGGCAGCGTGCCGCAATCCACCGCCAGCCATTTGCCGCGACGATTGCTTTTGGCATGGAGAAATTGCGCGACCAATTCTTTGCCGGTGCCCGGCTCGCCGGTGAGCAACACCGGAATGTTTTTGTCCGCGAGCAATTCCGCGTCGCGATAAATTTTCGCCATCTTTTCGTGGGCAATGATGACTTCGACTTCGCCCGCGGGTCCGTTGAATTTGAGCGCCTGTGCAGATGCGCGCGCGAGCGCGGGACGTTTCTGCAAGTCGCGAATCACGCCGGAAAGCATTTGCGCGAGTTGGTCGAGCAAAACGCCGGTGCCTTGATTGAACAACGCTTCGGCTTTGTCGCTATCCAAATAGATGACGCCGAATACGCCGGCTTCGTCGCGCAGCGGCGCGCACGCAATAGAAACGAGATTCAAGTTTGTGATGCTGCCCGTGCTTTTTCCCAGCAAGCGGGCATCCGTCAGCGCGTTGCCGTGAAACTGATAGCGCCCGCTGCTGAGCACTTCATTGATGATGGTTTTGCTGCGGCGCGCGGAAGGGTCGGGAATGTCTTGCAGCCGCCGGTCGCGTGCGGCTTTGCATTGGTGCCGGCCGTGCTCATCTAAAACGACGATCATGCCGTGCTCGGCTTGCGTTTCGGCAATGAGCGCGTCCATAATCAAACGCAAAAATCTTTCGAGATCATATTCCAAAAGCAGGGCGCGGCTCACGTTTTGGAGAAGGTTGGAATAGGTTGCCATGTTCTTTACGAGAAGTTGGTTTGTCGAAAAGAGTATTCTGTATGCGGATTCAGCGGATGGAAGATTTAGCCTCTCCTTGATCCGTTAGATCCGCTTGCAGGTTCTTTTTGTTTTGAAACCGAAAAATTCACCTTTAGTGAATTAAGGTGTGACGACAATGCGAAAGCCGGTGGGCATTTTCCACTTTTTGAAATCCGGCGCACTCCGCGCATGTTCGCGATTGGAGCAACGCAAATCAACGGCAGCACTGAGCGCCGAGCCGCCGCGCAGCACGTAGTCTTTGCCTTTGTTCGGTCCGGTTGGATTGGCGGTCGGGCTGTCTTTGTAATAGTTCTTCTCATAGCGGTCTTCGCACCATTCATACACATTGCCGCTCATATCGAACAAACCCAGCGCATTCGCGCGCTTTTGGCCGACGGGCTGCGTCATGTTTGCTGCGAACCACGCATATTCCGGAAGCGCCGCAAGCTCATCTGTGCCCGCATAGCGCACTACCCGGCCGCGTTCGCGAGCGGCATATTCCCATTGCGCCTCCGTCGGCAACTTAATGACGACTTCTTCTCCAACCCTTTTCATCAGCCAATCGCAAAACGCTTTCGCCTCCTCCCACGTGACGTTTATTGCCGGACGTTCGCCGCGGCCCCAACCATTGTCAGAAAGCAAAGCGCGGCCGGTGGCCGTGCAAAAAGAATCGAATTGTGCGAACGTGATTTCATGCGCGCTCACATAAAAATCATCCACGCGGACGAAGTGCACGCGTTGCTCATCTTCGTTGTCTTTGCCGAGCGTTTTGCTGTCCTGCAAGCTATCGCCCATATGAAAGCTGCCGCCCTCAACAAAGATCAACGTGAGACCCAGCCACTTTTGCAAGGCCGCGGTCGTTGCTTGCGTTTTAGTGAGAAGAGCAGTGTTCTTCGGCAGTGCTTGCAGGCCTTGTTGATATTTTTTGAGTGCAGCCGCGTAGCCTCTGCGTGCGCTCAAAGCATCGCCCCATTTTTCATAAATCGCAGCGGTGTGCGTTGCACCTGTTTGCGCATCCACATACTCCCCGAATTTGCGCGCCCTCTCGAGCGCCTTGGGGAACTGCTGTTTTCGCGCAGTCTCCTCTATTTCTTCGCGCCAGCCCTGAGTGATTTGCTCGCGCAGGCTCAATGCGTTTTGATCATTCGGAGCGTCCCGCAGAATTTGCGCGCAAATTTGCCACGCGGCCTCGTAATTTTTCGCACCATATTTTTGAATCGCCTCCGCAAGTTGGTTGTTGTTCGTTTTTGGTGCGGGCGGCGCCGGCCTTGGCAGCGAGCTATCGCGTTGTGGTATTCCACGTGGCGCCGTGGCCATAACGTGTCCGGCCGTATCTTCCGGCGCGATTTGCGCGTTGCGCTGCAGGTCGGAGGAAGTTCTTGGCTGAAAAAATTGATACACGAGAAAGAGGGCCGCTAGTGCAATTAACCCTGCCAAGCCGAACACGATTTTTTTCCAGCGCGGTAGCGGTGACGCCGGCAGCGAAATTTTCGTAAGCGGGCCTTTGCGAAATTGCGGGCGTCGCGGCTCGCCATGCCGCAAAGCTTGCGCAAGCTCTTCGCACGTTTGATAGCGCTGGCTCGGTTCTTTCATCAAGCTGCGCAAAACAACATTCTCCAGCAGCTCGGGAATTTCCGGACGAATCTTTTGCAATGGCTCGGGCGGAACCGAAACGGTTTTGGCTTGCAACTCCTGCCAGCATTCGCCTTCGAAGGGTAGTTTGCCGGCGAGAGCCTCATACATGACCACGCCGAAAGAATAAACATCGCTGCGTTTGTCTATCGGCACGCCGCGCGCTTGTTCCGGGCTCATGTAGAGCCAGGTGCCGGGGAGCGTGCCCTCTTGCGTAATTTTCACCAGCGCGCTCATGTCTTGATCGCGCGCGATGCCGAAATCGATCAACACCGGCTTGCCGTCGCTGCAAATCATGACATTCGCGCTTTTAATGTCGCGATGAATAACGCCCTTTTGATGCGCATAGCCCAAGGCCTCGGCGAGCGCGAGAAACCATGCGCGCAAGGTTTCGATCGGCAATGCCTCTGTGCGGCGGTGCAGCACGCTGCGCAAATCTTCGCCCTCGAGATATTGCAGCACCAGGTAGGGCAATTGCTGATCGATCACGTCCCAATCGAGCAGCCGCACAATGCCGTTGTGATTCAAGAGCGCAAGCTGATGCGCCTCCTCGTTGAAGCGCTGAATGCGCGCTTTCAAAATTTTCGGCTCGAAAGGAAACAGCCAGCGCGGCACTTTGAGCGCAACGGTGCGTTGAATGCCGTCCTTTTGCCGCGCCTTCAAGATCAACGAGCTGCCGCTACGTCCGATGCGTTCCAAAATCTCATAACGCTCTTCCACCGCATGCTGCAATACTTGAATCATCGCCGCTTCCATTTTGTCGATGATGCCTTCTTCCGGCAAAGGCGTATTGCAGGCGTGGCATTTCCGGGCTTGCGTCTCGTTGGGCTGGCCGCAGATCAAACAGAGTTTTGTGGAGGTGTGCATGAACTTCTCTCACAAGGCACAGCTATTTGAGGCAAAACCATGGCTCATAATGAAGCGTGCTTTGATAGTCTTGACCGTAATGGTCTTGTCCTTTTAGAGAAGAGACCCGACGGTTATCTTTTTTTAAGACATCGGAAAGACTGGCATGCTGGATTATTCACGAGCAGGACTTCCAGCCAAGTTGCGAGATGCGAAGGAGAGGGAAATCCCAAGTCGAACGTAAGGTGGTCCTATTTGCGATGAAGCTCGCACGCAGACGCAAGCGAAATCTCACTGCCTTTGTGAGCCTACGGACAAATGCATTGCTTCAAGCGCAAAGCATTTACTTTGGTTGATCACTCATATCTGTTGGAACAGACTTAGTCAAAATGCGGAGTGAATATGTTTTCTCACCATCCGTTTCTTGAACGCCTTTGTGCTGGCTTGCGCGGCTTTCTGGAAATAGCACTTGGTTAAAATTTCCTGAGAGCGAACGAGGTCACCAGTACCCTTTATGCGCGTGGCGCCAATCGGAATTCATGGAAATGGTAATCGTTTCGGCAGGTTTTTGCAAGGCAAATTTGTAGCAACAAAGCTATCGCGATAGCAATAAAGCTAAAACTCGCCCTCCAATTTTGAGCGCCCAATAAAGTGATTGCTTCTGAGCAATAGTAAAACTACATTTTTTCACGTGCTCTTCCCTATACAACTTCATGCACTTCCCCTTTGGCTTATAGGGAACAGAATCCGGTAGCCATACACGGTGGGCACGGGGCTGTTGCCAATTCTCCCCTTTACGCTTTCCTACCCGAATGTTATCGCGAGACCTGTGAGGGCCTGAACGATGACCGAACATATTGTTGCACCGTCGCAGTTTACCGCGAGGCTGCGTGCCTTCCTTAAAAAAATTTTCGGCGCCAATGGTGCACCTTTTTCTACTCATGCCCGGCCACAACGCGCCTCCGCTTTGGAAGCGGATCCCACGCTCCCGCTGCAGCGCGGCGATTTGGTTGCGCGTTATGTTATTCAGAAGACTTTGGGCCGTGGGAATATGGGCACGGTTTATCTGGCCAAAGAAAAAAATACCGGCAAGGAAGTTGCGCTCAAATTCCTCAAGCAAGAGCTATTGTCCGATAGCAGTGCGATCGGCCGTTTCAAGCGTGAAGCGAATTCCGCGGCGCAGATCATTCACGCCAACATCGTCACAGTGTTCGAGCTGCAAGAAAAAGCGCGGCGTCCGTACATCGTGATGGAGTATGTGGAAGGCGAAACCTTGCGCGCGCGTTTGGAACGCGAGCGTTTGAGCCGCGCCGAGTTTTTCGATTTCGCGCTGCAAATTGCCGAGGGCGTGCGCATGGCGCATCGCTTGGGCGTCATCCATCGCGATTTGAAGCCGGAAAATATTCTCATCAATCGCGACGGCCAAATCAAGATCGTGGATTTCGGCTTGGCGAAGATGAAGAGCGAGTGCGAGCATCTCACCATCACCGGGCTCGTTTCCGGCACGCCGCCTTACATGTCGCCCGAGCAATGGGACGCTGCAATCGTGGATCAGCGCTCGGATATTTTCGCGCTGGGCATCATCTTCCACGAAATGTTGATGGGAACGCGGCCGTTTGCGAGCACGGATTTGAGCGCTTTGCGCAACGCCATTTGTTTTGAAGCACACGCGCGCTTGCAACTCGAAGACACGCAGGTCGCGCAAAGCCTGCAGCCGCTTCTCGACAAGGCGTTGGAGAAAAATCCGCTCGCGCGTTTTCAAACGATGGAGGAGCTGCTCGCGGATTTGCAGCAGGCGCGTGCCGCGCTCATGGGAAGCTCGAGCATGCCGGCGGCAGATTTGGCCACGGTCGTGCAAGACGCCGCGCGCGCGGCAACGCTTTCTGCCAGCGTGTTTGGGCAAGACCGCGCGGCGCAATTTTATCTCGAGCGCGGTGAAGACAAACTCGCGCTGGCTGATATTGCGCAAAACGGCGTCACCATTTCCATCAAAGGCTCGCGCCAAATCGGCAAGACCGCACTGCTGCGGCGCATCATTGCGGCGGCCAAACAGCACGGCAAGCAAGTCGTATTCATGGACTTTCAAGAGTTCGACCAGTCGCAATTGGAAAACGAAGAAACCTTCTTTCGCTCTTTTTGCATGGCGCTCACTTACAAATTCGCGCCGCTCGAGCAAGTCGAAGCCGCGTGGGAGCAACATCGCTTGTTGGGCCGCATTCGGGCCTGTGCGGAAATTTTTGAAATGTTCGTGCTCAAACGCCGCACGCGCCCGCTCACGCTCGCGATGGACAATGTCGATCGCATTTTGGGCAAAGACTACAGCGTGAACTTTTTTAGCATGCTGCGCGCGTGGCACAACAAGCGGCAGCAAGCGAATCCGGTGTGGCAACAATTCGATTTGGTGCTGGCCACCTCCACGGAGCCGGCCGCTTTCATTGCCGATTTGACGCGCTCGCCGTTCAATGTTGGCCGCGTGTTGCACTTGCAGGATTTCACGCCGGAGCAAGCGGCGACATTGAATCAGCGCTATCAAGCGATTCTGTCGCCGGAGCAACTGCAAGAATTGTGTCACTGGGTCGGCGGACATCCCTATCTTTTGCGCCAAGCGTTCGAATTGCTCACCACCCGATTGTACGACTTCACGGCGTTGTTCGAACACGCCACGGATATTTACGGCCCGTTCGGCGATCATTTGCGGCCTTTGTGGTTCGGCCTCAATAGCAAAGAGAATTTCGAAACCGAAAGCTTGAAGACCGGGCTGCGGCAAATTTTAAAAACGAACAAGTGCGCCGATGAAAACATTTTCTATCGTTTGCAAGCAGCCGGGTTGGTGACGGGCGCAGCCTCGAGCGCCAAGTTCCGCTGCCTTCTGTATGAAAAATTTTTCGGAGAGCGTTTGCATGCATGAACTTCAACACTACACCGTGGGCGGCACGGTCCACGTCGATGCGCTCTATGTTTTTCGGCAGGCCGATAAGGATTTGCTCGACCTGTGCCGGGCCGGAGAATATGCCTTCATTCTTTCTTCGCGCCAAGTGGGCAAATCCAGCTTGATGCTGCGCACGGCGAAGCAGCTTGCGGAAGAGGGCATTGAATGCGTCAAGCTCACGCTCGAAGAAGTGGGCAAAGTGACCACAACTGCGGAGCAGTTCTATTACGGCATTCTGCACGAAATTCAAAAGGAGCTGCAATTTCTAACCAAGCCGCATGTCTGGTGGCAAGCGCACGGGCATTTGAGCTTGGCGCAGCGTTTCTCCAAATTTTTCGGCGAAGTGCTTTTGCGCGAAGTAGAGGCGCCGATCGTGGTGTTCATCGACGAGATCGACACGACTTTGAACTTGCCGTACTCGGATGATTTCTTCGCCGCCATTCGCGGCCTATACAATGCCCGCGCCGACCGCCCGGAATACAAGCGGCTCTCGTTCGTGCTCATCGGCGTCGCCACGCCGAACGATCTTATCAAAGACTACACGCGCACGCCGTTCAACATCGGCAAGCGTGTGGAGGTTACGGATTTCACTTTTGAAGAAGCGCGGCCGCTGGCGCAGGGTTTTGATTTGCCCAATACCCACGCGCAGCAAGTGTTGCAATGGATTTTGAAATGGACGAAAGGGCATCCCTATCTCACGCAGCGGTTCTGCCGCGCAATTGCGGAGGACGGTCGCCATAAGTGGTCGGAGATCGAGATCGATGCCATGGCCGAGTCGTTGTTCATGGGGCGCATGAGCCGTGAAGACAGCAATCTTGATTTTGTGCAAAGACGCCTCACCCACGAGGGCCCGTATCGCCTGCAACTCATGCAAACCTACAAAGACGTGCGTTTGGGCTGGCGTCCCGTGACGGATGAGGAGAAATCGCCGGTCAAATCCGAGTTGAAGCTCACCGGCATTGTGCAGCGCGAGAACGGCAATCTCGCGGTGCGCAATCCCATCTATAAAGAAGTGTTCAACAAAAAATGGATTGACGAGCACTGGCCGCAGTTCTTCAACCCTACTGTGGTGCGGAACCTGAAAATCGCATTGGGTGTTGCGCTCGCCGCGGTGTTTGTTTTGTTGGCGAGCACGTTGTGGCAAACCGCGCGTCGAGAAGCGTTGGCGAAAGAGAATGCGCAAAACGCGGTGCGGCTCGCCGAACAAGAGCGCCTCGCGGCCGAGCAAGCGCGGCAGGGCGAAGTGATTGCGAATTCCTTGAAAGTCCGCGCCGACAGCTTGCGGCAAGTGGCGGTGGATATCAATGATGAGTTGATTCTGCAACGTCGCCGCGCAGAGGACGAAGCGCGAGCTGCGACGGAAGCCAGAACAATCGCCGATCTTAAACGAAAAGAAGCCGAAGCCCAGCGCAAAGTGATCGAGCGCTTGAATCAAATCAATCTTGGGCGGCTTTTAGCCACGCAGGCGCCGCTCGTGCCGCAAGATACTCTGGCCGTGTTGCTGGCCCGGCAAGCGTATTTGTTCAACAAGAGAAATGATGCGACTTTGAACAACGAAGTCTACACGGCGTTGCGCAAAGCTTTGAATGCGCCAGCCTTCAGCAAAAATGTGCCGGCCGGCGGTCCAGTGAAGCTGACCGGCCCGCGCGATTGGGCGAGGGCCGTAACGTTCAGCGCAGATCGTCGCACGATCGCCGCGGGCAGTGCGGATAGCGCGATTTGGGTGTGGAAGCTCGACGCACCGTTTTCCGAAGCCACCGAAAGGCGCGCCCACTTGGGAAGCGTCAGAGCCGTGGCTTTCAGTCCTTCCAATTCAGTGTTGGCCTCTGCGGGCGAAGATGGCGCCGTGAAATTGTGGAATCTCGGCAATCTCAAAAACGACGCGCCGAAATTACTAGAGCAAAACCGCAGTTCGGTTTGGAGCTTGACTTTCGATCCCACCGGCGAGCTATTGGCCTTTGGAAATGAAGCGGGCATGATTCGAATCTGGGACATGAAGGCCGACAGCGCACGCGGCGTGCAAGGGCATCGCGCGCTGATCAAAGCGCTGGCCTTCAGTGCGGATGGCAAGCAGCTCGCTTCCGGCGGCGCGGATAGCACTGTGCAGGTTTGGGAGTTGTATGAGCGCAATCATGTTCGATTGTCACGAACATGGCATCAACCCGCCCGCGTTAAGTGTGTCGCCTTCAGTCCCGATGGAAAATGGCTGGCAGCCGGCGGCAATGATGGCAGCATTTGGTTTTGGGATTTGCTCCAACCCGAACGTGTGATCGAACCGATCCACGGCCATGAAGATGAAGTCAATGCTCTGGCCTTCAGCCCGGATTGCAAGATGCTGGCAACCGGCAGCGCGGACAAGACGGTGAGACTGTGGCAAGTCTTGCAGCGACAAATCAATCCGATTGTCTTGTCGGATCAAGTCGGCCACACCGAATGGGTGTGGTCCGTGATTTTTAGCAAAGACGGCAATCAAGTTTTCTCCGCGGCCTCGGACAAGGCCGTGCTCATCTGGGTGGCAAAGCCCGAGCTCTTGGCTGAAATGGTTTGTCAAAAAGTGCGACGCAATTTGAGCAAGAATGAATGGGAGCAATATGTGGGTAGCGAGCTTCCGTATGAATGCACGTGCGCAAACTTGCCGCCCGCGAAAGACCAGCCTTGTGAAACGTGGACGGCGAAATAGAGAGCCTAGGGCTCAACCCTGCGAGGTGAATATGTTCAGCACGCGTAGCATTATAGGTTATTTTTCCATCCGTACCGGCTTGGCGGCCCTCGTGCTTTGCGGCTGCATTTTTTCAAATGCGAAAGCACAGGCTCGCTCGGAATGCCAGCCCAATGCTCTGGAAAAGGCGGAAGAGCTTTCCGCCCTTCAGCAATATGCGGCTGCGATTGCACTGTTGGAGCCGTGTTTGCCGAATGACATTGTCGACCCGTGGCAGCAAAAACGCGCTTACAAGCTCGTCGCTTTGGGGCATTTAAGTTTGGGCAATGAGGCTGCAGCCAAAAGCGCGGTCGAGAGTCTTCTGCAATTGGAGCGCGAGTATCAACCCGACGTTGCACGCGACCCGGAGGGTTTTCAAAAACTGGTGGAAGATACCAAAAGCGAGATGCACGCCCGCGAGGCCGCGCGTTCATCGCCGGCGCGCAAAAAAGGCGGAATTTCGAAATGGTGGTGGATCGGCGGCGGGAGCGCTGTATTGGTGGGAGGCAGCGTGCTCGTGTATCTGCTCTCGCGCACGGAGCCTCTTCCCGATCCGCCGGGAGATCCGCGATGATTGTTGGAAGACAAATGATGCTTTGGGCCGCGGTTTCCTCGAATGATGGAGTTGTCTTATGAAGAGAACTTTTCTTTTGTATTTTATTCTGCTCTTGTGCATGAGCGTTCCGGGATTTGCTCAAAACCCTCCCGAGGTAAGAAATCCGATTCGGGATTTTACTTTGACTGTGCGATGCGACAACTTTATCCGCGACCTCAAGGACAAACCCGTATTCAGCGATCCGAACGGCGATCCTATAACGCATACCGTCGTGAGCAGCAATACCACCATTGCCGATGCGCAAGTAAGCTCTGAGCAAGTTCTCACCATTACTCCCAAAGCAGAGGGAGAAGTCACAATTACGCTGATTGCTTCTGACGATGAGAATCCTCCCCAATCAACATCAGACACCATTATGGTGAGGGTAATTACAAATAACCAGCCACCTGATTCCTTGGGAGCAATACCTCAAAAAAATTTGACTTTGGGTTGCATGGAAACCGGCACTGAAGGTTTGAGCCAATTTTTCTCGGATAAAGACAGCGATGTTTTGACTTTCGAGGCTCAAAGCAGTGACAATGCCGTCGTTGAAGTCGATGTGCAAAACAACGTGCTCGAGCTCACGGCAAAAGCAGACGGCAATGCGACGATAACCGTGACCGCGCGCGACGGCAAAGGCTGCAAAGCCACGAGCAGCTTCAACGTTGTTGTGCAGCAGAACAGCGCTCCGACCGTTCAAAATCCGATCGCTCCAATTGGCCTTACTTTTGGTCCGGGCTGCCCGCCATACCGCCGTAGTTTGGAGCAAGACCCGGTTGTGTTCGTAGATTGCGGCCCGTTGACTTATACCGTAACCAGCCTGGACTCGTCGATTGCAATCGCCGATACTATCTCCGGCAATATTCTGCAGGTGCGTGGCTTTAAAACCGGCGCCACGACAATTACAGTGACCGCAACAGATCAAGGCGGCGCATCAACTCGACTTGATGTGGATGTGACGACCACGCAAAACCAACCGCCGGTTGCATCGGTCGCACGTGATACTTGCATTCTAACCGTCGAAGTGCACACCGAAAGCAATCCCAAAACGATAGATTTGACGACGCGCTTTCAGGACGATGGTTCTTTGACTTATTCTCCAACGCGCCTTGCTTCCTCAAATTTCGGGGGACGAATCGACGGCAATGAGTTGAAGCTTTGGGTGGAAGAAAACGCGCGAGGGGATACGACGATTGCGCTCAATGCCACCGATGGTTGCGGCGCGCGTGCGACGAGTTCGCTCACGATCGTGGTCAATCATCGGCCCGTGGTCGCCAAGCCGATTACTTTTCCCACGCTATCCGTGGGAGGCCTAAACTCCAGGCCGCGCCTTGATTATCCCGTGCAAGGCGTATTTAGCGATCCCGATCCGGAGGACAACAACAGGCTGCGATATTCGGCGATGAGTAGCGACGCCAATATCGTCAAAGCTTCAATCACGAATCGCAATGATTCCGTTCGGGTGAATGCTTTCAAGCCGGGCGTTGTGATCGTGACGGTTCAAGCCGATGATCGCAGAGGTGGCATGCGCGACATGGCTTTTCCCGTGGTCGTGGTCAACAGCAATAACGCTCCAATTCTTGCCAAGCCGATCATTGTTTCGCAACCGATCATTCTGGGGCGCGATATTCTCACGATCAATTTGAGAGACAGCAGTTATTTTATCGACCCGGACGGCGACGAAGTGTTTTACACGGCGCAGAGTCTGAAGGGAAAAACAACCGCCGGAATCACGGGGCAGATTTTTCTCATTATCACTCCGAAGGCTGAAGGTTTCGATAGTATCGCAGTGACTGCCAACGACGGCAAAGAAGGAAAGGCTTTCACACGATTTGCAGTCACCGTGCTGGTGAATCAACCCGCTCGAATCTCGCACGCGCCTTTGGATACTTTGATCGAGAATCAAGGTCGAGAGGTCACGGTGACAGCCTTTGACGTTGACGGCATCAACAGTGTTCTGTTGAACTATCGCCGAGGCGGAGAGCGCGGCTTTACCACTCTCGCCATGAATCCTGTTTCGGGCGATTCCATTTACAGCAAAGCGATTCCGAACGAGGCCAGCACCTCCTTGGGGCTTGAATACTATCTCGTCGTGAATGACAAGAAGGGAGGCGCGACACGAAATCCGGAAGGAACACAGACTTTTTCGGTCCCGGTTTATCTTCCCAATGGCGTGCGCAAGAAGAACGCCCAACCCCACGGTAAGAGCGTGAACAATTACCGGCTCGTCTCCGTTCCGATACAGGCCTACAACAATTTGCCGCGCGATATTTTGGAAGACGACTTGGGACCATATGAGGAAACCAAGTGGCGCTTCTCGGAGCCACACGGCAACGAGTATCCCAACACCTCGAGAATGATTCCCGGCAAAGCGTTTTGGCTGATCGTTAAAGACAAGGACAAAACGCTCGATACCGGCGCTGGCAAAACCACACTACTGGGCAGGCCTTATGAAATTCCGTTGAATTCCGGATGGAATTACATCGCCAATCCTTTCAATTTTGCCGTCTTCGCAGATGAACGGCTCAGCAATTCGGAGGCGATTGCGATTTTTACATTCATCGGCGAATGGAGTGATCCGATCAATCCTCGGGAGTTGGCATTGCAGCCGTTCGAAGGGTACGCGATTTTGAGCGAACGGCCCGCGATCTTGACGATCAATCCCGAAAATTCTTCCGCCATCAACACATTTCCGAAAGCGGCCATGAGCAGCGGTGATTGGTGGAGCCTTCGCATTGTCGCGCAATGCCGAGAGGCACGAGATCGCAACAATCTCGCAGCCGTTGCGACCGGTTCCGCGCTGGCGTGGGATAGAAACGACCAACCCGAGCCTCCCGGTTTTGGCGAGTACGTCTCGGTTTATTTCCCGCACCAAGAATGGGGCAAGATCACTTCAAAATTTTGCTATGATTTTCGCCCCGCACCTCTCGCCGGCGACGCGTGGGATTTCGAAGTCATCACCAACATTCACGACAAAATCGATCTCACGTTCGAAGGCCTCGCGCAAGTGCCGGGAGAGTTTGAAGTATGGTTGTTGGATGAGAAGTTGAACCTCGCGCAGAATCTGCGGGAGGATAATCACTACAGCATTGCGGGGCCGAGTCCGGCAAATCCCAAACGCTTGCAGCTTGCCGTCGGAAGAAAAGAGTATGTGGGAGAAAAATTGGAGCGCGTGCTCATCACGCCGGCAAGTTATGAGCTGTCGCAAAACTTCCCGAACCCTTTTAACCCGGCGACAACGATACGCTACGGCTTGCCGCAGGCCGAACGCGTCACCTTGAAAGTCTACAATATGCTCGGCGAAGAGGTCGCGGCATTGTTAGAGCACGAGTTGAAAGCGCCGGGTTATCACACAGCAATTTGGAACGGCCGCAATCGCAATGGCGAAGCGGTGGGCAGCGGGGTTTATGTTTATAAGCTGGAAGCCGGCAGCTTTGCAAGCGTGCGAAAAGCGATGCTGCTTCGCTAAAACGATATAAGGTGCCGCGCGGTTGTCAAATGCGTGGCACTAAACCACGCGCGCGGCCTGATCCTTGCAAAAGACCAATGTGGCCTCACGATTGGCTGCGTGAAGGACGACGATTTTTATGCATTTGCTCCAGACGAACCTCCCTGCAAACGCTCATCCTCGTTGACTCTGGCGCATGAGTTTGATTCAGTTTGAAACACGACGTTTCAAGCTTGATCACTTTTGAGCATCCCCGAACCGGTCTTGGCCTCTTCAGAATAAGACAAAAATCTGCGCCGTTGCAAAATTTCTTGAGAAGAAAAGCGCTTTTTAGGAGTCGATATTGAGGATATAAGCCCTATTGGTTTCCCCTCGCAACGAAAGCGTTTAAACCGAGCTTCTCAGCCCAAAATCATGGATGAACTCACCAAACGTTGCCCCTTTTGCGACGAAGAAATTCGCGCCAATGCCATCAAGTGCAAGCATTGCGGCAGTTTTCTGAGCGACGCTTCGGGCATTGCTGCCATGCGGCAAACCTCCGTGAAGCAAGCGCTCATGGCGCGCTATGAAGTATTGGAAGAGATCGGTCGCGGCGGCATGGGCGTGGTTTATAAGGCCATTCAGAAAAATCTCAATCGCCCGGTGGCGCTCAAAGTTTTGCCGCAACAGATTACGCCCGACGAGGATTTTCTCAAACGCTTTCACAGCGAAGCGCGCAAGGCCGCACAGATCAGCCATCCCAACATCATCACCATTTATGACGAAGGCGTGGAGAACGGGGTGCACTTCATCGCGATGGAATACATCGACGGGGAGGACTTGCGCAATATCATTCTCAAAAACGGCCCGCTCGCGGTTGACAAATTGATTCGCTGGCTCAAGCCCGTGATTGAAGCGCTCGGCTATGCGCATCAAAAAGGCTTGATCCATCGCGATATCAAGAGCGCGAATATTTTGATCAGCAAATCCGAGCGGCCGGTGCTTACGGATTTCGGCATCGCGCGGTTGGCGGAGAGCACGCAGCTCACGCGCAGCGCCAGCGACACTGCGCAACTCACACGGCCCGGCACGATTCTCGGCACACTGCAATTCATGAGTCCCGAGCAGATTACAGGCGTGCCGGCTTCGCCGTTGAGCGACATTTACTCAATCGGCGTGGTGATGTATCATTGCTTGACCGGCGAACTGCCGTTTCGGGGAGATACGGATTGGTCTACCATGCACAAGATCGCCAACACTGCGCCGACCGCGCCACGCGGCATTCGCGCGGACATACCGAAAGTGATCGAAAGCCTCGTGCTCAAGTGCATGGCCAAAAATCCTTCCCACCGTTTTCACAATTGTGAGGAATTGGCCCATGCGTTGACAGAAGCGGGAGCGGCGCCGGCGCTGCCCAGCAAGAAAACGAAAGACACGAGCGAGCTTACCGTCGCCGTGGAGCCGTCTCGGCCGAAGCGGGAGGAACCCAAGCCCATCGTCGCACAGCAAGCGCCGGGGAAGAGCAGAATGCTGGCATTCGGTATCGCGGGTCTCGCGGTGGTTGCAATGATCATCGCGGTGCTGTTTTGGAGGAGCCATCGTGCAGAACAAAACCAGATCAACGCACTGCTGCAACAAGCCGAATCGCTGTATCGCAGCGAAAAACTGATCACGCCCGCCGGAGACAATGCCTACGAAATCTCACAAGAGATTCTCAAGCGCGATCCCGAAAACGAAGCGGCAAAACATCAGCTCGATCTTATTCGTGATGGTCTGCTGGCGCAAATCGCAACGCTGCGGCAGGCGGGTGACATGGCCAAGGCGCGGGAAGAGATCAAAACTCTGGCGGAACGCTTCGCTCAAGACGAGCTCGTGAAAAAGCACGCGGAGCTTTTTGATTTGGAGCAGCGCGCGCAAGAAGCATTTGCGCGCAAAGACTACATTGCGCCCGAATATGACAACGTGCTCGAGCTTTGCCGGAGCTTGCGCGACCTGGAGAGCGACAATGAAACCGCGCGCGGCCTGTTACACGAGACGGAAAGATGGCTCGGCACAGAGTATCGGAAAGCCATACGCGCCAACAACACTGCGCGCATGGCCGAGCTTGCACAAAAAGGGCGCGAGCACTTTCCTGACAATGCGTTGTTTGGAGAGGGCCGTGCAGCGACAAAGCAAGAGGAACCGCCTGCACCCGATAAGACTCCGCGAACGGAGACGCCGCCGGCCGGCGGTAATTTGCTCAAAGCCTTCAATGAGCATTTGGAAAAGCGGAATTTTGAATTGGCATTGCTGGAATTGGGGAAAATCAAACAAGCGAATCCCGGGCGCAACCTCGACGACGAAGCCGCGCTTTTGTACATGAACTGGGGCGATGATTTGATGCGGCAAGGCAAATTTATTTTGGCGTTGGAAAAATATAAAGTCGTTGCGACTGCGAACGCGAATTATGCTGGCATCAAGGCGAAACTGCTCAAAGCGCTTTGGCTCGATATTGAGCTGGTCACGCTGCCCACCGGGGCATTTGAAATGGGCGATACTTTTGACGCGGGTGAAAGTGACGAACGGCCGAAGCATCACGTGCAAATCAGCGGCTTTCGTATGAGCCGGCACGAGATCACGTTTGCGCAGTACGATGCGTTCTGCGAGGCCACGAACACCAGCAAGCCGAGTGACAACGGCTGGGGCCGTGGACGCCAGCCTGTGATCAACGTCGGTTATCAAGAAGCCACGGCCTTTTGCACCTGGCTTGCGCAACGCACCATGAAGGAAGTGCGTTTGCCCACCGAGGCGGAATGGGAATACGCGGCGCGCGGAGGCGGCCTGCAAATGAAGTGGGCCGGGACGAGCGACGCCGCGGAATTGGAGCAATACGCCTGGTCGATCGCCAATAGCGGCAGCCGCACGAGGTTGGTCGGGCAGAAACGCGCCAATCAACTCGGACTGTTCGACATGAGCGGCAATGCGTTTGAATGGTGCCGCGATCGCTATAGTGAAAAATATTACGCGGCCGGTTCCGTGGCTAATCCCGTTGGCCCGTCGCAAGGCAGCAAGTTCGTGCTGCGCGGCGGCTCCGCGCTCAACGCAGCGTTCGATTTGCGTTGCGCCAATCGCAGCGCGGGCAAGCCGAATGAGTGGAGTTTTCCCACGGGCTTCCGCGTGGTGAGCGTTGATTAAGCGCCGGCTTCGGATCTTGAGGCACGCTGAAAAGCGCAGCTAGTACGCAATGGAGAAACCGTTCCATCACAAATCGCACTTGACAATGTGAAGAATGCGGGATACTTTAAAAGTGCTCAAATGCAGCGCGATTCGCACTGCGCCCGCGATTCCTTCCGAATGAGCTTGGCTTGTGAAAAAAAATCCTCGACTGCACCAAACCCGCAGCCAGCAAAGTTGTCAATCAAAATAGATTCAACTTTTCTTGAATACGCACTTTCTCGCAAGGTCATTCCATAGAGATTTTCTTTCGTGCCCGACTAGGAGCTTAACCTGAGAAAGGTTTTAAGGGACAAGAAAGACTCTGAGTAATGACGGCGTTGATTATTTTCCCAAGGGATTGCCCAGGATGCCAGTAAAGCTCAAGGTGATGCAAGAATCGGCGAGCGGCAAGGAACAGGAATACCTCTATCACGAAGACGTGATTACGCTGGGGCGGAAAGAATCCAACCTGCTCTTACTACCCGACCCTTTCAAAAAGCTCGTGTCGCGGCGCCATGCCCGCATTGAGCGCAACGGTGCGGCTTATTATCTCTTCGATCTCGAAAGCCAGAATCATACCTTTTTGAACGGCACACCGCTGCAAAGCGGCCAGCCTTATCAACTGCACAACGGCGACGAGATTCGCATTGGTGATTATCACATCCATTTTTACGCGTTCGTGTTGGAAGGCGAGGCGCCGGAATCCGGCGAAGTGGCGCTTCATCCCTTTGTCAATGAAACGAACGAGCTGCAGCGGGTTCTACTGCGGTTGGTGGAAAAGTATGCCCGCGCCGAGGTCGCCTCCCGCTCGGAAGTTTTGCTGCAAGCCTTGCGTGAGCCGCTGCGCCGGTTGGCCGAAAGTGACTTAAGCGAGATTTTTACGCGCGCCTTTACCGGCCACGAGCACGTTAAAAGAGCGGCGGTCAGCGTTGACGTCACGCCGGAAGCGGAGCCGCATGCCCCGGGGCTTAACATCGAATTACTCGAAGCGCGCGCGATGGTCAAGGAGCTTTCCATTAAGTTGGAGGAAAAGGAAGCCGGGCTGCAATTGCTGCGCGAAGAGATTCGCCGCATGAAAGGCGCGGCCGCAAACGCGAGCAAGCCGGACACCACCGCGACCCAACCGCTGGACACGCTGAACATGTCCGTGCGCGAGAAACAAGTGCTCGAGTTGCTGCTGGACGCATTCGTGCGTTTGAGCCGGGGATATTATCAATACCTGGGCGATGTCGCGCCCACAACGATTATGCAGCCCGCGGACTCCCTTAAAATTCGACACAGCACGCCGGAGGAGCTGCACAAATTGTTTTTCGACCCGAACGTGCCGGAGAAAAAAATCGAAGAGCGCATCAACATGCTCAAACAAGCCGTGCGGGAAGTGGTTGCGCATCCGCTCGCGCTGTTGGAAGGGCACCGCGCGTGCGTGCGTGAAAGCCCGCGCAGCTTGTTGCATGCCATTTCACCCGAGCATTTGAAAAACGACGTGCTCATGAAGGCCGGTAAATTCAGCGCGTTTTATCGGGTTTTGCCGTTCCTTTGGGATTGGAGCCTGCTGAGGGCGTATCGCAAAAAGCACGGAGAATTGAGTCGCGAAGACAACAGCACGTTTGCATTCAAACACTTCGAGCAGATTTTTCAGAAGCACTACAATAAACGCATGGACCCGGTGCGCGCGGAAGAAAGCGTGTGATTGGCGGCGTCACTATTTTCTGCAACGAATAAACTTTCAATGGACGGACTCATGGCCCGGCAGCAAAGAGTAGTTTGGTATGAAGGCATGACGCTCGATCCGCATCACTTTCAACAAGCGGATCGGCATCAATTAGCGCGTTTGAACTTTCGCATGCGTTCACGTGCGCGCTATGATTGGGGCTTCACGGAGTTGCAAATCAACCCCGAGGCTTTGGCCAACGGACAATTCGCGCTCTCGCGTTGCAAAGGCGTGCTGCCCGACGGCTTGGTGTTCAACATTCCGGAAGAAGATCGTCCGCCGCATGCCCGCGCGCTCGCGGAATTGTTCCCGGCCACCGCAGAGAAGTTGGAAGTGTATCTCGTCGTTCGCCGGGAGCGCGAGAAAGGCGGCAATTGCGTGGTGCCGCCGCAACCGGACAACGGCGAGAGCAGGTTCTCGCTCGTCAACATTGAAGTGGACGACGACAATCTCAGCGTCAATCCGCGCACCATCGGCGTGGCGCGCGCAAATCTGCAACTGCGCGTGGCCGGCGAGCCGTTGGATGATTTCACCAGCATGAAAGTCGCAGAAGTGAAGCGACGCCCCAATGGCACGTTGGTGTTAAACGAGGATTTTATTCCCACGTGTTTAACGCTCGAAGGCGCCGCCCATCTCGTCAAGCGGCTGAACGAGTTATTGGGCAGTCTCGTGAACAAAAGCGCAGACTTTCGCGGCCAGTTGCCTTTCAACAAAAAAGAATTCACCGCGAATGAGATTACCAGCCTCTGGCTTGTGGATTTGCTCAACGCTTACATTCCCGTGCTCAATCATCATTCCAGCTTGCAGAAGTGCCATCCCGAAGAGTTGTATCTGCAATTGCTCGCGCTCGCCGGACAGCTCACCACTTTCCCCGGCACGCCGGAGATTCGTCCGGTGGATTTTCCGCGTTATGATCACGACAATCTCGCCAAGTGTTTTCAAGCGCTCTTGGCGACAATCATTCAGTTGGTGAATCGCGTTGGCACTTCGGCAAATTACGAGCGCATCGGCTTGCGCACGGAAAACGGCATGCTGTGGCTTAGCGAGAATATTTCCGATGACACTTTGCAGAACGCACAGATCTACCTTGCGTGCAGCGGCGATATTGAAGAGGCCCGCCTCACCACCGAGTTGGCTTCGACGATGAAAATCTCCACGCCCGAAGGCATTCACGCTTTGGCGAATTACATGTTCAACGGCTTGCGCGCAACTTACACGCCGCGCGTGCCCGCGGGCATGCCCAGCAGCCCGGGCCAACACTACCTCCGTTTGGAAAAGACCGGAGATTTTTGGGAGGCGATCTGCGCCAGCCACGCGTTGGCGATTCTCATTCCCAACAGCTTTTTGGGTTTGAAATTGGAGCTATTGGCGATGAAGGGATGAAGTGTTGCGCGCGGCATTTTGCGCATCGCATGAAAGCGTTGCAAAGGAAGCCAGGGAGTTGCGTGAAAAGTATGCGGGCAAGTTGTGCTGCACTATCCAAAGTCTCTTTTCAATCACCTGCAGGAGAGGGCAGGCGTGATTGGGCGAGGGTGTGTGAATCATTCATCATTTAAGGAGATTGGTATGCGTAAACTAATTGCCGTTACCCTGCTAGCATGCTTCTTCGCTTCGGGCTGCTACACCATGAAAGTTGCCGCGCCTGCGGGAAGCTCGGTAGCAACTGTTTCCGCCAGCGCCACGACCACGGTGAAGAAATCCACAAAAGTGTGGTATGCACTGTGGGGCGCCGTGCCCATCAGCAACAATTCTTCGGAAAAGATTATTGCCGAGAATAATTTGAAAGAAGCACGCGTGACGACGCAGATCCAATTTGTCGATTATGTCATCGGCATTTTCACCGGTTTGGTTAGCATTGTTCCTGCGACGATGACGGTGGAAGGGAATCCGTAAAGCGCGACTGATGTGATTGACTGCTTAGAGCCGGCGGGTGCTCTCCCATTCGCCGGTTCGTAATGCAGGCATTGGCCTGCTGCGCTTGCAGATTGCAAGTCAGCGCTAGGTATGATTCCCAAAAAAGTCACCCCTGCATTCCTCTTGTATTGACAAGTTGATCATCGGCAATTGGCAATAGTCGCGTTTGAATGCACAAAAAGCCTCCAACATCATGAACACCTCCACCCACAAAAAATACACCGGCACGCACACGGCCATGCCGAAGGCGGAGAAGCGGCGCTTGGTCGAGTTTGCATCGCCATGCTTGACGCTCATATTGCAATTGCGTGCGTCGCGCGACTTCGGCGACGCGGCCATGCTGCGCCAGCGTCTGAAGGATCTGTTCAACCGCTTCGAGCGCAATGCCAAAGATGCCGGCCTCGACAATGATCTGGTGCGGCACGCGAAGTTTGCGCTCGTGGCCTTCACCGACGAGAGCATTTTAGGCTCGAATTGGAGCGGCAAAGCTTCCTGGCTTGCCAATCCCATCGCCATGGAGTTGTTTAAAACCTTCAATGCCGGCGAAGAATTTTTCAAATATCTCGACGAGTTGCGGCAGAGAACGCGCCTCAATCTCGAAGCGCTGGAAGTTTATTATCTCTGCCTGGCGTTGGGCTTCAAAGGCAAATACGGCCCGCTGCCCCAAGGTCCGGAGAAGTTGCGGATGCTCGTGGAAGACGTGCACCACGAGTTGCGGCGCGAGATCAACAAACCCGTGGATGCGCCGCTTTCGCCGCACGGCAAGCCGCGCGACCTTATTCGGCAGGCTATCAAAGAGCGCGTGCCGGCCTGGGTGGTAGGCGTCGGCGCCGCGGCGCTGGGGCTGCTCATTTATTTGGTCGCGAGTTATTTTATCGGAGAGAAAGCCGGGGAGATTGCGAGAGCGATCGCACTTATCAAGTGAAGCTTTTCATCGTTTTGCCAACAATCGTTTTGGCGCTAGCCTTGACCATAATCTCGGAGACCGCATGGGTCGCCTCACCAAAGTTTTGAAGAACACGCGGCTGATGATCGCCGTTGGCTTCATTCTCCTCATTTTAGTGCTCGCCGTCGTCGGCTATCTGCGCGAATGGTCGATGATGGAGCGCGTGCTCAGTGTGCTCATGGTCATTGTGGTTTGGCTGATGGTGCTGATGTACCAGCGCATGCAAGAAGAGAAATACGCGCGCTCGTTGGAGCATTCTCTCCGCGCGCAGGCGGATGAACAGATTCAAGGCATGCGGCCGGAAAAACGGCAGGAGCTTGAGCACTTCAAACAGGAACTGAACAGCGCGATTGAGGGAATCAAAAAACGCGGCATTCGCGTGGAAGGCAAATCGCGCAGCGGCCGGGCCGCGCTCTACGCGTTGCCGTGGTACGTGATGATCGGCCCGCCGGGCAGCGGCAAATCCACTGCCCTCAAAAACTCGGGCTTGAATTTTCCGCTGGGCGATAAAGAGTTGCGCGGCATCGGCGGCACGCGCAATTGCGATTGGTTCCTTTCCGATTCCGCGATTCTGCTCGACACCGCCGGGCGCTACATCACCGAAGACGACGACCGCGAGGAGTGGCTCACTTTCCTCGACACGCTCAAAAAGCACCGCCGCCGCATGCCCATCAACGGCGTGATCATCGGCTTCAGCATGCAGGATCTGCTCAACGCCACGCCGGAGGAAATGGAGTGGCACGCCGACAATATTCGCAAGCGCATCGATGAGCTCATGCAGCGCCTCGGTATTCGCTTTCCAGTGTATATGGTTTTCACGAAGTGCGACCTGCTGGACGGCTTCGTAGATTTTTTTGAGACGCTCAACCGCGAGGGGCGCGAGCAGATTTGGGGCAGCACCTACACGAAGGAGCAATACGAAAGCGAGAATCCCGCGGGCGTGTTCGAAGCGGAGTTGCAAACTCTGCTCAATGAGCTGCACCACAAACGCCTGGCGCGGCTGAGTGACATTCTCAAGCGCGAGAATCGCCGCAAAGTTTTTATGTTCCCCCTTCAGCTCGCCGATATGAAGGAGAAGATGGCGAGTCTCGTCGCCAGAATTTTTCAAGTGAATCCCTATCAAAAAGACAAGCCCATTTGCCGGGGCTTTTATTTCACCAGCGGCACGCAAGAAGGGCTGCCTATCGATCGCGCCATCGATGCCATTTCGCGCGAGTTCGGCCTGCCGCCCTTGCCCGCGGAATACTCTGGGCCGACGGAAATCAAACAGTATTTCATCAAAGGTTTGTTGACGGACGTTATCATTCCGGATCGGGATTTTGGCGGCGGCGAAACCACCGGCGCCGCGCGCCTCAAGCGCCAAATGCGCCTCGCGATCATGGCCGGCTCGGCGTTGTTGTTGGCGCTGTTCGCCGTCGGTTTGGGGCTTGATTACAACAATAGCAAAGACGAAATGACGGCCTTGCAAAAGGCCGCGAACAGGCTGCAAAACGTCGAATGGGCGCGCTCGGATACGTTGACGTATTTCTACGGTTTGGAAGCCTTGCGCACGCAAATCAGCGCGTTGGAACAAGGCTCGATCATCGGCTTGGGCATGTCACGCCGCGACGACGTGCTCAAGCCCGCATATAAAGTTTACTTTGAAAAAGCCTCGCCCTTTGTGCGCGAGGTTTTGTTCCGCGGCTTGGACCGCCGCATGCAACACGCCTTGACCTCTTTTACCGAGGCAAGCCGCGACTCGACCTACGAATATCTCAAAGCCTATCTTCTGCTGGGCAAAGAATACCCGCGCTTATTCAGGCGAGAGGAGGATCATGAAGACCATCAGCGCTTTCTCAATGCGGCTCTGGAAAAATTGTTGCGAGACCGCTTCGAGAAAGCCAAAAAGGAGGTCGTCTTTTTCGTCGAGCGCTTCGGCGTGGCCACGGAAAAAGGCTATGCGGAAAATTTTGCGACGGGCGAGCCGGGTTATGAAAATCTGGTCGCGCGCGTGCGCAGCTATCTCAATTCCCTTCCCATCAACGAAGAGCGCCGCATCTATGAAAACCTGAAGCGCAAAGTGCCGGGGGAGCCGAAAACTTTTGCCGATGGGCCGTTTAAAGCCGGCGTCGAAGTGCCGTTCGTTTTCACCAAAGACGGCTCCAAACAATTTCTGGATTTGCTGGATGCCGATCTCGAAACCGACGACAAAGAGCAATGGGTGGCAAAGCGCACCGAGGCGCAGCCGGCAACCAACGGCAGAAGGCCGCAGCGCGACTTGGTGCCCAAGTTGAAGAAAAGATATTTCGCGGAGTACCTGGCGCAATGGGCGCAGTTCGTCAAATCCGTGGAGTGCAGCCCCTTTTCCAGCGCGCAAGAGGCGAGCGACCAACTCAATCGCCTTTCCACGGACGAGGCTTCCGCGATTCTCGGCTTCATGCGGCTGGTGGCCGAACAAACGCGCTTTAAAGATTTCGTGCGCGATTTTTTGGAAAACCTCCCGCTCCTCGGCGGCGGCAAAGAAGAGCCTTTTGGCGAGCTTTATGACTTGGTCAACGACAAGCGCAGCGAATTGAACGTCTTGCTCGGCCAACTGGCCACGATCAGCGTCGACATGCAAGCCATTGCGGGAGACCACACCGGCGTGACGGCAAAAGATTACGCGAAAAACGTGATCGCCGGGAGCGCAAGCTTGGCGCAGGCCGCCGCGGAAGTGCGCAAGCTCAGCGTTAAAAAAAGCCGCACGGAAACGCGCGAGGCTTTGGCCGGGCTATTCAATCCGCCGCTCAACAGCGTTTGGGAAACGGTACGCAAAGAAACCGGCGGATACTTGAACGAGCAATGGCAAAAGCAAGTCGGCGAGCCGTTCAGCGAGTTGGCCGGCTCCTACCCTTTCAACCGGAGCGGCTCGGATGCGCAGCCCGACGACGTGGCGAGATTCTTCGGGCCGGGAGGGCCGATCGACAACTTCGTGAAAACGGAATTAACACCCTTCTTCCGCACGGAATCTTGGGAGCCGTTGCGCTGGCAAAACGAAGGCATCCGGCTTTCGGGTGATGCGGTTGGCGCGCTGCGGCAAGCCAAAGCGATCGGGGCCGCGATCGGCGGAGGAAAATTCAGCTTCGCGGTGCAAATGCAGCGGCCGCTTTCCGAAGAAAAGATCGATCGCGTCAGTCTCGCCATCGGCGGAAAAGAAGAAATCTGGGAAACGAATCGCCCGGCGGAATTTAAAAGCTACAATTGGCCGGGAGACAACCCGGATGGCGGAGCGCTGCTGCGGATTTGGGATCATCGGCCCTTGCGGCCTTTGGAACAGGTTTGCAGAGAATGTGAAACCGAAAGATTCGACAAGCCTTGGGGATGGTTCCGTTTGATAAACCGAGGAAGATTGTCTCGCCGCACGAGCGCGGAGTACGAAGTGATCTGGACTTTTATGAGCAAGCACGGCAGAGAAATCCGCTTGACGAGTTTGATCAGGGCCAGCGGCACCACCAATCCCTTTGCCCCCGGCTTCTTCAATTTCGGCGTGCCCGCACAATTGACGAATTGATCCAATTTCACGTTACACTTTACACGTTACACGAATCGCCGTGTAACGTGTAAGGTGTAACGTGACAAAAAAATTTAGGAGTCTCGACAACTTTAGGACCGCTATGTCGACTTCATACTTTCCCGCAGGAGCTTTCGGCAAATTGCCGCACTTTGGCGATTTTTTTAAACACAACGCCGGCAGCCGCGAAATGCTCGCTTTTGATCAATGGCTGCAACAGGGAATCTTCCACGCCAAAATGCAGCTCAAACAGGAGTGGGACGTGGCGTTCGATGCGGCCGCAGCGCAGCACTTCCTTTTCTACGCCGACAGTCCCGAACGCTTCTTGCTCGGCATTTTTCAGCCCAGCCAAGACAAGGCTGTGAGAAAGTACCCCTTTTGGGTGTCTCTTCAAATTGAACGCGCCGGTCTCGGCGAGGCTTTGGTGCCGCTCACGCCCGTGATTTTCTCCACATTCTTCATGCAAGCCCGCGCGCTCATTCAAAATGCCCGCAACGGTTTGAGCATGCCGGAAATCATCGCGCATGTTGAAGCCTTGCAGTCGCCCATCACCGGTAATCTGCAAAATGAAATTCGCCGGCACCGCAGCTATCTCGACGCCACGACGCTCGCTAACTTTTGCACGAGCGTGTTCGGCAGTTTCGCAGATCAAAGAAAGTATCTGCTCTTCAAAAATCTAACTGACATTCTGCTTCCGTTGCGCCGGCAAGATTTCAGTCGCATGAATTTAGGTTTGCGCTTTCCGCTCGGCGCGGACCCGCAGGCACGAAGTCACGAAACCTGTTTTTGGCTCTACGTTTGTTTGCACGTGTTGGGCAACCCGGCAATCACGCCGATTCTATTTTGGAGCGCGTCCACGGCGGAAAAGAAGGCTTACCTATATTTCTATTTTCGCCCGCCTTCCGCAAAAAGCTTTTTGCAGCTCGTGCGCCCGGAAGCGCAAAACGACGCGATTTGCGAATTGGAGGAAGAAGGCTGGGCGAATCTCGCTACAGCGGAACAAGCGCTGGCTGCATCCATTCGCATGTTGCTGCAAGCGCCGGGGATGAGCTTGAGCGAGTTCTTGCAGAGGCTGTGATACTGCTTCTGGATTATTTGTAACGCTCCCTTTGAAATGTCTTACTGTAAGGAATTTCCACAGCGCGGACAAACCGCAACCCAGAGAAAATCGCCAACGGATAGAAACAACCCAACTGATAAAAAGCTTTTCATCTGTTGGGTTGTTTCTATCCGTTGGAAAATTTTTTTGCTTTTAAAGCAACGATTTCACTTTCAGAAGATCGTGCTTGCGACACTTCCCCGTGCATGAGTTTCTTCCGAGCGCGAGGGAAGATTCTTGCAGAATGACAATTTGTTGGAACATCACTTCACATAAGGAGAAGCACCATGAATTCCTCTTACCAAAACCCAACACCGCAGCCGTACACGATCGGCGGCGTGCGCACCGAAGCGCGTGCGACTTTCATCTCGCGCACTTACATGCATCTGCTCGGCGCGATCCTCGGGTTTACTGTGCTCGAGTATTATCTCTTCAGCACCGGCTTGGCCGTGAAGATTGCGCAGGCCATGTTGGGCACTTCATGGCTGCTCGTGCTGGGCGGGTTCGTTTTAGTGAGCTGGCTCGCGAGCCGCGTGGCGCACAATGCGCAATCGCTCGCGGCGCAATACGGCGCGCTCGCCGGCTTCGTCGTGGCCGAGGCCATCATCTTCGTGCCGCTGCTCGCGCTCGCGCAATACTATTCCGACGGCGGCGTGATTGAAAGCGCGGCGCTGGTGACGCTGCTCGGATTCACGGGGCTCACCGCAGTGGTGTATTACACCCGCAAGGATTTTTCCTTCCTCGGCAGCTTGTTGAGATGGGGCGGCATAGGTGCGCTCATTTTGATTGTGGCCGGCGTCATTTTCGGATTCTAACTTGGCACATTCTTCTCGGTGGGCATGGTGGTGCTCGCCGGCGCGGCGATTCTTTATGACACCTCGAATGTGCTGCACAAATTTCCGGAAGACCGTTACGTCGCGGCTTCTTTGGAATTGTTTGCGTCTGTGGCGCTCATGTTTTGGTATGTGCTGCGGCTGTTTATGGCGGCGCGACGTTGAGCGGCGAATATGTCAAACCTCGAAGCCAGCGTGAAATAAATCTTTTCCGGAGGAGATTGCTATGTCGGAAGTCGAAATGGCCCAGATGCTCGAAAGAGCCAGAAATGAAATTCAATTTTTGCACGAACGGTTAACCAGGCTGGAGATGCAAGGCACGAACAGCACGCTGCCACGCACGAACTTAGTGAGCGACAAGTTTCTCACACGCGCGTTCGCGGTTTTGGGACATTATCTCGTCGCCAGCTTGATCATTTTCGTGCCGATCTATGCGCTCATTCTCATTATCGCGCTGGCAGTAGGCGCGCGATTCTAGCGACTCATTAGGAAGTGAAACCTTCGGACGTAGTAGTGGAGCTCTCAAGCGTCATGCTCTTATGAAGTGTGTATGAGATAAAGGCCAGAAATCAATCATGTCTAAACTTTCTCCCCTCGTCGCAGAACTTTTGGAGCCGATCCCCGGCGGGCCACCCACGGGTGTTGATCTTGACCCGAATGTGAAGGAGTATACCGAACTTGAGCAAGAACTTACCAAGGCGGCTCCGAATTATATCCAGTGCGTGACGTGGGCGACGACCTTGCTCAAAAACAAGAGCAAGCACCTGCGGGTGGCGGCGCTCTTGGGCTTTGCGTGGTATCGCACGGAAAAACTCGCGGGCTTAAGCAACGCCATGCTTTTGCTGGCGGAATTGGTGGAGCGTTATTCCGACAAACTTTTTCCGGCGAAACCGCCCATGCGCAGCAAGGCGATCCAATTCTTGAGCACGGAAAAAGTCACGAAGCTGTTGGAGCGTGAAGCGTTCACTGCAGAAGAAGCGCAAGCCGCGCTGGCCGCGTATCAATGTCTCGTGAGCGTTTGCGGCAAACACTTCCCGCAGAATGGTCCGGTGTTGACCGCGCTTGGTCAAGTTTTGGAAAAGCATGCCAGCGCGCAGGGAAGCGGCAGTGCGGTCAGTAATCAAGTGTTAGTGAGCAGTGATCAACAGCCGGCAGCAAACGCGCAACAACCAGCGCGCGCTGATCAGCCAGCGGCAATTAGCGATCAACAAACAACGACCAGTCCGGATCTTCCTTCAGGGGACGCGGCAGGAGCCTCGGGGCAACCCGCGCCCAAACTCGAAATTCCTGAATTGGTGGCCGAGCTGCTCAAACCGATTTCCGCGAGCACGCCCACGGGAAGAGATGTCACGCAGAAGAATGATGAGGACTATCAAGACTATCTGACCCTGCAAGCCGAAAGCAACAAGATTAGGCCGAATTATGACATGATCATCGAGCTTGCCACTGATTTGCTGAAATCCAAATGCAAAGATTTGGAGGCTATGGCATGGCTCGCGTTTGCGTGGTTTGGCAAGCATAGAATCGCAGGCCTCAAAAACGGAAGCCTGCTCATGCTCAACGCGCTCGAGCAATTCGGCGACAAGCTTTTTCCCGAAGACGGCTTGAAGCGCAGCCGGAGCGCGGGCTTTCTCAATCGCAAAGAAGTCGCGAAGATTTTGGTGAAAGAGAAGATCACAAAGGAACATGCCAAGGACATTCTCGCTCTACAAGCGGCTTGGAATCTGCTCAAGGAAGAATATCACAAACAGCTTGGTGCGCATTTTAAGGCCGGCCAAGTCTCGCCGTTCAAGGCCATTGGCGAAGTGATTGACGCACAGGCGAAAGAGGTTGAGGAGTTGTTGCGGCCGGCGGCGCAAGCACCCACGACGAGACCGGCAGCTAGCACAACTGCGAGCACTGCAGCAGCAACTTCCGCGAGGCCGAGTGGTGCGGGCGCATCGGGTCCCTCCGCCGGCGGCGTGGCAATCACTTCGAACGAAAGCGCGCGGCAGGCGATGCGCAAAGCCGTGCTTTTCTTTTTTGAAGAAGAAAAAGACGGCAAGAAAACGCGCAAGGTCGCCGATGAGGTTTCGATCTATGCGCTCTCGCGTGAGCTGCGCTGGAGCAAGCTGACCCTGCCGGATTACAAGGACAAAGACGAAGGCAAGATTACTGCGATCGAAGGCCCCACGCCGGAGAAGCAAACCGCGGTGAAGAATTGGATCTCAAACAGCGAATGGGACGCGTTGATTCCGGACATTGAAATCAGATTCCTCAATGATGAGGGTTTTGCATATTGGCTGGATGGGCAACGCTACGTTGTGCAAGCGCTCGAAGCCAAAGGCGGCAAATGGCAGCAAGCCGGACAAGAAGTCAAATTTCACTTGGCGCGGCTCGTTCAACGCCTGCCGGAATTGCCCAAGCTGATGTTCAAAGATAAAAAGACGCCGTTCGCCGAGAAGGCCACAGTAAAGTGGCTGGAAGACGAAGTCAAAAGCATGCTCGGCTCCGGCAAGGGCGAGGAAAAAATTCTGCCGCCGATCATGGGTGAAGAGTACGAGGCCATTAACAAAGAGTATGAGGCCGCGTGCGCCGAGCTGCCGGAGAATTTCGAGAAAAACGCCGCGGCCATGCAACAAGCCATTGCCGGCGAGGTGCGGCGCAAAGGCAGATTCCTGCGCGGCCTCAATCTCGCGAATTATTGTCTCGCGGCCCGAAAGCCGGAGTTGGCGAAAGCGCTGCTCGCGGATTTGAGGAAGAAGATTGAAGCCTATCAATTGGCGGAATGGGAGCCGGCGCTGTGCACCGCGGTGTGGCAATCGGCTTATCTCGCCAATCTCAAACTGCTGGGGTCGGATGAGCACGTTGCTATGAAAGCGGAATTGCAAGCGCAGCAAAGCATGTTGTTCGATGAGATTGGAAGGCACGATTGCCTGCGAGCGTTGGAGCTTTTCAATCGGCAACCGAAGGAAGAATGACAGAGTTGAGGCGGAGGCCATATTCATTATGTTGAAAGCATAGACCAAATTGGCGATTTGCATTTGAAGACTTATCATGAGCAGGTCACAAATGAACACGAACAGCACTATAGTTTCGTCGCCTCCGGAAAGCCGCCCTGAATTGGAAAAGCCTCCGGAGCAAAAGCCTTCCCAATTGCAGCAAAAGCTTTCGTTGCTTTTCGGAGGAAGGCCGAATACGAGCATTGATTTTGTGGTCTTCCTGAGCGCCTTTTTAGCGCTCGGCTTTGGCGCTATTGCATTTTTCCGATTGGATTTTGCATTGGGAACAGCGTTGAGCACGGCAGTGTTGACATTCATATTGCTCAATGCCGGCTTGCTTTTTCGCGCTACGATATACTTGGCAGCGGCTTTGGGCGTCGCTTTGGCAGGCCTGATTTGGGGTCTGTTGGGATATGGCATTGGCAGCACGCTGGGCGGTGCGTTGGGCGCACTAGCCGGCATAGCAGCGGCCGCTGCGAGTTACCACAAAATCATCCGAGCACTCAACAAAGTTAACTAAGAAAATCCTCTCACGTCACCTCAAAGAAGGAGAATAACTCATGGCAAAATTACCAACCCCGAAGATCGCACAACGTGTCCGCGTGCAAATCCTCCCCAGCAGCGATGCGAAAGAAAGCGTTGAGCTGGATTATCGCATGATGATCGCCGGCGATTTCAGCAAGAAAGAGCCCGGCTCACAAGGGGATGTGAAAGACCGCAAGATTTGGGAGATTAAAAGCAAACGCGATTTCAAGACCGTGCTGGAGAACATCAACCCGCAGCTCAAGATCGTGGTGCCCAATCGCCTCTCGGACGATCCTCAGGCGCAAGTCGAGGTCGATCTCGACATCAAAGACATCAAAGATTTTCATCCCGACGAGATTTCCAAAAAGGTTGCGCCGCTGCAGGATTTGATGAAAGCACGTGAACGGCTCAAAAGCCTCAAAATGGCGGTGCTCAAGGACCCGAATCTTCGCAAAGCTATTGAAGGGGTGTTGAAGGAGGGCAGCGGGAGTTTGGATGATTTGATGTCGAAGCTTGCGCCGGCGGAGGCGAAGTGAAGAGAACCTTCCTCCTTATGAATCTTATTCTGGAAGAAACTTTGCAAGCACCGGGTAGAAACTCCGCAAAGCGGATGTTTGCTCGCGCATTAAAAAGAGTACCACGAAAATGCGTAGTCCCGGCCCCTTGTGGGCCGCTGATTCTGCACACGTTACAGTGCCCCACAAGGGAGCAGGACTGCATTTTCATCATGCTCGGATGCCGCCGCCACGGCATGGCAATTCCTACGGAATGACAGTATAGTGGAAGGGCTGTGCCTCGGCCCTCTCTGCGATAAAGACACTCGACGTTCTCAAGCAAGAAACTATTGACCTCATAAACGGAGCAACTTCCATGGCAAACGAAACCCAAGTCGCCACCACCACGACGGTTGACAAGCTGGTGAGTATGCTGGATACCGAGCAAAAAAGTGCAGTGCAAGAGTTCATCGGCCGCGTCGGCAAGGAACACGAGGTACAGCGCATCAGCGCCGCTTTGCTCGATGCATATATTGCGGACATTGACAAAGTCATCAGCGCGCAGATGGATGAGATTCTGCACAATAAAGATTTTCAAGAACTGGAATCGACTTGGCGCGGCCTGCATTTCATTGTGCAGCAAGCGGAATTCACCAAGCCGGTGAAGTTCGAATTGCTCGATTGCACCAAGCAGGAGTTGTTTGAAGACCTCGAAAACGCCGCGATGGGAGAAGGCTATGAGAAAGAATCGGGGTTGTATCATCACATCTATTGGAACGCGTACGACAAAGTCGGCGGCCATCCTTACACGGCCATCATCGCGGATTATCAGTTCGACAAGGGCGCGCAAGACATCAAGTTCTTGCAGCATCTTTCCATTTTAGGGGAAACGTCACAGATTCCGTTTATCTCAAATGCCAGCGCGGAATTTTTCGGACACGACGACATGGGGAAGGTGATGAACGATCGTTTCTTGGTGGAACGCATCAAAGAAGGCGCGGAATACACGGCGTGGCGCGCGTTTCGCGATGACGACCGCTCGAAATACGTGGGCCTGTGTTTGCCGCGTTTCCTGGGCCGCTTGCATTACGGCACGGAAAACGACCCGACGAAAAACTTCAACTATAACGAAGGCCAGGGACACGACTTGTGGTGCAACGCTTCGTATGCGCTGGCGAGCAACATGGTGCGCAGTTTTGAGCAATGGGGCTGGAGCGTAAAGATCGTAGGCGTGGATTCCGGAGGCCGCGTGGGAAATTTGCCGACGCCGACCTATGAAGAAGGCGGGCAGAAGAAAGTCAAAGTGCCGGTCGAAGCTTCAGTGGGGCAGGCGAAGGATTCCGAACTTTGCCAGTTGGGTTTTATTCCATTGGCGCATTGGGATCGCACGGACTACGCCTGCTTTTTTGAAGTGCCTTCCACGCAGCGACCGAAAGAGATCAAAAACGATCCCGAGGCCACGGCGAACTATTCCGTGGGCGCGCGTCTGCAATACACCATGCTGGTGACGCGCATCGCGCATTATCTCAAATATCGCCAATTGCGTTTTGTGGGCAAGAATGCCGGCGCGGGTGAGATCGAAGCGGATTTAAAGAAGTGGCTCGATACGCTCGTCGCGGATTTCCCCAACCCGCAGGAGAAAGTGATTGCCGAGCGGCCATTGCGCTCCTATCAATTGCACGTGGAAGAGCTGGCGGAAAAGCCGGGCTTCTTCCAAGTGACCGCGGAATTTCGTCCGCACGTCGCCATCATCGGCATGGACATCAATCTCAGGCTGGTGGCATTTCATTCCGGCGAGGAGAAGTAGCAAATACACTATCCGCGTGAGCAAAATCACTAACGGCGCTTTGGGTAAAACAGCAGATTCCTTTGGAAGCATGGATGGCTCTTTTTGATAAACAACGCGCGAACCAGACGCCGTTGTCTCGCGCCTGCTGGAACGGCCTTTGCTTGTGTCTAAGAGCAGAAGGAGACAACGAACAAGAGGCGGAAACTTTAAACCTTTCACTTTTCACTTTGAATTAAACAGCACCGGTTTCATCCGCTGTGAGATCGGGAAATTTATCCAAAACATTTTTAACCATTCTTTTAGGAGAAACGAGCCATGGCATGCAAAGGCGTAGTCATGTTCTACAACCACGAAGGGACCCAATTGGAAGGCCCGCGTGATGACAAGAGCAGTTCGATCTTCGAATTCGACCACGAAGTTTATTTGCCGTTCGATAAGGACGACAACAAGATTCAAGGCTCGCGCCGTATCTCGGCGTTCAGCATCACCAAGGAAATCGACAAACTCACACCGCAGTTGTATGAAATCGTGTGCTTGGGCCGCACCTGCAAGAAGATCGAGGTCAAACTCTTTCGTATTGCCGCGGGCGGCGGCGACGAAGAGGAGTACTTCAATTACGTCATGGAGGACGCCCGCATCATCTCGGTCCAAAATCTCATGCCTTCCACAAAAGTTGAGGAGACCGAGAACGTCGGCCACTTGGAGACGGTCAAATGCCTCGCGCGGTCGTTCACGTGGAAATTCCTCGAAGGCGGCGTGGAGTATACGGAGATTTCGTTCTGAGGCGTTTTGCTTTTCACGTTACACGTTACACTTTACGCGGTGTAACGTGGAACGTGTAACGTGGAAAAAAGCACATTACAGAAGACGCTAACCTCGCCATGGAAAACCTCAGCCTCTACGATCTGCTCGTCGGTTGTTTCCCTTCGGAATATCCTGATGCCCTCGGCGATCCGCTGTCGACCATGCTGTCGGATTTGGAAAGTCTGGCGGAAGATCGCAAGCTGCGTTTGAGCATAGCAGAGCACCTGAAGATGCTGCTGCAAACTCGGCGCGGGTCCGTGTTGCACCTGCCGGATTATGGCATTCCCGACGTTTTGCAAAGCTATATCGATGCGGGCCGCTCCGTCGATCCGTTTATGGAGCAAATCCGCAGCACCATTCTCAAATACGAACCCCGCCTCGGTGAAGTGAAAGTCAAAAAAGAATACTTCGACGAAAACAACCTGCGCCTCTCTTTGCGCATTACCGCCCTCATCAAGGAAGCCTCGCAACGCGAAATCTTGCTGACCGAGTTTTCCACCACCGGCTGGACGAAAGTGGTGTTCGAAAGGGACGCGACATGAACGAGCGCGACAACATCGAAAGATATTTCGAGCAGGAATACAACTACCTGCAAACCGCCGGGGAAGAGTTTGGCAAGAAGAATCAAACGCTGGGCGGCAAGCTGCGCTTGTTCGAGCGCCAGCGCAAAGACCCGTTCGTGGAAAGATTGTTCGAAGGCTTCGCATTTTTGGCGGGCCGAATTCATGAGCGGCTCGATGACGACCTGCCCGAGATCACCGGCGGCTTGCTCGAACAGTTGTTTCCGCACTTCTTGCGCCCGTTTCCTTCTTGCGCCATTCTCGAAGCCAAACCGCGCACGGGCGCAGTGACCAAGCCGGTGCTCGTGCCGCGCGGCAGCGAGGTCCAAACCCAACCGGGGAAATTCCGTGTCAAATACAAAGTCAGCGCGGGCGCCCAAGAGATGGCGCGCGTGACGGAGAAAGATGAAGCCACCGAGTTCATCTTTCGCACCACGCAGGCGCTCACGGTGCGACCGATGCGCTTGAAAGACGTGCGTGTGGAAGATGCGGCAGATGCGGCCTCCGCTCTCATTCTGCAAATTCAGCCCGACCGCAACGTGAGCTACGAAACGCTCGATCTCAAACAATTGCGGCTCTATCTGCACGGCGCGGAGTCGATCAAATACACGCTACTGCTTTATCTCACCAAATACGTCAAGTCCATTGCCGTGCGCGAGTTGGTGGGCGAGCGCCCAAGCTTTCAGAATCTCGAAAAGTTTCGCCTGGGCATCGCAGGCCTTTCGCCGGATTTGATCTCCAGTGAAGAAGATTTGTCGCTCGTGCCCTACGCGCGCTCCGCCTTCACGGGCTATCGCCTCTTGCAAGAATACTTCGCTTATCCCGAGCGTTTCTTCTTTCTCGATATCGAAGGCCTTGAAGCTTTTCCCGCTTCACGCGACGGCCATGCGTTTGAGATCAAAATCACGTTCGAGCGCAACCACAAGCTGCCGCGCGAGAAGCATCCCTCCACCGAAAACCTTCGGCTGCATTGCACACCCATCGTCAATCTGTTTGATCGACCCACGGAAGAGGTCGAGGTCAATCAGCGTTTGCCGGAGTACTATATCATTCCCGATCTCGACCGCCGCAAGAGCCGCGAGATTTACGCCGTGAAGAATGTGACGGGCGTGAGTGAGAACAAAGTGCAACTTTACAAATACACGCCGGTGACTTCCTACGACATTCTCGATACCACCGATCCGGAGTATGACTACAAACGTTTCTATGCGATCGTGCGCCGCCCCGAGCGCGGCGACATGGCCGAGACGCACATTCGTTTGTTCGGTCCGAGCATGGAAGAAGAGTTGTTCCCCAAAGAAACGTTGAGCATTGCAGCTACGCTCTCCAACGGTTTTTTGCCGGCCTCCTATTTGGAAGCAGGGGCACTGAAAGAGCCGATCAACTTTCCTTCGGGTTTGGAAGTTGCAAATCTCACCACGGCCACGGAAGTTTTGGAGTGCCCCACGCAGCATAATTTTTTGTGGGCCTTGATCTCGCATTTGACGTTGAGTTACAGCACGCTCGCGGAAACCGAAACGCTCAAGAGCATGTTGAGCTTGTACAACTGGTCGCCGGCGCACAACAATCCCAACAAGAAGCGCATTCACGGCATCACCAAAGTTTATCCGCCGCAAGCCAAAAGCCTGTTGCACCAGCGCCAGCTCTTGCGCGGCATCGAATTCAAGCTTGAAGTCGATCCGCAACATTTTGAAAACGGCGAGGGCGACATTCATTTGTTCGGCACGGTGTTGAATAGTTTTCTCGCGCAGTACGTAACGATCAACTCGTTCGTGTTTTTGACCATCATCGAAACCGGCAGCGGCAAGGAGTATAAATGGGAACCGAGCGTGGGCAAGATTTCGACCGTGTGATTGCGGATTTGGAGCAGCACGCCCCGCACTACAATGTGTTTCAAGCAATCTATTTGGCAGAGACTGCAAGCCAAAAGCACGTCGCGCGCAAAGACTTCGGCTTCGATCAAACCGGCCTGCACTTCCGGCCGCATGAAAATTACGTGTATCCGCCCACGGACCTGCGTTCGTTCGAATTGCACAATGGCGTAATGAAGTTCGTGTTGAACTTCATGGGCCTCTACGGTGTGAATGCTGCGCTGCCGCGTTGTTATCACGAGCAAGTGGCCATGCAGCAAAGCGCGCACGGCGCAGGCGAAGTGCCGCTGCAAAATTTTTTGGATATCTTCAATAGCCGGTTTTATTGGCTCTATTACCAAGCGTGGAAGAAGTATCGCTACTATTTGCAACTGAGCGAAGCCGCGGGCAATAAAACGACGCAGCGCATATTCGCGTTCATCGGCCAGCGCTTCGATGCGCGCAACGCAGCTTCCGAGATTCCGCGCTTTCAGCTTTTGCAGTTCTCCGGCATTCTTTCCAACCGCGCCCGCAGCAAAGCGGGCCTGCAGATTTTGCTCTCGGAATTTTTTATCAAATACAAAGTCACGATTCATGAGTTCGTGCCGCATTGGGTGCAGCTAGCGGAAACGCCGAAAATGGGGCGCAACAACGGCGCTTCGTTCCGCCTCGGCGTGAACAGCGTGGTCGGCCGCTCCATGTTGGATTACACCAGCCGCATCCGCGTCGAGATCGGGCCCATGCCTTTCGTGGATTATCTCGACTTCACGCCCGAAGGCAAGAAAGCCGCATTGCTGCGCGAGCTGTTGCAACTCTATCTCAACGACGGCTTGGAGTTCGACGTGACGCTGATCATCGCTTCGGACACGATCATCACGAAGCCATGGAAAGACAAACGCATCAAGTTGGGCACGAGCATGTGGCTGGGCCGGCCGAAGGAGGAGTTCGTGGAGGTGAAGTATGGGTATGAGAAGTATGTGGGGAAGCGCTGAGCAGAATTACAGATCAAAATGAATTGTGATTTTAATGTCGTGCTGCAAATGAACCAGTGTATTTGGTGTTTGATCCACGTGAGCCAGTTAGGCTGATTGAGCTTTAGACAGCACATCTAACCCGAGACCTCCCATGCAAAGCAAAGACCTCCGCTCCCTCCTGCTCAAGCTCAACAACTATCTCGTGCGTAATTTGGACACGGCGACCGGGTTGGGCATCAAGCGCAATCATTATGAAATCACCATGGAGCACTTGCTCATAGCGCTCATTGAAGACGGGCAGGGCGACGTGCCGCTCATCTTGCGGCGCTTCGGCGTGGAAGCCGGACAAGTTCAAGCGCTCTGCAACAACAATCTCGAAGAGATGAACGCGGGCAATCCCGGCAAACCCAAACTCTCGCCGCTGCTCACGGAGTTGTTGGAGCAAGCGTGGATCGCGAGCTCCGTGCATCATAAAGAAACCAAAATTCGATCGGGCGCGCTGTTCGAAGTGTTCCTCAACTCCGAACTGGTGATCAGCACGGGATTGATGGACGTGCTCGGTCGCATCAAGTCCGAAGAGTTGCGCAGCGAGTTCTATCAAATCGTGGCCGGTTCCGCGGAAGATGCGGGCGCGGCTGCGGAAGAGTTGCCTTCGGAGGAAGCCAAAGAAATTCCGCCGGGCGGTTCCGTGCTCGATCTCTACACCACCAATCTCACCGCGCAAGCGAAGGCTGGAAAGATCGATCCCATTCTCGGCCGCGATGACGAGATTATTCAAATGATCGAAATTTTGAGCCGCCGCAAAAAGTCGAATCCGATCTTGCTCGGCGAGCCGGGCGTGGGCAAGACTGCGTTGGTGGAAGGCCTCGCGCTGAAGGTCGCGGCGGACGAAGTGCCGAGCATACTCAAGAACGTTCAGATTCACGGCCTCGATTTGGGCGCGCTGCAAGCCGGAACAAAGATGCGCGGCGAGTTCGAGAAGCGCTTGAAGGCCGTGATCACCGAAGTCACGAAATCCGCGCAGCCGATTATTCTGTTCATTGATGAAGCGCACACGCTCATCGGCGCGGGCGCCTCTGCGGGCGGCGGCGATGCGGCGAACTTGCTCAAACCCGCACTGGCGCGAGGCGAAATGCGCGCGATTGCGGCCACGACTTATTTGGAGTACAATAAGTATTTCGCGAAAGACGCGGCGCTCGAACGCCGCTTCCAACCCATTCACGTGGGCGAGCCGGAAGATGACAAGTGCATGCTCATGCTGCGCGGCATCAAGAAAACTTACGAGGCGTATCACGGCATTCACATCACGGATGAAGCGATTTCAGCCGCAGTGAAGCTTTCGCGGCGATTCATTGCGGGAAGACAGTTGCCTGATAAAGCGGTTGACCTGCTCGATACTTCGGCCACGCGCGTGAAGATGTCGCTCACCAGCAAGCCGCCGAGTTTGGAATTGGAAATCAGCCGTCTCAAAGCGCTTGAACTTGAGATTGCCACTCTGCAAAGAGATTTCGATTTGAACATCGGCAATCACGGCGAGAAGCTCAAAGAGTTGGGCGAGAAGAAGACGCAGCTCGAGGCTGAGATCAAAACGAAAGAGGAGCGTTGGAATAAAGAGTGCGAGTTGACGAAGCAGTTGATGGAGCTGCGCAAAAAGAAATTTTCTGAAGAAGGAAAGAAGGACGGCGCGGCGCTTGACACGCAGCTTGAGGAGATGAAAAAACAAATCGCCGAATTGCAAGGCGAGACTCCGCAAGTGTTCGCGGATGTGACCGGCGAGACCGTGGCGCAAGTGATCGAAGCGTGGACCGGCATCCCGGCTGGCAACATGAACCGCGACGAGATGACGACGCTCATGCAATTAGAGAGCGAGTTGAAGAAGCGCGTGGTGGGACAAGATCACGCGATCAAACAAATCGCGGACGCGATTCGCGGCGCGAAAGTTGGTTTGAAAAAAGAAGAAGGCCCGATCGGCGTGTTCCTGCTCGTGGGTTCCAGCGGCGTGGGCAAAACCGAATTGGCGCGCACCGCGGCCGAGGCCTTGTTTGGCGAGGAGCGCTTCATGGTCACGCTCAACATGACCGAGTATCAAAATGAATATAACACTTCGCGCTTGATTGGCGCGGATCCGGGCCTTGTCGGTTACGGCGAAGGCGGCGCGTTGACCGAGCCGGTGCGACGCCGGCCTTATTGCGTGGTGCTGCTCGATGAGATCGAGAAAGCGAACTCGTCGGTGGTCGATCTGTTCATGCAAGTGTTCGATCGCGGCATGCTGCAAGACGCGGATCGCCGCCAAATCAATTTCTCGAATACGATCATCTTCATGACTTCGAATCTCGCTTCGGAGGTTCTGTTCGAAAAATATAATGAAGGCATGACGGACCCGGACGCGCTGCTCGAAGAATTGCGGCCTTATCTCAACCGCCATTTCCGCCCGGAATTTCTCGGGCGCATCAAGCCCATCGTGTTTCTGCCGCTCGGCCCGGAAGTGATGAAGAGCATCGTCGAGCTGAAGCTGGGCCGTATGGGCAAACGCTTGCGCGATAATCAAAATCTCGAATTGCGCTTCGATGAGAAAGTGATCGACGAAATTACTTCACTCTGCACGCGCGCGGAAACCGGAGCGCGCAACATCGACGCGATCATCGACCGCACGCTCGCGCCGGAAATTTCCGCGAAACTGCTGGGCTTCATGGCGGAGGGCAAGGCGCCGAAGAAGTTGACGGTGAGGATTGATGAGGAGAGGGAGTTGCAGTATGAGTTTGAATGACTCTTCGTGTAACGTGTAAAGTGTAACGTGTAACGTGTGGATCTCGATACTTTTCACGTTACACGTTACACGATGATCAACTAACCATTTCTCTCTCAAAATCTCATGGAAGGGGTGCATCATGGCCGCGAGCAAATTTCGTTTTGACTTCGAGATGCTGGAAACTTATCAGCAAGCATTTCGATTCAACCGCGAAATTTTCAAACGCAGCCTGAAATTTCAACGTTTGTTGCAATCTTCCCTCGGCGATCAATTGCGCCGCGCAGCGCTGTCGATTTTAACCAACGTTGCCGAAGGCAGCGGGCAGGATTCTCGCCTGCAGAAGAAACGGTATTACAAATACGCATACAACTCCGCGCGTGAAATCATTCCGATTTTAGCGTTGGCCTGTTCGCTCGAAGCGTTGACGACGAATGAACACGAGCAGCATCGCGATAAGTTGCTCGGAGTTATTCAAATGCTCGCCAAACTCTCGATGAGCGCAGAAGATAAATCCAAAACTAAAAACGGCAAGGCTGCCAAAACACAACAATAGCTCGGCCGTTACACTTTACACGTTACACGAGACTTCTATGCTTCACTACAAATCCAACCAACCCCTCTACAAGCTCCGCTTCAGCGAGCTTAGCGAAGACGCCGTAAAGGTGTTCTACTTCGAAGGTGAAGAGAGCATTTCACGTTTGTTCGAATACCGCTTCGAGCTGGTTTCGGAAGACCCGGAGCTCGACGCGAAGAACATTCTCAATAAAAAAGCCACGTTCACAATCACACGCGGCGAGAACGATCCGCTGAAAATTCACGGCATCATCTCGCACTTCGAGCAGCGCGGCCGCACGCCGGATTACGTTTCGTATTATGCTGTGCTCGTGCCTAAACTGTGGCGCACTGAATTGATCTTTCAGAATGAAGTTTATCAGCGCATGGACGTGGAAAAGCTGATCCATAAAGTCATGGAGACTTCCGGCCTCTCCGGCGGGGATTATGAAATCAAGCTCTCCGGCTCTTATCCCGAGCACGAATACGTGGTGCAGTATCAAGAAACCAATTTCAATTTCCTGAACCGCCGTTTGGAGCATTATGGCGTGTTCTATTATTTCGATCAGCGCGAGGACAACGAAGTCATCGTCTTCACGGACTCGAACGAGAGTTTGCCTGCGATTCCGACGGGCGAAGGCGTTCCCTACAATCCCAACAAGGATCCGCTTAGCGAAACGGAAACTCTGAGCGAGCTGACTTGCCGGGAAAAAGTCGTCACCGGCTTGGTGCGGCTGAAGGATTACAATTATCTTCATCCCGAAAAGCAATTGATGGCGGAAAGCCGCATCGACGCGGAAGGTCCGGGCTTGTATTATGCTTTCGGCGATCACTTCGAAGACGAATCCCAAGGCGGGTTGCTGGCGCGCGTTCGCAACGAAGAGTTTTTGGCGGAGAGCAGAGTGTTCAAAGGCCGCGGCGATTGCCGCCTCTTCCACGCCGGGTTCAAATTCACGCTGGGCAAGCACTATCGCAAAGAATGGAACGCGGAATACGTTCTCACGCGCATGTTCGCGCGCGGCGCGCAGCGCGGCTTGTTCGGCATTTTGCAGCGCGAGAAAGAAGTCACGCCGACTTATGAAAATGTCTTTGAGGCGATTCCAGTGGCGATCCACTATCGCCCGCCGCGGCGCACGCCCGTGCCGCGCATTCCCGGTGTGATGAGCGCGAAGATCGAATCCGGCTCCGGCGATGAGTATGCTTTCATTGATGATCACGGCCGCTATCGCGCAAAAATGCTGTTTGATTTGACCGAGACCTCCAATGGCGAAGCCACATTGCCAATCCGTTTGAGCCAGGCTTATTCCGGCTCCGGCTACGGCATGCACTTTCCCAATCATGCCGGCACCGAGTTGGTGTGGGCGTGCGTTGACGGCAACGTCGATCGGCCCGTGGGCTTGGGCACGGTGCCGAATCCCTCGAATGCTTCGCCCTCCACAGGCGGCAATAAGGCGCAAAGCGTGATTCGATCGGCAGGCAAAAACGAGTTGACGCTCGACGACACCACGGGCAATGAGAACGTGTTCATGAAGGCCACGAAAGATCACACCGTGCAAGTGGCGAATGACGAGAACGCGTTCGTCGGTCGCGATCAAGCTCTCGACGTGGGCCGCGATCAAAAAATAAACGTGGGCCAGGATCAAAAAATGACCGTGGACCGCGATCGCGAGAAAACTATCGAAAGGCACGAGAGCAATCACATCAAAGGCGACCGCAAAATCACGGTTGACGGCACGCACACGGAAACGGTGATGAAAGACACGGCGATCACGATTGCGGAAGGCAAGCTGCAGCACCGTGTCGCCGCCAACAGCGCTGATTATTACGTGAAAGGCCCGCTCAACGAAGTTTATGACGACACGCACGCGACCACGGTGACGAGCGATCGTACGATCACGGTAAATGGCGCGCACACCGAAGTGATCGCCAAAGACACGAAGATCACCGTCAGCGAAGGCAATTATGCGCACGACGTGGCGACCGGAACCGCGAGTTTCCACGTGAAAGGCGCGGTGACGGAAACGTTCGATGCCAATCAGCAGACCACGGTAGCGCAAGCGATTGCCGTGCAATCGAACGAATCCAGCATTCATCTCACGGCCAAAACCGAAATCAAATTGCAGGTGGGCGCGAGCAAGCTGCTTATGAAAGAAGACGGGACCATCGAGTTGGAGGGAAAGAACATTGCCATCAAAGGCATGGCCGTGGGTGTGGACGGCACCGTGGCCGTGAGCATTCATGGTTTGGCCGTGACTTCCAAAGCGGATGCGAACCACACCATTCAAGGCGCGATCGTGCTCTCCGAAGGCAGCGCCGTGAACACGATCAAAGGCGGAATGGTGATGCTGAATCCGTGAGGCGAACGGGCTGCAATCAAAAATATTTGGCAGAATGATTTGCCGGCAGAATTATTTCAAATCATTCTGCCCGCATATCATTCTGTCAAAGTTTTTAGAAGCTGGTTCTGCAATATGCAAGCAGAAGAATTGATCATCGTTCCCGGCAAAGACGAAGCGGGCCAGCCGATTTTCTCGGTGCTGATAAAGCGCACGTATGACATTCGCTCCGGCCAAGCCGCAACGCGGAGCGAGAGCGTTCAACCATTGTTGCGCGGGGACGTTTATTATGACGACGGCGATCCGCAAACCGCCACCGTGAAATATGAAAATGATTTGGCGCCCTTCAAGCTTGCGACGGACGTGGTGGTGATCGCGAAAGCGCACGCGCCGAACGCTCATCCGGTGTCGCAAATCGACGTTGCGCTCTTTGTGGACGGCCACAAGAAAGTGATTCGCGTGTATGGCGATCGGCAATGTGTTTATCGCAGAATGCTGAGTCCGGGATTCACGGAGCCGAAGCCGTTCACGGAAATGGAGATTCGCTACGAGCGCGCGTACGGCGGGAAGGATTTGTTGAGCAAGCCCGAGCTGCCGTTCTATTATCCGCGCAATACGATGGGCAAAGGCTTGGCGCTCAAAAATACGCGCGAAGTCATCGAGGGCCTATCGCTGCCGAATTTGGAAGACCCGGAAGATTTGCTGACGCCCGATCGCGTCGTGTTGGGCGAGCCGGAGAATTGGGCGCAACAGCCTTTGCCGCAGGGCTTGGGCTGGTATCAACGCACGTGGTATCCGCGCTGCTCTTTTGTGGGATCGGTTCCGGGTTTTGTGCAGCCCGGCCAAGTTTTGCGCGAAGAGCAACTCGGCTTCGCGCCTAAGGATCAAATTGCACTGGCGCGGCAGTTCCGGCTGCCGAGCTTCGACGTGCGCTTCAACAACGGCGCTTCGTTGGGACTGGCGCTGCCTTATCTGGCCGGCGGCGAAAGCGTGCGCTTGTACAATCTCGCGCCGGAAGCGCGTTTGGAATTTACGCTGCCCAAAGACAAGCCGCGCCTCATGCTCGATATCGGTTTGGGTGAGAATGAGCTGAAACCCGTGTTGCACACGGTTTGTATTCGCGCGGAAGATAAACAAGTCGATCTGCTCTGGCGCGGCGCGCACCCATATCCCGGCGCGGATTGGCTGCCGGAGATGAAGAAGCTGGTCGCGCAGGCGTTGTAATTCTAACGATTGCAGAGTGAAGTATTTTTGTCTTCCGAATGTTTCTGCGGCAGAGCCAAGGACAGAAAGATCGAGGGCAGAAACATGATTAAGGGATGTCGTTTGAATAACTTGCTTATTTGCGCCGTCCCGTCATTCACTGAAGTAACGATCCTAAACGTCTACAAGCAGCCAGAACTCATCGCCCCGGCCCCCTTCTCTTAAAAAGAGAAGGGGGAGAACCAGGGCAAAGCGCTGTGAGCTTGCCTTTTTTTTGTTTCTCCCCTTCTCTTAAAAGGAAAAGGGGAAGAACCAGGACGAAGCGCGGCGAGCTTGCCTTTTTGTTTCTCCCCTTCTCTTTCCAAGAGAAGGGGCCGGGGGGATGAGTTGGGTTACTTTTGAAAATGACGCTAGCGCAAATGAGAAAGTTATTTTATCGCCGATACTAAAAGCTTTGGATCGAATCATTTAGACTGATGGCTTTAGATTCTGCCTATTTCACAAATCCGAAATCGTCAAGCGCTACAGCCATGCCGCAAGAAAATGAGCGAGCCGTTCAGAAGGTCGTGCTCCCCGGGCAATCGCCCGAAGGCAGGCACATTTTGAGCGTTCTGCTCAAACGAAGCTACGATATTGTTTTGGGCGGGCGCTGCACGCGAGCGTTGTCCGATCAAAAGCTGCTCGCGGGCGACGTTTATTACGGCGATCCCATGAACTCGACGGTCAAATATGAAAGCGACTTCGTGCCGTTCAAGCCGGCAACGGACGTTGTGTTCATCGGCAATGCGTATGCGCCCAAAGGCAAGCCGGCCAGAATTTTGAGGGCCGCGCTTTCGGTGGGAAAGTTTCACAAAGAGGTGCTCGTGTTCGGCAATCGCGTTTGCCGCTATACGCGCGGTTTTGCGCTGGAATTTTCCGGTCCCGCGCCTTTCGAGACGATGGCGATGCGCTACGAGAACGCGTACGGCGGAGCCGACGTTTATTCCGATCCTAAAATGCCGGCGCTTTATCCGCGCAATCATTTGGGCCGCGGCTTCGTGGTGGAGAAGAACAAAAAGTCTTTCGAGAACTTCGTTTTGCCGAATATCGAAGATCCCCAACACTTGCTTACGCCGGAAAATCTCTGCGCCGGAAAAATGAAGCATTGGGAGCAGCAGCCCATGCCACAGGGCTTTGGCTGGTTCTCAAAATTCTGGCAACCGCGCGCGGCGCTGGCCGGTGTGATGCCCGCCGATCGCCTGCTCGAACAAGAGCTGCGCAAGGCTTATTCGGCTGCGGTGCCAAAAGAGCAGCGCGAACTTTATGAGCAGACCAAGCTTCCGGACATGGATTTCCGCTTCTTCAACGGCGCTTCGCAAGGATTGGCCGTGCCGTTTCTCTCCGGCGAGGAAGAAATTCGCGCGACCAATCTCTCTCCCGAAGGCGAGATTTCGTTTCAGCTTCCGGGCGAGCGCCCGGTCATCGCGCTCGATATTGGCATGGGAGCGCAAGAGCTTGCGGCGGCGCTCCACACCGTGATGATTCGCATGGAAGAGCGGCAAGTGGACCTCGTCTGGCGCGCCGCCTCTCCATACCCCGGCCCGGACTGGATGCCCGACATGAAAAAGATGGAAGTGATAATACCCTGATTTATTCGCTGCAAAAAAACTCTTTCCCGGATCATCTATGAAGCGAGCCTCGATCTTCGCGTTCCGTTCCAATCGCGTGATGGCGCTTTTCGGAGCCGTTTCTCTGGTAGGCGTCATCCTGTATTATTCGTTTATGGCGATCGACGGACTCGGCTTGTCCGAACAAACTGTCGTTGCCAAAATCGTGGGAAAAGAATATCATCCGGCCGAACAGACTTACTCGCGACAGGTCATTGCTGGGCGGGTTCACACGCTGCCGCAAGCGCTGGGTGAAAGATACATTCTCAAGCTCGACTTCAACGGTCAAATCGCGGAAGGATTCACGACCAAAGAGTTTTATGACAACGTCGAAGGCGAGGAGCCGGTGCAGATCATCTATCGCCAGCGGCGCATCACCAATGCCGTTGAAGTTTTAGAAGTGCGCCAAAGCGCGTCCGTCTATCAAAAATAAGCCCATTGCTCTTGAGCAAACACGCAAGGCAAGATTATTTCTGACGAGACGATTCAAGAATAGTTTTGCCGGTAATCGTTTTGTCCTTTTCTTAGTCCCGCTCGCGGGTTGCGCTTTAGGGAGATGAACAATCATGCCGAATTTTCCGGCAGTCAAATTGATGGATTTCGTGATCGGCATCGATCTTCATGCCGTCATCGGCGTTCCGATTCATCCTTACTTTGGGCCGATTTATTTGTGGCATTCGCCGAAATTTCCCTCCGCGGATGTTTTGATCAACGGCATGCCGGCTTGCACCGTCGGCGCAATGGGCTATTTTTTTCACATCCCGCAAGGCATTCCGGTGCCGCCCACGCCGACGAATATTTCGTATTGGACGAGGTACTTGACCAACATCGCGATGGGGCTTGTGCTGATCACGCTGACGGTGCTCGCCAACATCGCCATCGCCGCCATCTCGGCGTTGATTCCCAAGCCGCAGAGCGTTGAAAACTTCATCAAAGATGTCACCGGCGTCGATACGGCGAGCCTCGCCAATCCGTGGCAGTTGATCAAATCCAGTTTCGCGATTTTCACGCAATGGCAAACGTGGGTCAAGCTGCTCATGCCGCCGTTGCCGTATCCAGGCGCGCAAGGCTCAACCGCAGTGGGCAGCCCGAACGTTACGGTGAATGGCGGGCCGTTGGCTTTTGTTTGCCCATTGGTCGCGACCTCGTGCAGCGACATTCCGGTGATTCCGAATGCTATGACGCTGGGATTCAGTAACGTGTTGGTGGGCGTGAGCATCGCCGATCTCATTCGTGGCATCGCGGTGAGCACGGCGCAGGCCGGCATTTCCGCCGGGCTTGGAGCCGGGCTCTCGCGGCTGCAAGGGCGAAAAGGCGGCGGCTGAAGGTGAGCATTTGGGATTCGGTCGAATCCATCACTTCAAAAAAAATTTACGCAGGCAGATTTGAATCATTGCCACGAAACGCACGAAAGACGCGAAAGCCCTTTAGTGTATTTCGCGTGTTTAGTGGGCCGCACTTTGGAATCTGACAAAGCAGAATCATGCAACAAGGAAAAAAATCCGCCGGCCATCCGGTCGACGTGGCTTCGGGCACGGTATACTCGACGCACGCCGACATCGCGCCGATCTCCGGCAAGTTTTGGCTCGAATGGGAACGACGCTATAGCACGGCTCTGCTCACGATGCCGCCCGGCCCATTCGGCCCCGGATGGACGAATTGCTATTTCGCCGCGTTGACGAAAGACAAAGACGAGTTCCGTTTTCTAACGCCGGAAGGCGGGATAGAGATTTTTGCCGATCGCGAGGGAATTGTTGACAATGGCGGCGTCGTCCGCAATTTCGGCACGTTTCAAGAGTTGGCAAAGCGGAAGCATGAATACGTCGTCACGCGCTGGGACGTGGACACCGGCGACATTGAGCGTTACGTTTTTAAAATCGGAAAGAAAGGCGAGGCTTGGCCGCTGGCGAGCATTGAAGACGTGACCGGCCAGGGTTTGGACTTGCACTATGATCACCTCGGCCGTTTGCGCGGCATTCAACAACGCCTCGAAAAGCGCACGCTGTTCCTTGAGTACGACTCTCAGAATCACATCAGCTCCGTTAATTTTCTCCTGCCTCACGATCAACGCCAAACGCTTGCCCGCTACGAATATGACCGTCACGGTCGCTTGAGCGCCGCGTACGACGCGCTGAATCACGTCGATCGCTACGAATACGATGATCACGCTCGCATGACGCGCGAGATCGTCAAAGACGGCGGCGTGTTCTTTTTCAGATATGATGAAAAAGGCCGCTGCACCAAAACTTCCGGGCTTGATCGCTACGACGAGAAAACGTTTCGTTATTATGAAAACATCGGCTGGACCGAGGTGACTGATAGCCTTGGCCATGTATGGCGTTTTCAATGGACGCCGACTGGCCAGGTGGAAAAAACGATTTCACCTTTAGGCGCGATTCATTCCACTAAGTTTGATGATTATGGTCGAATTATGCAGGAGGTTGAACCCAATGGCGCCGTAACAAAATACTCTTATGATGAAGCAGGCAATATGTCCGAGTTCATCAATGCCCTGGGAAACGTGGTGCGATACGAGTACAATGAACGGCACCAGACTGTCAAGATCATCGATCTTGCCCAAAATGAATGGCTACGAGAGTACGATGAACATGGACGAATGACGGCGATGGGCGATCCTTTGGGGAATTGGTGGCGCTATCGCCATGATCATGTCGGGAATATGATCGAAGTGCAGAATCCATATGGCGCCAGCATGAAATTGCACTACAATTCCGCCGGCGACGAAATTGAGCGGACCAATTGGCAAGGCCTGATAACAGAACGTAAGCAGTGTGACTGGCATGGAAGGGTAATTAAATGGTCGGACGCGTTGGGGAATGACGTTATTATCGAATATGATGCTCTTAGCCGCATAAAGATGGTACAATGGCCCGATGGCACCTCGACGCGCTCTACGTATGATGCAGGAAGCAATTTATTGACGGTGACGGACGGTAACGGCGGCGTCACTCGTTACCGCAACGGCTCCTGTGGCCTACTGCAAGCAAAACAAGATTCCCTGGGCGCCGAAGTAAAATTCGTTTGGGGAACTGAGCCCGGTCAATTACTGGAAGTCCATAACGAAAATGGTGAAATCTATCGCTTTGAATATGATCAAGAGGGGCAGTTAGTGAAAGAAGTGGGTTTTGACGGGACAACGAAAACGTATGAATATGATCTCGCCGGGCACTGTTCTGCAGTAACGAATGAACTCAATGAGAAAACGCTTTTCGTACGCGATGTGCTTGGGCAATTGGTTCGTAAAATCATGCCGGATGGCAACGAAGCATCTTTTGAATATGATCCTTTGGGGCAAATGACTCTTGCTGCGAACGCTGCCTGCAAGATTGGATTTGAATATGATGCCCTGGGCCAGCTTTTAAAAGAGCATCAATTGAATGATACTATCGAAACGAGTTATGATTTATGGGGAAACGAGGCTCAAGTACAAACTTCGCGAGGTTTGGGCCTTGCTTTTCAATATGACGAAAATGGTCTTCCGCGGTCCTTGACGCTGGGCAACGGGCAACGAATCGAATTCAGGCACAACGATGTTGAGCTTGAGGAGCAGCGATTATTGCCAGGCGGAATCGAGGTTCTCTCAGAATATGACGCGGCCGGGCGTTTGCTCACGCGCCGGGCTGAAGAAGAATCTCCGGCGGATAATCCTAACAACGAGGCTGAGGCCAAACGCCGATATCATTTCCAGTATGATCGGGCTGGCAACTTGATTCAGCAGCAATCAAAAGACGGCTCAGTTGCTTATCTTTACGATTCCTTAGGGCAACTTCTATCTAGACAGCCCTCGGGAGGACCGTCCGAGAATTTTCGCTATGATCTTGCTGGGAATATCATCAGCCGCGAGAGCACGCCCTGGACTTATGGACCGGGCAATCGTCTTTTGAAAAGCAATGACAGCATTGAATATGAATACGACAGAAATGGGCAGTTAGCGCAGAAATTCGTTCGCTCCGCTAGCGGCGATCAGGTTTGGAAGTATCGCTTCAACGGCGCTGGTGAATTGATTGAGGTGACAAATCCCATGGGCGCCGTTACAAGCTTTGCGTATGATCCTCTCGGTCGGCGCATTGAGAAAAGATTTGGCGGGGAGGTCACGCGATTCATTTGGAAAGGAGACGTGCTTATTCATGAGATCCGAGAGGATAAAGACAAGATTGATTACATCTTCAAATCTGGCAGCTTCGAGCCGATTGCGCAAATTAACGATGGCGTTTCTTATTTCTACCTTGTAGATCACATTGGCGCGCCGCGCGAGCTTTTCGGCGCCGACGGGAATTTGGCATGGTCGGCAAATTATCGCGCTTGGGGCCAACTCGATAATTTAACTAAAAATTCCGCCGAGACTTTTATTCGTTTTCCTGGCCAATACTTCGATGCGGAGACGGGATTATGCTACAACCGGTTTCGTTATTACGACCCTGAGATTGGACGGTATATCTCTCCCGATCCTCTGGGCCTGGAGGGCGGAATCAACCTTTACAGGTATGCCATAAATCCGATATGGTGGATAGATCCTTTTGGGTTGGGTGTCTCTGAGAACGCTGCGAACGGAGATCGGAGAGAAGCAACTCGAGCAAGGCAACTCAAAAAAAATTATCCAAACGATTCTGTTCAAGCTGAACAGTATCTCCGTGATTCAAATGGTAGAATAGTCAAGGATAGAGTAACAGGGGAAGGGCGGCGTATTGATTATGCGGTGATAGACCAAAACGGCTCTAGAGTTCGGCGGCTTGAAGAGGTTACCTCTCCCACGGCCTCAAAAGTTGCGCAATCTTTGAAAGAAGGCCGCATTCGAGCCCGTGGCGGAACATATATTCGTGACCGGCGCACCGGTAAATTAGTTAAAATTGGCAAAAGGCAGCGTGTTCATTGCACTCGTATGAAATGAAGAAAGCAAGACGATGAAGAAAAACTCTTTCAAAGTATATGATAAGGTTTGCTGGCATTACCCGGAGGGACGGGATTGCCCTTCACTTAAGGCTGCAAAACGGCACATTACTTTTGCGATGCGATTTCTCAAGTCTCACAAACTGTTATCGCCCGATGGCAATGATTTGTTTGAATCCGGAAGAGTCAGCGATGATTTTGCGCTAACTTCTGAGATCGTTACGCCGTTGGGGAACCGATTGCTGTCCAAGTCCTACAAGAATTGGCTTAAACAGATCTCATATGATGGGCCTCTTTCGGATGAATTGTTTGACAACACACTCAAAGAAATCACTGCGCGGAAGGGCTTAGGTAAAGTCAGAAAGTCTCCCAAAAGTGAAACAGGGAAAAAAAGCTCGCAAACCTTTTCTGATGATGATTCCCCAATTATCTATGATCAGGTCAGCTTTCACTGGCCAATGGCGAAGGCTCGCGGCTGCACTTCATTGGCGGTTGCCAAAGGCCATTTGCGAGTTTTAATGCGGTGGCTAGCTGAGAATAATTTGCTCACGACAGAAGGAAAAAACACCACCGCGAGGCGTGATATTCCGGATGATTTTGCCCTTACTAGTGCGATGCTCACGCCCAAGGGAAATGCGCTTATGATGAAATCGTATGATCGTTGGCTTAGAGTCGTTAAGTATGGAGAAGAGCCTAAAACCACAATTCTTGATAAAGCTCTGAGTGAGATGTAGCCTCTTGCAATTGGAAAGTAATGATGAACTCGGTTGTTATGAGAGTGCATTGAAGCGTAGAGCAAAAACTTTCTAGCGATCTTGACTATAGAGTATGCTAAACGAAGCTACAACCATAACCACCCAAACCCTCGCCCTCCGCGCCGCGCGCTTTCGCAACTTCGTCGTCGCGGTGGTGGCCGTGGCGTTGGCGGCCATGCTGTGGGCGCTGCTCCAAACTTCATGGCAACCCTTGCTGGGGCTCATTTTGCTCGTTCCTCTCTGTGGCGCATTTTTATATCTCGACGCGCGCACGGTTCATCGCTGGCAAGATCACATTTTAGAAACGTGGGCGCAGGACAAGCTTGACCTGGATATTTTTTCTGATACTTTGACGGCCATACGCGCGCTCCCTCCGCGAACTCTGCGCGCCATGCTGGACACTTTGCCAAACTTGCAGCACACTGCAACGAATACTTGTGATGATCGCCATGCTCTGGCCGCGAGCTTGCAACGTGAGAATCGCCGCCAAAGCAACCGCACGCTCATCGTCACGCTTGCCTATACCGCCGGCCTCGCAGCTTTAGCGTTGGTGGTAATTTTATTTTATTGAGGTCTCTTGCGCGCCTTTTACGTTACACTTTGCACGTGCAAAGTGTAACGTGATCTGCACTGCTTTCGGGATCCGCGTCGCGATTCAGCAAGAGAAAGCTCCGCAATTCGCGTTCTTCCTTCAAAAAAAAATATGTCGCCCGCAATTTATCTAGATTACAACGCGACCACGCCCGTTGACGAGCGTGTCTTCGCCAAGATGGCGCCGTATTTCACCAGAAAATTCGGCAACCCGGCCAGCCGCGATCATGCCTTCGGCTGGGACGCATTCGAAGCGGTGGAAGAAGCGCGCGTGCAGGCCGCGGAACTCATTAACGCCCGGCCCGCTGAAATCATCTTCACCAGCGGCGCGACCGAGAGCATAAACCTCGCGCTCAAGGGCCTTGCGCAACGTTATCGCGATAAGGGCAATCACCTCCTCACCTCTGCAGTGGAACACCCGGCCGTGCTCGAAACTTGCAGACAGTTGCAGCGCGAAGGCTTCGCTGTAACCTATCTTCCGGTCGACGGCGAAGGCAATCTCGATTTGCAGCAGTTGGAAGAGAGCATCACCGACAAAACTATTCTGGTCGCCATCATGGCCGCCAACAATGAGATCGGAACGATTTGTCCCATTGCCGAAATCGGCGCGATCGCCCGCAAGCGCGAAGTTTTTTTCTTCACCGACGCCGCGCAAGCAGCGGGCAAGATTCCGCTGGACGTTGAGCAAAGCCGCATCGATCTCGCTGCGCTTTCTGCGCACAAGCTTTATGGTCCCAAGGGCGTGGGCGCATTATATGTGCGCGGCCATGATTCGAAAGTCGAATTGACGGCTCAAATGCACGGCGGCGGGCAGGAGCGCGGCATGAGAAGCGGAACGCTCAACGTGCCGGGCATCGTTGGCTTCGGCGAAGCTTGCCGATTGGCCAAAGCCGAGATGCCGCGAGAAACGGCAAGCATATCGTGTTTGCGCGATCGTTTGGAGACTGCGGTGCTCTCTCGTCTTCCGAATGTGTGCGTCAATGGCAGCCGCAAGAGCCGCTTGCCTAACGTGACCAATTTAGCGTTTGAAAAAGTGGCGAGCAGAGATTTAATTCGGGCCTTGCCCAGCATTGCAATCTCGACCGGTTCGGCGTGCAGCAGCGCCATTACCGGCGCGAGCCACGTTTTAGAAGCGTTGGGCTTCTCTCACGAGCGCGTTTATTCCTCGCTTCGTTTCAGTCTGGGCCGCTTCACTACCGCGGCTGAGATTGATTGTGCCGCCGCGCTCTTGGAAGAGCAAGTCAAGCGTTTGCGTGAGAGAGGGTGATTGCAGTTCTTCACTGAAAAATCCGAGCATTTCGATGAGAATCCGGGTCTATCAGCGTGCACGCTTTAATCTTAACAGTTCGACCGTTGCCGAAAGAACAAAGCCTTTGCATGGCAGGAAATTTCTTCAGCCGAGCGGCGGTGTCGTCATTCTTCCGGTATAGCACCGGCTTGAATTTGTCATTCACTTATTGAGCAACACTATGCTCCAATTCAAATCCAACCAACCCCTCTACAAGCTTCACTTCAGCGAGCTTGACGAAGATGCCGTAAAGGTGTTCTCCTTCGAAGGTGAAGAGAGCATTTCGCGTTTGTTCGAGTACCGCTTCGAGCTGGTTTCGGAAAATCCGGAACTGGACGCGAAGAGCATTCTCAACAAGAAAGCCACCTTCACGCTCACCCGCGGCGAGGATGATCCGCTCAAAATGCACGGCATCATCTCGCACTTTGAGCAGCGCGGCCGCACCCCGGATTACGTTTCGTATTACGCCGTGCTCGTGCCCAAGCTTTGGCGCTTAACGCTGAATTTCAGCAGCAACGTGTTTCAGAAAATGGATGTCGAAGAGCTCGTTTCATCCGTTCTCAAAGAAGCGGGTTTTGCCGGCGCGGATTTCGAGTTTCAACTCAGCGAATCCTACCCCAAACTCGATTACTGCGTGCAATACCGCGAGACGGATTTCAACTTCATCAATCGGCGGCTTGAGCATTACGGCGTTTACTACTATTTCGATCACCGTGACGATAATGAAGTGCTCGTCTTCACCGACAACACGGACAACCTCAAAGCGGTGGCGCAAGAGGAAGATATTTTTTATAATCCCAATCGCGATCCGTTGAGCACGAGCGAAACCGTGACCGAGCTGGTTTGCCAGGAGAAAGTTGTGACCGGAAAGTTCAAGCTCAAGGACTATAACTACGAACATCCCACCACCGATCTTTCGGTTGATAATCAAATCGACTCCGAAGCCCCGGGCTTGTTTTATGATTACGGCGATCACTTCAAAGACAAGAGCGAAGGCAGCATGCTCGTGAAGGTGCGCAACGAGGAGGTTTACAGCGCGAGCAAAATCTTTCGTGGGCGAGGCGATTGCCGCTTGTTTCATGCGGGCTTCAAATACAAATTGGGCAAGCACTATCGCGAGGATTGGAACAATGAGTTCATTCTCACGCGCGTGCGTGCGCGCGGCAGCCAGGGCGCGATGTTCGCAATCTTCGCGGGCGTGAGTAAGAACGTGCCCACGTATGAAAACGTCTTCGAGTCGATTCCTGCGGACATGCCGTACCGCCCGCCGCGCCTCACGCCGATTCCGCGCATTCCGGGCATCATGACCGCCAAGCTCGAATCCGGCGCGGGCGATGAGTACGCGTTCATCGACGACAGCGGCCGCTACCGCATGAAAGTGCCGTTCGATCTCACCGACAAAACCAATGGCGAAGCGTCGCGCACGATTCGGCTCTCGCAACCGTATTCCGGGCCGGGCTATGGTTTTCATTTTCCCAATCACGCGGACACGGAAATCGTGTGGGCGTGCGTGGATGGCAACGTCGATCGTCCGTTGGGACTCGGCACCGTGCCCAATCCGAACAACACTTCTCCTTCTACGAGCGGTAACAAAGCGCAAAGCGTCATTCGCACTGCCGGGCAAAATGAACTCACCCTCGACGATACCACGGGCAGCGAGAATATTTATTTGCACGGCACAAAGGATTGGACGATCGACATCGTCAATGACAAGAATCAAACCATCGGCAACAACGAGAGCACCAACATCGGCAACAACCAAACGTTGTCCGTCGGCGCGAATCGTGACAAAACCGTGGGCGCGAATCAAACCGAAAGCGTGAGCGCGAACAAAACCATCACTGTGGGCGGGAATCATTCCGAGACCATCACCGGCAACATGACGCAGAACGTTGCCTCGAACAAAAACGAGAATATTGCCATCGTCAAATCGCTGGCCATCGGCGCGGCGTATCAAGTGAGCGTGGGCGCGGCGATGAATGAGACGGTGGGCGCCGCGAAGATGGAGGAGATCGGCGCGGCGAAGGTTGTCAACGTGGGCGCGAGCAGCAGCGAGAATGTGAGCGCAAACAAGTCTGTTGATGCGGGCGGGAATATTTCGGAGAGCGCCGGGAAGAATTTTTCCATGCAAGCCGGGCAGGATCTGAGCGCGAGTGCCGGCAAAAAGATGAGCCTCTCTTCCGGCGATGATTTTTCAATCTCCGGCGGCAAGAAGGGGGTCATCAATATCAAAGATGAGCTGACGATCAAAGTGGGCAAAGCCACGATCACGTTGAAGAAAAACGGCGACATCATCATCAATGGCAAGAAGATCAACATCAAAGGCTCGGGGGATATTGTGATTAAAGGCAAAAAGGTTTTGCAAAACTAAAGGCGAAATCATGAGAGACGAGTTGATCGACGTTTTATCGACAGAATTAGCGGAAGATGCAATTGATACTAAAATGAGCGGCGTTGTCGTTGGCAAGCTCTTCGGGCTTGATAGTCAAGGCCGCCCGTTGGTGGAGTTTTCACAAAGTCCTTTGCGACGACCTGTGCCCGCGCGCACGACCGTTGCGTTGGAGAAGCACCATATCGGTCGCGAAGTCACTCTCCTGTTCGAAGAGGGTGACGCGGAGAAACCCATCATCGCCGGCGTCATCCTGCCTCCGAAAGCGCAGCCTGTGAACGGCAAACACAACGGCCACGTTGCCGCGCAAAAGCCGATTGAAGTGCAAGTTGACAACGAGCGTTTGACGTTCATGGCGCAGCAAGAAATCGTTCTGCGTTGCGGCAAAGCGAGCATCACGCTCACACGCGCCGGGAAAATCATTTTGCGCGGCAAATATCTATTGAGCCGGTCTTCCGGCGTGAATCGCATCAAAGGCGGCTCGGTGCAAATCAACTGAGAGATCATGGAACTGCTCAATGCCACCGGCATGCAGGCCGGATATACGATGGGAATGAAACCGGACGGGCGCGAGTCCATCGTCGTTGCCATCAAAGGAACTTTTGAGATTCCGCGCAACGGCGCACAGCCGCGTTTGGCTCATGTGCAAGAAAAGCTCGTGGAAGCGGATGTCTTTTCCGGCGAACCGGGTTTTTCCGCGCCGATTTATGAGTCCGATTATGCGCCGGTCAAGCCGCAATGCGATGTCATCCTCAATGGCAGCGCGTATGCGCCCGGCGGCAGAGTTGCGACTCGAGTTCAGGTTGCCCTTCAAGTTGGGCCGATTGCAAAATCTTTCGCGGTGATTGGCAACCGCGTGTGGCAAAAGAGTATCGTGGGATACAAAGCCTCCGAGCCGCAGCCGTTTCTGGTCATGCCGATTTCATACAACAATGCTTTTGGCGGTGCGGACAATACGCATGAAAATCCGGCCAAGCACAAAGCCGTTCTCGCAAATCCCGTCGGCGCCGGCTTCCATGAAAATTTGAAAGCCGAGTTTGTCGAAGGCAAGCCGCTGCCGAACACCGAAGAATTGGACCGCGAGGTCAGCAAGCCGAACGGCAATTACAAGCCCATGGCTTTCGGCGTGATTGGCCGTGCGTGGGAGCCGCGCCCGGCTTATGCCGGAACGTACGATCAAAATTGGATCGACAACCATTTCCCGTTTTTGCCGCCGGATTTCAATGAAGCCTATTTTCAAGCCGCGCCTTTAGACCAGCAAATGCCGTTTCCGCGCGGCGGAGAGAAAATCATTCTCACCAATTTGACTCCCGAAGGCCGCACCGTTTTTGCGTTGCCCAAAGATTTGGCGATGCCTGTGACGTTCTATCTCAAAAACTATGAGGAGAAGGAAACCAAAGCCGTCGTCGATACCATCGTGATCGAGCCAGATGCCAAGCGCTTCATGCTCACCTGGCGGGCTTCGATGCCGTTGCGCAAAAATATTTTTGAAGTCGTGCAAGCCGTCGCCGGCAGGATGCCCAAAGGTTGGTATCGCGCGCGGCAGTTGGGCAAGACCTATTATCCCTCGCTCGGTCAAATGGCACAGAGCAAGCGCGCGGAAGTCGAAGAAGAGGTGGAATAGATGCAAGCATTGTCCGTTCTCGCCTCAGGCATGGTTACGGGCGTGGGATTGAATGCGCCCGCAACTTGCGCCGCCATCCGCGCCGCACTCGACAACTTCGAAGAAACGCGTTTCATGGACAAAGGCGGCGAATGGATTATCGGCTGTCAAGTTCCCCTCGAGCAACCGTGGCGTGGAAGAAAAAAACTACTCCACCTCGTTGTGCCTGCGATTCAAGAATGCTTGTCTGAGTTTAAAAAAATACCGCCGGAGCACATTCCGATTTTTCTTTGTGTTGCCGAAAAGGAGAGGCCAGGCCGGCTTGCCGGTTTGGATGCCGAGTTTTTTGAGGAAGTACAAACGGAACTCGGGTTGCGATTTCATCCCGAATCAACGCTCATCGCGGGCGGACATGTCGGCGGTGTGCTGGCCGTGAAGAAGGCGCGCGATCTCATCTACAATCAGCGCGCGCCGATGTGTTTGATTGCCGGCGTCGATAGTTTTTTGGTCGGGCCGACGTTGGCAGCCTATGAAGAAAAAGATCGTTTGATGACCAGCAAAAATTCCAATGGCTTCATTCCGGGCGAAGCCGGTTGTGCCGTGATGCTGGGGCCTTCTAACTTTACGCCGAAAGCGCAGTTGTTTTGCCTCGGCATTGGCTTTGGCAAAGAAAAGGCGACGATAGATTCGGAAGAACCGCTCCGCGCCGATGGGTTGGTCGCCGCTTTCAAAGCCGTTTTAAACGATTCCGGCTGCACGATGGACGACGTAGATTTTCGCATTACCGACATTAGCGGGGAACAATATCATTTCAAAGAAGCCAGTTTGGCCGCGAGCCGCACCATTCGCAATCTCAAACCGGAGTTCGACCTCTGGCATCCCGCAGATTGCATCGGCGAAGTTGGCGCTGCGATCGTTCCGTGCGTCTTTGGCGTCGCACTGGCGGCCACTCGAAAAAATTATCTTTTAGGAAAAGGCATGCTCTGCCATTTCGGAAACGACAGCGGCGAACGCGCGGCGATGATTCTGCGGAGCGCATAAAAGGACATTCACAATGGCGAACGATATATTTGCAAATGGACGGGAAATTTCGTGCAAAGCAGCGGATGGAAAATCTATTTGTGCGTTTCCCGACGTGTGCTTTACGCCGCCGCAGACGCCTGCGACGCCGCCGGGGGTACCGATTCCCTATCCGAATACGGGCATGGCTAGCGACATGACGTCCGGCAGCAAGAAAGTCAAGGTTTCAAACAAAGAAGTGATGCTGAAGAATAAATCCTATTTCAAAAAAAGTATGGGTGATGAGGCCGGTTGTGCACCATTGAAAGGAGTTATAACACATAAGAATCGCGGGAAAGTTTACTTTAATGCTTGGTCGATGGATGTGAAGTTTGAGGGGGAGAATGTCGTCCGGCATTTGGATTTGACGACGCATAATCATGCATCTCAAGTGGGGCAGACGCCACCGTGGCCTTATGCTGATTCGGCTGCAATAGGTTCTGGAAATGACCCCTGCGAAAAGGATAAAAACAAGGAACACGATGCTTGCAGCGGAATGACTGATAAGGAAGCTTGCGCAAGTGCCCCATGCCAAAAGGCACGCAAGTGTAAACTCGTGCCTTATGGTGGCAGTAAAAGCCCGAATTGCTGTCCAGGGCAAACTGGACACCATCTAATCGAAGGGCACTGGGTTGAAAACTGGAAAGATTACGATCATAATGCTGCCCCGACCGTATGCTGCGAAGGAGGGCGATTTGAAAAGGAACATGGTTTAATGCATGCCATTCAAGGCGTCTATGAAGACTCTTTCTTACCTCCGAAAGGACAAAACTACAAGGCAGGCAATAAATGGAATTACAAGAACGGCAAGAAGGCGGCACTTCGAGCTCATCAGCTAACATTTCAAGGAAGTGATTGTGAACCGGCCTGTATCGAAGCTCAACTTGATAAACACTACGGAGAAGACACGATCCCATCGCGTGAATTGAGACAATCACCCAAGAGACAATCTATTTCACAGAGAGAAGAGGCCGAGGTGTTGGTTGATATGGTGTTTGGCGGGCATTTGCTGCGCTAACGAACATTCAAAAACACTGAACTTGAAATGAGTAAATCTATGCCGACTGGAAATCTTCCCATTGACACCCAATTGCCTTATATGTTTACAGGCGTAACTGTTTATCGGAAAGACTCTGTTTTCATCAGAGGCGTCATGAGAGAATTGGATGAAAAGCAAGTGCCACATTGTTTCGTCGTCAGATGGTCGAATGGAAAATGGGATTCCTATATAATTAATAAAGGCGTAACGGCCCATTGTGTTATTGATGACGGGAATTGGAAAGTTCTATCGCTATGCGTTGATGGAACCGTTCACATCGCATCACCTGAAGACGCGGGTTATGAGTATATAGATCAAAGCGAGGAAGGGCCGAATATTCGCCGTTGGATGTTTGATATACGTCAGATCGGGCACAGCATTTATGGAGTGGGGATGTTGCGCATGATTTACAAACGCACTGGGCCAGAGCGATGGTTCCGTTTCGATCAAGGGATTCGAGCTGATTCTTTAGATGAGTTGGACACGGGGTTACGAAGCATTGATGGTTTTGACGAGAATTCCATCTATGCTGTTGGGCTTCGTGGCGAGATTTGGTATTGTGATCGACAAGTATGGAGACGGATAGATAGCCCAACAAATCTCCGGCTCGATGCCGTTCGATGTGTTCCGCCCAATAGGGTTTATGCCTGTGGTGCAAATGGCGTAATTGTATGTGGTCAAGATGATATTTGGTCGATCATTGAGCAGGAAGAGACCAGATCTAATCTTTGGAGTGTGGAATATTTTCAAGGCAAAGTTTTTTTTGCTGATGGTAAGTCTCTTTACGAATTTGATGGCGGTCAATTTAAAAAGATTGACATGGGGGTGAACCAACCAATTACGACGAGCTATTTAAACGCAAATGATGGAATACTTTGCTCGGTTGGCGAAAGTGATGTAGCGATCTATGATGGGAAAACCTGGAAACTTTTTCGACCACCATATCCGACTACTTAATTCAAGCGGTGTCATTACCGCAATTTACAAATTAGAGATTTCCCTTTGGTCATTTTTTCGGTCATCTCCCAACACGCCGAAGAAGCCGCCTTCAACTGGCTGCTTCGCGACGCCGCGGTGCGCGAGCCACATTACTCGCTCAATGATCTCGCCAAACTGGATAAGCGTGTTGAAGCCCATCTCGACGGCCTGCGCATCGCCGGTGACGAGGGCTGGGAAATTTGCAAGCAAGAGCTCAAGTGGGAAGAAGCGGGCGAGGTCTTCACTGCGGCTTACTTGGCGTTTGAAAGCGACGATGCCCTCCGAATCCATGAAGTGCTTGAAGTCGGTAGCGCGGCGCCGGAGCTTTGTCGTGGGATTATTTCGGCGTTGGGGTGGCTGCCTTTTGAGCAAGGCGTAAAGTGTACGTCGCAATTTCAAACTGCCGAGGCTGCAAGCTTGCGCTATATCGACCTCGCGGCTCATGCCATCCATCGGCAAGAGCCGGGACAAGCGTTCGGCGAGGCGCTGAGAAGCGAAGACACGTTGCTCAAAGCGCGCGCTCTTAAAGCAATCGGAGAACTCGGTCGTCGCGATTTGGTAGCGTATCTCCAGGCATGCTTCCGAGACGAAAATATCAAGTGCCGTTTCTATGCGGCGTGGTCTTCGGCTTTGCTCGGTGATGCGTATGCGTGCCCAATCTTGCAATCTCTCGCGCAATCCGATAGCCTCTATCGCGAAGAAGCGACCAAAATGGCGCTGCGGCGGTTGCCATTGAAAGCCGCGCAGGGTTGGCTCAAAGAACTTTCACAGAACGAGGAGTATCTTAGGCAAGCAATCATCGGAGCGGGCGCGTTGGGCGATCCGGCGATGATTCCGTGGTTGTTTGAAATGATGCACGTGCCTGAACACGCGCGCGTTGCGGGCGAGGCGTTCACGATGATCACTGGTGTCGATCTCGCGTATGAAGATTTGGAAGGCGAATGGCCTGAAGGCTTCGAAGCCGGGCCAACGGAAAACCCCGAGGATGAAGACGTTGCCATGGATCCGGATGAAGACCTGCCCTGGCCCGCGCCGGAGCTGATTCAGAAGTGGTGGGCAAGCAACAAGAAGAATTTTCAAAACGGCACGCGCTATTTGGTGGGAAAGCCCATCGCCACGGATTGGCTGCAACAAGTTCTGCGCAATGGTTTTCAACGCCAGCGTGCTGCGGCTGCATTGGAACTTGCAATGCGGCAATCCACGCAACCGTTGTTTGAGGTGCGCGCGCCCGGCTTTCGGCAGCAAAAACGCCTCGCTGTAAAGTAATCACGATGGCTAAACTCAAACCGCTCCTCTTCAAATGCTTCGCCGTGTTGTTCGGACTGATGATCTTTTGCGTGCTCGCGGAAGCCGGGTTGCGGTTTGCGCCGGTTTGTGAAAGCGTCTATTCCCTGCCCGTTAATGCGAGTAATCCGATTTATCGTTGCGAGCCGAAGCGCACGGTGTTCCTCTCAAACTTCTGGAATTTTTCTCTTCAAAATACGATTCACGTGAACAACTACGGCTTTGTGAGCGACCTCGAGTACGACGCGGAAGACGCGCGCCCGTTGCTCGCTATTGTCGGCGATAGTTATTTGGAAGCCTTGTTCGTGCCGTGGCCGCAAACCTTTGCCGCACGGCTGCACCAAAGCCTCGCGCCGTCCGCCCGCGCGTATGCTTTCGGAAAAAGCGGCGCTCCGTTGAGCCAGTATTTGATCTATGCGCAATATGCCCACGAGCATTTCAAACCATCCGCGTTAATCGTTGTTGTCGTCGGCAATGATTTTGACCAAAGCTTGCTGAAGAACAAAAGCGCACCCGGCTTTCATCATTTCGTGAAAGATAGCAGCGGGCGCTTGCAATTGTTGCGGGTCGATCATGAGATCAGCCCGACCATCAAAATGCTCCGGCATTCGGCTTTGGCGCGGTATCTTTTGTTTAATGTCGGCATTCAATACGTTCACAAGCGCGCGGCGTATTCTCTGCGATCGGATCAATACGTCGGCAATACGCCCGTGGACACCGGCGCCGTGAGAATCGCGGAATCACAAGAAGTTGTTGACACCTTCTTGGAGAACTTGCCGCGAATGTCCGGGCTCTCGCCTGAAAACATTCTCTTCGTACTCGATGGCATGCGCCCGGATCTCTATGATCGGCGCAAGCGGGAATTAGCGGAGCATAGCTACTATGGCATCATGCGCCGGTATTTTGCCAAGAGCGCTGCTGCACGTGGGTTCGAGCTTGTCGATATGCACCCGCTTTTTGTCGAACATTACGAGCATTACGGCGAGCTTTTCGAATTTCCACGCGAGCAGCATTGGAACCGTCTCGGCCATCAATTGGTGGCGGAAGCGATTACTCGATCAAAACTCTTTGCGGGGTTGCACCGGGTGGAATAAAAATCCGCGCTTGCGTGCGTGCGAAAATCGTGGTAGATTAGGCTACGCGACTAAACAAAAAACTCGGACTTTTTCCACTGTATCGCATTTGAATTTCCACCCGCTAAACACACGAAACAGGCGAAAAACTTCTTAGGGTGTTTCGCGTGTTTCGTGGACCAGCATTGGAATCTGATGAAATAGAATTAAGCGCAAATACTTTCCATCGTTGTCCCGCAGGTAACTCATCCAACCTCAACGGAGGAACCCATGAGCGTCCTCAAGCTGATCCTCGCCGATGATCAGAATTTCATTTGCACCGAGCTGCACGGCAGCCGCGCGCAGTGGGTGTATGCCGCGTGCAGCCGCAATCCGAAAACACTCGAGGAATTGGATAAGCTCTTGCCCGAGTTTGGCGCGGATGAAAATTTGCGCCGGCTTTGCAGCAACCACGCGAGTTTCGATTTCAAGCCGATTGACGCGGGACTCATCATCGTCGATCTTGCCAAGAAATGGATCTATGCGCAGGACTCGTATTTCGGCGCGCACCGCCGCGGACGCTATAATCCGCGCGACGAAGAAGAGCGGACTATCGAGTATGAGTTCTCGAAAGAATGGCAATTCGTTGCCGAGGCCAAATGGTTTTCGTATTTGCACGGCTGTAATCTCGCGCGCTATGGCCAAAAAGAAACCGACGCACGCGAACCCGTGCTGCCGCGCACGATCGACTTGGACCGCTTGGGTGAGATGATGGAGAAAGAAACTTTCGAGCGCAACTTTTTCGCCGAGATGGATGATGAAGAAAGCCACGAGTCACCTAACTATGCAGAGGAAGAAGACAACGAGCCGTGGGATGAACAGCTCTCAAGCATTCGCGCCGTAGCTACAAACCGCCATATGTGCGTGTGGGAAATCAAGCCGGAAGGCGAAGCGGAAAAGCGCGACTATGTTGCGCTCGAGCACATTATAGATTACGAAGAAGAAGCCGAGCACGCGCGCCGCCGCATCGAGCTCGCGCAGGAGCAAATTCTCAAGTTCAAAGTCGAGCTGCAGGCCGTGGAAAATCTCTGGCAGCGCAAGCAAGAACCGCGTTGGGGATTGGAGCGCATTCGTTGCCGCGCGCATATCGGCAAACAGGAAAAATATATTTCGAAGTTCGAAGAGAAACACGAAACCGCCGCGGCCATGGCCGCGGAACTGCGCAGGCTCGTGGCTACGAAGAAATATCGCGAGATGATGGCGGGCTGGAAAGAAGACGATTGGAGCGCAAGCACAAGTGATTACGGCGACATTCCTTTTTGAGAAAACCTCGGCCGTTGAGGAAGCGGCAACTAGTAGATGCAAGCCGGCTAAATTTGTTTGTCTCTCATAGCCTGACGGCTTCCGCATCCGGCGGAATCTTTAGGGCAAAATTCAGGTTGTGCACGATTCGTTTCGAGAGAGTTGCATATGCCGCCTTCTTCCAGCAAAACGCTCACGCTGATTATGCCTCCGGCATTACGGATCAAAGTCGTGCGCGGGGAAGCCCCAGGCAAGGAGTTCGTCTTCAAAGAACCCTTTCGCATCGGCCGCGACGAAGAGTGTCAGGTCTGCATCAAAGACTACATGGTGAGCCGCGTGCATGCCGAAGTGAAGTATGAAGAAGGCCAATGGTGGATTCAAGATCTGAACAGCACGAACGGCACTTTTATTGGCGGCGAAAAAATCGCACGAGCGCCGCTCACGGATCAAGCTGCAATCGTTTTCGGCATCAACGGTCCGGCGCTACTCGTCGAGATCGAAAGGATGCTCATCGAGACCGGTCCTGAAGACCGCTCTCCTTCTTTGACCCGATACATTCGCCATTACTTTGCCGATTCGCCCACTGAACAAGCGGGCGAACACACGATGATGTTGCGGCGCGCGTTTCAGCATGTGCAAAAGAAGAAATCGCAAACCTATCACCGCATCATTGCCGGCGTGAGCGCGTTGTTTTTGGTCGCAGCCCTCTTCGCGATCTACAAGCACATGCAAGTCAGCAAACAGCAGGCGCTGGCGCAAAATCTTTTTTATGAGATGAAAGAGCTGGACGTGACGTTGTCGCGCCTGGAGACCGCCATTGCGCTTACGGGCGACCCCAAAGCGGCCGCGGAGATTCGAAGGTTTCGCGCAAAGCGTGAAGAGTTGGAGAGCAACTACGACCAATTCGTCGATGCGCTTGGTATATATGGCAAGGACATGAGCGAAGAAGAGCGCTTGATCTTTCGGATTGCCCGTCTATGGGGCGAATGCGAAGTCAATATGCCGGAAGGTTTCGTGCAAGAAGTACGGAATTACATTCGCAAATGGCAATCGACTGATCGGCTGAAAAAAGCGATGACCCGCGCGCAGCAAAGCGGCTTTGCTCCCAAGATTGCGGCCACAATGCTGGCGCAGCACATGCCGCCGCAGTTTTTTTATCTCGCTCTGCAGGAAAGCGATTTCAACGTCAATCGCTGCGGGCCGCCGACGAGGTACGGTATCGCGAAGGGCATGTGGCAATTTATCCCGACAACGGCGACGCAATACGGCCTGAAAACCGGGCCGCTGCTCGAACTGCCGCAACCCGATCCGCGTGATGAGCGCCACAACTTCGAAAAATCCACGGCCGCGGCAGCACGATATCTTCGCGACATTTACAACACCGACGCGCAAGCTTCCGGGTTGCTGGTGATCGCTTCGTATAACTGGGGTGAGAACAACGTAAAGGAACTGATCCGCAAAATGCCGGCGAATCCGCGCGAGAGAAATTTTTGGCGATTGTTGCTGGACTATCGCGAGCGATTCCCGCGCGAAACTTACGACTACGTTTTCTACATCGTGTCCGCGACGGTGATAGGTGAGAACCCCAAGCTCTTTGGCTTTGACTTTCCGAACCCGCTGGCGGAAGCCCTATCTCAGCGCTAAGCGCCTTTTCAAGCCGAACCTCTCATTGTAGCGCTTCTAAAGAGAGGCGCGAAGAGGGAGCTTCTATCCGCTCACCATTTCCCCTACATACCTGTTTCGTCCTCAGTTGCATTTTGAGCCACAGTGTCTGCGCACGCCCTTCCTCAAACTTTTTTCATGCGAAAGCCAAATATGAAAATGAAGACAGTCCTCGAGCTTGGGGTTCGAGGGAAGTAGTCTGCTCGGTCAAGAGGAGGCGCAAATAGAAGGAAGCCCTTTGCGAAAGACCTCGGTTTTATCCGTCGTGTAAAAGATCTTACTGAAACAATACCTTTGAAGTCTCATGGTAGCGGAAAGGCAATTAAGCGACTGCAAGATTTTTCTGCGTGGCGTCGAGGTGTGCGCTATATATCACAACCCCACCAATTCAGCTTTAATACGAATTAAGGAAGTGCGCCTCATGAAACGTTTATGCCTCCTGCTTGCTGCTGCGATCACTTCTTGTGTGGCCACGGCAGCAGCGCAAGCCACAGCCGGTAAGATTATGAATGAAGAGCGCCTGCGCGAGTTGGTCAAAGACAAGCTCCCGCTTGGTCGCCTGGAGTTTATCGAGCGCAGAGACGATGATTCTCTCGCGCTCTATGAATATTTTTTGATGCAGGGCGATACGCTTCACAAAGTTATCGTCGATGCACGTAAGGGCGCAATCGACACGATTATCGTGGAGCCGCAACAGGGAAGAACTTTGTTGCAAGCACGCCAAATCGCTCAAGCGCGCGCGGAAGCTGCGGCATTGGCGGCGGTGCAAGGGGAAATCATACGTTGGAAGCTGAAGAAAAGTGAAGGCGTATGGTTTTACAAATTTCGTGTGGCAACGCCCAAAGGCAAGCTGAAGGACGTTTTTGTCGAAAAGGATAGTTTTGAAGTGAAGCGCGTGCGCAAACATGAAGAAATGGAATTGGAACACTAGCGGAAGATAAATTTGTGTTTGCGGGTTAGAATGCGTAGCCCGTCTCCAGTGAGAAAATTGTGTTGCGCAAATCTTCGCTATATTCCGAACGGCTGATTTGGCTGTCGAAATTCGCGATCGCACTGAGCTGCCATCGTGGATTGATTTGCCAGGAAAGAAAGAGCAAGAAGGAATTACTATTATGATTGGGGTTCGGATTGAACGCCGTGGCGTCGCTTACAGGTGAATCGGGGTAGATGCGCGCTTCGAACACATGGCTCGCGCTCATCAGGAAACCGCTCGCGCTGAACAAGTCCAAACCCAATGTGAAGCCGTTCGCATAATAATCCTCATAAAAGCCGTTTACAAATGAAAGCTGGGGATCGTCCGCTGAAGCAGCCTGTTTCGTGCCGTTGACTTGTAAGAGAAAAATGTAGCCAAAGCTCGCCTGCAAATCCTTCCAAATTTTGAATTGCAATTTCGGATTGATCCTTGCGTTAAGAAAATCGGGTGTGTAAACGCTCGGGGTCTCGTATTGTCGTAAAGTGAGATCGCCTTCGAGCCGTAAGCCCGCGCGCTCCGTGAATCCTATGGTAAGATCGGCGCGTAGAAATTCCTCTTGATAGGTGTTCTGGAACGTGCTGTCCGGAACGCCGAGTGGATAAACGCGGCGACGCCAGATGTTTTGCACGAAGATCGCCGAGCTTTCCATTGCATGCTGCGATACGCTGGCCTCCATGCGATGCTCAAGATAATCTTCCCGTGAAAAACGCGGATGTGCGCGTACGCCATATTCATAGCGTGCTTCCAGGCGCGTCGCAACACCCGCAGAATAAACCGCACGCATGCCGATTTCGTTGTGCAAATAATTTGGACTGAACTCCTTTTCGGCACCGTAGCGCCGCACGCGAAATTCATCGCCCACCTCGACCGCCACGTGCTTGCCTAGCCTGACCCCGCCTTGCAGGAGACTTGTGTTCTGCCAATAGCGCAAGCCGGAGGTATCGCGATAAGAAGTCGCTTCAAAACGATTCTCCGCGCGCCAATTGGTTTCTTGCCCGAGTGCATTCTGCGCGGCAAATTCGAGCAAACCGTTGTGATACTCTCGGCTGGTCTTGAGCAATGAGAAAGCGCGAAGATCCCAAGCCGCACCGCCGGAACGGGAAAGATGAAAGCGCGCGCCTGCGAACGGATTCGCATTATCGTGCACGGAGCGCTGCGCCAAATTAATTTGGAGCGCTTCTAAGTCCTCGTTGCCGAGCTCATATTCCAAACGCGAGAGATCGACGCCGGCGAGCGCTTCGCGTTGCCAGCGCCACAGAGGCTTTGAAGAAGAATGAGAGAGTGGCGTGAATGCCGGTGAGGAAGGCGGTGGAGAAGCGCCAAGCTTGACCTCGGCAGCCATTACCTCCAACGCCGTTTCGAGCAGGACTTGCGCCGTGACATAATCCGCGTCATTCGCAAAATTCTCGGCCTCGCGCAAAACCTCCGCGACATTTTGATACGTGGAAGTCTGCGCGTGCAATTGATTCCTGAGCAACCAACGTTGCACGCGCAACTGCGCGATTTGATAGGCCGATTCTTCGCTCCATGCAATCAACGAAGTATCAGAACGCGCGCGCATCAGCGTATCCGGCAACGCGGCCTGCACCTGCGCGAATAAATCTTTCTGCCATGATAGTGTCGCGAGACAGAAAAGCGGAATTTGAATGCATTTTTTTAGAGATCGCCAAAGCATCAACGACGAATCATTTTTTTGAACGACGCAATTTTGACGCGATCACCGCGAGAAATCCCGTGATCAGGAGCGCGCTGTACTCCACTCCGTTGCGGCCCGCGCCGACCACGAACCAACCTTCGGGGCCGTGTACCAAAACAATTCCCATGAGCAATTCGAGCGCGAATAGCATGGAGATAATAACGACAAACCGCCGCGTGCAAAGCAGCGCGCTGCCAACAAGTTCGAAGGTGGTAATAACCCACGCAAGCGCAACGCCCAAAGGCAAGCCGTTGCTGTCGAGAAACCCGCCGAATGGAACCACGCTTCCGATCACTGCCGCAAGAATTAATTCTGTGCTCACTGCGTAAATCAGTGGCCATGCTTTTTCTTTTTCGTTGCAGCTTATCGCGTTTGGTAGGATCACTTATCGGCAGAATCATTTCAAATCGTTCTGCTATCACATCATTCTGCCAAAAACTTTCAGTCCTACTACCACGGGGCTATGCTGAGTTTGACAAGCTACTCGCCTATTGCCGCCCCCGCCGGATTTGCTCGGTGGCAAGTTGATCCACACGTTCGTTATAGTGCACACCCGCATGCCCCGGCACTTTTTCCCATTTGACCCTGTGCGTGTCCATTAAGCTGTCCAACTCCTGCCAGAGATCGGTATTCAGCACCGGCTCCGTCTTATTCTTTCCACGGCGCCAACCGTTGCGCTTCCAACTTTCCAACCAACCTTGTTGGAAGCAATTGATGAGATACGCGCTATCGGAATAGATCGTCACCTCGCAAGGTTTGCGCAAAGCTTTGAGCGCTTCAATTGCGGCGGTCAATTCCATGCGATTGTTCGTGGTCTTAGGATGATAGCCGCTCAATTCTTTCTCGCGCTGGTCGTGAATCAAGATTGCGCCCCAACCGCCCGGTCCGGGATTGCCGGAACATGCGCCGTCGGTGTAGATTTTTATTTTGTCCATAGGGGAATCTTTTGCAAACCTATCGACCTGGCATTCCGAAGGAATCTTTTTCAGCACTTGCAAAAAACTTATTGAGTACCGTGCCAAGCAGGCAAAAAATTCCTTCAGAATGATGGATTGAGGAGAGCGGTGCTTTCATATGGTGAACTAGCCAATCGCGCGCAGCGCTTCCTTCGCACTCTCCCTTGCGCCGACGTTATAATGTGCCTCAAGAATTTTTCCTTCCGGGCTGATAACGAAATGACTGCGGATCACACCCGTCAGGTTAAAGATGAGAAAAGACTTTTCGCCCCACACACCATAGGCCTCGGCAATTTTATGATCGGCATCGACCAACAGGGTGAATGGCAGCTTATACTTGCTCTTGAACTTCACGTGGCTTGCCACCCCATCTGGACTCACGCCAAGCACGACGGCGTTCTTTTCTACGATGACCTCGTAGTTATCGCGGAATCCGCAGGCTTGGATTGTTCAACCCGGGGTGTCGTCTTTCGGATAGAAATACAGAATCACCGTTTGGCCGCGTAAATCACGCAACCGCAGGGTTTGGTTTTGATCGGTGCGGGCCTCGAAATCCGGCGCTTCATCACCAAGATTGAGTTTTGCCATCATGTTTCCTTTCCTTCTTTGCAGCGCCTCGTACTTTCGTCAAACAATTTGCTATGGAAAGGGGAGAAGTCCAAGCAATTTTTCTGCAAAAAAGACTTGCCAGTTTCAACTTGCCTTATTATGTTTGGAAACTAAAAATACCAATTTAGTTTCTGTGGATATATGACCGACTCCAGGTTGTCTTTCGCCAAGAATGCGTCGGCGTATTTGCAATGCCGATTTTCCATCTTTTTGTAAATATTTTTTGCAAGAATCGCGAACAAGGCCGTCGTGAGTTTTTGGTATCTGGCGACAATATTAGGCTTTTTGCTTTGCCGATTGTACCCGTGGAAACCTTGAATACTAAATTAGTTTCTTATGGATGAACTACAAAACCTCGAGCCGCGCGCGCGAATTTTGCTGAAGGCCAAAGAAAAATTCGCCGCGGCCGGTTACGGCAAGACTGCCATGAGCGAGCTTGCTACAGAGCTGGGTATGAGCAAAAAAACGCTCTACAAATTTTTCCCCACTAAGCTCAAGATTGCCGAAGCGATTGTCGAGCAGACTTTTGCTGAAGTGAATCGCCGCGCGGACGCCATTCTGGCGAGTCCCTTGCCCGCAGTCGAGAAGCTGCTGCGCGTGGTGCAAATGATCGTCGAGCACAATCATCGTTTCGCCACCAAAACCATGCTCGCGAGTCTGAGCAGCCATCTGCCGCACCTTTGGCAGCGCATTGAAAAGTTTCGCCGCGAACGCATGAGCAAAAACATCACCGCCATTTTCGAGCAAGGAAGAAAAGAAGGCACGGTGCGTGACGGCTTTAATCGTGAAATGTTTTTGTTTTTTTTGCTGGGCGCGATTCATGAAGGCATGAGTCCGGAAGTTCTGATGCACTCTTCTTACTCAATGGGTGAAGCGCTGCACGGACTAATTGATTTCTTCCTAAACGGTGTGCTCACGCCCGCGGGCCGCGCACAATATGAAACTCTCAGCAATGCCAGTGTGAAAAGCGCCCCGTTTGAAAGTCAGGGCCCGGTCGTGCGGAGTCGCAAAATTCGCAAGAGGAAATAGCATGAAATTTCACATAACACTATTCTCTGTTTTGTTGGCGAGCGCCCTCGGTCAGGCGCAAGCACCCTTGCCTCTCGAGGAGGCCTTGCGGCTCGCGCGGCAAAACAATTTGCAGCTTAAAAAGCAGGAGCAGCGTGAAAAAATCGCTGCACTGGAAGTGGCGATCAAACGCGGACAACGTTTGCCTTCGTTTGATTTCAGCGGGAGCGCTGCCTATACTGACGAAGTCGCCAAGCTCGATATTCCCATTGACAAATTAGGCCTGCCTGTGCCGCCAGGATTTTCAACACCCAGGGTGGAGTTAGGTGGGCACGAGCGCACGGAGTTTGCCATTGGTGTACGCCAACCGATTTTTACGGGCGGTCGCTTGCGCAGACAGGTTGATATAGCGGAAACCGCGTTAACCAGTGAAGAAACTCGACTCGCATTTTTGCAGCAACAGACTGCCTTTCAAGTTCATCTGCTCTTTTATCAAGCGCAAAATCTCAAAAAGGAAAATCTCATTCACGCCGCGAGCTTGAATCGTCTCGCCATACAATTGGAGCAAACGCGCCATCTTTGGCAAGCCGCGCAAGTGGTGGCGTACGACACGTTGCAAGTCTTCAATCAAGCGTTGCAAGTGAAAATTCTGATCGAGCAGAACTTGCGCGACCAACGACTCATGGATTTGCAAATGGCGCGGGTGCTCGATCTCGCGGAAATTCGTCCCATTGCCGAAATCGAATTGCCGCAAGTCGGAGCCTTTCGACTTTCGCTTGATAGTCTGCAAACCGTGGCTCGGCAATCGCGCCCGGAATTGCAAAGCGTGCGACTCGGACAAAAGTCTGCGCAGCTCATTCGCAAAATGGCGCGCGGGAATTTTTTTCCGGAAATCGGCGCAGAGGCCAAATATCATTATGGCAAACCCGCTCTGAATCAGGTTGCCAACGAATGGATGGATTACACAACCATCGGAGTGAATCTGCAATGGAACCTATGGCGCGGGCAGCAAGATCGCCATCGCATACAGGCGGCAGAAGTCGAATACACGCGGCTCACGTTGGAGGAGCGCGAGTTGGTGCGCAGCATCGAATATGAAGTGGAACGCAGTTGGGAAAACCTGAAATTCGCGACGCGCCAGATCGCGCTCGTGGAACAGTTGCTAGCGCAGCAGCATGAACGTTATCGCATTGTAAGCGCGCAGCAGCGCGAAGGCGTGGCCACCACGAACGACGTGATCGTTGCCGAAGCCGATTTGACACAAGCGGAATTGCAACTCCAACGCGCGTTGATTCAATATTATGTTTCGCAAAGCGAAATGCGTCTGGCCACCGGCGTGATTGCAGAATAATTTTTTGCGACTCGCTTTTTGCCATTCAGAAGGAATTTTTTTGCGCGCTGGAAATCGTAATTAATCTGAAAAAGATTCCTACTGAATGACGACGCACAGAAAAGATTGTGACCCCAGAGAATATTCGGAGGAAGTAATGAAGCGCTTTTCACTCCCTTTGCTCGTTTTGTTGCTGCTCTTGAGCGCCTGCAACAAGAAAGACAACTCTACCTTCGAAGCGAGCGCGATTGTCGAAGGCACGGCAGTAAAAGTGGCGGCGCAAACAGGTGGGTACCTATTGCAGGTGGTGTTGAACGAGGGCGATGAGGTTGCACTGGGCCAGACGATAGCCGTGGTGGATACGGAAAAGTTGAGTTACCAGCTTGAACAAGTACAGGCAGGCTTGGAAGAATTGGCGGTGCAGCGGCGTTTGGCAGAGACGAATCTGCGGCGTGCGAAAGAAGATTTCGAATATGCCAAAACACGCTACGAGCGTTTCCTTGATCTCTTCCAAAAGAATGCGGCGAGCGAGCAAACGCGCGATGACGCGAAAATCAATTTCGACCGCGCGCAAACCGCGTATGAATCCGCGCGGCAAAATTTGCAGGTGCTCGCGAGCAAAGCGAAGAGCTTGGAGGCGCAGAGTAAATTGCTCCGCCGCCAAATCAGCGATGCCATTGTGAAAGCTCCGCTCAATGGTACGATCACAACGCGCTATTACGACACCGGCGAAACGATTCCGCCGAACGCGCCGGTCGTCGAAATCATCGATCTCGAGAAAATGTGGACGAAGGTGTTTGTCTCCGAAACGTATTTGCCGAAAGTGCAGATTGGGCAAGCTGCACAAGTGCAGATCGACGGGACGGAGCAAACGCTCACCGGCGCCGTGGCGTGGATCAGCACCAAGGCCGAATTCACGCCGAAGAATATTCTCACGCAAGAAAGCCGCACGGCGCTGGTTTATGCCGTAAAAATCAACATCGACAATCCCAATAAAATTTTGAAGCACGGTATGCCCGTGTCGATTGTGCTGGAGCCAAAGTTGTGAAGGAGTAGAATTTCGTGCTTTGCAGGGCGTTCCCGTTGTTTCGGTTTTTGTCTTTGCTTTTTGAAATATGCGAAGCGCTTTAAGTCACCTCGCGCGAAGAGACAATTTGGAGAAACAAGCAGAGAAGAACCTTGGGTGATGCAGCGACAAAACAAACTGATTGAATCAGGGATGTGTGTGAGGCGCTGACGATTTGTTTTCGCACGTTTATATGCCCGAAATCATTGCCATCAAAAATTTTTCGAAATGCTACGGCGAGCTTTGCGCGGTTCGCGATCTTTCGCTTGCCATCAATGAAGGCGAATTGTTCGGTTTGATTGGCCCGGACGGCGCGGGCAAAACCACGACGATGCGAACGCTCTGCACACTCTTGCCTCTCGAAGAGGGCGAGATGCGCATTGCGGAGTTCGATGTGCGCCGCAACGTGCCTGTCATTCGCGGCCTGCTGGGCTATATGCCGCAGCGCTTTTCGCTCTATCCCGATCTTTCAGTCGAGCAAAATCTCATGTTCTTTGCCGATCTTTTCAGTGTGCCGGCTGCGGAAAAGGCGCAACGGTTGCAGCGGCTTTATCGCTTCAGCAAAATAGAGCCGTTCAAACATCGTTTGGCGAAACAACTCTCCGGCGGGATGAAACAAAAGCTCGCGCTTTCGTGCACGCTTATTCACACGCCAAAAGTTTTGATACTCGACGAACCGACCACCGGAGTCGATCCGGTTTCGCGCCGCGAGTTTTGGCAAATCTTGCAGCAGCTTCGTTCGGAAGGCGTGACGATTCTCGTTTCGACGCCGTACATGGATGAAGCGTTGCTCTGCAATCGCGTGGCGTTCATGCACAAAGGCAAGCTGCTCGCGCTCGATGATCCGCGCGACATCACAAAAAATTTTCCGCACGTTCTTTATGAAGTGCTCTCGCCCAACCCGCAACTCGTTTTACCGTATTTCAAAAAAGAGCTCGCGGCGCACTCCGTGCAAATTTTCGGCGATTGTTTGCACGTGAGCTTTGTCAAGCCGCTCGCGCATGACGCAGTCCATCGCATCATCCTCAATGCGCCGCATCCCGTTAACGGCGTGCGCCGCATCGAGCCGGGGATCGAAGATACGTTCATGGAGTTGATGAAGCTGGCGGATTAAAAAGCTCTGGCGAAAAAGAGTTAGTGCTTCTATATTCAGCTTCAATAATACAAAGGAGATTCTATGAATAACGTCTACACTGCCGTGATCAAACAGGATGGCGATTGGTGGATCGGATGGATCGCTGAAGTTCCTGGCATCAACTGCCAAGAGGCCACACGTGAGGAGCTATTAGAGAGTCTCAAAGTAACCTTGCGTGAAGCGCTCGAGTTCAATAAGCAAGATGCGACGGCTGCCGCTGGAGATGACTATCAAGAAGAACGGATTGCGGCGTGAAACGCGGCGATTTCATTCGCTACCTTCGTTCACACGGTTGTGAACTTCTACGAGAAGGCGGGCGGCATTCCTGGTGGCATAATCCGGCATTAAACAAAAGGTCCGCGGTTCCGAGACACAACGAACTAAACGATCTATTGGCAAAGAAAATCTGCAAGGATCTCGGAATTCCGTCGATAAAATAAAGTTTGCTTGCGTACTCTTCCCAATGAACTCATGCTCAACTACGCAGTCGAAACCCAAAACCTCGGCAAGCGCTTCGGCAAATTCGAAGCGGTGAAGAACCTCGATCTTGCCGTGCAACAAGGCGAGATCTTCGGCTTTCTCGGCGCGAATGGCGCAGGCAAAACCACGGCGATTCGCATGCTGTGCGGTTTGCTTCTGCCTTCTTCCGGCAAGGGCACGGTTGCCGGTTTCGATATTTACAAAGAGAACGAGAAGATTAAGCAGCGCATCGGCTACATGAGCCAAAAGTTTTCGCTTTACGAAGATTTGACACCTGCAGAGAACATCGAATTCTATGGCGGCGTCTACGGATTGAAGCGGGGAACGTTATTGCAAAAACGTGCACAACTTTTGGAGGAGTTGGGCTTGCGCGAACAAGCCGACATGATGACGCGCTCGTTGCCATTGGGCTTCAAACAGCGTTTGGCGTTGAGTTGCGCGCTGCTGCACGATCCGCCGATCATTTTTCTCGATGAACCCACCGGCGGCGTCGATCCCGAGGCGCGCCGCAATTTTTGGGATTTGATTTATCACATGGCCGAGCGCGGCAAAACGATTTTCGTGACCACGCATTACATGGACGAGGCCGAATATTGCCATCGCGTGTCGATCATGTACCAAGGCGAAATCATCGCGCTGGCCTCGCCGAAAGAGTTGAAACAGCAGCACCAGAAGGCCTCGATGCAAGAGGTGTTTATTCATTTGGTAGATCGCTGACAGGAGTGGGAGAGCCGGTGAATGGGAGAAACGTGCTTTTTCACCGTTGCACCCCATTTCCCGCTCTCCGTGTCACTAATAAACGAGAGGAATATGTCTTCGCGCATTCTCCCCATCATCCGCAAAGAGTTCATTCACATCCGCCGCGACTTTCGCACGTTGATGATCATCTTCATCATGCCCGTCGTGCAGCTTTTGATGTTCGGCTATGCCATCAACATGGAGATTCAAAATATCGATCTCGTGGTGCTCGATCATTCCCAATCTCCCGCGAGCGGCGAATTGGTGCGCGCGTTTCAAGGCAGCCGCTTTTTTACGGTGAATTATTTTGAGGGCGGCGCAACGGAAGTGGAATCGTTGTTTCAACAACGCGCGGCGAAGATGGCTCTCCTCATCCCGCACGATTTCGCGCAAACACTGGCCACGCCGCTTCCCAGCGCCTTGCAAATCTTAATCGACGCCGGCGACTCCAACACGGCGCAGTTGATTCAGAATTACGCGAATGCGGTTTTGCAAAATTACAACGCCGAGCGCGGCCTTGTGACGCCCATCGACGTGCGCACCACGATTCAATACAATCCCGCGCTGAAAAGCTCCTACTTCTTCGTGCCCGGCTTGGTTGCGATGATACTCATGATGATCTCCGCGTTGCTCACGAGCATCACCATCGCGCGCGAAAAAGAAACCGGCACGATGGAGCAAATATTAGTCTCGCCCGTGCGGCCGCAAGAAATCATCGTTGGCAAAGTAGTGCCGTACATATTTCTCGCGTTCCTTGACGGCGTCATCGTTTTGCTCGTCGCGCACTTTTGGTTCAAAGTGCCGATTATCGGCAATCCGCTCCTGATTTTAGCCAGCAGCTTGGTGTACGTCTTCGTTGCGCTCGCCTTCGGCTTGTTGATCTCCACGCGCGCGGCCACCCAGCAAGTCGCGATGATGGCGGCTCTGATGGGCTCGCTGCTGCCCACCATCATGCTCTCGGGCTTTATCTTTCCGATTTCAGCGATGCCCAAGGCACTGCAGCTTTTCACCTATCTCATCCCCGCGCGTTATTTTCTTCCTGTGATTCGTGGTGTGATGTTGAAGGGCAATACCCTCGAGCACATCGGGGTTTCCCTCACCGTCCTAACGGTCATGGGACTTTTCTTTTTGATGATCAGCGCCAAGAAGTTCAAGATGACGCTGGAGACTTGAGACGCGATGCTGGCTCCTGGATGCTGGAACTTCAAGCAACAAGGATCAAGCATCGAGGATCAAACAACAAGCAACCAGCAACAACGGCAACGTAAAACCCGTTCGGTGCAAACTCTCATGCAACGCATCCTCTACCTCCTCCAAAAAGAATTTCGCCAAGTCTTTCGTGATCGCGCGATGCTGGCGATCATGTTTGCCGTGCCGGTTATCCAAACCGTGATTCTCGGCTCGGTGATGACGACCGATGTGAAGAACGTCAAGCTCATCATTTATGACGCCGATCAAAGCGCTGCAAGCCGCGAAGTGTGCCGGCACTTTATGAACAATCCTTATTTTCAAATGGTGGGATATGCCGAGGGCCCCGGCGATATTCGTGCAGCTTTGGACGCATGGCAAGCGCAGGTGGGACTGTTCATCAAGCCGCACTTCGGCCGTGAGCTTGCACGCGGCTTGCGCCCGGAGATTCAACTCATTGCCGACGGGCTTGATGGCAACACTGCGGGCATCGCGCTCGGATACGCGCAGGGCATTCTCAGCGCATACGCGCTGGGCGCCGCCAATGTGAGCATGACGAGCGCGCCAGTGGTGAGTGAAACGCGGTTGTGGTACAATTTGAATTTGGAGAGCAAGCACTATATGATCCCGGGCTTGATCGGCTTGCTCGCCACCATCGTGACGATGTTTTTGACTTCGATGGGATTGGTGCGCGAGAAGGAGATCGGCACGCTCGAGCAGTTGATGGTGACGCCCATTCGCCGCGGCGAGTTGATGCTCGGAAAAGTATTGCCTTTTGTGGTGATCGGCTTCGTGGAGATCAACGTGATGTTGGTCGTGGCCTTCTTCGTGTTCAAATTGCAAATGGCGGGGAGCTATTATTTGTTTTTGGGCGCATCGCTGATTTATTTTCTCACCACGCTCGGACTCGGCATTTTTGTTTCCACGCTCGCAGATACGCAGCAACAAGCCATGTTCATTTCATGGTTCTTCATGATTTTCTTGCTGCTCATGTCCGGCTTTCTCACGCCCATTGCGAATATGCCAGAGGCCTGGCAGAACGTGACCTACCTCAATCCCCTCCGTTATTACGTAAACCTTTTGCGTGAAATTTTTCTGAAAGCCACGCCGCTAAAATTTCTGTGGAATGAGATCATCCCCCTTGCGGTTTTCGGTGTGTTGATTATTACGGCAAGCGCGCTCAAGTTTCACAAGCGCGTGAGTTGAAAAGCTTGAGCATGACAGAAAAATGATTTGCGCCATCGCGCCGATTTCACGCAATGTGTAAATCACTCCACTGAAGAGCAACGCGAACCGTTACAAAGGCCAAACGCCCACATTACGCTTGCGCCGGACAAGGCCTAGCAGCCCAAAATCATAAACGCCACCAAGAGACCGAAGGTGATCAACGACAGCCTGTGCGAACCGGCTTCCGCCATGCTCGCCATTCTTTCACCCGCACCGAGTATCTCAACTGCGCACGCGCGACAACCGGAACGCAACCATCTCTTCAGCATTTCGAATTAGCAAAACGTCGCCGACCAGCACTGGGTGGTTCCACGTTTTGCTCTCGAGCGCTGGGAACTTTGCAAGCTCCGTGAACTGATCGGGAGTCGCATTGACCAGCGCCAATTCACCTTGCTCCGACAACACCAGGAGCACATCTTGGTCAGATAGTAGAACGAGCTGGCCGGCGCCGTAGCGCCCGCCCTTCCACTTGCGCTTGCCGTCCGTGAGATCGATGCACGAAAGGATGCTGCCGTCAACGCCGAAGGCATGGCCTTTGTGCACGACGAAATCGCTGAAGTACGGCTTCAACCCGTTTGATGTCCAACGCTCCTCGACGCGCCATCCTCCGGAGTCGTGCCTGACGGCAATGCGCCGCATGCCGACTTCAACGCCGCCGGAACCGCTGCCAATGAGGACATCGCTGCCTGCGATCACGGCCGGCTGCACAATGCCATCGCTCTTCCACTCGTGCTGCCACAACACCTTGCCATCAACCGGTGCAACGCTGATCGCGCCTGTGCCATTGAGCAGCATAATTTGCGTGACGCCGTCGATCGCCGCGAGATGCGGCGAGCTGTAGCCCCAACCGTCGGTCGGGCCGATCCAACGCAAGTCGCCGGTGTCGATTTCGTATGCCACGAGCACGCCCGCAGTTGCGGCGATGAGTAGATCACCAAAGACTAACGGTGAGGCCGCAAATCCCCAGCTCGGAATTTTTTCTTTCGTGTCCGAAGCTGCATTGCGTGACCAGACGACTGAGCCATCGCGAGCCTCAAGCGCGTTCACGATACCGGTTGCGCCAAACGTGTACACGCGGCCGTTGCTCAGGGAGGGCGTTGCGCGCGGACCGGCGCCTGCGTTCGACTCCCAGAACCGCGCTGAATCGCCATGCCTCCAAACCAGATCACCGGTGTTTAGATCATAACACGAAACCATCTCTTCTTCGCCGCGCTGCTCTTGTGTATAAATACGGCTGCCGTTGACCGCGAAGGAGGACCATGCCGGCCCAATCGGCTTGCGCCACAACTCAACCGGCGGCGATTGAGACCAGTCCGTTTCAATGCCCACACCGAGAATGACATTGTCACGCTTGGGGCCGCGAAAACCTGGCCACTCTGCTTTTCCTTCAGCCACGATATCGACCGAAGAAGGCAATGCATCAGCCGCAGGCTTCGTGTTGGTCTTCGCTGGAAGAGGCGTTTCCATTGCTGTGGGAGTGGGCAGCGATATCGGAGCTTCTTCCGGCTTATTCTCACCACGGGCTTGAACCAGAAGAAGCTCTTCGGGAGTCGGCGTCCATCGCCAGTGGAATTCCGAACCGATGCCGATGATGCCCGCAGTCCTAATGACTGTGAATGTTCCGCAAGCAAGCAAGATCGCGCCAACTAGCGTAGCACGCCGCATTCCGGCAGAGAGACCGCGGCTGACCGCAGCGCCGACAACAAGAGCGAGGCACAGAACCGGCACCGCGTAAACGAATAACAACATGCCCTGCATTCCGCCCGCAATCGAGGGATGCACAAAGCGCTTGGTCACCGCGAGCGCAATAACCATCAGCACGAGAGCGCCCACACGCTCAACCCAAGGCGCTCGACTGAAGAACAGCCACCACACGAGCACCACCGCCGCGAACCCGAGCCCGCCAAATATTGCGAACATGGCGGCGTCGGGAAAGATGAGGGGAACGATGTATCTGAGCAGCCACATCAGCGCCACGGCGGCCGCGCCCGGCCACAACCGCAGCGGCTTCGGCTGAGTCGGTTTATCGGTTTCTTGTTCTAACACTGTCAATCCCGCCGTAATGTTGTGATATTGAGAAATGACGCCAGCGCAGTCGCGCTTCGATTTTATACAATGAAGACTTGCAGCATAAGAAGGTAAAATCATACTTCCTTATGCTGCAACTTCGCCGGCTCGTAGGGGTGTGAATTCTTTTCCGTGATGGCTAAGCGCTTGTGAAGAAATTACTGCGTCGCCTCCGGCTGCTGCATCGCCGTAAAAATCTTGCTGACAGTTGCGACGATGCCCGCGACGTCGGAGAGGTTCGAGGGGATGATCATGGTGTTGTTCTTCGCGGCGAGCTTGCCGAACTCGCCGAGGTATTGTTCGGCAATGCGCAGATTCACGGCATTGAGGCCGCCTTTTTCGTTGATGGCATTGGCGATCTCGCGGATGCCTTTGGCAGTCGCCATGGCGACGCGCTCGATTTCTTGCGCGCGGCCCTCCGCTTCGTTGATGCGTTTCATCTTCTCGCCTTCGGAGCGCGCAATGGCCTCTTGTTTATCGCCCTCTGCGCGGTTGATTTTCGCTTGTTTGTCGCCTTCGGATTCGGCAATGAGCGCGCGCTTCTCGCGCTCGGCGCGCATCTGTTTCTCCATGGCATCTTTGATGCTGGTCGGCGGCACGATGTTTTTAATCTCATAACGCGTCACTTTCAAGCCCCACGGCAACGCCGCCTTGTCCACCGCGCTCACAATCTCATGATTGATTTTGTCGCGCTCTTCGAAGGTGCGATCCAGCTCGATCTTGCCGATCTCGCTGCGCATCGTGGTTTGCGCAAGCTGCGTGGAAGCGAACGCATAATCATTCACGCCGTATGAAGCTTTCACGGGATCGACAATTTGAAAATACAAAATGCCGTCGACTTCCACTTGAATGTTGTCCTTGGTAATACAGCTTTGCGGAGGCACGTCCATGGCCATCTCCTTCAGTGAATGGCGATAAGCAATGCGATCCACAAAGGGCATCAAAATGTGAAAGCCGGCTTCCAGCGTGGCGCGATACTTTCCCAAACGCTCCACCACGAACACACTTTTCTGCGGCACGACCCGGGCCGTTTTGAGCAGGACTACGAAAGCGAAGAATATCAGCCCAATGATGACCAGCGTTTGAACGGACATGACTGCTTCCTTTTAGTTTAGAGGTTTGACTCTTAGGGTGAGATTGCTGCGGCTGAGCACTTGCACGGTTGTGCCCGGCGCCAGCTCGACGTCGGCTTCCGCGTCCCAAATCGTGCCGTTAAATTCCACCTTGCCGCCGAGATGTTTGGGCACGATCGCCGTCGTCACCACGGCTTTGCCGCCTTGAAAATCGTCCAGCGATTCATAGGGCGCGAGCGTGCCGGTTACACGGCCTTCGAAATAACGTTGACCATGTTTGCGAAAAAGCACCAATGACAGCAAAGAGGTAACAAGAAAAAGCAAGAGTTGTTCATTGAATGATTCCACCACGCCCAAACCGAGGGCGAGCGCAGTAACCCATGCGCCGACGCCAAAGAAGATGATGATCAGCCCGGGAATGACGATCTCGGCAAGCGCGAGGACCAGTCCGACCAGAAACCAAAGCAAGATGGGGTTCATGCTTTCAACCATACCTTTTCTCCTTTATGACTGTGAAATCTTTTTTGCGCTTTACATCGTACACGCGGTCACGTGTAACGTGTAAAGTGTAACGCGGCTACACAAACAAATGATGAATACGATCTTTTTCCAATGCGCGCATTGCCGTTTGCCCGCACGTGCGCACCACGTGAATGAGTTGAGCAAAGCGTTCATCGCGCGTGATTCCTAGACGATAGCGAGCGTATATTTGTTGCGCGATCACGCCGAGTTTGAACAAGCCAGCGACAAAATAGAAGAGCATCTTGCCCGCTTCACGCCCGCTGCGCTCCGCATAGCGTTCGACGAACTCTTGCCGATTGAGATTGCCCGGCAAACTTGTCAACCCGAACTGTCGCAGCGCGGGCGGATCGTTTGCCTCAGCCCAATAGGCGAGCGTCGTGCCCACGTCCATGAGCGGATCGCCGATGGTCGCCATTTCCCAATCTAAAATTGCGATGATACGCGTGAGCTCGTTCGGATCGAGCACGACATTGTCGTAACGATAATCATTGTGAATGAGCGCTGCGCTAGCGCTTGTGGGTTGATGTGAAGCGAGCCACGCCGCCGCTTGCGCCATTTCGGGAATATCATCCGTGCGCGCGTTCTCGTAGCGCTTCGTCCAGCCGTTGATTTGGCGCGCCACGTAGCTTTCGGTATGCGCGAGTTCATTTAATCCTGCTGCATGATAATTAAGGCTGTGCAATTCGACCATCGTGTCGATCAGTGCGAAACAGATACCTCGCATCAATTCTGGTTTTAACGCCAAACCGCGCGGCGGGGGGTTGCGCAGAATCACGCCGGTCACGCGCTGCATGAGATAGAACGGCGCGCCGACGATATGGTGATCATTGCAGAATAAAACTGGAGCCGGAACTTTGGGATAGACTTTGATGAGCGCGGAGAGCATGCGAAACTCACGGCTCATGTCGTGACCGCTTTTGATATTCGCGCCGATGGGCGGACGCCGCAGCACAAGCTCTTGCTCGCTGCAGCGCAACAGATAGGTGAGATTCGAAAAACCTTGCGGGAATTGTTCGATACGAAGTGGGCCGGTGAGATGCGGCAAGTGCTCGTGCAAATACGTTTGCAAGGCTTCAACATTGATCGCCTCGCCGGAACGCACAGCAGAAGGTTGGTCGAGCCACTCTTGAGTCGTCATACGAGCATGATTTAAATTTGAGTTTTCATCCAAAGCCTGTCATTCCGTAGGAAACTTTCCTCGCGCTGGGAAGAGAGCCGAGTACGTGGGAAGTTCCTTTCAGGATGACAATCCCAAGAAGGGCATAATGAATCAAAGCTGAGGTGGTGTGTTTTTCGCTCACACAATGCTCGCGCCGCCATCAACCACGAGCGTTTGCCCGGTGATGTAATTCGATGCGTCCGATGCCAGAAACACCGCGACGCCTTTCAACTCGCCCGGATTGCCGATGCGCCCCATGGGCGTGATCGCTTCAATCGTCGCGCGCGCATGCGCGATAACTTTGTCGGCCATGCGCGTGGAAAAGAAGCCCGGCGCAATGGCATTCACGCGAATGTTGTGCTTCGCCCATTTCGCGGCCAGCTCGCGCGTGAGCGAGAGCACTCCGCCTTTGGCCGCGTTGTAGCCCACGGTGTCTTGCACACGCGGGAGCGTGGCGATCAAGCCGGCGATGGAAGCAATGTTGATGATGCGTCCGAATTTGCGTTTGATCATTTCGCGGCCGACCGCTTGGCAAAGCAGAAACGGCCCGGTGAGATTGATATCGATCACCATCTGCCATTTGTCGAGCGGCATGTCTTCCGCCGGGGCGCCCCACGAAACGCCGGCATTGTTGATGAGAATGTCGATCTGCCCATAAGTGCTGATCGTTTGCGTCACCGCGCGTTGAATGTCATTCGCCTTCGCGACATCGGCAAGCATGCCTTCGCATTGAAAGCCGCGGCCGCGCATTTCTGCAATAGTGGGGTTGAGCCATTCTTCGCGCCGCGCAATGAGCATCAACGCGGCGCCCGCTTCGGCAAGGCCTTCCGCCATTTCCTTGCCCAAACCGCGCGAGCCGCCCGTAACGAGCGCGACTTTGTCGGTGAGATCAAACAGGGTTTTGGTTTCCATGGTCGGCACTCGTGTTTAAAGTTGTTTGCTTGGGCATGGAGCAAGGAGCTTGGAGCAAGTAAAAGCCCCATGCTCCAAGCCCCATCCTTACGCGCGCTCCACCCCATACTTCTTCAAAATCTCCCGCGCTACAAAGCTCTTGTGAACTTCATCCGGCCCGTCGTAGATGCGCGCGGCGCGTTCATGGCGATACCAAAACGAAAGGATCGTGTCATCCGTCACGCCCAGTGCGCCGTGCACTTGAATAGCGCGATCGAGCACGCGCTGCAGCACGTTGGCCACATAGAATTTGATCATCGAAATTTCCACACGCGCAGCATAGCTGCCTTCGCTCTCAAGTTTGCACGCGGCCTCCATCACCAACAAACGCGCGGCATTGATTTCAACGCGGCATTCTGCGATCCAATGTTGGATGGCTTCTTGGCTTGCCAGCAATTTGCCCGGCGCAAGCGCACGCGTCGCGGCACGTTGACACATGAGCTCGAACGCGCGCTCGCAGATGCCGATCCAACGCATGCAATGATGAATGCGGCCCGGCCCAAGCCGTTCTTGTGCGAGTGCAAAACCGCGGCCTTCTTGCCCGATCAAATTCGCAATTGGCACACGGCAATTTTCCAAAGCAATCTCCGCGTGGCTGAAATAATCTTCGCCGATGTCGCCCATCACCGGAATATTGCGCATGAGGCGAAAGCCCGGCGTATCGGTCGAAACGATGATTTGACTCGCGCGTTGATGCAGGCTCTTGGCTTCGGGATTGGTCACTGCCATCACAATGGCGAAAGCCGCGCCCTCCGCAGAAGAGGCAAACCATTTGTGACCGTTGAGAACGTATTCATTGCCCTCGCGCACCGCGGTCGTGCTCAACCACACGGGATTGGAGCCGGCGTGCTCCGGTTCGGTCATCGCAAAGCAACTGCGAATCTCACCGGCAACGAGCGGGCGCAGAAATTTTTCTTTCTGCTCTTCATTGCCATGCGCGAGCAGCAGTTCCATGTTGCCGATGTCCGGCGCTTGACAATTGCAGAGATAATGGCCTAAAGGACTCGTGCCGAGGACTTCACTGACTTGCGCGAACTCAGACAAATTCAGGCCCAATCCCCCCAAGTCCCGCGGCAAGTGCGGCGCCCAGAAGCCAAGTTGTTTGATGCGCACGCGTTCTTGTTCGAGCGTAGGCAGAAGCGCGCGAAAGCCTTGTTGCAGAAGCACGGCCTCGAGCGGATAAACTTCAGTGGCGAGGAAAACTCGGAGTTGAGTAAGTGACTGGGTGAGCTTGTCAGCGGGCGCAGTTGGCATTTGGTCATCCACAAAATGTGCTTCTCATCGTACCCCCTTTTTCGTTGTGAAGCAAGAAATTTTTTGAATCATTCTACTTGTCTTTTCATCTCTGCCTGCATATATTTGCGCCCCTTTGTTTTTTGAAAAGGAATTCAAGGCCTAAGTTCTCCGACAACCCATCAAGCAGAAGAGGACGTGCTTGATTCGCGTTGAACACATCTCCAAGACCTACGGCGTCGGCCCCTACGCGACGCATGCTTTGCACGAAGTCGATCTCACCATTGCCCGTGGTGAGTTCGTCGCCCTTTATGGCGCGAGCGGCTCCGGCAAAAGCACGCTGCTGAATTTGATCAGTGGCATCGATCCTCCCACCTCCGGCAAAATTTACTTTGAAGATCAAGAGCTCACGGCGATGACCGACACGCAGTTGACCGTGCTGCGGCGTGAGAAAATCGGATTCGTCTTTCAATTCTTCAATCTGCTGCCCACGCTTTCTATCATTGAGAACGTTTTGCTGCCGGGCCAGTTGCGGGAAAAGCCGGCGCCGGGCTTGCACGAGCGCGCGGTGGCGTTGCTCGCGCGTTTGGGCATTCGCGATCGGCACGAGGCTTTTCCCGAGCAACTTTCCGGCGGCCAGCAACAGCGCGTTGCCATTGCGCGCGCGTTGATCAACGATCCTCCATTGATTTTGGCCGATGAGCCCACCGGCAATCTCGATTCGGAAAATGGTTTGAACATTTTGAGCCTGCTCAAGCAACTCGCCGTGCAGGAACGCAGGACGATTTTGCTCGCGACGCACAGCGTGGAAGCGGCACGCTTTGCGGATCGTCTCTATCAGGTGCGCGACGGCAAGATTACGATGCTTGCAAGCGAAACAGTTCTCAATAGCTTGTACTCGAGCAATATTTCACCTTCGACGGCGTCGAGGGTTTGATTCTTCACATACAAAAATTTTGCATGCCTCCCGACACTTCGGGACTGCAACCACAGTCAGATTCGGCCAGACCATGTTTCGTTTGCTGCGACTTTTCAACTATCGCCATTTGCGCCGCCGCCCGCTCGAGACTTTTCTGTGTTTGTTGGGCATTGCCATTGGTGTCGCAGTGATGTTGGGAATCGATCTGGCCAACGAAAACGCGATGGCGAGTTTTCGGCGCAGCGTCGAAGCCGTGACTGGCCGCGCCACGCATCAAATTCACGGCGGGCCGAATGGCATTGCGGACACGCTCGCAGCGTGGGTGCTTCGGCAGCCGAATGTGCAGGCCGCGCCTGTTATCGAGTATGTCGCAGCTTGCCGCGAGGCTGATAAAGATGCGCTTCACATTCTCGGTGTCGATCCGTTTTTAGAAGCGCCGTTTCGCGACTATGGCGCGTTGTCGCAGAATAGTCAGCGTCACGATGCGAGATCTGAAACTGCGGCCATGCAAGTTTTAATCAAGCCAGGCGCCGTGCTGGTGAGCGAAAGCTTTTTGAGCAAGCATGGCATTGCGAGCGACGATACGCTGCACGTGCTCGTCGGCAGCCAATGGCGCGCGCTCTCCGTGGTCGGAACAATTCCCGAGAACTTGCTGGCGCAACTTGGTTTCGATCATTTGGCGATCTGCGATATTAGCACGGCGCAAGAGGTGCTGGGCAAAATCGGCTATGTCGATCGCATGGATTTAATCGCAAGCGCGCAAAGTATTGCGCGACTGCGCGAGTCGTTGCCGCCCACGCTGCAAATCTTCGCCCCAAGCGGCAGAACACAGCGCGTGGATGATATGCTGCATTCATTCCGTTTGAATCTCACGGCGCTGTCGTTTCTCGCCGTGTTTGTCGGCATGTTTCTCATCTACAACACCATGCTGTTTGCGGTCATTCATCGCCGCAGGCAGCTTGGCATTTTGCGTTGTTTGGGCGTGACGCCCAAGCAGATTATGGGCACGGCGCTGCTCGAAGCGCTTGCGCTCGGAATTGTCGGCGCGTTACTCGGGCTTGTGCTCGGCGTTCTACTCGCGCAATATACCACGAAAGCGGTGAGCAGCACCATTTCGCAGCTTTATGTTTTTCTCAAATTCGAGGGCGTTGCGTTGCATCCGCTACTTCTGCTCAAGGCGTTTGGACTCGGCATGCTCGCAACTTTGGTCGCAACGGCCTTGCCAGCTTACGAGGCGGCCTCCACTTCCGCGGCGGTCGCGGTGCGGCGTTCGAGTCTGGAGTCGCGTGCGGGTAGATGGGCGCCCAAAGTCGCATGGCTCGGCGTGTTGTGGTTGCTTATGGCAGTGCTTGCGTACTTTTTCACGGAGAGTTTTTGGGGCGGATTGTTTGTCGCGCTCAGCCTCGGCCTCGCGGCGATTTGTGCAACGCCGCTTTTGAGCATTGGGTTGACGACGAAACTTGCGCCGATCAGCCTCAAACACGCTGGCCAGCCGGGTTTGCTCGCCACGCGCGGCATTCGCGCGGCGTTGAGTCGCACCGCAGTTGCGATTGCAGCGCTTATGCTCTCGCTGTCCATGTTGCTCAGCATGCGCTTGATGATTACGAGCTTTCGCAGCACCATCAATGTGTGGGTGAATCACATTTTGGAAGGCGATGTTTATCTCGCGGCTTCGGGTTTTGCCACCGCGAAATGGCAGGCCAAAATCGCGCCCGAGCTTATTGCATTCTTGGCGCAACAACCGGAAGTCGAGGCCATTGATCAGTACGGCGTCACCGAATTTGAATATCGCAGCAAACCGATTTATTTGATTGCCATCAGCGCCGAGGTCGTTAAAGATCGGTTGCGTTTTCTCTTCGAAAGCAATGCCAGCCGCGACAATTGGGCGCGTGTCATTGCGGGTGAGGTGATTGTTTCCGAAACCTTCGCGCGGCGGTTTCATAAAAGCGCGGGCGACACGATTGCCCTGCGTACGAGCAACGGCTCGCAAGTTTTCCAGATTGCCGACGTGTTTATTGACTACTCGTTCGAGCAGGGGCAGGTGATGATGGATCACGCCACGTATGAGCGCTATTGGGCTCCCTCGCACGCGAATAATCTCGGCATCTTTCTCAAGCCGGAAGCGGATGCCGAGTCGTATCTCGCTCACCTGCGCCGTGCGCTGGCGGGCAGATTCGAAGTCAATATTTCTTCCAACCGCGAGCTGCGCGAAGAAGTGTTGCGCATCTTCGATCAAACCTTTGCAATCACGAACGTGCTGCAAGTGCTCACCGCGATTGTGGCGTTCATCGGCATCATTAGCGCGATCATGTCTTTGCTCGTCGAGCGCACGCGCGAGTTGGGAATTTTGCGCGCGCTCGGCATGAGCCTTCCGCAATTGCGGCGCATGGTCTTTTGGGAATCGGGCCTCATGGGCACAATTGCGGGAGTGCTGGCGTTGCCCACCGGCACGGCGCTCGCATTTGTTTTGATCTACGTGATCAATCTGCGCACATTTGATTGGAGCATCGCGTTCCGTTGGGAAGGGGCGGCTTATCTGCAAACCTTCGGCCTCGCATTTTTGACCTCGCTGCTCGCCGCGGTTTATCCATTGACCAGGCTGAAACAGATTCCGATCGCGGGCGCGATGCGGGAGGAATGAGTTGAGACCAAATGATGATTCGCATCCCTTGTTCAAGAGGGCATTGCAATGGATCAAACAAAGCGGTTGTTTGCTGCCGCGCTAGCGAGCTGCCCAGAGAAGACTCCATAGATTTTGAAAGAACCATGCAAACACCTCAAAGCATACAGTTGCCATCATGCGTTTAAATAGCTTCGCCGTTTGGAAGAGCACGTTCAAGGTGAGAATGGCGTGGGTGCTCTTCGCTGTGCATGTTTCGCTCGCGCAGGAGGTGTCGCAGCCGAGTCGAGAGTTTGCGCAAGTGCTTGCGCCGCGCGTTTGGCAATTTCCGCGCGATCACGGCAAGCATGGGGAGTTTCAAACGGAATGGTGGTATTACACCGGCAATCTGCGCAGCGCCGATGGTCGCCGGTTTGGTTATCAGCTCACATTTTTTCGCAATGCGCTCATGGCCGCGAAACCTGCACGCGCGTCGCGTTGGGCGTTGTCTGAAGGCTATGTGGCGCATTTCACCATCACGGAGGTCGAGGGGCAAAGATTCTTTTACGAGCAACGCATGTCGCGGGGCGCGCTGCAACTTGCGGAAGCTGTGCAAGAATCTCTTGCAGTTCATGTCGGTGCCTGGTCGGCAGTGGGTGAAAATTCTTCTATGCGCTTGCAAGCGGAAAGCGAGTTTGGGAGCATCGACTTACGATTGGCTGAGACTCGTGCGCCGATGCTGCACGGCAAAAATGGTTTGCTTCAGAAAGGCTCGCAAGCTGGTGAAGCTTCCTATTATTATTCGTCGCCGCATCTAAAAACTAGCGGGCGATTGCTGTTCGGCGCGGATACCGTGCAAGTTGAAGGCACGAGTTGGATGGATCACGAATTCTTTTCAAGCGTGAAGCAAAGCGAGGTTGCCGGTTGGGATTGGTTCAGCCTTCACCTTTCCGATTCGAGCGCAATTATGCTTTACTTATTGCGCGATGTCGAGGGCAAGGTCTCGCGCTTCTCTGGCGGAACGTTGCTTCATGGAAGTGACAGTCCGAAGCCGCTCTCCTTTGATGCGATCGAAGCTTCGCCGCAAAGTTGGTGGCGCAGCGCTGCGACAGGAGGGAGGTATCCGATCGCTTGGCGTCTCAAAATTGCAGACTATGAATTGCACGTGACCACTCCGGTTGAAAATCAGGAATTGGACACGCGCAAGACCACCGGAGTGATTTATTGGGAAGGCTATATCGAAGTGCGCGGAAAAGTGAAAGGCGCGCCCATTCGCGGCATGGGCTATTTGGAAATGACCGGCTATGCGCAGAGCGTGGATTTGAGCCAAAAGAATTGAGTCAAAATCATTTCTGCAATCACTGCTCCTACAAGTTGGTAAGAATTTTACAAAGCCCCGGCAATTTCATTTCCGCATTTGTGTTCGAATGTTGATACTCTCTTATGTTCGTGATGGGCTACTAAAATGTAAGTCAGCTTGTTTCACGGCAAGACAATCGTCTCGCTTTGCGACTGCTAAAACTCGAAATTACTCAGGATGAACACGAAAGAGACAGTTGTCCACGGAGCTTCAAGCCATGATTCAGAGCTTTCGAAAGTGTAACTCTTTGTATTCTTGATCGGTCTTTCATCACGTCGATAAATTCTTACGGAGCTGAAACGAACGCGACGTGATCGAATTCAAGGGCAATGCTGGTATGATGATTGCCAAAATGTAAGCGGCTTGTGAAGTGATTTGCCGCGCGCGCCTGCGGTCGGGCAAACGCGAACGCGACTAGAGTCTAGTCGTCCCATCGAAAAAATCCTTGCTGATGAAGTCCACACGCGAGGCACAACCCGTTTCATGATGAAAACTTTCTGAAGAGGGGTGAATGTTTAACGGTTCGACAGGTAGGTCGTCCGAGATGATCCTGCCCATTTCTTTGCGATCGGATTGTGAAGACGGGCAGCTCGAAAAACCGGACGTTACTTTCAAGGACGAAGAACGCCGGGTTCAAACAGCGAGCAAAAGCATCGTGGCAACTATCGAAGCAGCAGAAACAGACAAAGAACTCGAACTGGAAGCCATCCCGCCGGATGCGGAGAGTTCGTGGGGAAAAAATTTCGGCTTTGACTACCACTATCCGCTGGTGAGTCGCAGTCCGGAAATCAAAGAAATTTTTTCCCTAATCAAAAAAGTCGCGAAAAGCAACGCGACGATTCTTATTCAAGGCGAGACGGGCACGGGCAAGGAATTGATCGCCGGCCTGATTCAATTCATCAGCCATCGCGCGGACAAACCTTACGTGAAAGTCAACTGCGCAGCGCTGCCGGAAAATTTGCTGGAAAGCGAATTGTTCGGGCACGAGAAGGGCGCTTTCACCGGCGCCTATCAAATGCGCATCGGCAAGTTCGAACAAGCCGACCAAGGCACGCTCTTTTTGGATGAGATCGGCGACATGCACATCTCTACCCAGGCCAAAATTCTGCGCGTGCTGCAGGACCAAAACTTCAGCCGTTTGGGCGGCAACAAATCCATTCAAGTGGACGTGCGCGTCATCGCCGCCACGAACAAGGATCTGTGGACCGAGATCGAGCTTGGCAACTTTCGCGCGGATTTATACTATCGCCTCAATGTCGTCACCTTGCACATTCCGCCATTGCGCAAGCGACGCGAGGACATCCCGCTCATTGCCGAATTTTTTCGCCGCAAATTCTCGCGCGAGATTCGCAAGAAGAATAAAGGCTTCGGGCCCGAGACCATGGATTTGCTGTGCAATCATCAATGGCCGGGCAATATTCGCGAGCTGAAAAATTTGGTCGAGCGCTCGGTGCTCGTTGCCGAAGAAGGTGAAGAAATCACCGCAAAAGATTTGTCCATGGCCGGCAAAGATTATTTTGCCGCCGGCGGCAAAGACCGCCGCCGCTCCACCGATGGCGATCTGCTCAATCTCGATACTTTGAATTTGGAAAAAATTGAGAAGGAAGCCATTCTGCGCGCGCTCGAGTTGCGCAATTGGGTGCAGAAAGACGCGGCGCAGTTGCTCGGCATTTCACCGCGTGCCTTGAATTACAAAATCAATTACCATAGCATCACACATCCCACGTGGAAGAAAAACACCTAACTCTCCGCTGTTGATACAACCGACATAACGCGCAGCAGTTGCATTGCGGAGAGCATCTTTGCGCAGAATCTCCGCGCGAGCTTTCTTTCACACGATAGTGGGACCAAAACGGGCAACGAGATCACCTCGTCGCCCGTTTTGTTTTTGAAGCAAGCGGGTTGCCACAATTTTCTTTCGGCGTGCCATCTTGATGGCCTTGCACCTCACCTCGCACGAGGTCACTTCGATACCGCCTCTTTCCTCTCATTCTGTTGGGATTCGCAATCATTCCTTTCACTACGAGAATGTCCGCTGCACAATTCTATCCCCGCTCCTCGAGGGGCAACCGTAACCGAAACCGCTCGCTAGCAAAAGCAACAGCATGACATGGTTTCTCCACCGAGAAGAAGCACATTTCCAGGCGAACCATTGCGAGGCCTTGACTTTGCACTCCTGATACAGTCGTTTTTGTACGGAACAGTCGCGTTGCTAAAATGGCTTGTTGCCGCGAGGCACTTTTGCCAGATTTCACTCGCACGCTTGTGCAAACAAAACGAGTGATGAACTATGAGCGCCACTCGTTTTGTTTTTCCCACCAAACAATTTCATTCTACGCTTTCGAATTACTGCGCAGTAATCCTGCCATGCACTTTCTCTTTCATTTGAAAGCACGCGCACACAATTGTTGAATTTGCTTTGCTGAGCAAACACGTTTGCTAGCTGGCATCGGCTTTGCGCAAGGCGGCAACATCGAATCTTTTTGTAATCACAAATACGCTTTTGTTTGGAGGCCTTGAACGCAATGCAGGATGCTACGCAACGTATGCTTTGTAGATGGAAAAAAAGCTCATTGGCACATGGCCGTTTCAACTCGCGCCGAGCGTTGCTAAAAGGCTTTTTTTTCACACTAGTTTTTTTGTGTGGAGTCGAGCAAACACTTTTCTCTTCCGCGCTGGCAGGCAATCTGGAGGTTAGTTGGGAAGCGAACAAGGAACCCGATCTCGCGGGCTACAAAGTTTATTATGGTCAAGAATCGGGAAAGTATCTCGCCCATATCGATGTCAAGCTTGCGTTGAAACATGCCTTCAACAATCTCGCGGAAGGGCAGACCTATTATTTTGCGGTGACGGCATACGACACGGCCGGCAATGAAAGTGCGTTCTCGGTAGAAGTGTCGGCGCAAGTGCCGGTTTCCGATAAAACGCCGCCCACGCTCACCAGCGCAAAGGCGCTTGCGCAAAACAAAGTCGAAGTACAATTCAGCGAGCCGGTAACAAAGGCTTCGGCGGAAAAAATTGCAAGCTATGCGATCATCCCCGCAAATGTCATCAATAGTGCGGCGCTGCAAGCCGATACGCGCACAGTGATTTTGACAACGGGCCCTCACAATGACGGCCAAACTTATGCACTCATCGCTAAAGACATCTCCGACCGCGCGACGCCGGCGAATACGCTTGCCACACCGGATACTCTGAAGTATGAATTTCATGCGCCGGATACCAAAGCCCCCACGCTCATCAGTGCGCGTGCACTCGATCAGAACAAAGTGGAGGTGCAATTCAGCGAGCCGATTACGAAGAGTTCTGCCGAGCAAGTTGCCAACTATAATCTCACACCGTCTCTCACCATAAACTCTGCGACTCTGCAAAATGATACACGCACGGTGATCCTAGCCACTTCAGCACACAAGGACAGCACGACTTATACGCTCAGTGTGCAGAACGTGCAAGATCGCGCGACGCCGCCGAACACGATTGCCACACCTGCAACGAAGAGTTATCAATTTCTGATTCCGGACACAACCGCGCCGATGCTGGTCAGCGCGCACACGCTTGCGCAAAACAAAGTCGAAGTGCAATTCAACGAGCCAATAACAAAAGCTTCGGCGGAGAAGATTGCAAACTATGGCATCGCCCCCTCCCTCGCCATTTACTCCGCGGAATTGCAAACCGATGCACGCACGGTAATTTTGACGACGGCATTTCATAGCAATGGCACGACGTACACTTTGAGTGCGCAGAACATTCAAGACCGTGCGACGCCGCCCAACACGATGGTTTCTCCCGCAACGGTGAGCTACAAATTTCAGCTCGCGGATACGACGCCCCCTGCGCTCGTCCGTGCGCGTGCGCTCGATCAAAACAGCGTAGAAGCGCAATTCAGCGAAGCGATCACCAAAGCCGCGGCGGAGAAGATTGCGAATTATAGCATCTCGCCGCCGATCGTCATCAACTCGGCGATATTGCAGGGAGACGCCCGCACGGTGCGGCTGAGTACTTCCGCACATTTGGACGGCGTTAATTACACGCTGAGCGTGCAAGAGATCTTCGATCTCGCCACGCCGCCCAATGCCATCGTTCCGCCCGCGACCGCAAGCTATTTGTTCGCATTAGCGGATGCGCAACCGCCCATGGTTACCGAAGTGCGCGCGCTCGATCACACTCAAGTCGAAATCCGCTTCGATGAAATCATCACCCGCAGCAGTGCGGAAAACCTGGCGAATTTTGCCATTGATCAAGGCATCAACGTCGTCAGCGTTGCGCTGCACAGCGACGAGCGCGGCGTGTTGTTGAACACCAGCGCACACACCGACGGCGTCACCTATCAATTGACGGTGCGCAAAATCGCCGATCGCGCGACGCCTCCGAATGTAATGCCCGCTTCCTCGGTTCATTCCTATAGGTTTTTGGCGAAAGACCTTCAGCCGCCGCGCGTCACTTCTGTTGCGCTCACGAATTTGACAACGCTCGTGGTTACTTTCGACGAGAAGGTCACGCGTGCTTCCGCCGAAAACGCGGGCAACTATCGCATCAATGACAACGAGTATGTTCTCTCCGCGCATTTGGATGCGTTCGAGCAAGAAGTGACGTTGACCACCACTGAGCACGTTTACAACCGAGCCTATTTGTTGAGCCTCAGCGGTATTGTGGATGCTTCGACGAACGCAAATGCGATTACCGACACTTTGCGCATACCATATAGCTTGCAAGGCTCCGGCGACAAACAAAACGGCAATCTCACAATTTCCTCGTGGACGCCGGAATATTATCTCATGGACACGCTGCGCGTTGGGCAGAAACATTATATGGACCTCGCCAATACGGTCACGCACGTGCCCGCGCGGCTGCGCAACAAGCTCATGTTCCGCACTGCGAATCGCGACCGGCAAATGAAATCCGAAAACTTTTTTGCATTCAACCTCAATCACCTTGCGGACGTGTACGTGATCTATGACAGCCGGGCTACAGAAGTGCCGCAATGGCTGCGCGACAATTTTCTCGACAACAACCAGAAAATCACCGTGGCAACGAGTGGTGGGAGCAACGTACCGATGAAAGTTTGGAAAGGCCGATTCTCTCCCGGGCGCGTGCAACTCGGCGGCAATATGGCCAATGGTGTGAAGACCAGTACGCCGCTCAACATGTACTTTGTGCTCGTTGAAGATTTGGAATTGCAGGCGAAGGACGAAAGTGAGCAGCCTAGACTTTTCGAGTTGGTCAACAATTACCCGAACCCTCTCAATCTAAATTCGGGCGCACAGCAAACGGTGATCGAATGCCGCTTACGTCAGGAGAGCCGCGTGATTATAAAAGTGTATAATATGCTCGGCCAGGCCGTGCGCACATTGCACGACGGCGTTTTGTCCGCGGGTACGCATCCTTTAATTTGGAACGGTCGCGATGAAAACTCCGAACCGGTGCCCAGCGGTAAATATCTCTATTCGCTCGAGATTTTGGAAGAGATCAAGCAAGGCGATTTCACGTTAACGGCTTCGTTGAATCGGCAGACGAGGGTGATGACCGTTTTGCGGTAAGGGACGGATGGTGCGCAATGTTAGTGGATTCGAATAAAAAAGGGCGAAGCCGTCAGGCCTCGCCCTTTTTGTTTTGGGAGGAGGGGATTCGATTCGCACTGAAGCCTTCGAAAAAAGCAAACGAGTAAAACCGGTGAATTTTTTAGAAAACTGCCAGCCCGGCCAGGCAATCAGCAAGAGAGACGATGCAAGTGGCGGAGCGTTGCAGCGTCGCCCCACGGTGATCTTCCGCAGTATTCATTCTCAGCCTGTAAAAATTAACATTGCATTATTCGCCGCCGCATGCACCGGCATTTCTTCATAATAATTTAATCCACACTTCCGTATGCGAACGTTGTGGCGGTACATAGCTTGATATATTTCACGTCGCGCGGCATGGGGCTTTAATGAACTGCAAGGATCGCAGCGTTTTTTGTGCGTATCCCGCCTCAAGTTTTACCCTCGTCGTAGTCAACGGACTGATTACACAGATGGGCAGCCTTTTTCGGGCTTTGAGTTCGGCACGAAATGGGCGGATTCGACAGTTGGCGGTAGGAACTGTGTGTGCGGATCATGTGTGCTCGGTCAACAACTGACTCGTTTTTTCTTTCTCGTTCAAAACTTCATTTCATACATGCCGGCGCTCATTGTTGCAGCGCTCCCGGTTTTGCCATGCTGGTGATTTCGGGCGGTTAAATCCTCAAGGGACGATCACGAAAGCTTTGTTACGATGAGCAATTTAGGGAACGTTTTATGTCCTCGCTCCGGATTCTCATGTATAGCAACGACAGCCTCGGCTGGGGGCACACGCTGAGAACTTTATCCGTGGCCTCAGCGCTGTCCAAAGCGTGGCAAGATTGTTCGATTCTGGTGTTGACCGACCTTTCCAATATCGGAAGATTCAAGCTGCCCGAGCGCACGGATTACGTGCACTTGCCCAGCTTGAGCATTCGCGACCACGAGTCATACTTAAACGGCCGCCTGAATTTGGAAGCCGAAAATACGTTGCGCATTCGCCGCAAGATCGCGCAGAGCGCGCTCAAAACTTTCCGGCCGAGCATCGTGATCTTCGACGACAGCTTGCTCGACATACCGGCGGAGATGCGCAAAATCTTGAGTTGCGTGACCGATGAGCTGCCCGAAACCAAAGTATTGTGGGGCTTGCCCGATACTCTCGGCGATCCGCAATACGTCGTGCGGCACTGGGCCGCGAACGGCGTGCTCGAAGCGTTCGAGCACGCGCATGAGATATTGATTTATGGCGCGGAGAGCATGTGCGATTACGCCTCGGCTTATCAAATGCCGGATCATCTCGCGCGCAAGCTGCGCTACACCGGTTATCTTGCGCGTCAAGTCGTTCCGCCGCAACGCGTGCGCGTGGAAGTCGGGCGTTTGCAGCGCAATAAGCCGGTCGTCGTGCTCACTGCGGGCGGCGAATCGAGTGATTATCCTTTGATCGACGCCTATTTGCGTTTTCTCGAAAAGGCGGAGGATTTGGCGGTGCAAAGTTTTGTCTTTGCCGGCCCGACGATCGGCAGCCGGGAAAAACGCGCGTTGCTGGCGCGTGCCCAAAGATTGCCCAACGTGATTCTGCACCGCGTGGACAAGCACATGTTACACTATCTCAAGTTTGCCGATCTCTCGATTTCCACCGGCAGCTATAACGTCATGTGTGAAGTCCTGGCGCATCGCAAGCATGCGTTGGTGGTGCCCAATCACAAAGAACAACCGGACAATTTTCATCGCGCGAAGTTGCTGCACGAGCGCGGACTCGTGACCGTGCTCGCGCCCGCGGATTTTCGTCCCGAAGTTTTGCGCGAGCAGTTTGCAAAGCTATTGTTCGGAGGTCCGCGCCTCGTGCACAAAGCCCAATACGAAGCGCTTCCGCAAGACGGCTTCACGGGAATCGTTGAGCGCACGCGCTTGCTGGCGGACCGCCAGCAGCATGCGCCGGTCGCGGCGTTGGCTTGAAGAGTGTTGCCTTGTCATTCTTCCGTTTTGTGCGAGGGGCATTTCGCCTCACGGCGCCATGAGCATTTAAGCGGTTTCGAAGCGTTCCCGAAGCTTCGGGAATGCCAGAGCCTCTTTTGATTAATGAAATTTCTTATGTCGAGCACAACACATCCCAAAATTTTGATCTACTCCCAAGACGGATTCGGCCTTGGGCATTTGCGGCGCAATCTCAACATCTGCCTACAAATCAAGAAGCGCAGCCCGGAAGCCTCGATTCTGATTATTGCCGATTCGCCGGTGGCGCCGTTTTTCAAAATGCCGCCGAAATGCGACTTCGTCAAAATTCCCACCATCGTGAAAGTGGATACCGGCGTGTGGCGCCCGGATCGTTTGACGATGCCTTATCGCGAGCTGCTCACGATTCGCTCCGAGATCATCAAAAACGTCGCGCTGAGTTTTCAGCCGCACATTTTCATGGTCGATCATATGCCGCACGGCGCGCTCGGCGAGCTGGCCATGCCGCTCGAATTCATCAAGAAGCACAGCCCGCACACGAAGATCGTGCTGGGCATTCGCGACATTTTGGGCGCGCCCAATGTGATTCATCAGCAATGGCAGAATGAAGGCGCGTTTGCCGCGGCGGATACGTATTACGACGCCATCAACATCTATGGATGCGCCGAGGTTTACGACGTCATCTCCGAATACAACTTTCCGCCCGCATTGGTGGCCAAGGCGAGTTATTGCGGCTACGTGTGCCGTGAAGATTCCACCGAGGCGCCGTTGACCGATAAAGTGCTGCACGATTTGTTCGCCAATGACCACCGCAAATTCGTGCTCGTTACCGGCGGCGGCGGCGCGGATGCCTCATATTTCATGGATCAGTTCATCGACGCCGTGCGCCTCTTGCGGCGTGAAGTTGCATTCAATGCGTTCGTTTCCACTGGGCCGTTCATGCACAAAGACCAACGCGCCCTCTTGTTGAACAAAGCGCGCGGGTTGCCCATCGTGGTTTCGCGCATGGGCCAGGACAGCATTCGCTTTTTGCGCCGCGCGGATTTGGTCATCTCCATGGCGGGCTACAACACGATCAGCGAGGTGCTGCGTTTCCGCAAGAACGCGCTCATTGTGCCGCGCCCGGGACCGAGCGCGGAACAAACCATTCGCACGCGCATCATGTCGGAGCGCGGCTTGTTCAGCACCATTCATCCGAACCATCTCAACGCGGAACGTTTTGCCGAGCTGATCCATGACAAGCTGCGCAACGGCAACGGCATGAACGAGGCCATGTTGCCGGACTTGAACGGCGCCACGCGCACGGCCTCCGCGCTGCTGGCGAAGATGAACGACAGCCTCGTCGCGCAAAGACTCCAACCCGGTGTGCCGGCATGAACACGACTTCCAATCAAGTGGTGGGCGTGGTGCTGAAAGGTTATCCGCGCCTTTCCGAAACGTTCATCATCAATGAGATGCTCTTGCTGGAGAAGCTGGGCTTCAAGCTGCACATTTTTGCATTGCGCAATCCGGGCGAAGCCAAGGTGCATGAAAGCGTGCGCAAAGTGCGCGCGCAAGTGACCTACATTCCCGATTATTTCTGGCCGTTCTTTTGGGCTTTCCTCAAAGCGAATATAAAGCTGTGGTGGCGGCGCCCCGGCGTTTATACGCGGGCGTTTGGTTTTGCGGCGTGGCGCAGCTTGCGGCAATGGAGCTCCTCCACGATTAAACGCTTCGCACAAGCGGCCTATATGGTGCAAAATCATCTTGCGCTGCATGCGACGCGCGCGAACGGCAACGGACAGAAAGAGCAATCTGGCGAGCGCGTTCGCATCGCACACTTCTACGCGCACTTCAGCCACGGCCCGACCACGGTGGCCTATTTTGCCTCCTGGCTCACGGGCGTGAAGTACAGCTTCAGTGCGCACGCGAAAGACATCTATGTGCAGGAACACGATTTCTTGCGCGAAAAGATTTTGAAAGCGCAGTTCGTGACCACGTGCACCGATTTCAATAAAAAATATTTGCAAAAAGTTGGCGGGCCGCAAGCGCTAGTGTTTTGCACTTATCATGGGCTGAATTTGGAGAGCTTTCCGCTGCAGGAACACGCGAGCAAGAACGATTGCCCGCGCATTCTTTCCGTGGGCCGGTTTGTGCCGAAGAAAGGCTTTCCGGTTTTGATTCGCGCGCTGCACTTGCTGCGCGAGCGCGGCTATCGTTTCAATTGCCACCTCATTGGCGGCGGCGAGATGGAGATTGAGCTGCGCAGCTTGATCAAGAAGCTCAAAATGGAGGATCGCATCGAGCTGCTCGGTGCGATGTCACAGGAAGAGTTGCTCGCGTATTATCGGCGCGCGGACATTTTCGCTTTGGCGTGCGAGGTGCAGAGAGACGGCGACCGCGATGGCATTCCCAATGTCATTGTGGAAGCCATGGCGTTGCGCATCCCCATCGTCTCCACCAACATTTCCGGCATACCGGAATGCGTGGAAACCGGCGTGAGCGGCGTGCTCGTTGCGGAAAAGGATCCTTCTGCATTCGCAAACGGCATCGCACTTTTGTTGGATCGGCCGGAGTGGGCGCGTGCGCTTGGCCGGGCCGGCAGAGCGAAAGTAGAAAAGGATTACGACGCGCTGCGCAACGTGCAGCAGATCGGAGCAGCCTTGTGCCGTGCTATGGGCAATACGGAGTTCTCGCCGTTTCCGCTCTTCGGCGAGCAGACGAGGGTTTCCGACCAGCAAGCCTCGCGCTATGAGAGCGCAATGACGCATTTTGAAGGGTAAGTTTTGACGATCGAGTTCGGTGATCTTCACGCCTCCGGACCCCTCGTTGTACGAGTTTTATTTCTCGTTTCGCTTTTTTTGAAGTCTCGTTGAAGGGATGCAGCGGACAATTTTGCAACGCCACGTCGTAGCGGCGGCGGACTGCTTAGTGTGAGAATCATTTGAAGGGTCACATCATGTCTTCTGCATCGAAGTCTGAAGCACTCAAATTCAAAGACAAGCTGTATACGCTGGAAACGGCCATGAATGAGACGCGGATGGCCGAAGCCTTCGCGCCTCTACTCAAAGAGTTTTGGGGCGAGGCGTGGCGCGTCGCGGGTGTTCGCATCGAAGTGATGCGCCGCCGCAATCAACGTTGTGTGCTGCGTTATCGCATCAACGCGGTGGAGGGGGAAAGCGAGCAGCAATTGGAATGGCGCGTGATCGGCAAGGTCTTTAAAGCCGACCGTGGCGAGGCCGTATTTGAGAACATGCGTAAGCTGTGGGAATACGGTTTCTCGCGCGAGGCGCAGGACAATATCAGTATTCCCGAGCCGCTGGAGTTCTCTTCTTCTTTGTGCATGCTCTTTCAGGAAGAAGTGGGCGGCGTGCCGGTGAAAAACATTTTGAAGCAAGCGCCGCAGCCGGAGCACATGCGCCAAGTGGCGCGCACATTGGCGAAGCTGCACCAAAGCCCGCTGGTGCCCGGCAAGCCCTTCACGGTGAAAGATCATCTCACGCGCTGCCACCCGCGCCATGAATTTCTTGCGCTGGCTTGTCCGAATCTTGCGCCGGCAGTGGAGGCGCTCATTCAAGGTGCGCATGAAGTAGAAGCGAGCTTCGGCGATTACAAGATGACCACACTGCACGGTGATTTTCACCTCGGCCAGGTTCACATTGAAAACGAAAATGTGTGGCTCATCGATTTCGATGCGTTGAGCTACGGCGATCCGGCTTCCGATCTCGGCAACTTGCTGGTGTTCCTTAAAGGCAAAATCAAGCGCCATCCCGTGGTGAGCGAATTGATCGATGTTTTTCTCGATGAGTATTTTTCGATCATTGACCCGGAGGTCGCGCAACGCGTGCCGCTGTACGAAGGCCTCACGCATCTGCGCCGCGCCTGCAAGTGCCTGCGCTTGCAAGAAGACGGCTGGGAACGCCGGGTCAAGCGCATGGTCGAAATGGGCCTGGCCTGCATTGAAGAAATCAAATCCAGCGCGGTGACGCCGGCGAGCGATTTCTTCCGGGCCGGTTATGACGACGAGGTTGAAGATTTGGAATTGCAAGAGGCGGAGTGAAGGCTGATTGGAGCGATGGAGTTGTGGAGTGATGGATGGATGGAATGCTGGAGCGACGCTGTCAAAGCTCCATCGAGCTACTAATCCATCAATCCAGCCATGCAGCATGTTGTATTTTACCTAACTTTTTTGGAGGCGATTTACACATGAGTCAGATTGTTGGTTTCAGCGAGCTCAAAATCGGGCAACGCGTCAAAGTGAAAGGGCAGGCTTTGGAAGGCGGCAAATTCACGGCTTTGGAAATCGTCGTGAAGCCGGACGAAGAAGACGTTTCGTTCGAAGGCAAGCTGCAGAGCGTCGAGCTGCAGACCAAAACCATGCGCGTCATGCAGCGCGAGTTTGCCGTGCAGAGCGGCGTGCTCATCAAGAATCTCGCGCGGCAAGACGTCGGCTTGGATGGTCTCAAAGTCGGCGACGTCATCAAAGTGAAGGGCAATTACTCGCCCGCGAGCGGCTTCGTGCCGGTGAAAATCAAAGTGCAGGAGCCAAGAGGATTCGCCATTGACGAGCTGCAAGGCGCCATCAACAAGATCGATCGCGCAGCAAACACCATCGAGGTCATCGGCGTTGCGATTGCACTGAATGAGAAAACGGAGATCGACGGTATTTGAGCGCACCTGCTTTTGACCGCAAACTGCCCGGTCTGAGCCGCGCTTTGGATAACAGCGCGATGTCTGCCTTGCTCTCTACGGCATTGCGCCGGGAGAGCAGGCCGGTTTTGCTTTCACAAGTCCGTTCGGAATTGCTGAAATACGTCCCCGGCAAGCGCAGCGTCGTGGCGTATCATTTGTCTTCGCCGCTCGCCGAGTGGAACGGCCGCAGAATTTTCGGCAAGCTTTATCGCAAGGAGCGAGGGCAAGCGCTCTTTCAGACGCTGCGCGCGCTTTGGCAAACGGCCGAACGGCAACGCTCCGAATTTGCCATGCCGGAGCCTTTGGCATATGTTGCAGAGCTGGGCATGGTATTGCAAGACGCGGCCCCTGGTCGCGCGCTCGCGAATTTATCCCATCCTGATGAGCTGTTTGCTGCCATGCAGCGCGCGGCGAAAAACCTGGCCGCGTTGCACGGCCTGCCGGCCACTGTGGGAGCGCCGAAAGTTTTTCAAGATCATCTGCACAAGTATTGCCATCCCGGCCCGGAAACTCTCGCGGAAGCTCACCCTGAATTGAAGCCGTTGGTTCACGACTTGATCGCGATGATGCATGCGGATGAAAGTTTGCGCACTGCAGAGTCGTGTCCGGTGCACGGCGATTTGAATCTTGCGCAAATTTTCATCACAGCGCAGGGCGCCGTCTTCATTGATTTCGACGGCTTTTGTCGCTCGCACGCCGCGTTGGACGTGGGCAATTTTCTTGTGAACCTGAATGCGCATTTTGGCGAACACAGCGGCGAGCTGCGCCACGGCTTTCTCGAAGCATATCTTGCGGCCACGCCGACGCACGCTCTTTCCGGCCTGAGCACCTATCAAGCCTTTGCCTACTTGCGCCGCGCCATGATTGCTTTTCGTTTGCAAAACGCCGCGGAACGGCTCGCGCTCGTGCGGAAATTATTGGAAGCCGGACTGGCGCTGATGCATGCAAAAGAGTAGAAGGAGCATGAGAAGTTGAGTAAGACGAATACACAAGAAATTCAAGAAAAGGTCAATAAACGCGCGCTGCTCAGAATCTATCAGATTTTCGGGCGGCACTATAAAAAGTATTGGAGGACTTTGAGCGTCGCCGGGCTTGCATTGTTGGCCGGCATCGCCACGGAAATGTTGCGCCCTTGGCCGCTCAAGCTCATTTTAGATCACGTCATCCTCGACGAAAGTCTGCCGGCAAATCTGCACTTTCTCAATCCCATGCTGGAGGATGATCCCAAGCTGCTGCTGCTCTTGCTCTCCGTTGCGATCGTGCTGGTCATCGCGCTGGAGTCATTCTTCACGTACATCAACAAATTTTGGATTTCGAGCACGGGCGACCGCATCAACGCCGACATTCGCGAGCGCGTGTTTGCGCAACTGCAACGCATGTCGCTTTCCTTTCACGAGACCTCCCGTTCCGGCAATCTCGTGTATCTGCTCACTTCCGACGCCAAACAGATGAGCAGCATTTTGATCGAGTTTCCGCAGGACCTCACCCACCGTTTGGTAACCTTTGCCGGCTATTCAATTTTGATGCTCTCGCTGGATTGGCGTTTGGCGCTCATCGCGTTGACCACCGTGCCATTTATTTATCTCGCCACAAAATATTTCAGCGCGGGCATGAAAAAAGCGATGACCAAGATGAGATCGCAAGAAGGCGAGCTGGCTTCCATGCTCGTGGAAAATGTCAATGCCATGGCGTTGGTGCAGGCTTATGGCCGCGAAGACTCCGAGCACGCGCGTTTGAGTGCGCAAAACCAATTCAGCTTGCGCTCGCAAGTCGAGGCGTTTCGCATGCACCGCACCTATAGTCGAGTTGTTGATATTCTCGTGATCTTGGGCACCGGCGGAGTGCTTTACTTCGGCGGGCGCTACGCACTCGGCAGTGAGATTTCGCCGGGCACGCTGGTATTATTCACGGCTTATTTGCGCGACATTTATGGCTCGCTCGAAAAATTCAGTTCCATCTTTTTGAATCTCGCCAAAGCCATGGCCTCGGGCGAACGCCTATTGGAGCTGGTAGAGAATGACAAAATCGTGCAGGATCATCCCAACGCTTTGCCCGCGCCTGCGCTGCAAGGGCACATCGAATTTCGCAACGTCACCTTCGGCTACAGAAAGGGCAAAGAAGTATTGCAGGGATTGAATCTGCGCGCGCCGGCGGGCGAGATGATCGCCATTATTGGCCACAGCGGCGCCGGCAAATCCACGCTGATCAGCTTGCTCATGCGTTTTTATGATCCGCAGAAAGGCGAAATCTTGATCGACGGCCAGGACGTGCGAAGCTATACTATCAAATCTCTGCGCGAGCAAATGACCATCGTGCTGCAAGATGCTCCGCTGTTCAACCAAACCGTTCGTGAGAACATCGCATTCGGAAAAACCGGCGCGACGGAAGCGGAGATCGTGGCCGCGGCAAAGAGCGCCGAAGCCCACGATTTTATTATGGCAATGCCGGAAGGGTACGAGACGATGATTGTTGAAGGCGGCAACAACTTGTCGGGCGGACAAAGACAGCGCATCAACATTGCGCGGGCGATCATTCGCAATACCCCGCTGGTCATTATGGATGAGCCGGTCACCGGCCTCGACGCAAAATCCGAAGCGAAAGTCAATGCCGCGATCCATCATTTGGCTGCCGGAAAAACCACATTCATTATCGCGCATAAGTTCTCAACCATCATGAATGCGGATAAGATTCTTTTGTTGGACGAAGGCCAAGCCGCATGCTTCGGCACACACGAAGAACTTTTGCGCGCAAGCAAGCAGTATCGCGAATTGTACGAGCTGCAATACGGCTGGCAACGCGAGTTGAACGCCGAGTTGGCAAATACGAATGGCAATGGCGGCACGGCGAAGGAAGCAATCGCGACTATTTGAGCTAGGCGTTGAAGCATTGAAGAAAAGCTCGGGCGATTGCCGCCTGCCTGGTGTTGCAGATTTGTTTATCAAGACGTTTCATTTTGATGAATGCACTTTACTTCACGGATGAAGCATGATGAAAATTTTTTATGCTCTAGCATTTCTTTTTTGCGCCGGCCTGGCTTGTGGACAAACGGGCAACACGGCTCAGAGATATCAAGACGAGGTCTTCAAGACCGTTGAGGTCACGAAAGACATTCCTTATGGAAAAGCCGTCAATCTCGGCACGGGCAAAGAAGAAATTTTATTGCTGGATCTCTACCAACCCGACGGCGATACCGAGCTATGGCGTCCCGTCGTGATTTGGATTCATGGCGGCGGCTTTCGCGGAGTTAAGGACAAGAGCAATAGTTTTTTTGTGACGCTTGCCGAGCGTTTTGCCAAGCGCGGCTACGTCACGGCCTCGATCGAATATCGCTTGTACGGCAGCATCACGCCGGACGCGATTCGCCAAGCATATGAGGACGCCAAAGCCGCAGTGCGCTGGTTGCGCGCGCACGCCAAAACCTATCGCATCGACACGACGCGCATCGCAGTAGGCGGAAAGTCGGCCGGCGGCATTACAGCGCTGTTCGCCACCTATGCCGAACCCGAGGGCAACAGCGGCAGCCCCGGTCATTCTTCCGAGGTCTCAGCATGTATTGAGATGGCCGGCATGATGGAAGTTTCCGAGATGGAACCCGGCGAGCCGCCGGTGCTCATCATTCACGGCACCGAGGACAAGAGTGTTCCATACGCGAGCGCCGTAGCAATCAAGAATCGCGCGGAGCAAGTCGGTATTCCATACGATTTCCGTCCGGTGCCGGGCGGAGATCACGATTTGTCCGATCACATGGAGGAATTGGTGCAATGGTCCAGCGCTTTTCTCTACAAGTATGTGATTCAGGGTACGCCGACACACGTTGATGAACGCGCAGAGCTGCAGCCCAATGCGTTTCAGCTTCTGCAGAATTATCCGAATCCTGTTTCGGCTTCCAGGGCGCGGGCGTACGGCCACGAACCCTCCACGAAAATTCGTTACACCGTGGCCACTGCGAGCGAGGTTACTCTGCAAGTGTTCAATATGCTCGGTCAGGAGATTCAAACCCTCGCGCGCGGCCCGCACGAACCGGGAGCATATACGCGAGAATTCGTTGCGAGCCGGCTGCCCGCGGGTTTGTACTTTTTCAGATTGCAAGCGGGCGACGCCGTGTTGCTGCGCAAAATGATTTTGGCGAAGTGAAGGGCGCAAATCGAACTCATGCTCGGCGAGCGAGTGTGTGCGCTTGCCAAAAAAATTCGCACAAGGACGTTACTCGACGTTTATGCGTGAGATGAAGTCTTGGAGATTTAGATGAGCAAGAAGGACAAAAAAACAAAGAAGAAGAATAAGGACAAAAAACAGCAAGCGGCCAAGCTCGAGAACATAAATTGGAAAATTCTGAAGCGCTCATACAAAGTCTTTGCGCCACATTATAAGACCAATTGGAAGCTGTTCGCCGTTTCAATCAGCTCACTGCTCTTGACCACGCTTTTGTCTTTGATCACGCCGTGGGCGTTGACGATGATCCTCGACCACGTCGTTTTAAAGCAGCCCTTGCCGCACAAGTTTGCTTTCCTCGAGCAATGGTTCGGCAGCGAGCCGACCGTGTTGCTGGCCGTGTTTTCCATTGCTTTTGTGGTGATCAGCAGCGTGGACAGCATTGTGAGCTATTTGCAGAAGGTGGGCTTTCTCATCGTGGGCGTGAACATGAGCGCCGAGATTCGCGAGCGCATCTTCAAGCATCTGCAAAAACTCTCGCTTTCTTTTCACGAAGTCTTTCGTTCCGGCGATTTGGTTTATCGCTTGACCTCGGATTTGCGCGAATTGCCCATGCTGCTCATCGGCGCGCCGATCGCATTTTTCGGCCGCATCCTCATCATCGTGACGCACATGGTCGTGATGTTGTCGATTGAATGGCGCCTCGCGCTCATTGCGTTCTCCGTCATGCCGATCTTGTATTACTACAATCGCCGCACGGGCAGCGGCATGCACAAGGCCACAAAGGAGAAGCGGAGCAAAGAAGGCAATGTCACCTCCTTGATTTCCGAGAATGTGACCGGCATGGCGCTCGTACAAGCCTATGGCCGCGAAGATTTGCAGCATGCGCGCTTTCAAGCGGAAAACCGCAAGAGCCTGCAATCCGGTTTGGAAGCGATGAAGCTCTCCAAAATTTTCAAGCGCGTCACCGATATACTCACCGCGGTGGGAACCGCAGGCGTGGTTTATTGCGGCGGCTATCTCGCATTGGAGGCCATGCTCTCGATCGGCACGGTGGTGCTGTTCACGACGTACTTGCGCAAACTTTATAGCCCGCTCGATAAGTTCGCTGAAATGTTTTTGGACATTGCAAAATCGCAAGTATCCGCCGAACGCATCTTGGAGTTGCTGGAATACGACAATGTCGTCGTCGACGCGCCGCACGCGTTGCCGGCGCCGCCGCTGCAAGGCGGCCTTGAGTTTCGCAACGTCGATTTCGCATACGCCCCCGGCGTGGAAGTTTTCAAGAATTTGAATCTCAAGATTGCGCCGGGAGAGGTCATTGCGATTGTCGGCCACAGCGGCGCGGGCAAATCCACGTTTGTGAATCTGTTGCTGCGCTTTTACGAGCCGCAGCGCGGAGAGCTTTTGTTCGACGGCCAGCCGAGCAACAATTTCACGCTGCAATCGTTGCGCAGCCAAATGACGGTGGTGATGCAAGACGCGCGTTTGTTTAATAAAACCGTGCGCGAGAATCTCGCATTCGGCAAGCCCGGCGCTACGGAGGAGGAAATCATGCAAGCCGCAAAGCTCGCGCAAGCGCACGACTTCATCATGGCGATGCCGGAGGGATACGACACGATGATTGCCGAAGGCGGCGACAACCTTTCCGGCGGACAGAAGCAGCGCCTCAACATTGCGCGCGCGATCGTGCGCAACACGCCGATCATGATTCTCGATGAACCGGCCACGGCTTTGGATGCGCGCACCGAAGCCAATATTCACGCGGCCTTGGAGAGTTTGATGGCAGGCAAGACCGTTTTTATCATTGCGCACAAATTCTCCACGATTTCGCGCGCAGACAAAATTCTGGTTTTAGAAAAGGGCCGCGATGCCGCGTTCGGCACGCATCAAGAGTTGCTGCGCACGAGCCGCTCCTATCGCGAGTTGTATGAGTTGCAGCTCCGTCCTTTGCCGGAACCGGAAGAGCCAGCGCGGGCAGCCTTGACGGAGAACTCCTTGCAAATGGCCGTTGCAGTTTAAGGAAGACCTTATGTCCAAGCGTGACAAGATTCCGGCGGATTGTGAATTCGCCCAATTGCACGAGATCGCAGACTCGCAAGCCATGGCCGCCAAGCTGGAAAAATATGTGGGCGCTTTTTCCGGCGCTCAAGCACAGCGCATCGAAAGCTGCAAAATCGAGCAATTGCATTATCGTCCCGGACGCGATTGCAAGTTGTTGTTGCGTGCGCATCTCACGCACGTGGACGACGGGCACCCTGATGATCAACTCTACTTCGGCTGGCTCTTGACTTCCGACCCAAAGACCAAGGCGTATGTGACGCAAATCGCGCAACATGATTTTGCCGCGCCGCATTACGGCCCGCCCTTGCTCTATATTCCAGAGTGGGAATTGATGCTCGCAGCTTATCCGAATGATCCCGAGCTGCCGGGCCCCGCGCTCCTGTCGCATCCTGAAAAAGTTTTAGCGCGCATGCAAGCCGCGCCGGAAAAGTTCGGCATGGCGCAGCAACAACCGGTGCGCCTCTCCGCGAAGATGACGAAGTACATTCCCAGCTTGCGCTGTGGTTATCTTTTCGAGGTGAATACCGCCGCGCATTTTGATACGCATTTCGCCGTGTATGGCAAAGCCTATCGCGACGCCGAAGGCGAGAAGGCTTATGCGATTATGCAGCAGATTTGGGAAAGCCCGGCTTGCCAAAACGGTGATTTGCATTTGCCGCAGCCGTACAGCTACGATGCTGAGGCGCACATTCTTTGGCAAGAGGCCATTTCTGGTGGGCCGCTTGCCAGGATTGTCGAAGCGCTTCCCAACTTGCCGGAAGTGGCGCGCACGATCGGCCACAACTTGGCGGCGTTGCATAATTCTACTTTATCGTTGCCGGTTGAAATGACTTTCGCATTTCAAGTGCAGGAAGTCACGGAAGCGGTGGCGGCGATCAACCAAACATTTCCCGAGTTTTCGGGCTTGTGCTCTACCATCGGACAAAAGCTGCTCGAATCCGCGGCGCGTTTAGGCCCCGGGCCGATTACGCCGGTGCACGCTTCATTTAAATTCAGCCACATCTTTGCCACGGATAGGGGCATCACGTTCATTGATTTCGACAGCGCCAATCTTGGCGATCCGGGCTATGACGTGGGGCGTTTTATCGCGCATCTTTACAAGATGAAAGCCGGTTTGAAGATCGCACCGGAAACTGCAGATCAAACCATTGCGAATTTTTGCGCGGGCTATAACGAAGCCGCGACATATCCGCTTTCGCAAGAACGCATCAACTGGTTTGTTGCCAGCCACGTGCTGGGCAGCCAAGTGTACAAATCAGTCAAGCGTTTGGATTCCGGCATGGTAAGCAAGCTGCTCAAAATTGCGAGCCGGCTTTGTCCCGTTTTTTCATAGCGCATTTCAAATATTTGAATTGCTACCTGAATTTTGCACGCTGGCTGCCATTCGGTCGAAAGCAATGGCGCACCGCACACAACTCCGCGAGGAGTGAAATGTTTATAGCAAGCGAAGCTCTCCAATGCCCTTGAACTCCGTAGGAGTGGAATGTGGATTTTGTTGAATTGGTGCGGGCTTCATATTGAAAATCATGCATGCCACTCCTATCGGAGTTTTGAGACCCGGTGCGATGCTTTACTAGAAACATTGCACTCCTAGCGGAGTTGAAAGCGGACCTTTTGTGCAAAATATTTTTTGCGCCACCCAATGAGTGGATTGGCATTGCAATGAAACTTGTGCCCAGCGAGGATTTGATCAATTTCAGTGCAAAATTCAGGTGCTAAGAGAGCAGTTTTTCAGATTTCACAGAAAGCAAAATGTGCCGCTAGCGCATAAGCTCGAATAGGAGTTTTCCATATGGCGTTTGTCGCGAGGCTGCCGGAGGATCCGCAGCTTCCACAACTTGCGCAGGTGACTGAGGTCGCCGCGATGCAAAATATTTTGCAGCGCACTTTACCCCGCTTTGCAGAAGGCGATCTGAAAATAGACAAACTTGAAATCACGGAGTTCGACTATAAACCGGGAAGGAAGTGTTGCCTGAGTTATGGGCTGGGCGTGTCGGATTTGCGCACCGGCAAATCGGGTTATGAAATCCTCGTCGGCGTGATCGAGCCGGACGGTGGGGTTGTGCGCAAATTCGAAAAGATGCAAAACGCGGCGCTCTATGCGCCGGAGTTTGTTCCGGCCTTGCACTTTCTACGCGAGCAAAATATGCTGCTTTGGGGCTTTCCAAACGATCCCAAAATCAAACACCTCGCGGCGCTGGTTAATCAAAAACGTTTGCGTGATTTGCTGCAACGCCATTGGCCGGCGCTCAATATCCCGCAGGAGTTTGCGCTACGCGAGGTGCAAACAACTGTAGTGAAATATGCGCCGCAAACTCGCTGCACACTGCGCCACGTGTTGGCGCTGGGAACCGAAAGCGGCCGCGGCAGCGCGGAAGTGGTGCTCTACAGCAAAATCTTCAGTGCCAAAGTTTCAGTCAAACCGCTCTTTCGAAAATTGCACACGCTTTGGCAAGCGCCCGTGTGCCGCAGCGGCGCGCTCTTAATTCCCGAGCCGGTGATTTGCGATACGGCGTTAAACGCGATTTTTCAGCGCGGCTTGCACGGCCGCAATGTCGATCAACTGTTGCCCGAAGTAAATCTCACTGCGCTTGCCACCGAGAGCGGCGCGATGCTGGCGCAGTTTCATCAAAGTGTATTCGAGCGTTTGGATTTGCGCGCGCCGGAGCACGAGCTTTATGAATGTGAAAAAGTCTTGGCGCGCTTGGCTGAAAGCGCGCCCGAAAATTTGGCGCTTGCGCGCTCTGTGGAAGCGCAATTGCGGCAAAAATTTTCTCTGCTGACTCCGCTTGCACCCACGCCGATTCACGGCGCGTTCCGGCTCACGCAATTGTTGCTGGTGGAAGGCCGCCTCGCGCTCATCGACTTTGATGATTTAGTGCAAGGCAATCCCATTTCCGATGCCGGCGGGTTCCTCGCATATCTTTTGTATCTCCCGCTCAAAGGATTGCTCACAGAAGAACAAAGCCGCACGGCCGTGCAAAGCTTCTGCGCTGCGTATCGCAGCCATGCGCCGTGGGGCTTGCCGCAAGACTTGCTGCACTGGCACACGGCAGCCTATCTGTTCTGCCGGGAAGTGAAGAAATGTTTGGAGAAAGCCAACAAAGTTTCCAAGCGCGATTATGAAGGCATGATTGCGCATTTGCTCACCATGGCAGCGGAGATCTTGGTGGGGCAAAGACCATTGGGGTGAGAAAGCGGCGGCGCGTTGCGCTGTTTCTGAAGCCAGTTTTTCAATAATCCGGTAATTCAAGCTCAAGCAGCATATCTCAAATTCGATCTCATGGACCTGCAATCTCTCAACGAAACTCAGTTGCATCATCTCGGCGCGGTCACTGACCCGGTTGCGATGGCGGCGCGATTTGCGACATATGTGCGTGAATTTGCGCCCGATTTCACCGTCGCAAACTGCGCGATCGAAAAAATCTACTATCGCCCCACGCAAAGCTGTACCCTCCTCTACCGCGTAGTGATGAAGAACGGCGCGGACACGCAACTGCAGCAATGGTTCTTTGGAAAAGTTTTTCCGCACAAGCGCGCGCGCAAGCGCTTCGATGAAATTGCAGCGCAAAGCGGAGCGGCCAATGCCCTCGCGATTCCGCACGAGCCGGCGTGGCCGCCCTTCAGCTTTTGGCCCGATCTCGACATGGTCGTTTGGAGTTTTCCGCATGACCCCAAGATGGATTGGCTGGCGCGCATGGTCGATCTCGAATTCATCAAGACGACGATCAATTCGGCGCCAACTGCCTTTGGCTTCTCACCTGGGTGGCGCGCGGAGAGCGTGCATTTTGACCGCGTGAAATACATGCCGGGCAAACGTTGCGTGTTGCGCTATCACGTCGATTTCAACGGGCCGCAGGGCGAAACGTGCCGGCGCACTTTTTATAGCAAGACCTATCACGACGCCAAGAGCCGCTATCATTTTGAAGTGTTGCGCGCGGCCTATGAGCATAGTCGTGCCCAGGCGTCTTTCATGCAGATTCCCCGGCCCATTTGCCATCTCGAAGAGGTGAATACTTTTTGGCAGGAAGAATGGCGCGGCCATGCGCTTATCGACGTGCTCCCGAATTTGGATTGGTCAAAGCTCTTTCCTCGTCTGGCGATCGCGCTCGCGGGTTTGCATAAAAGCACAATGCCGGGCTTGCGCAATGGCCCAGACCTGAGCGACGCACTGAAAACCGCCGCAGATGATGCCGCGGAGTTGATGCTGAGGGCGCCGCACTTACGAGAAAGGATTTCGGTTTGGATCAATCTGCTCTCCACTCAGCAAGCCGTGCTGGCGCAGCAAACGCTGCCGAGCGCGACCACACATGGCGCGATTCGAGTAGAACAAATGTTGATACGCGAGCAGGAACTCGCGCTCATCGACTTCGACGCGCTGGCGCTCGGCGATCCGCTCTTCGACGTTGCCGAATTTATTGCTTCCCTGCAGTTTTTGGAATTGAGCCACGGTTTTTCACGCCCGCAATTGGCCGCTGCGCAAGAATTGTTTGCGGCCACCTATGCCGAACACGTGCCCTGGCCATGTGACCGAAAACGCCTCGCGTGGTACGCGCTCGCGTTTTGGATCAGCAAAATGTTCCTGGCGGTAAAAAATCTCGATAGGCGCGCTTTGCAACAACTTGAGACTGCGGGTATGATAATCGGAGATAATTGGCTCGAATGCCTCATCGAGTAGTGTGAGGGGGTGAATGCAGAATCCGCCTATTCAATTTTGCGCCATTGGCGCAGACTGAGGCGCCACGCGCAGCGAAAGGAACAATGATCTCGTTAGCGCAAGGATGGCCGGAGCCCGAAATGCTAACCCGCCACTAGGCTGACTATGAAATTAGTTTTTATCCGCAGTAAAATCCATAGCACGGTATTTGGGGGACACGAAAATACGGCCCCCGAGTTTGATCGCGCGGCGTTGGAGAGCATGAAAATTTCGGCAAAGGCCGGCAGCAGCTCCAAAAACATTATTTTCGGCTTGCAGAAATACAAGCTCGTTCGCTCCTGCGAAGAGTGGAAATTTTGGAGCGGCGCGTATCATGAGATCGTTGCGCCCGGACAATTAAAGGTGAAGCTTTTTCCTTGCGACCAACGCCAAATCTCGCGGGCGCTCGCCGACTATATCGCCGCGCATGGCCAGCCCGATATTCTCTGGGTGGAAGGCACAGAATTCCCGCCCTATCTCCGGCAAATCTTCGAGCTTTGCCCGAAGAGCTTCAAGATGGTTTATTCCAAAGAATGGCGTCCATGGAATATCGAGCATCTCGAGCTTTATCATCTTTGTTTGGTTGACGAAGAGAAGCAGCGCAAAAAGCTCGAATTGCGTTTTCCCCATGTGCACAGCGCGGTCTGGGACAAGCTCATTGATTACGAAAACTCGCACTGCCCGTTGCCGCTCGAAAAAGCTTATGACATTTGCTACGTGGCCTATTTGCGCGAGCGCAAGAATCATGAATTGCTCTTTCGCGCCATGGCCAGGCTGCCCGAGCGCAAGCTGACGTGCGTCTGTGTGGGCGATGATCGCCGCGGCAATCGCGAAGAGCTGGAACAGCTCGCGGCGGAGTTGCAGCTTGCCGTGCATTTCACCGGGGAAGTGCTGAAAGAAGAGGTCAATTATTTCGTCAATCAATCGCGCATGGGCGTGATGTGCTCCGTGATGGACGCCGTGCCGCGCGCAATCTTGGAATACATGGCTGCAGACGTGCCGGCTCTCGTGAACGCTCATTTGGTCGCAGGCACGCGCTACGTCGGACCTCAAGCCGGTTTGGTCAAAACGCCGGAAGAGTTTCACCACGGCATTGCCGAGATTTTAGATAACCTGCCGCGTTATTCACCCCGCGCTCACTACCTCAAGCACTATTCGTTCGAGAGAGTGATGACGAAGTTCATCGACATTCTCAGTGCTGCGGGGGCGCCCTTCGCACGCAAGTGAGCACAAGAGGGGAGTGCCATTCTGCAGAAACCAGGCTGTGTGACAATGCTATTCCGCATGGAACGCAGCGGCATGACAGAAATCTTTTCATTCACTCTGGAGCATTTCGCGCACGAGGCCCGAGCTGCAACATTGGCTTGGCTTGCCGTGCTAGAAGATTCTTGTGGATGGTGTTGTAGCAAGCAGCCATTGTATAACGAACATGCCCTCTCAAACCGTTGGCAGACCCCAAGCATGTTGAGGAATTACGATGACCGAGCATTACCGTGACGTTGTGCACGATTATTTAATGGCAACGCATGCCGCTCTGATGGCGCCGAAAAAATCTTCACAGCGCGATCCCATCGCCATTATCGGCATCGGTTGCCGCTTTCCCGGCGGCGCGGATACGCCGGAGAGATTTTGGCGACTGCTCTGCAACGGCGTCGATGCCATTACCGATATTCCCGCGGACCGTTTCGACGTCAATGCGTACTACGACCCTCGACCGGCCACGCCCGGCAAAGTGATCACACGCTGGGGCGGCTTTCTTAAAGATCTCGACAAGTTCGACGCCGATTTCTTCGGCAGCTCTCCGCGCGAAGCCGAGCGCCTCGATCCGCAACAGCGCTTGTTGCTCGAAACCGCTTGGGAAGCGGTGGAAGACGCCCGCCTTGCTCCCGCGGATTTGCCCAGCAATCAAACCGGCGTGTTTGTGGGCATGTGGATCAATGATTTTGAAGACCGCGTTTTTTGCGATCCCAAGCGCATTGATTTTTACATGGCCACGGGGAGCGGGCGTTATACGGCTTCGGGACGCATTTCCTATTTCCTCGGCTTGCAAGGCCCGAGCTTGACCTTGGATACGGCGTGCTCATCATCGCTCATGGCCGTACACTTAGCCTGCCGCAGCATATGGAGCGGCGAGTGCAAAGTTGCGCTGGCTGGCGGCGCCAACACGATTTTACGCCCGCAAATCAGCATCGCTTATTCGCAATCGCAAATGCTCTCGCCCGATGGCCGCTGCAAATTCGCGGACGCGCGCGCCAATGGTTACGTGCGCAGTGAAGGCGCCGGCATCGTCGTGCTGAAGCCGCTTTCACGAGCGCTCGCCGATCACGATCCGATTTACGCGCTCGTGCTCGGCAGCGCCGCGAACAACGATGGCCGCTCCAGCGGCTCGTTTGGAACGCCCGGCATTGCGGGACAGGAAGACATGCTGCGCAAAGCATATCGCGATGCCGGTGTGTCGCCGGGCCATGTGAGCTACGTGGAAGCGCACGGCACCGGCACGAATGCCGGCGATCCGGTGGAATTGCAAGCGCTTGGCCATGTGTTGGCGCAAGATCGCGCGCCGAATCATCCCTGCGTTGTCGGCTCTGTGAAGACGAACATCGGCCACACCGAGGGGGCAGCCGGCGTCGCGGGATTCATTAAAACCGCGCTTGCACTCAAATACAAAATGCTGCCGCCGACGCTGCACTTTCAGCACCCCAACCCAAAAGTTCCGTGGCATGAGCTGCCCCTGGTCGTTGAGAATCAAATCAAACCATTGCCCGCCTCAAATCATCCCGCGCTCGCGGGCGTCAGCTCTTTCGGCATTTCCGGAACCAACGCGCATCTCGTTCTCAGTGAAGCTGAATGGCCGGCGAGTAGTGAGCGGCTCTCAGTATCTAGTAATCCGCCAGCACCGACCGCCGCGAACTTGCTTTGTCTTTCTGCGAAGAACGATGCGGCTTTGCGCGAGCTTGCGGAGCGTTTTGCCAAGCAACTGAGCGAGACCGATGAAAACGCGCTGCCAGACATCTGTTATACTGCAGCAACTGGCCGCGCGCATTTTTCTGCGCGGCTGGCAATCGTTGCGGCTTCACGAACGGAGCTGCAGGAAAAGCTGGCAGCGTTTGCCTTGGGCCATAAAATGTCCGGCGTGTTGAGCGGCAAAGTGCCGAGCAAGCCGCAAACAAAAATTGCTTTTCTCTTCACCGGCCAAGGCTCGCAATACGTTGCCATGGGGCGCAAGCTATATGAAACGCAGCATGTCTTCCGCGCCGCCCTGCAACGCTGCGATGAAATCTTGCGGCCCTTTTTGGAGCAGCCGTTGCTCGCTGTTCTTTATCCGGAATTTGGTGGCGATCAAGACAACACCTCCCTTATCCCCCGCAGAGGGGGAATTGTGAGTTCCAATTCGCCTTTGAATTCCCCCCTTGAGGGGGGCCAGGGGGGTGTCAATACAACTCCGACGTTCAATCAACAACCAGCTACCAGCAACCTTATCGATCAAACCGCTTATACCCAGCCCGCACTCTTTGCGCTAGAGTATGCGCTCGCGGAGCTATGGCGCTCGTGGGGCGTCGAACCCGCCATGATGCTCGGGCACAGCGTGGGCGAATACGTTGCCGCATGTCTCGCGGGTGTGTTTAGTTTGGAAGAGGGCTTGAAATTGATTGCTGCGCGCGGCCGTTTGATGCAAGCCCTGCCCGGCGAGTTGCGCGGCGAGATGGCCGCAGTTTTTGCGGATAAGGAAAAAGTATCGGCGGCGCTCGTGCCGTTTGCCGATGAAGTTGCGATCGCCGCATATAACGGCCCGCAGAATATTGTCATCTCCGGCCGCGAGGAGGCCGTGCAAGCCACGCTCGCGAAGCTGCAAGACGAAGGCATTAAAACCAAAGCACTCGTCGTTTCGCATGCATTTCACTCGCCGTTGATGGAACCCATGCTCGATGAGTTCGAGCGCCTCGCGGAGGAGATCGATTATCATTCGCCTCGCATACCCATCGTCTCCAATCTCACCGGCGAAATTTTGGCGGAGCACAAGATCCCGAATGCGCGTTACTGGCGCGATCATGTGCGCGCTGCCGTGCGATTTGCCGAAGGCATGCAAGTGCTGCACGAGCAGGGCTGCAATCTCTTCCTTGAAGTCGGCCCCAATCCCACGCTTGCGGGCATGGGGATGCGCTGTTTGCCCGAGGGCGCAGCCACGTGGCTGCCTTCGTTGAGCAAAGGCAAGGAAGATGATGAGCAGCTTCTCAAAAGTGTCGGCGCGCTTTATGTTCAAGGCGGCGCACCGAATTGGAATGCTTTCTATGAAGCGCCTTTGCGCCGCCGCGTACAACTGCCGCACTATCCTTTTCAACGCGAACGCTATTGGATTGATGAAAGCCCGAAGATCGAAGATCGAGGATCGAGGATCGAGGAGAGAGAATTGAAAATCGGAACGAACGATCTTCGATCCTCCATTCTCAATCCTCAAGCTTCACACCCACTGCTCGGCTCTCGGATTCGCTCCGCGCTGAAGGAGATTCAATTCGAAAGCCGCGTCCATGTGAAATCGCCGGAATTTTTGGGTGACCATCGCTTTCTCGGCATTGCGGTCTTTCCCGCTGCGGGTTATATGGAAATGGCGCTCTCCGCCGCGGAGAAAATTTTCGGTGAAGGCCCGTGCAGCGTGCGCGAGCTGGCCATTCTCGAAGCGCTGGCTCTGCCTGAAAATCAAACGCAAACCTTGCAACTGATTGTCTCTCCGGAAAAAGAAGGCGAAGCACGTTTTCAAATTCTCCGGCTCGCGGGTGATGAAGAAGAAGGCGCAGCGGCGTGGACGAAGCACGTCACAGGAAGAATCGGAGTAGCGCAGGCATCCTTGCCTGCAGTCGAGACGACTGCGCTACTTCACGAAGTGCAAGCGCGCTGTGTCGAAGAAATTTCCGGTGAAGATTTTTATCAAAGCCGTTTGGAGCTGGGCGCATTCGTTGGCCCTCGCTTTCGCGCCATTGACAAGCTCTGGCGCCGTGAAGGCGAAGCTCTCGGCCGCTTGAATTTGCCAAACGATTCCGAGCCAGAGTCCAAAGCCTATTTTGCGCCGCCCGCTCTGCTCGATGCCAGCATTCAGCTTTTGCTCGCGTGTTTCGCACTGCCTGAAGAGGAGCCGAGTCTTTATCTGCCCGTGGGCTTTGATGAAATGGAAATCGCGCAACCCCTCGTGGGACCGCTGTGGTGTCACGTCGAGCTGAAATCTTCCGCGCATGCCGGACAAGAAACTTATACAGGCGATCTGCGCTGGTTTGACGAGGGCGGCGCATGGCTCGGAGAGATCAAAGGCTTGTTGCTCAAACGCGCGGAGAGCGCGGCTTTGCAACGCCTCACACAACAAGTGAATGTGCAAGACTGGCTTTATGAAATCGCGTGGCAACCTCAAGCTTTGACCCCGCTTGCGCACAACGATCAGCACAGCCATGGTAGTTGGTTGATCTTCGCCGATCGTCTCGGCCGAGGCGCGCAGCTCGCAGAGCAATTGCGTAAAAGGGGAGAGCACTGTGTGCTCGCTTATGCGCGCGAAGGTAGCACAGCTATTGTGCCTGCTAATGATGCGCATCACATTGATCCCGCGCAGCCAGAAGAATATCACAAGCTGTTGCGCGAAGTCTTGAGCAGCGATCATCCACTGCTTCATGGCATCGTTCATCTTTGGAGTCTTGATCTCACCGCAAGCGCTGAACAAAGCGCGCAGGCTATCATTGCTTCACAAGCGCTAACCTGCGGCAGCGTGCTGCATCTCATGCAAGCTTTGCTTAGCGCGAATGAAAACCTCGCGCCGCGTTTGTGGTTGATCACGCAAAACGCGCAAGCCCTCATTCCCCCCTTGAAGGAGGGAATCATCGGAGGAATAGACCTCGCGCAAGCGCCGCTGTGGGGCATGGCGCGCGTGCTCGCGCAAGAGCATCCGGAGTTGCGTTGCGTACGCATCGATCTCGAAGCCGAAGGCAAAGAGCAGAAGGCGGAGAGCAACGAGCCATCAGCAACGCATAACCAACGACCAACGAGCAGCAACCAGCAACCAACAACGAACAACGAGTTCCTTTTCAACGAACTGCTGCACAACGACGGCGAAGATCAAATCGCTTATCGCAACGGCGCGCGCCACGTTGCAAGATTAATTCGCAAAGAGAACCCAGCGCAGCACAAAGGCAAGCTCATCACTCCAACCGGCCGGTCTTTTCAATTGCAAAAGTCGAGCGACGGCGTATTGGATCATTTGAAACTGAAACCCATTCGCCGTCACAAACTCACCGCGGAAGAAGTTGAAATCGAAGTGCAAGCGAGCGGGCTTAATTTCAGAGACGTGCTCAATGCTTTGGGCATGTATCCCGGCGAAGCCGGCCCACTCGGCCTTGAGTGTTCCGGCAAGATTAGCGCAGTGGGAGAGCGCGTTGCGAATTTTAAGGTGGGTGATGAAGTGCTGGCCATGGCCTTCGGCAGCTTCAGCTCGCATGCACGCACGCACGCCGATCTTGTGGTGCATAAGCCTGCGCATGTTTCTTTCGCAGAAGCCGCAACGATACCTGTGACGTTTTTGACGGCGTACTACGGTCTCCATCATCTCGCGCATTTGCAACGCGGCGAGCGGGTGTTGATTCACGCGGCCGCGGGCGGTGTGGGTTTATCCGCAGTGCAATTGGCGCAAGCCGCGGGCGCGGAGATTTTCGCCACGGCAGGCAGCGCAGAGAAGCATGCGTTTCTCAGAGCGCTCGGCGTGCAACACGTGTTGAATTCGCGCACGCTCGATTTCGCTGAAGAGATTATGCGGCTCACGGACGGTTGCGGCGTGGACGTTGTGCTCAATTCGCTCACCGGAGATTTTATCACGCAAAGCGTGGCCGTGCTCGCGCCGCAAGGACGATTCCTCGAAATCGGCAAGCGCGACATTTGGAGCAAAGAACAATTTGCGGAGGCCAAACCCAAAGCCGCCTATCATGTGATCGCGCTCGATCACATGGCGCAACAACAACCCAGTTTGGTTGGAAAACTATTCCGCGAGTTGATTGCGCTTTTCGAAACCAATGTGCTCGAACCGCTGCCGCATCGCGATTATGCTTTGGAGGATGCGATTGAGGCGTTTCGCTATATGGCGCAAGCGAAGCATGTCGGCAAGGTGGTGGTGAGCGTGAAGCACGAGGATCGTGGGCCGTGGATCGCGAGCCGTGAGCCGTCGCCCAATTTGCGACCCGCAATCCGCGATCAACAATCTACCAGCTACGATTTTCGATCCTCGATTCTGAATCCTCAATCCACGATCCTTCTCACCGGCGGCCTCGGCGGTTTGGGTTTGAGCCTTGCTGAATGGTTGGTGGCGCGCGGTGCAAAGCATCTTGTTTTGATGAGCAGAAGCGCTGTTTCGGGAGTCGCTGAAGAAAAGCTCCGCGCCCTGCAAGCACAAGGCGCGCAAGTAATCGTTGCGCGCGGCGATGTTGCGAATGAGCATGAGGTGGCGCGCGTGCTCGCGGAAATCAAAAATACCATGCCGCCTTTGCGCGGCATCATGCACGCGGCGGGCGTGCTCAAAGACGGCATGTTGCTGCAGCAGAGTTGGGAAAATTTCGCGACGGTCATGGCGCCGAAAGTTGCCGGCGCTTGGCATCTGCACCAATTGACCAAAGACACGCCGCTGGACTTTTTCGTTTTGTTCTCCTCCGTTGTTTCCGTGCTCGGTTTTAAAGGACAGAGCAACTATGCCGCAGCCAACGCTTTTCTCGACAGCTTCGCGCATTGGCGCTCTGCAATGGGAATGAAAACCCTCAGCCTCAATTGGGGACCGTGGGCGGAAGTTGGCATGGCTGCGACTTTGGGCCAGCGCGAGCGGCGACGCTGGACCGCGCAAGGCATCAATCTCATCGGCATGGAACAAGGCTGGACAACGTTGGCGCACGGCCTCGAGCTGGAGGCCGCGCAGCTCACGGTGCTGCCGATCAATTGGGCGACGTATGCGCAGCAATTCGCAAACTCAAACACGCCGCCATTCTTGCGCGGTTTGATTTCAAAAACGCGCGCCACGAACGCCGAAGCGCAACCCAAAGCAGAAATCAGTTTCGAGCAGCGGTTGCAGAACACGCCGCCGGACAAACGCAGAAACTTGCTGCTTGCACATGTGCGTGAGCAAGCGGCCAAGATTCTCTGCCTGCCGCCTTCCAAACGCGTCGAGTTGAGCCAACCGCTGCGTGAGATGGGTCTCGATTCGTTGATGACCGTCGAACTGCGCAATGCACTCAGCATCACGCTCGGCCGCGCATTGCCCGGCTCGCTCGTGTTCGATTATCCAACGATTGCGGCAATTACAGACTATCTCGCGGAAAGAGTTTTTGCCGTAACGTTGCCTTCAGCTCCCGCCTCTGCGCCCGTGAAGAAAGATGATGAACATGAACGGCAAGCGCTTGCACAATTGCAACAGCTCAGTGATGAAGAGGCTGAGGCTTTGCTTGCGGAAAAATTGGCTGCGCTGGGCGAGCGTTTATAGGACGATGTTGTTGGATCGATTTCTTCTTCTCATTGTCATTCTGTAAGAACCTTCTCTAGCGCTGGGCACAACAATTCGAATAAGCCGTGTCGCGAGCATTAGAAAAGATTCTTCCAGAATGACATGTTGGGGAGGGGCCAATCAAAGAAAACTATGCAAGCCTTATAGGAACGCCATTGCAAGACACCACCGAAAACCTCACTCCCCTCAAACGCGCGTTGCTCACGCTCGATAAGCTGCAACGCAAGTTAGAGGATTACGAGCAGCGCAGCAAAGAGCCGATTGCCGTCATCGGCATCGGGTGCCGCACGCCCGGCGGTGTGCATGACCCCGAATCCTTCTGGCAACTATTGCGCGAAGGCGTCGATGCGATAACTGAAGTGCCGAAAGAGCGCTGGAACCTCGACGAATATTTCGATGCGAATAAAGATGCGCCCGGCAAAATGTACACGCGTTACGGCGGGTTTTTGCAAGACATTGACCAGTTCGACGCTGCGTTCTTCGGCATCACGCCGCGCGAGGCGATGAGCATGGAGCCGCAGCACCGCTTTCTACTCGAAACGAGTTGGGAAGCGTTGGAACAAGCGGGTCAAACGAAAGAGCGGCTCATGGGCAGTCGCACCGGCGTGTTCGTGGGCATTTGTTTGAATGAATACGCGCAACTGCATTTGTACTCCGGCGATCTCACGCGCATCGACGGCTACGCTTTCACCGGAACGGGACAAAGTCTCGCCGCGGGAAGGCTCTCATATACTTTCGGATTGCAAGGCCCGAGCGTCGCGGTTGATACCGCGTGTTCCTCTTCTTTGGTGACGGTACACCTCGCTTGCCAAAGCCTGCGCGCATTAGAGTGCGACATGGCTTTGGCGGGCGGTGTGAGTTTGAATTTGATGCCCGAGTTGACGGTGTATTTTTGCAAAGCCGGTGCGATGTCGCCCGACGGTCGTTGCAAGACTTTCGATGCTGCGGCGAATGGTTATGTGCGCGGCGAGGGTTGTGGCATGATCGTGCTCAAACGACTCTCCGATGCGATCAAAGACGGCGACAATATTCTTGCGCTCATTCGCGGCTCGGCGGTCAATCAAGATGGGCGCAGCAACGGGCTTACTGCTCCGAATGGTCCGGCACAAGAGCGGGTGATTCGCGAGGCGCTGGCGCATGCCGGCGTGCAGCCGCAGCACGTCAGTTATGTTGAAGCGCACGGCACGGGCACGCCGCTGGGCGATCCCATCGAAGTGCGCGCGCTCGGCAATGTCTATCGCGAAGGCCGCGCTGCGCACTCGCCTTTGCTCATCGGATCGGTGAAAACCAATTTCGGCCATCTCGAAGGCGCCGCGGGCATTGCGGGTTTGATCAAAGTCATTCTCGCGTTGCAGCACAAACAAATTCCGCCGCATCTGCATTTCAAACAACTCAATCCCATGATCGCGCTGGCAGAGATTCCGGCGCAGATTCCCACGCAACTTTCGGATTGGATTGCAGAAGAAGGCCGGCGCATTGCCGGCGTCAGCTCGTTTGGAATTTCGGGAACGAACGCGCATGTGATATTGCAAGGAGCCAACGAGGATAAAAAGGAGCAGGAGACAACGGAGCAAATATCAGTCAGCAGCGATGACTATCACCTGCTCCCGCTCTCCGCGCACACACCGGAGGCATTGCAAGCGCTCGCGCGTTCGTATCTGAATTTCTTGCCCTCTGCCCCTTGCCCTTTGCCCTCCGCCTGCTTCACCGCCAGCGTGCGGCGTTCGCATCATGAGCATCGCCTCGCGCTCGTTGCGAAAAGCAAAGAGGAGATGCGCGAACGGCTGCAAGCTTTTTTAGAGGGAGAAAAACGGCCGGGCATGGCGAGCGGTCAAAAAGAATCGGAAGAGAAACCCAAGATCGTTTTCGTTTTTCCAGGGCAAGGCTCGCAGTGGCTCGGCATGGCGCGCAAGCTGTTGAAACGCGAACCGGCATTTCGCGAGAGCATGCAGGGTTGCGAAGCAGCGCTGAAAAAGTATGTGGATTGGTCGCTGCTCGAGCAGCTCGCATTGGAAGAGAGGGCCTCGAGTTATCGCCTGAATCAAATCGATGTCATTCAGCCCACACTCTTTTCGATTCAAGTTTCGCTCGCGGCGTTGTGGCGTTTATGGGGCATTGTGCCGGACGCGGTGGTTGGGCACAGCATGGGTGAAGTTGCGGCGACGCACGTTGCGGGCGCGTTGAGTCTTGATGATGCCGCGCGCATCATTTGCCGCCGCAGCTTGTTGTTGCGCCGCACCAGCGGCAAAGGCGCGATGGCAGTGGTCGAGCTTTCCATTGCGGAAGCCGCGAGCGCGATTGCGGGCCATGAAGACAAGCTTTCGATAGCGGTGAGCAATAGCTCGCGCTCGACCGTGCTTTCCGGTGATCCGGCCGCGCTCGATGAAGTCATCGCGCAATTGGAGCGGAAGGAAGTTTTTTGCCGCCGCATCAAAGTCGATGTTGCTTCGCACAGCCCGCAGATGGATCCGCTGCGCGCAGATTTGCTCGAAGCCATTGCGGGTTTGCAGCCGCACACCGCGAATATTCCCATCTATTCTACGGTGCAGGGTGAGATCGTCGACGGCGCGCAGCTTGATGAAAAGTATTGGGTCAACAATCTGCGCCAACCGGTTTTGTTTTCGAAAATGGTGCGCAAGCTGCATGAGGAGGGCCACGAGGTTTTCATCGAAATCAGCGCGCATCCGTTGCTTTTGCCCGCGATTCAACAAGAGCTACAAACGCTCGGCCAAGCGGTGCAAACGCTGCCTTCCATGCGCCGCGAGGAAGACGAGCAATTCGTCATGCTCGAATCACTCGGCGGTTTATATGTGCAGGGTTATCCGATTGCCTGGCCGCTCTTGTATCCGAATGGCGGCGAGGTCGTGCGCTTGCCGAATTACCCGTGGCAGCGCGAGCGGTTTTGGGTTGAGGAGGATGAAGCGAAGATTGAAAATCGAAGATTGAGGATCGTCGGTCGCGCCTCGCGATCATCTATTCTCGCTCCTCAATCCTCGCATCTCCTCGGCGCGCATTTGCAAACGCACGACGACAAGCATTACTGGCAAACCGAGTTGGGCGTTGCGCAACATCCTTATCTTGCGGATCATCGCGTCAATGGCATGATGGTGTTTCCGGCTGCGGCTTATGTGGAAATGGCATTGGCGGCCGCGCACGAAGTTTTCGGCGAAGGCGTGCATACGTTGGAGCAGTTCACTTTTCATGAAGCGCTCTTTCTCACTGATGAAACCGCACCGCTATTACAGACCGAGCTCGCGCTCGATATGTCCGGCGTTGCTTCATTTCAAGTATTAAGCCAAAAGCGCGCGCAGAATGATGCAACAAGTTGGATGTTACACGCTTCCGGCACGATTCGTCGGCACGCAAGCGCGGAGGGCAAAACAGAAAACAAGAATGAAGCTCCACGCCTCATGCGTGAAAGTGCGCGCGCGACGCAGACCGGCGCAGAGCATTATCGCATCATGTCGCAGCACGGCCTGCAATACGGGCCGAGCTTTCAGGGCGTGCGCGAAGTATGGCAGAAATCGAACGCAGCCTGGGGGCGCGTGCAGCTTCCCGAAACACTCGCGCCGGAAACGAGCGCGTATCGCATTCATCCCGCATTGCTCGATTCCTGTTTGCAGGTGTTACTCACAGCGCTTCCCGATGCTGCAAACGGCTTGGACACGTTCTTGCCGGTGAGTTTCAAGCACCTTCGACTCAATCATGAACCGCACGCCGGAGATGCACTGTGGGCTCATGCGATATTGCATGCGCACGAGCCGCGCAATCTCGCCGGCGACGTTTTTTTGTTGGATGATGAAGGAAAAATTCTATTCGAAGTGCGTGAACTCAAGCTGCAACGCTTGCAGCGCGAGGCCGCGCAAATCGACGATTGGTGCTACCGCATCGCGTGGCATGTGCAGCCTCGCCCGCATGCTGCAAAGCGGGAAGAAGCAAAAGCGCAGTGGCTGATTTTTGCCGACCAACAGGGTGTCGCACAAAAGCTTGTGGAGCGATTCGAAGCGCACGGCGAAAAATGTGTGCGCGTCACGCGCGCGAAAAACTATCGCAAGATTTCCGCACAGCAATTCGAGATTGATCCGGCGCAGCCCGCAGACTATGTCCGTTTGATCAAGGAAACGAGCACAGCAGCAAGCGCGCACGTGGTGCATCTCTGGAGTTTGGATGCAAAAGCCTCTGTTGATGATTTTGCAGAAGCACAAACTCTCGGCAGTGTGAGCACGCTCTATCTCGTGCAAGCAATGGCGCAAGCCGAGTTGAAACGCAATCCGCGCTTGTGGTTGGTTACGAGCGGAGTACATCTTTTCAATTCCCACTCCGAAGAGGGACAATTCAATTCCTTCCTTGAGGGGGACCAGGGGGGTGTTATTGCCTCGTCTTTCCATGAAGCGAGTTCGCAGAGAATTGCGAACACCCCCTTCAACGGAGAAATTTTGAGTGCATCTCTTTGGGGCCTCGCTGCGACGATTGCCAACGAGCACCCCGAGTTTCATTGCACGCGCATTGACCTCAGCGCCGCAGCGCTAACTGCTGAGATCAATTCTCTTAGTGAGGAGCTGTACGCGGACGATGCCGAAGATCAACTCGCGCTGCGTGGGGATAAACGTTACGTCGCGCGCCTGCTTCACGATGCTTTTGCTGATGATGACCCTTCGAGTGCGCCGGCGGAAGAAAAGACGCTCGCGGATGCCGGGCAAAACTACTGTGTGCAAATCGACAAGCCCGGGGTTCTAGAGCATCTTGCGTTGCGTGCAACAGAACGCCGCGCGCCCGGTTTTGGTGAAATCGAAATTCAAGTGCAGGCCGCGGGCCTCAACTTTCTCGACGTGATGAAAGCTCTGGGCGTGTACCCAGGTCTCGATCCGAATGCGCCGATCGCGCTCGGCGGCGAATGCGCCGGCCTCATCACGGCAGTGGGCGAGGGTGTGAAAGATTTCAAAGTCGGCGAGGAAGTCGTCGCGCTCACGCCGTCCTTCAATCGCGTGACGATGTTCAGCGCGTTCGTCACGATTCCTGCGCTGCTCGCGGTGCGCAAGCCGCAGCATTTGAGCGTAGAGGAAGCATGCACTTTGCCGGTAGCGTTTCTCACCGCTTATTATGCGCTTCATCATTTGGGCCGCATGAGCGCAGGCGAGCGCGTGTTGATTCATTCCGCTGCGGGCGGCGTTGGCCTCGCTGCAATTCAGCTTGCGCAACGCGCCGGCTGCGAAATTTTCGCGACCGCGGGGAGTGAAGAAAAGCGTGCGTTTTTGCGCTCGCTCGGCGTGCCGCATGTTTTTGATTCGCGCACCTTGGCGTTTGCTGATGCGATTTCTAAAAACTCGAGAATCGAGGATCGAAGATTGAAGATGGCGACACACGATTCTCGATCCTCGATCCTCGGCCCTCAACCAAACGAACCCGGCGTCGACCTCGTGCTCAATTCTCTCGCCGGCGAAGCCATTTCCAATAGCCTGAGCGTGCTGCGTTCGTATGGCCGTTTTCTTGAAATCGGCAAACGCGATATTTATCAAAACAGCCGTCTCGGGCTTGCGCCGTTCAAAAAGAATCTTTCATACTTCGCGATTGACCTCGCGGCAACAATCGAAGATCGGCCCAAGCTCATTGCGGAAATGTTTGCCGAGCTTGCGCGGCTTTTTAGTAGCGGAGCGCTCACGCCGTTGCCGCATCAGGTTTTTCCAAGCACCGAAGTCGCAGACGCATTTCGCACCATGGCGCAAGGGAAGCACATCGGCAAAGTGGTGCTCTCGTTCAAAGCGCCGCGGGTTTCGATTGCACCGGCGAAGCACGAAAGAGAAAAATTTCATGCGACGGGCAGTTATCTCATTACCGGCGGACTCGGCGGCTTGGGATTGACTGTCGCGCAGTGGATGGTCGAGCGCGGCGCGCGCCATTTGGTGCTCGTCGGCAGAAACGTTCCTGCGCGTGAAGCGCAAGCCGCAATCGGAGAGATGGAAAAGCGCGGCGCGAAAATTCTAGTGGCGCAAGCTGATATAAGTGAGGAGCAGCAAGTCGTCGATATGCTCGCTGCAGTGCAGAGCAAGATGCCGCCGCTCAAAGGCGTCATTCACGCGGCGGGTGTTCTTGCGGATAGTACGTTGTTACAAATGGCTCGTGAACGTTTCGAGTTGGCCATGGCGCCGAAGGTGAAAGGCGCGTGGCATTTGCATCAACACACGCTGCGCGCGCCGCTTGATTTCTTTGTGATGTTTTCTTCCGCGGCCGCGGTGCTGGGCGCGACGGGCCAGGGCAATTATGCTGCGGGCAATGCCTTCATGGATGCGCTTGCGCACCATCGTCGCGCGATGGGATTGCCGGCGATGAGCATCAATTGGGGGCCGTGGTCGCAAGTCGGCCTTGCCGCGGCGCAAGCGAATCGCGGCAATCGTCTCGCCTCGCAAGGCATGGGAAGCATTGCGCCGGAACAAGGCCTGCTCGTGCTCGCGAAGTTGTTGGCGGCTTCGCCCACGCAAGCAGTCGTCATGCCGTTTGATTATGCGCAATGGCAACAATGCTATCCCGCCGCGCGTGAAGCTTCTTTGTTTAAGCAAATGAACGCGGATTTGCAGGCGAGTGCAACTGTTCAAACAAATCGCGCCGAGGCGCAAGTTCGACTGCAGGCGAAGAATGTTCGCGAGCAGTTGCTCTCTGTTGAAGCGGGGCGCAAGCGGCGCACGCTTTTGGAAACGCACTTGCAAGAACAAGTGGCGCACGTGCTCAAGCTCAAGCCGAATGTGGTAACGCGCAATAAGGCGTTTCGCAGTTTAGGCCTCGATTCGCTCATGGCTTTGGAGCTGCGTAATCGACTCGAAGCGAGCCTCGGGCTTACATTGCCCGCAACGACTTTTTTTAATTATCCTAATATCAGTGTGCTCGCTCCGCATTTGGCCGCGAAGATGGAGCTTGTGTTGGAAGCTGAGGAAGTGAAACCGGACTTGCCCAAAGCAGAGCCTGCAAACGCGCAAGACTCCGAAGCGCAAGTCCGGGTTCGCGCTAATGATGATGACATTGACAAAATTCTAGCGGAGATCGAGCAGCTCTCCGAAGAAGATGCGCGCAGGATTTTGACGAAGTAAAAACCGGGGTTGGTGTTTGGTTGATTGCAGTTGCAGCATGTTATTGTGGAGAACTCGCTCGCTTTGAAGTCACCAGGCGCGCAGAGGCCACTGCGGTAAACAAGCGATGAAGAACCCTCGGTGCAGCAGCGACAGAACATAAAAAAACTGCGCTCTGCTACAACATGCGAGAGCGACGCAGCACTGCATTCATGCTCAAGTTTTGTTGTGTTTTGCAAATCGATGTGAAAAACGAATTGCCGACGACGTTAGCTGTAGCAAGCTCTCAATTCAATAACTCGAATCGACTATGTCTGATCTCTCGCAACGCATCTCGCAACTCACACCGGAAAAACGTGCGCTGCTCGAAAAACGCTTGAAGGAAAACGCGGAAGAAAAAAAGCCGGAGGGGCCGGAGCCTTTGGCGATCATCGGTATGAGCTGCCGCTTTCCCGGCGGCGCAAATAGTCCCGAGGCGTTTTGGCAATTGCTCAAGCACGGTGTGGATGCCATTACGGAAGTGCCGCGCGAGCGTTGGGACGTTGCAGCATATTACGACCCCGATCCCGAAACGCCGAACAAGATGAGCACACGGTGGGGCGGATTTTTGAAAGATATCGATCAATTCGATCCGCACTTCTTCAACATCTCGCCGCGCGAAGCAGCGCAAATGGATCCACAGCAGCGCATGCTGTTGGAAACCGCATGGGAAGCGCTCGAAGCCGCAGGGCAAACGCTGGAGGGTTTGCGCGGCAGCGCGAGCGGCGTGTTCGTCGGCATTCACAGCTACAGCAGCGATTACGGCTGGATGCAAATGTCGGATTTGGAGAGCTTGAGCATTTACACCGCGACCGGCACGAATCACAGCATTATGCCGAATCGCATTTCGTACTGGCTCGATCTGCGTGGCCCGAGTATGGCGCTCGATACGGCGTGCTCGTCGTCGTTGGTGGCCGTGCATCTCGCGTGTCAAAGTTTGCGCGCGCGCGAATGCCGCATGGCGCTCGCAGGCGGCGCAAATCTGTTGCTCAGCCCCGAGCCGACCGTGGCGTTTTCAAAGATGAATATGATGGCCGCGGACGGCCGCTGCAAAGCATTCGATGCGCGCGCCGATGGTTTTGTGCGCAGTGAAGGCGTGGGGCTGGTTGTGATCAAACGTCTTTCCGATGCGCTCGCGGACAACGACCCGATCCTTGCACTCATTCGCGGCAGCGCGGTGAATCAAGACGGCGCGACGAACGGCATCACCGCGCCCAACGCGCTTTCGCAAATGGATGTGGTACGCGCGGCGCTGCAGAACGCCGGCGTGCGGCCCGAGGAAATCTCTTTCGTTGAAACGCACGGCACGGGCACGATTCTCGGCGATCCCATCGAGATTGAAGCGCTCACCGCGACGATTGGGCAGCCGCGTCCGAACGGGCCTGCGTGCGTGCTCGGCTCAACGAAAACGAATATCGGACATCTCGAAGGCGCGGCGGGTATTGCGGGCTTGATCAAAACCGTGCTCTGTTTGCAGCACGGCGAAATTCCCCCGCACCTGCATTTCACGAGACTGAATCCGCACCTCACGCTCGCAAACACGCGCTTTGAAATTCACCCGAATGGTTGCGCATGGCCGCGCGGCGTTGCGCAACGCATTGCGGGCGTGAGCTCATTCGGGTTTGGCGGAACGAATGCGCACGTGGTGGTGCAAGGAGCCCACGGAGATAAAAAGGAGAAAGAGCCAAACCCCGAGGCGCCGAGTGCGAATTGCCACCTGCTGCCTCTTTCCGCGCGCACGCCCGAAGCCTTGCAAGCGCTCGCGCGTTCTTATCAATCGTTCTTGCGCCATGCCCCATGCTCCCTGCCCGATGCGTGCTACACTGCGAGTGTGCGTCGCACGCATCATGAGCATCGTCTTGCGATTGTTGCGCATACACTCGACGAAGCCAAGCAAAAGCTGGAAGAGTTTTTTGAGGAAGAAGAAAGTGCGAGCCTCGTAACGGCATCACACAAACCGAGCGACCGGCAACCTGCGCTCGCTTTCGTGTTTTCGGGGCAAGGTCCGAATTGGTTCGGCATTGGGCGCGAGCTGTTGCAGCATGAAAAAGTCTTTCGTGAGCACATGACACGCTGCGACGAAATCTTGCGCGAGCTTGCGGGTTGGTCGTTGCTCGAAGAATTGCAGCGCGACGAAGCGACTTCGCGCCTCGAAGACGCGGAGATCGCGCAGCCCGCCTATTGCGCGATGCAAATCAGCCTCGCGGCTTTGTGGCATTCATGGGGCATTGTGCCCGAGGCCGTCATCGGCCACAGCGTTGGAGAAATTGCGGCGGCGCACGTTGCGGGCGCACTGACGCTCGAAGACGCGTTGCGCGTAGTTTGTGAGCGCGGACGTTTGCTGCAACAGGAAACGGGCCGGGGCAAGATGGCTTCGGTAGAGTTGTCCGCAGAAGAAATGCGAAAATGGCTAGTAGGTTATGAAAACCGCGTTGCGATTGCCTCCAGCAACGGCCCGAGCGCAGTCGTGATCTCCGGCGAAGCCGGGGCGCTTGCAGAAATTTCGCAAGCCTTGCAGCAGCATGAAATTTCTTGCCGCATGCTCAACGTGAAATTTGCTTCGCACAGCCCGCAGATGGAGCCGTATCGCATCGCGCTCGCGCACGCGTTGCACGGCTTGCAGCCACGACCGACGAGCATTCCGATGATTTCAACCGTGACGGGCGAAGCGATCGCAGGTGAGAGTTTGAACGCGGAATATTGGGGCCGTAACGTGCGCGCGACCGTGCGCTTTGCCGCGGCGCTCGACAAGCTACTCGGCGAGGATTATGGCGCATTCGTGGAAATCAGTCCGCATCCCATAATTGTCAACGCCATCGCGCAATCGGCGCAACTCCGTAATAAAAAAGCAGTCGTGGTCAGTTCATTACGCCGCGGACAAGAAGAGCGCATGACCATGCTCGCGTCGCTGGCGAAACTCTACGTCCACGGCTTCACGATGGATTGGAATGCGCTCTATCCCTCCGGCAAAGTCGTGAAGCTGCCTTCGTATCCCTGGCAAAGGAAGAGGTATTGGATTGAGGAGCGCACGACGAAGATCGAGGACCGTGGATCGAAGATCGTGGATCGTAAAGCACGATCCACGATCCACAATCCACAACCCACGCATCCGTTGCTGGGCGCTCGCTTGCAATCGCCGTTGCCGATCTTCGAAACGCAATGGAGTTTTGCGTTGCAGCCTTTTCTGGCGGATCATCGCATTGCAGGGGTGGGCATTGTGCCGGCTGCGGTCTATCTCGAAATGTTGCTCGCGGCTGCGCATGAAATCTTCGGAGCCGGCGCGCATGCCGTGCAAAACATGACGATTCACGAAACCCTCGTGCTGCCCGAAGCTGAAGGCGTGAACGTGCAAGTCATTTTCACTGCGCGTGAAGCGGATTCATATGCGTTTCAAATTTTCAGCGCCGCGAACGGGCATGAGGAGATGCTTCGCTGGAATTTGCAAGCTTCGGGAGTGATCACGAATAAAAAGCCTGCGGAGGCAGTTTCGGCATTCTCTCCCAAAGATTTCCAGCAACGCTGCTCAAAACACGTGTTGAGCAATGAATTTTATGAAACGGTGCAGGCGCACGGCTTTCAGTTCGGAGAGAAATTTCAGGGCCTCAAACAACTTTGGGTTGATCAAGAAGAAGCATTGGCTGAGATAACATTGCCGGAAGCATTGCACGCGGAGGCTTCACGCTTTCATATTCATCCTGCAATGCTCGATGCGTGCATGCAAACTTTGGCGGCGCTATTGCCGATGAACGACCCGCAGGCCGATCCCGTGCTCATGGTCAATCTCGGCGAGTTCCGCTTGCGCCGCAGCCCGAGCGACAAGCTGTGGAGCCACGCTTTCGTGCAAGCCGAAAACGGCGTTTATCATGGGCAAGTGAAAATTTATAATGAAGCTGGCGAGCTTGCCGCTTTCGCTGAAAAGCTCTTGCTGCAGCGCATCAAGCGTGCGTTGCTGCAACGCACCGTGAATGAAGCGGAAAACGATTGGCTGTATGAAGTGGAATGGCAGGCCAAGCCGCGTGCATTGCAGGGCGTTTCACAAGACGATGCGCCATGGTCACGATCGCCGAAGGAAATCTTTGCGAGCTTGCAGCCACGCGCGGCGGAGCTGAGCGCGAAGCACGGCCTTGAAGAATTTCGCGCCGCGCTGCCGCACTTGGAAAGCTTGAGCCTTGCACATGCGCTGCACGCGATGCATCGGCTCGGCTGCGATTTCAAAATCGGCGATTACTTCACGCTAGACGCTTTTGCGGAATACTTCGGCGTTGCGGCGCGGCATGTGTACTTGCTGCGGCGTTTGTTCGAGATGTTGGTTGAGGAAGGCGTGTTTGGAAAAATTGACCGTAATGCTGTTGCGGTGAATGACACCCCCCTGGCCCCCCTTAAGGGGGGAATGACGGGCGGGTTTAAAGTGATCGCCGCGGCCGTTTCTCCTGCGCGCGCTGCTCTTGAACAACGCTTGCGCGAATTGCTGCACCGCTTTCCACAGTGCGAAACTGAACTCAATCTGCTCGGGCGTTGCGGCGCGAAACTCGCGGAAGTATTGCAAGGCAAGTGCGATCCTCTGCAAATACTCTTTCCCGGTGATGATCCGGCCTCTGCTGAAAGGCTCTATCGCGACTCCGCATTCGGCAAAGCCGCGAACGTGTTGATGGGTGAGACGATCGCGGCCGCGCTCGCGAATTTTCCAAAGACGCGCAAGCTGCGCATTCTCGAAATCGGCGCAGGCACGGGCGGTACGACTGCATTCGTCTTGCCGCACTTGCCGCACGATCGCACCGAGTATGTGTTTACGGATGTGTCGCGCTTGTTGCTCGCGCAAGCGGAACAAAAATTCCGCGGCTACCCGTTCGTGCGGTATCAATTGCTGGACGTCGAGAAAGAGCCAGCCATACAAGACTTCAGCGGGCAGCCGTTCGATCTCATCATCGCATCAAACGTTTTGCACGCCACGGCCGACTTGCGCCAAACGCTGCAAAACGTCCAAAAGCTTTTAGCGCCGCACGGCATGCTTGCGTTGCTCGAAGGCACCAGCCCGCAGCGTTGGATCGATGTTATCTTCGGCATGACGGAGGGCTGGTGGCGTTTCAGCGATTATGAGCTGCGCGCGTCGCACCCTTTGCTTGCTTCACAACAATGGGTTGAAGTGTTGCGCCAATCCGGTTTTGAACATGCCGCTGCGTTTGGCGACGGCGAAGGCGGCCTCGTAAAGCAAGCGATTATTCTCGCGCAAAACTCAGCCGCGCAAACTCCCTCGGCGTGGCTCGTTTTTGTGGATGAAGGCGGCTTTGGTTCGGCATTGGCAAAACATATTGCCGCGTGCGGCGAGCTTGCGATTCAAGTTTTCGCCGGTAAAGTTTTTGAGAAGATTGATGAACAACGCTTCAGGCTTGATCCCACGAAGCTCGAAGATTTCGCACGCTTATTGAATGAGGTGCAGGCTCCACTTACCAGCGTCGTTCATCTTTGGGGCCTGGATGCAAAGCCTTTGGAGAGCTTTGCAACATCGCAATTGGAAGCCGAGCAAGCGATCCGCTGCGGCAGCGTGTTGCACTTCGTGCAAGCATTAGCGCAACGGCGAAATGCTTCGCCTCCAAAATTATGGTTGATCACGAAGAACGCACAACCGGTTGGCGAGGCAACGGAATCGCTCGCCGTCGCGCAATCGCCTTTATGGGGCATGGGCCGTGTCATTGCGCTGGAGCATCCCGAAATTTGGGGAGGCGCGATTGATTTGGAAAACCACGTTGATACCGCGCGTGCAGCAACTCTGCTTTGGCGGGAAATCTCGCATGCGGAGGAAGAAGATGAAATCGCGCTGCGAGGGGACGAACGTTTCGTGGCGCGCTTGGTGAGGAGGGCGAAGCTGGAAGATCGAGAATTGCGAAGCGAGGACCGGGAGCAGAAGATGGCAAAGCGTGGATCATGCGCAACCAGTCACGATCTACGATCCACTATCCTCAACCCTCAAGCCTCCCTGCTCATCACCGGCGGCCTCGGTAGCCTTGGACTTGTACTCGCAAAATGGTTCGCAGAGCAGGGTGCGCGGCATCTCGTTCTGGTCGGAAGGCGCGGCTTGCCGGAGCGTGCCACGTGGGCGGGTTTATCGCAAAAGGACGAAGTTTATGCGCAAGTCGAAGCGGTGCGCGCGATCGAGGTATTAGGCGCAACGGTGACTCCGGTCGCCGCCGATGTGAGTGACGTGGGGCAGATGTCTGCGTTGTTTGAACAATTCGGCAAAACTTTGCCACCGCTACAAGGCCTCGTTCACGCGGCCGCGGTTATCGATTTTCAAACGCTCAAAGAGATGAGCCTCCTGCGCTTGCTTGCGACGTTGCGGCCTAAGCTGCAAGGCACATGGGTATTGCATGAACTCACCAAACAAATGCCGCTCGACTTTTTTGTTTTGTTCTCCTCCACCACGGCCTTGCTCGGCTCACACGGCCTCGCGCATTACGCGGCGGCGAATCAGTTTCTCGATAGCTTCGCGCATTATCGCCGCGCGCTGGGATTGCCCGCATTGAGCCTCAATTGGGGCTTGTGGGAACGCATGGAGCGGTTCTCCATTGCACAGCAAAACGAAGTGCTGCGCTTCGGTTTGATTCCGATGCCTGTTGCGAAAGCATTGGCGGAGCTTGAAAAGCTATTGGGCGAAGCCGGACCTGCGCAAGAAAAGGCTTTACTCCAGCAACAACAGCAGAGCGCAAGTCCGACCGCACGCACGCCTCAAATCGCGATTGCCGATATAGATTGGAGTAAACTCAAACCGGCATATGAAGCGAGAAGGCGGCGCCCATTCTTTGACGCAATTGCTAGCGAACCAAAAGCGGAAGCAAAAAAGCCGGCGAAGGCGAAGCTCGACATTCTCAAGCAACTGCAACAAACGCCCGCGGATGATCGGCACGAGGTATTGCTCGGCTTCATTCAGGCGCAAGCGGCAAAAGTGTTAGGCCTTGCCTCGCCGCACGAGCTTGCTCCCGAACGCGGCTTTTTTGAGATGGGCATGGATTCGCTTACTTCGGTGGAGTTGCGCCGCCGGCTTGAAACCAGTTTTGCAGAGCAATTGCCGAGCACGCTCACCTTCAATTATCCCAATGTCGCTGCGCTCACAAATTATGTAGCCACGCGCGTGCTGCGCTGGGAACGTGCTGAAACGGTGCAAAGGCACGGGAATGGTGCGCATGCTGCAAGCACCGAAGAAGATTGTTCGGAAGAAGAGTTGGTTGCGTTGTTGGCGGAGAAACTGCGGCGGGTGTCATAACGATTTTTGCAACGCAATGACCGGTTGAAATTGCAGACACGAAAGGACTGCTCAAATGATCTCTCCGGAACAAGAGGCGAACAAAGCGGCGGGCAATGATCTCGCGCCATTGAACCCGATGCTACCCGAGTTTCTCGTTGACCCGTATCCTTTTTATCATCGCTATCGCACGAGCGATCCGGTGCATTGGGGACGCTCGACGACTCCGGGCTCGCCGGGCTGCTGGTATCTTTTTCGGCATGGCGACGTCGAGGCGCTTTTGAAAGATGCGCGCGTCAGCCGGGAGCTGCACAATTTGGTGCCCGGGGCGAAACGCGCACAAAAATCGCAAGCCAATAATCCCATTTTTTCGATTCTCAGCAAGTTCATCATTTTTCGCGATCCGCCGGATCATACGCGGCTGCGGCGTCTGTCGATCAAAGCGTTCACGCCGCGCATGGTGGAAAAGCTGCGCCCGCGCATCGAGGTGATTGCCAATGCTTTGCTCGATCAAGTGCAGAAGCAAGGCACGATGGATCTCATCGCCGATTTCGCATTTCCTTTGCCCGCGAGCGTGATCGCGGAGATCATCGGCATTCCCGCGACCTTCCAGGAGCAGCTCAAAGCATGGTCGAAGGCGTTGTTGAAGATCGTAGACTTTCAGCCCGCTGAGGCCAATCACAAACAGCATTTCATGGCGGTGATGGATTTTTGGCGGTGCATGAAATATCTCGCCAACGAACGGCGCAAAGAGCCGCAAGACGATCTCTTGAGCGCGTTGTTGAGCGCCGAAGAGCAAGGCCAGAAGTTGACGGAAGAAGAAGTATTGGCGAGCTGCATGATGATTTTATGGGCGGGCCATGAGACCACGGAAAATCTCATCGGCAACGGCATGCTGGCATTGTTGCGCCACCCCGAGCAAATGGCAATGTGGCGCGATCATCCCGCTTTGGCGCAGACTGCCGTTGAAGAGTTATTGCGTTTCGACAGCCCTTCGCAAATGGTCGGGCGCGGCGTATTGGAAGATCTCGAAATCGGCGGCAAGCGCATAAGCGCAGGCCAGCTCGTGGTGGGCGTGATCGGGGCTGCGAATCGCGATCCCGAAAAATTTGTCGAGCCGGACCGTTTGGACCTCACACGCGTGGAGAATGAGCATCTCTCATTCGGTGAGGGCATTCACTATTGCATCGGCGCTTCACTGGCGCGCGCCGAAGCGCAGATCGCATTCACGACTTTGCTGCAACGCTTGCCCAATCTCAAGCTGGTGCATGAAACGCCGGCGTGGAGTCCGAATGTGGCGATTCGCGGCTTGAAAACTTTGCCGCTGGCTTTTTCGCATTGAAACTTTTTTTCTGGAGACCGTTATGGCCAAACCCAATGTGATCCTCACCGGTGTGCCGCGCTCCGGCACCACGCTGGCTTGCTATTTGTTGAACAAGCTGCCGGACGTGATTGCTTTGCACGAACCGATACGCGTGCGCGCCGTGCTGCGGCTGGACTCGCGGGCGGAAATGTGCGACGCCGTCGATCATTTCTTTCGCAAAGCACGCAAATCGCTGCGCGCCAGCGGCGCGACCATCTCGCGGCAATCCGGCGGCAAGGTGGTGGATAATTCTTTCGCCAGTCAGACCACCGCCGGCGGCGCCAGAGAGATGACGGATAAACGCGGCGAGTTCGTTGCGGACAAAGAACTCTCGGAGCGTTTTATGTTGTGCATCAAAGATCCGGCATTGTTCACGATTCTGCTCGCGGATTTGGCGCCGCGCTTTCCGTGCTTTGCAATCATTCGCAATCCGGTTTCGATTTTGGCTTCGTGGAACAGCGTCAATTTTCCCATGCACGATATTTTGGAACCGACGGTCGGAACCTTTGCGCCCAAACTTGCGGCTGCGCTCGCGAGTGCGAAGGATGAGTTGGACTGGCAGATCAAGGCGCTGCTTTGGTATTTTGAAACGTACGTCGAGCTTTTGCCGCGCCACGCTATTCTGCGTTATGAAGATTTGATTTCCTCTCATGGCCAAACGCTGCGCGTCATTGCGCCCGCCGCAGCAACATTGGGCGATCCGTTGGAAAACAAAAACAAGAACGTGCTCTATGACCAGAAACTCATGCAAGCTTTTGGCGAACGATTGCTGCAATCTGAGGGCGTGATTTGGCAGTTTTACGATAAGGCGGATGTGGAAGCGTTGCTAGCGTGAGTTCATTTTACGTCGTTACATTCACACTTGCGCCCGCGCAACACACGGAAAACGCGACAAGCCTATTCCTCGTATTTTGCGCATTGCATGGGGCAGGCGAGGCAATCTAATCAAGTCAAATTGTAGCGGGTTCGTAAATACCGTGGCCATGCTCAAAGGATTCTCCGTTTTGTTGGAGTTAAAAAAATCGCGATGAACGAATTCTCAAAACAAATTGATCGCAAGGCAATTATCAAAGAGGCTCTCAACAAAATCGTGGAACTGCAAGACAAGCTTGCGGCGCTCGAACGTATGCGCAGAGAGCCGATTGCCGTCATTGGCCTCGGCTGCCGTTTCCCCGGCGGCGTGACCGGCCCGGAATCGTATTGGCGTTTGCTGCAAGACGGCGGCGACGCCATCACGGAGATTCCGCCGGAACGATGGGACATCGATGCTTATTTCGATCCGGATCGCAATGCGCTCGGCAAAACCTACACGCGGTGGGGCGGCTACTTGCGCGACATTGACAAATTCGATCCGCACTTTTTCGGCATCTCGCCGCGCGAAGCCGTGAGCCTGGATCCACAACAACGTTTGTTTCTCGAAGTCGCATGGGAGGCGCTCGAAAACGCGACAATCGCGCCGGAGAAATTGTACGAGAGCCAAACCGGCGTGTATGTCGGCGTGACCACTTCAGAGTACGGCCATTTGCACACGAAGCACCTCGCGCTCACCGACATCAATGCTTACACGATGTCCGGCAATGTCAACAACTGTGTCTCAGGCCGGGTCGCATACCTGCTGGGCCTGCACGGCCCGGCGATTTCCGTTGATACCGCATGCTCCTCTTCGCAAGTGGCGCTCCACCTTGCATGTCAAGCATTGCGATCCGGCGATTGCAACCTGGCCATCGTTGGCGGTGTGAATGTTATTCTGTTGCCCGAAGCCTATGTCTGTTTTTCGAAATGGGGCATGTTCTCGCCCGACGGTCGCTGCCGCACGTTTGATGCGGGCGCTTCCGGTTTTGTGCGTTCGGAAGGATGTGGCGCCGTCATTCTCAAGCCGCTGTCGCGCGCGCTTGCGGATCGTGATAATATTCTCGCGCTCATTCGCGGCACCGCAGCCAATCAAGATGGGCCGAGCAGCGGGCTTTCGGTGCCGAACGGTTTGGCGCAAGAGCAAGTCATTCGCATGGCGCTGGCGAATTCCGGCGTGCAATCAACGGAGGTCCAATATGTCGAAACCCATGGCACGGGCACAACGCTGGGCGATCCCATCGAAGTCGAAGCGCTGGGCGCCGTGTATGGTGAAGGCCGGTCAAGAGAGAACGCGTTGCTGCTCGGCGCGGTGAAAACCAATCTCGGCCACATGGAATCCGCCTCGGGCGTGGCGAGCTTGATCAAAGTCGTGTTGAGCTTGCATCACGAAGAGATTCCGCCGAATCTTCATTTGCAAAAACTCAGTCCGCAAATGCGCTGGGATAGATTGCCGCTGGCCGTGCCAACGCAACGCACACCGTGGCCGCGTGGAGAGCAGCCGCGCTTGGCGGGCCTCAGCTCGTTTGGATTCAGCGGCACGAATGTGCACGTGATTCTGGAGGAAGCGCCAGTGGGCAGTGGTCAGTCATCAGTGAACAGTCCTCAGATGACAGGGACTACTGATCACCGATCACTGATCGATGTTCACTGTTCAGATCGCACGGCGCACGTGTTGGCGCTCTCTGCGAAAGATGAAAATGCGCTGAAACAGATGGCGGCAAACTACAGCGAGCATCTCACCACGCACGGCGCACAAGCGTTTGCGGACGTTTGCTATTCCGCCAATGCCGGCCGCGCGAAATTTCCGCAACGTTTGGCCGTAGTTGCAAATTCCTCTGAGCAAGCGCGCACGCGCTTATTGGATTTTATCGAAGGAAAAGAGGCTACGGGTTTTGTTTTCGGAGAGGCGCGCAGCAAACGTCCGAAGCTTGCGTTTCTGTATGCAGGACAGGGCTATCAATATGTCGGCATGGGGCGCGTGCTGTATGACACGCAGCCGACTTTTCGCAAAGCACTGCAGCATTGCGATGAGTTGTTTCAGCCGTATTTGAAAACGTCATTGCGCGATGTGCTTTATGCTAGTATGAGCAACACCCCCCTGGCCCCCCTCAAGGGGGGAATCGCAGTGAGCAACCAACAACCAACGACCAACGACCAACAACCAACGACCAACAACCAACAACCAACGACCAACCTCCTCGATCAAACTTTCTATACGCAGCCCGCGATGTTTGCGCTGCAGTATGCGCTTACACAACTCTGGCGCTCGTGGGGCATCGAGCCGGCGGTGGTGATGGGCCATAGCCTCGGCGAGTTCATGGCCGCGCAGGTTGCGGGTGTTTTCAGTTTGGAAGATGCGGTGAAGCTCGTGGCTGAGCGCGCTCGTTTGACCGAAGACGTGCCCGCCGGTGGAATGATGGCCTCGGTGCAAGCAAGCGAAGAGTACGTCACGCAAGTGCTCGCCGCCTACGGCAACAACATTTGCATCGCGGCGATCAACGGGCCGGAGAGCATTACGGTCACGGGCGGCAAGCAAGAGGTGAATGACTTGCTCGCGCGTTTCGAGCGGGAAGGAGTCAAAGTGCGCCCGCTTGCCATCTCGAATGCGTTCCATTCGCCGTTCATTGAGCCGGCATTGGACCAATTCACGCGCGTAGCGGCGCAGGTGGAATTTCATCAACCCAAGCTGCGCCTGGTTTCCACACTTACTGGCCACCTGCTCCGTTTCGATTTGCAAGCGAGCACTTCGCACGATCCACTAGCTACCACCCACGATCCACAATCTACGATCCACGATCCACGATTGTATTGGCGCCGCCATTTGCGCGAGCCGGTGCAATTCTACTCCGCCATGCGCACGCTGCACGAAATGGGCATCGACAGCTTTCTCGAGATCGGTCCGACTCCCACGCAACTTGCCATGGGCCGGCGTTGCCTGCCGGAAGGTTATGGCAATTGGTATCCTTCGCTGCGACAAGGCCGCGACGATTGGCAGCAAATACTCGAAAGCGTGGGCGCAATGTTCGTGCATGGTCTCGACGTGGATTGGCAACGCTTCGAGCAGGATTATGCGCGCCGCCGCGTGTGGTTGCCGACGTATCCGTTTCAACGCAAGCGTTACTGGATTGAAGCGAGTAGTTCGAAGATCGTAGATCGTGGGTCGTGGATGGCAGATGATAAAACACAATCCACGAACAACGCTCCACGATCCACGATCAATCACCCTCTGCTACGGCAATGCATACAATCGCCGCTCATCAAAGAGACGATCTTCGAAGCGCAACTCAGCGCCGCGCGGTTACCGTATTTCGAAGAGCACAAAGTCCATGGCATGGTGGTACTGCCTTTGACCGGCCATCTCGAAATCATTTTGGCAGCGGCGAAGATTGCATTCGGCGCAAGCGTGCAAGGCCTGGATGAGATCGTGATGCACGAACCGTTGCTCGTGCCCGAGCATGACGTGCGCACCGTTCAACTCGTGTTCAAGCCGGAAGGCAACGAGGCGGCTTCCTTTCAGTTGATCAGTTTGATTGAAAAGAGCGCGCACAAAGTTCATGTCACCGGCAAAGTCGCATCGACGGCGTCTACGAACGCCGCACGGCAAATCGATTTGCAAACAGTGCAAGCGCGATGCACGGAAGCAATCTCCGTCGCAGATTATTATCGGCAATTATGGGAACGCGGCCTGCACTTCGGCCCGCAATTTCACGGGATTCAAAAGCTTTTTCGGCGTGAGGGAGAGGCGTTGGGGCAAATTGCTTTGCGAGAGGAATTGCAAGCGGAGGCGGGTGCGTATCATTTGCACCCCGCGTTGTTCGATGCGTGCCTGCAAGTTTTCGCGGCGGCATTGCCAAGCGATGCGCGAACAGATGCCAGCGCCACCTTCCTTCCGCTCAGCGTCGAAAGTTATCGCTTCTACAAACGCCCGTCCGCGCAATTGTGGAGCAACCTCGTCATTCGCGTTGATGAAAAGAAAAATGCCGAGACTTATATCGGCGACGTTGCGGTTTATGACGCCGAGGGCGCACTTGTCGCCGAATTGCGTGGCCTGCTCGTGAAGCGCACCAGCGCCGAGGCATTACAGCGCGTTTTGCAAGAGAGCATTGATGACTGGCTCTACGAAATCGCATGGCGACCGAAGCCGCTTTTGAACAAAAGCATGCCGCAATCATTTCTAGTCGCACCCGCGCAACTCGCCGAGGCGGCGCAAGCATTGTTGCCGTCGTTGCGAGGGGAGGCTGATCTATCGGCTTATGAAGAAATGTTGCCCCAGCTTGATCGCCTCTGCGCGGCCCATGTCGTGCACGCACTGCAGCAACTCGGTTGGAATTTTTCACTGCAGCAACGCTTCACCACCGACGCGTTGGCGCTGCAATTGCGCGTGCTCGACAAGCATCGACGCTTGCTGGGTTGCATGCTAGCAATGCTGGCCGATGATGGTGTGCTCAAACATTCTGAAAATGCGTGGACCGTTTCGCGCACTCCGGAGAGTGCAAATATCGCAGCGCACTACCAGGCGCTGCTGCAAAACTATCCGGCGAGCGCCGCTGAGCTTGAATTAACCCACAAATGCGGGCTGCATCTCGCGCAAGTTCTGCGCGGCGAATATGATCCGCTGCAATTGCTCTTCCCCGGCGGATCGGTTGAGCTTCTCGAAAAACTCTATCAACATTCGCCGCTCACGCGCGCGATGAATCGCTTGGTAGCGCGTGCCATGAGCGAAGCTCTCGCTGGTCTCCCCAAAGAACACAAGCTGCGCGTGCTTGAAATTGGCGCAGGCACTGGCGGCACCACTGCGTTCGTATTGCCGCATCTGCCCGCGCACCAAACCGAGTATTTCTTCACGGACGTCTCGCCGCTGTTCTTGCATAAAGCACAAGACAAGTTTCGAGAGTACGCGTTTATGCGTTATCAAACGCTCGATATCGAGCGCGACCCCATAGCGCAAAAGCTCGCAGCACACAGTTTCGACCTCGTGATCGCTGCAAACGTGTTGCATGCTACCTCAAATTTGCGTTGCACCATGCAGCACGTGCAGCAACTGCTCGGCCCGCAAGGCCTGCTTGTGTTGCTCGAAGGCACGGCGCACGAGCGCTGGGTCGATCTCACTTTTGGTTTGACCGAAGGCTGGTGGAAGTTTTCCGATACGAATCTGCGGCCCGATTATGCGTTGCTCTCCAAGTCGGATTGGAGCAAGTTCCTCGCGGAGCTCCAGTTCAGCGAAACGCAAATGCTTCCGGGGCAAAACGAGAAGGAGAGCTGCGGTCGTGCGTTGGCGCAACACGCCATGATTCTCGCGCGTGGGCCGCACCTTGGCGGGCATGAAAACTTGAATGCCGCGGCCGGCTCGTGGTTGATTTTTGCAGATGCAAACGGCCTCGGTGCAAAGCTGCGCGACTTGCTGCATGCGCAAGGGCAAACCGGTGTGCTCGTCTCCGCGGGTGAGTCTTACGCGGTTTTAGATGAAAAGCATTTTATCATCAATCCCACGAGCGCCGAAGATTTTCAACGGCTCGTGCAAGAAGCGCAAGGCGAGAGTAATTGCGCCGGTATTGCCTACCTTTGGGCGTTGGATGAACACGTGCGTGATGACAGCTCATTGCTGGAATTGCAGCACACGCAAGCCAAATGCGGCGCTGCGGTATTGCATCTCGTGCAAGCGCTCGTCAAATCGCACCGCGCCGAAACGCCGCACTTGTGGTTGGTGACGCAGCACGCGCAATGCATTGGCGCACAAGTCGAGCCGGTGGAAGTTGCGCAATCTTCTTTGTGGGGTTTGGGAAAAATCATCAGCCTCGAGCATCCCGAGTTGCATTGCGTGCGCGTCGATGTGCCATCGCGCGACGACAACGCGGCTCAGGCTTTGTTCGATGAAATGCAGGCGCACGATCGCGAAGGCATGGTCGCATATCGCGCAGGCGAGCGTTATGTTGCGCGCCTCGTGCGCTGTGCGCAGCGCGAGGATCGTGGATTGCAGATAGAGGATCGTGATGCAAATCGAGCGATCAACTATCCGCGTTCCTCAATCTTCGCTCCTCAATCCGCGCACGCGCGGCAACTCAAACTCGCTGCCCCCGGCGTGCTCGATACTCTGCAATATAAACCGACAGAACGGCGTCCGCCCAAAGCCGATGAAGTGGATATTCACGTGCACGCAGTTGGAATGAATTTCCGAGACGTGCTCAACGCACTCGGCATGTATCCCGGCGACGCCGGCCCGCTTGGCGGAGAGTGCAGCGGAACGATTGTCGCGGTTGGCGAACGCGTTACGGATTTCAAAATCGGCGACGAAGTAATGGCAATCGCCGCGGGCAGCTTCAGCACATTTGTGACGACGCGCGCGGAATTGGTCACTCATAAGCCCGGGCACTTGAGCTTTACCGAAGCGGCCACGGTTCCGAGCGCGTTCATGACGGCGTATTACACGCTCATCCATCTTGGCAAGCTGCAGCGGGGCGAGCGTGTCCTCATTCACAGCGCGGCCGGCGGCGTAGGTATGGCGGCTGTGCAACTTGCGCAACGCGCCGGCGCCGAAATTTTTGCAACTGCAGGCAGTGAAGAAAAACGCGAGTTCTTGCGCGGTTTCGGCGTGCAGCACGTGTTTGATTCGCGTTCACTAAGCTTTGCGCACGAGATTATGCGGGCCACAAACAATGAAGGCGTTGACGTCATCCTGAATTCGTTGAGCGGCGAGTTCATTCCGGTTAGCCTGTCCATATTGAAGGACAGCGGACGCTTCCTTGAGATTGGCAAACGCGATATTTGGACGCGCGCACAAATCGACGGTTTCAAACGCATCGGCGAAGCTCACGTTGTCGATCTCGCGGCGGCTGCGCATGAAAATCCCACTTTGATCAAGACCTTGTTGCACGAGGTGATGCGCGGCATCCATGACGGCAGCTTGCAGCCTTTGCCCATGCGGGTGTTCTCCGCAGCGGACGTCGTGAGCGCGTTTCGCTGCATGCAAGGCGCGAAACACATTGGGAAGATAGTGGTGGAGCAGGTTGGTGAAGATCGAAGATCGAAGATGGTGGATAGTAGATCGTGGATTGTTGGTCGTGAAGCGTTACTGAATGCGCGCGATCCTCGATCCTCAATCCTCAATCCTCTATCCACGATCCTCATCACCGGCGGCCTCGCTGGCCTCGGCTTGCTCACCGCGCAATGGCTGGTGGAGCAGGGCGTGCGCTATCTAGCGCTCATGGCGAGAAGCGCGCCTTCCGAAGCTGCGTGCGCGGCGATCGCGGCGATGGAGAAACGTGGGGCCAAAATTCTCATTGCGCAAGGCGATGTGTCGCGCGAAGCAGAGGTGCAAAGAGTTCTGTTTGAGATAAAACAAAACCTGCCGCCGTTGCGCGGCGTCATTCACTCTGCCGGCGTGCTCGACGACGGCGCGCTGCTGCAGCAAAAGTGGGAGCGCTTTGAAACCGTGCTCGCTCCGAAAGTGAACGGCGCATGGCTGCTGCACCAACTCACGCTAGCTGAACCACTACAGCTTTTTGTGCTCTATTCCTCGATGGCTTCCATGCTCGGGATGCGCGGACAAGGCAATCATGCGATGGCCAACGCTTTTCTCGACGGATTGGTGCAACATCGTCGCCATCGCGGGCAAGCAGGCATCAGCATTCACTGGGGCGCATGGTCGGAGGTCGGCGCTGCGGCGGAACGCAAAGTCGATGCGCGCGTGCGCGTGCAAGGCGTGGGCGCGATCGCACCGCAAAAAGGTTTGCAGGCGCTCCGCCGGATCTTAGAACAGAATCTCGTTGAAGTGGGCGTGTCGCCGATCAATTGGACAAAGTATGCGCAGCAATTTGATGGCGCATACGCGCCGTTCTTTGCCGAATTGATGGTGAGCGCGCCAGTTAAAGCGGAAAGCATGCCAACGACTTCCTCAAAACCGCAGCCGAAAATTTTAGCGCAATTACAAAGCGCGCCGCACAATCTTCGCAAAAATCTTTTGCTTGGCTATGTGAAAGAGCAAGCGCTGCGCGTGCTCGGCCTTGACGCTGCGCAGCCGCTCGATAAAGAGCAGCCGCTGCAAAAGATGGGGCTCGATTCGCTCATGGCGGTTGAGCTGCGCAATGTGCTCGGCACAGGTTTGGGACTGAAACGCGCGCTGCCTGCAACGTTGTTGTTCGATTATCCCACGATCGCCGCGGTAACTGAATATCTAGCGAAGGACGTGCTGGCCTTCGAATCTGTGCTCGAAACGCAGAACGGCAAGACTCAAAGCGTTTTGGTTGAAAAAGAAAAGAGGGATTTGAAGAAGGCTGAACTGGCGCAGCTTTCAGATGAGGAAGCGGAGGCGTTGCTGTTAGAGGAGTTGTCGGGGAAGTAATCGCGAAAAAGTCGGACTCGCGCAAAAGAGGCTTGATCGCGTTCACAAACCTTCATGCGCAAGTCGGATTGCGCGCGACTTTATTCGCAAGTTCAGCTTCCCCCATCAGATCATGCTTGGAGAATATCGCGCTCCTTGTTTTCAAATCTGCGTGCAACGCCGTTCTTGTTGTTTCCAACAGGCTGCACCAAAATGTGATAGCCGTAATCATCCAGAATATCCACGGCTCTTTGTCCGGAAAATTCGAACAAATCGATTAAGCGCTCTTCGCTGTTTGGATCGGTCACTAAAATCCAAATCGTGTTCGGGCCGTCAACGCTGGGAACAACATCGAGAAATTCAATTTCTGGAAAGCGTGTGCGCAAATCAGCGACGTAGCTTTCCACGATTTCTTGTTGTTTATGATTCAGGTTCATGTGGAAACTCCTTCAGGACGGCTTCTAAGAAACTCTTTGTTTTAGTGAACTGGCTATTGCAGAGAGCCTTCGAAACTTCCGCGAAGCTGTAGTCCGCGCGATTTCTGATTTCTTGCGCATCTGGGAGATAGGCCGCGAATGTTCGCGGAAATACCTTTTGCTGCTTGGTCAAGCCTCGAGCAAAAGTCGCTTGAACCCAGTCATGGCCGATTTTATCCGGCGGCAACGCAAAACCTTTATGTATCAAGACGGCAATTGCCGCTTGGAACATGGCATAATAGGCGCGATTGGCGCTGGCGTTATGATAGCCGTGTTGCAAGCAAATGTCTGCTGCGGCGAAGTTCTCTCGCGCTTTATTCAAGAAGATTTTGTATTCCAAACACTGCCCTCCTGTTTTAGGCTTTAAGAAACTTTAGAAGCAAGAGAGTTTTAACGATTGCAATTCTGAGAAGCAAGGAAAAGTTTGAATAGGACATTGACAATGACCACCCACGAACCTCTTTCTCCCGTCAAGCGCGCGTTGCTGGAAATCCGCGAGTTGAAGGCGAAGCTTGCAGAAACCGAGCGCGCGCAGAACGAACCGATTGCCATCATCGGCATGGGCTTGCGCTGGCCCGGAGGCGTGCACGATCCGGAGTCGGCATGGCGGCTTTTGCGCGACGGCGTCGATGCGATTTCCGAAGTGCCGAAGGATCGTTGGAACATTGACGACTATTACGACCCCAATCCCGATGCGCCCGGTAAAATGTCCACGCGCTGGGCGGGCTTCATTGACGATATTGACAAGTTCGATGCGGACTTCTTCGGCATCTCCCCGCGCGAAGCAGTGAGCATGGATCCGCAACAGCGCTTGCTCATGAAAGTCGCGTGGGAAGCATTCGAAAACGCAGGCCAGTCGCCGGAGAAATTGGTCGGCAGCGCCACCGGAGTGTTCGTCGGCATCGCAGCGTTCGACTATCCTGAAATGCAGATGCAACGCGTCGATCCCGCTAGCATTGATGCGTATCTCGCCACCGGATCTTCGCATAGTGTGGCCTCCGGTCGGTTGTCCTATTTTTTCGGCTTGCAAGGCCCAAGCATTTCGCTCGATACTGCATGCTCATCATCGCTCGTTGGGGTCCATCTCGCGTGTCAAAGTTTGCGCGGTCGTGAATGCGACATGGCGCTCGCGGGCGGCGTGAATCTCATCATCATTCCCGAGCTGCTCATTAATTTTTCAAAGTCGCATATGATGGCCGCGAATGGGCGCTGCAAAACCTTCGATGCTTCAGCCGATGGTTTTGTGCGCGGCGAGGGCGCGGGACTCCTCGTGCTCAAACGGCTTTCCGATGCGATTGCAAACAACGACAACATCCTCGCGGTGATTCGCGGTTCCGCGGTGAATCAAGACGGGCGCAGCAGCGGCCTCACTGCGCCGAACGGCCCGGCGCAGCAAGCGGTGCTTCGTCGCGCGCTTGCAAACGCCGGCGTTGCGCCGCACGAAGTGGGTTATGTGGAAGCGCACGGCACTGGCACTTCGCTCGGCGACCCCATTGAAGTGCAAGCGCTCGGCGCGGTCTTTCGAGAAGGTCGCACCGCCGACGATCCTTTAATGATAGGCTCGATCAAAACCAATATCGGCCATCTTGAAACGGCCGCGGGCGTTACGGGTTTGATCAAAACCGTGCTCGCGCTTAAGCATCAAGAAATTCCGCCGCATCTGCATTTGCAAGAGCTCAGCCCGCACATTCCATGGCAGGATTTTCCAGTCATCGTTCCCACGCAACGCACACCTTGGCGGGCTGCAAACGGCAAACGCATCGCAGGCGTCAGTTCGTTCGGCTTCAGCGGCACGAATGCGCACGTGGTTGTGGAAGAGTGGTACCATGCGCGTAAGTTGCAAAGTGAAGATGCTCAGGCGATTCCCCCCTTGAGGGGGGCCAGGGGGGTGCTGGCCGCGTCATTCGAAAGTGAAGAGCACACCCCTCTAACCCCCCTCAAGGGGGGGATTGACGTGCGTCCGCTGCATCTACTCAACCTCTCCGCGAAAACCGAAACTGCTTTGCATGAGCTTGCGCAGCGCTATGAAAAATATTTTGCTGAGCACGCCTCGGCCTCGCTTGCGGATATTTGTTACTCCGCAAACGTCGGCCGCTCGCACTTCGATCATCGCGCCTCGTTCATCGCAAGCTCGAGCGCGCAAATGCGCGAAAAGCTTTCCTCTTTTATTAAAAAAGAAGAAACGCTCGGCGTATGCAACGCCTGGTCGGACGGCACGAATCGCCCGGAAGTCGTTTTCCTGTTTACGGGCCAGGGCGGGCAGTACCTCAACATGGGCAAGCAGCTCTTTGAAACGCAACCGACGTTTCGCCAGGCCTTGCTGCGTTGCGATGAAATCTTGCGTTCGCATTTGGAGAAGCCGTTGCTTTCCGTGCTCTATCCCGAAGCGGGCGAGCACTCGCCGCTCGATGATACGAACTACACGCAGCCCGCAACGTTCGCGTTGCAATATGCGCTGGCGGAGTTGTGGCGCTCGTGGGGCGTTGCGCCAGGTTTGATCATGGGGCACAGCGTCGGTGAGATTGTAGCCGCAACGGTCGCGGGCATGCTGCGCCTTGAAGACGGATTGATGATTGTGAGCGAGCGCGGCCGCTTGATGCACAGTTTGCCGCAAAATGGTTTGATGGCTTCGCTGCTCGCGGAGGAGACTCGCGTGCGCGAAGCGATTGCGCCTTACACTGATCGTGTCGCGCTAGCGGCGATCAACGGCCCGGAAAGCACGGTTATTTCCGGCGAGCGCGCCGCAGTACTCGAAATTCTGCGCAGGTTGGAAGCGAGCGGCGTCAAGACGAAGCCGTTGCAAGTTTCCAACTCGTTTCATTCGCCGCTCGTGGAGCCGGTCTTGGAAGAGTTCGAAGCCGCGTGTCAGCGCGCGCAATATCGTGCGCCAAGCACGCCGCTGTTCTCCAGCATGCGTTTGGAGTTTGTGAATGAAGGCAACCTACTCGATGCGGCTTATTGGCGGCACAATTTGCGCCACACCGTGCGCTATGCGGAAGCCATGCAAAAGCTGCAGCAACTCGGCTATCGCGTGTTCGTGGAAATCGGCCCGGCGCCGATGCTGGTAGTCATGGGGCAGAAGTGTTTTCCGAACAATGAAGGTGTGTGGCTGCCCTCCTTGCGCAATGGTCGTGGTGATTGGGAGCAAATGCTTGAGAGTCTGGCTACGCTTTACGTGAATGGCGTGCAACCGGATTGGGAAAAGTTCGATCGCGATTATGCACGCCGCCGCGTCATGGCGCCGACGTATGCGTTTCAAGAACAGAGGTATTGGATTGAAATGAAGCGAGAGTTGAGAATCGAGAATCGAGGATTGAAGATTGATGATCGAAATTCGCAATCTTCGATTCTCTATCCTCCATCCTCAAGCTTCGACTACCAGTGGGAAAAGATCACCGAAGCCGCGCGCCATCAAGCGCAGCAGATTCCGTTCGACCTGCCGCTGCATACGTATCCGGCGAAGTGGCAATGTTTGGATCGTCTCGCCACGGCTTATATCATTCACGCGTTGCGTGGGCTTGGCGCTTTCAATAAGAAAGAAGAGAAGCATTCGATTGACGGATTGCTGCAACGTTTCCACGTGTTGCCAACCTATAAACATCTGGTGCGGCGCTGGCTCAACAAATTGGTGAATGAAGGCCTGTTGCTGCGCGAAGGCGAACTATTCACGAATGCCAGCGCATTGCCGAAAACTTTGCCGGAATCCGTTTTGAAAAAGTCCGGCAATGTGTTTGCGGAAATTCCTGAGTTATTGGCATACGTGCAGCGTTGCGGCAAACTGCTCGTGCCGATTCTGACCGGCAAAGAAAACCCGCTCGAAACGCTGTTCCCCGGCGGAACGAACACGACCTCCGAGTTTCTTTATCACAAGTGGGCGTTGTCGCGCTATTATGCTGCGATTGCACGCGCGGCGGTTGAAGCCGTCGTGCGCTCGTTGCCTGCGACGCAATCCTTGAAACTGCTCGAAGTGGGCGCGGGAACGGGCGGCACTACTGCTGCGCTCTTGCCCCTCTTGCCGAAAGAGCGCACCGAATATTATTTTACCGACATGTCGGAATACTTTTTCACGCAAGCCGCAGCTAGGTTTCACGCGGTGCCGTTTTTACGCTATGGCATTTTGAATATTGAAAACCAGCCGCGCGAACAAGGCTATGGCGAACACGAATTCGATGTGGTCGTTGCCGCGAACGTTTTGCACGCGACGAAGAATTTGCACGAGACCATCGACAATGTGCTCGCGCTGCTCAAGCCCGGCGGCGTGCTCGTGCTCTATGAAACCACGCATCAGCCGGCATGGTTCGACGTGACCATCGGCTTGATTGAAGGCTGGCAGCGGTTCGAAGACGGTTTGCGCAGTGATATTCCCTTGCTGCCTGTGAAGATGTGGGAGAGCTTGTTGCGTGAGCATGGCTTCGAGCAAGTTGCAGCTTTTCCCGAGGCCGGCGCGCCGACGGAAATTTTCAATCAATACGTCTTCGTGGCCCAAGCCCCGTTTGTCTCGGGGGAGCCGGAATTGCGCATAGAGTCTGTTGAGAGGCAAAATACTCCCGTCGCACAAGTCCGACTTCACTCAGACGAATTTTCCAACGGCAAGCCAGAAATGAAACCAACCGAAGATCGTGTGCAAACTTTTCTAAGCGAGCTCGAAGAAGCGCCGGGGAGCGAGCGTTTGGAGAGATTGATCGACTACGTGCGCGGCCACGTCACCAAAGTTCTGCGCCGTGAACGCTCGAGTCCCATTGGCCGCACGCAACGCTTGATGGAACTCGGCGTCGACTCGCTCATGGCCGTGGAGTTGCGCAATCTGCTTGCAACTGGTTTGGGGATGAAAGAAAACCTTCCCGCGACTTTGATCTTCGATTATCCGAATATCGAAGCGATTGCGAAGCTATTGGAGAAGAAGGCTTTTGGGGAAAAAGAAAAGGCGGCTGAAGTGAAAGCCACGTTGCCGGCGGAGGGTTACGCGAAGAATATGACAGAAGGCGAGATCAGCGAGTTGTCGGAAGAGGAGGTGGAGCAGATGTTGGAGAAGAAGTTGGAGACGATAAAATAGTCGGGCGAGCGCCGCTCTGAAAATTTTGTTTTTCAAGGGAGACCAGTCATGAGCGACAAGGTTTTTATGGTCTACGGCCCCGATACGCAAGCACCGGAGCAATTGGAACTGCTCCTGCGGCGGTTAAAATTGGAGCCAATAGTTTTACAAAATGTGGTTTCAGCGAGTCAGACTGTGATCGAAAAGCTCGAGTCGAAAGGAGACGTAAACTTTGCTTGCGTTCTTTTGACGCCCGATGATGAAGGCCATAGACTAAATCATCGCGAAAAGATATTCTGAATTGAGCTTGCGAAGTTAGGTGGTACTATCTGCTTGGATTTGTCGTGTTGAACTTCGAACGAATTTTGCAGGCTCCTCCCATGAAGCTGCCATTGCGATCATGTCTTTGCCAACGCGCTCCCAATCGTGAAGTGTTGCCGGATCGAAGTCGGCTTCGTTCGGCCAAACGAGCGTGCCGGACTCGGGATCGAGGCGCACCTGGTTGAACAGGCTTAAGTCCCGCAGTGGGCCGTACAATTCGCCGCGTAGCATAGGCCGAAAATCAATGGTCTTGACGCAATCGTCATTAAAGCGAATGCGCAAAGTGTATGGTGCTACAATGTCAAAGTGTGAGACAGTATAAATTTCGTGGAACATGTTTGCGCTCCGAATTATGCTAGTGGAGATATTTTCTTGGGTGAGCGACCAGCGCTAAGCAATTGCCAATCATCTTCTAGTTGTTCACGAAATATTTCAATCCATGCTTGGACCAAACGCAGTTGTGAGTTAGGTAGAGAACCTGCTAGGAGATCGCTGGTTGCAATTGCAAAGGTTGCTCGATGTTCGCCGTAACGATCGTGGAAGTGCGGAATGTTGTGGCGATCGCCTGCCTCCGCAAACATCGTGATGACGATTCCGAAGAATCTTGATATCTCGGGCATAAGCTTTTTTAGCATTTTTGATGTGTCGCGAAATCCATTTTGCCACGTTTTCCTTTTCCTCCAATAATAACATTTTCTCTTCAATAGTAAAGCCAAAATTTTAAAACTCTCTCCGCTACTGCCCTCCTTAGCCGATAATTTATTGCCTAGCGATAGCGTTGCGCTTTACCGGAAACGGCATGCGATAACGCTCAAACGACGCACTCCGAACTTCCCAATACTTTTGCGAATCAGGATTTTTTCATGAGTGAAATGGGCAAAACCATCAAAGAGCTTTCCCCTCTCAAACGCGCGTTTTTGAAAATCGAAGAAATGGAAGCCAGGCTTGCGGCTTCAGAAAATGCCAAGCGCGAGCCGATTGCGATCATCGGTCTCGGCTGTCGTTTGCCAAACGGCATTCATGATCCCGAAGCCTTTTGGCGACTGCTACGCGACGGCGTCGATGCCGTGAAAGAATTTCCGCGTGATCGTTGGGACGTTGACGCCTATTACGATCCGGACCCCAACAAGCCGGGCAAAATGGTGACGAAGTGGGGCGCGTTTTTAGATGAAGTTGACAAGTTCGACCCGCACTTTTTTGGCATTTCACCGCGGGAAGCTGCAAGCATGGATCCGCAGCAACGCCTGCTTTTGGAAGTTGTGTGGGAGGCGCTGGAACACGCGGGCCAGGCGCCGGACAAATTGCTCAATACACGCACGGGCGTTTTTCTCGCGATGTGTAAAGTCGATTATGCGCAACTCATGCTAAAGCAGAATGACCCTGCCTTGCTTGATACCTACTATGCTTCGGGCAATGCGTATAGCACGGCTGCGGGACGCATTTCGTACGTGCTCGGTTTGCAGGGTCCGTGTCTCACCGTCGACACTGCGTGCTCGTCCTCATTGGTCGTGGTGCACCTTGCGTGTCAAAGCTTGCGCAATGGTGAAAGTCGTGTGGCGATTGTGGGCGGCGTCAATTTGGTGCTCTCGCCGGATAACACGATCACGTTTTCAAAATCCAATATGCTCGCCGCGGATGGCCGCTGCAAAACTTTTGACGCTGCCGCTGATGGTTTCGTGCAGGGCGAAGGTTGCGGCGTCATCGTGCTCAAGCGGCTTTCCGATGCGCTTGCGGACGGCGACCGCGTTCTCGCGTTGATTCGCGGCAGCGCGATCAACCAAGACGGCGCGAGCAGTGGACTCACGGCGCCGAACGGCCCCTCTCAAGAAGCCGTGATTCGCGACGCACTGGCGAACGCAGGTTTGCAACCCGAAGACGTCAGCTACATTGAGACGCACGGGACCGGCACTGCGCTCGGTGATCCCATTGAGGTGCAAGCCATTGGCGCCGCGTTAAGCAGAGGCCGCACAAAGGAGAATCCCATACTCCTCGGCGCGATCAAAACTAATCTTGGGCATCTCGAAGGCGCGGCAGGCATCGCAGGTCTGATCAAAGTTGTGCTCGCGTTGCAGCACAAACAGCTTCCCCCGACGCTGCATTTCAAAAATCCGAATCCGTTCATTCCTTGGAGCCAGCTCCCCGTCGCAGTGGTGACGCAACTGCGCGATTGGCCGGAGTATCATGGCAAACGCACCGCCGGCGTGAGTGCGTTTGGATTCAGCGGCACGAACGCGCACGTGGTGCTGCAAGAAGCCGCCGAAGAACAAAAGCGTGCCGCGCAGAATTCCCGGCCGCGGCATGTCTTGGCGCTTTCCGCGAAGAGCAAAGAGGCGCTTCACGATTTGGCGCAGCGTTATCAACGGCGCCTCGTCGATCATCCCGAGGACACTCTCGCCGACGTTTGCTATAGCGCGAATACAGGTCGCGCGCACCTTTCGCATCGATTGATGATTGCCGTGCAATCCAGGACAGAGTTGTGCGACAAACTCGCGGCTTTTGCAATCGGCCAGCCTCTTCCGCATGCGCAATCCGGTTTCACTTTGAACGAGGATCAACCCAAGATTGCTTTTCTCTTCACGGGCCAGGGCGCGCAATACCTTGACATGGGACGAAGGCTCTATGAAACGCAGCCCACGTTTCGCGCCGCGCTGGAGGAGTGCGATGCGTTGTTGCGCCCACATCTTGAGCAGCCGCTGCGATCAGTTATTTTTTCCAATGATTCCCCCCATGCGGGGGGTGTTTTGGGCGACATGAAAAGTCCGAATGTCGTTGCTGATGCAAAGCACACCCCCCTAACCCTCCTCAAGGGGGGAATTGCCGAGAGCAACGAGCGACTAACAACGAGCAACCAACGACCAGAAACCAACAACCTTCTCGACCAAACTGCTTACACCCAACCCGCGCTCTTTGCAATTGAGTACGCGTTGGCAAAACTTTGGGAATCGTGGGGCGTCAAGCCTTCCATCGTGATGGGCCACAGCGTGGGTGAATACGTCGCAGCATGTGTGGCGGGCGTGTTCAGTTTGGAAGACGGCCTCAAGCTTATCACTGCGCGCGGCCGTTTGATGCAAGCTTTGCCTTCGAACGGCGCGATGGCTGCGATCTTTGCTTCCGAAGATAAAGTTGCACGCGCGATTGCAGGCTATCATCAAACCGTCGCCCTCGCCGCGATCAACGGCCCGGACAATATCGTCATCTCCGGCGAGCGTACTGCGGTGCAAGAAATCTGCAATCGCTTTGACGCGGAAGGCATCCAGCACAAAGCGCTCGCGGTTTCGCACGCCTTTCATTCGCCGCTGATGGAGCCGATGCTCGAGGCGTTTGAGAAAACCGCCGGCGAGGTCGTGCACGCCGCGCCGCGCATTGGCTTCGTCTCCAATCTCACTGGCAAGCTCTGCGATTTTCGCTTCACAAACAACGATCCACAAGCCCCAAGCCACGACCCGCAATCTTATTGGCGCCGGCATGCGCGCGAAGCCGTGCAGTTTGCGGCTTCTATGCAAACGCTTCATGACAAAGGCTATCGCACTTTTCTCGAAATCGGTCCCCATCCGACGCTGCTCGGCATGGCGAGCAAGTGTCTGCCGGCGCAGGATATGCTCTGGCTGCCTTCGTTGCGCAAAGGCAGGGATGATTGGGAGCAGATGCTTGCTAGTCTCGGCGCGCTTTACGTGCACGGCGTGCAGCCCGACTGGCAGGGGTTTGATCGCGATTATGCCCGCCGCAAAGTCACGCTGCCGACCTATCCGTTTCAACGACGGCGATTCTGGTTTGCAGAGGAGCCCCGAGCGGGAATTACTGATGGTGGCTCGTTGCCAGTGGGCCGGAATCATGCTTCACGATCCACGACCTACGATCCACAACCCACGGCCTCACATCCTTTGCTCGGCTCTCGTCTCTTCACGCCGTTATTGCGTGACATTATTTTCGAAACTCAGCTTAGTTTGGAGGCTGTGCCTTTTGTTGCGGATCATCGCGTGCATGGTGCGGCCGTGCTGCCGACGACGGCATATCTTGAATTGATTTCGGCGGGCGCACAACAAGCTTTTGGCGCAGGCAACCATACGATTGAGGACATGGACCTCCGCGAAGCATTGCTGCTGCATGAAGAGGAGGTGCGTCAGGTACAGCTTGTGTTCTCGCCGGAAAGCGAAGAGCGCTGGAGTTTTCACGTTATCAGTTTCGTTCCAGCCGAACAAAACGGCGACGCGGCTTTTAAGATTCATGCAAGCGGCAAGCTTCGCCTTGCGAAATCACACCGCCCTAGCGCGCCAACCTCGCCGCGCCTCGCCGAGTTGCGCATGCTCTGTCGCGAGGAGATTTCAAGCGAAGCATTTTACGGGCGTCTGCACGAGGCCGGTTTGCAATTTGGCGCGCGCTTTCTCGGAGTCGCCGCGCTGTGGCGTGACGAGCGCAATGCTTTGGGGCAAATTCGCATGACCGAGCCGCTGGCGCGGGAAGCACACAGCTATGGCATTCATCCCGCATTGTTGGATGCGTGTTTGCAAGTCGTGGGCGCCCTCATGCCGGATGATGTTTTCATGCCGATCGGATTGCAAACGTTTCACGCATTCTCTGCGCCGGAGGAAGAGCTTTGGAGTCACGCTTCGCTTCGAGAGCATGCCGGAGCAAGCAAGGACACGCGCGTTCTGGATTTTCGCATTTACTCTCCCGAGGGCCGGGTGATTGCCGAAGTGTTCGGCTTGCAAGTGAAACGCGTCACGCTGGAAATGCTGCAGCGCTCCTCGACAGCAAAGTTTCAAGATTGGTTTTATGAAGTGAAGTGGGAGCCTAAACCGCTGGCATGCGCGCCGGAGCAGATTGCGATTGCGGATTTATTGCCTGCGAACAATGTGATAGCAACTGCTTTGCGGCCGCATCTGCAAGCCTTGTGCGTGGAGCACAGCTTTCGCATCTACGATGATATTCTGCCGCATCTCGACGCTTTAAGTCTCGCATATGTGCTGCAAAACTTTGAGCAGCTCGGTTGGAAGTTTTTCCGAGCGCAACGCTTCACCACCGCACAAATGGCGAAGCAATTGCAGGTCGTCGAGCGCCATCACCGCCTTTTGCAAAGGCTGCTCGAAATGCTGCGTGAAGAAGGTTTTCTCCGGCGCGAGGGAGAAGCTTGGGAAGTGTGCGAGCTGCCGCACTGTGAATCTGCGCGCAGCCTTGCCCAAAGCTTTGAAAACAAGTTTGCCGCGCACAGGGCTGAATACCATCTGCTGCAACGCGGTGGACAAAATCTCGCCGCGGTGTTGCAAGGCAAGTTTGATCCGTTACAAGTGTTGTTCCCGGGCGGTTCGTTCGCAAACGCGGAGAAGTTGTATGACGAATCCCTCGGAGCAAAAGTCTACAACGGTCTCGTGCGCAAAGTGGTGCAAACGATTACAGCGCGCCTTCCCAAAGCACGCAAGTTGCGCGTGTTGGAAGTGGGCGCCGGCACCGGCGGCACAACTTCTTTCATTCTGCAAGACTTTCCCGCTGATCGCACGGAATACGTCTTTACCGATCTCTCGCCGTTATTTCTTCAGCGTGCGCAAGAGAAGTTCAAGCAGTATCCTTTCGTGCGCTACGCGTTGTTGGATATCGAACAGGATCCCGAAGCACAGGGCTTCGCGTCTCATCAATATGATCTTATCGTGTGCGCAAACGTCGTGCACGCTACGAAGGATTTGCGCGAGACGTTGACGCATATCAAACAACTGCTCGCGCCCGAAGGCTTGCTCGTGCTGTGCGAAGGCATGGCGCCGCAACGCTGGATTGATTTGACCTTTGGCATGACCGAGGGTTGGTGGCGCTTCACGGATACTGAAGTACGCGCGACATATCCGCTCATCACGCAAGCGCAGTGGCAAGCTTTGTTGGAGCAAGAAGGCTTCACGCAATTCGCCGCGGTGCCGGAAAATTTGAGCGCCGGTCGCGCGTTGTCGCAAAATGCCGTACTGCTCGCGCGTGCTCCGCGTGTCGTTGATACAATTCCCCCCTTGAGGGGGGCCAAGGGGGTGTCATCGACGCAATTGCAGCGCGATACCCAACAGCACACCCCCCTCAAGGGTGGAATTAACCAGAGTCATTGGTTGATCCTTAACGACCAAAACGGCCTCGGCGAAAAACTCGCGGCGCATTTGCACGTGCACCACGAGCATGTCATTTTTGTTTCGCGCGCGGAAAAGTTCACAGTTTATGGCGCTTCGCACTACGGCGTTGATCCCGCGAACGCCTCCGACTTCAAGCGCCTTTTGCAAGAAGCTTTCGTTGCTCCGCAGGTTCCGTGTCATGGTGTCATTGATCTTTGGCCGAGTGAGGACGCGCCGACTGTGGAGAACAGCTTCGAACAATTGCTCGCAGCACAAATGCGCGGCGCACGCAGTGTGTTGGCGCTCATACAAGCCATGCTCACGACGGAGGGATTTCATGCACGCGATTTGTGGATAGCCACGCGCGGCGCGCAGCCTGTTGGCGACGAGCCGAACGAAGTCGCAATTGTGCAATCGCCCATTTGGGGCATGAGCCGCGCGGTTGCGCTGGAACATCCGGAGTTGCGTTGTGTGCGCGTCGATCTCGGCCCAAATGACGAGATGAGCAACGCGCGCCTTCTGCTTAATGAAATTCGCGCGCTGGATGCTGAAGATCAAATCGCGTATCGCAACGGCGTGCGTTACGTCGCGCGGCTGGCGCGTATGAAATTCGTGGATAGAAGATCGTCGCGAGTGAATCGTAAACGCGGGACAACTGTCCCCGGGCCACAAGCCACAAGCAACGAGCCTTCTGGAATGCAATTGGAGATCGCGGAGCACGGCACGCTCGACGGTCTCATGTTACGCCCTGCAACCAGGCGCGCGCCCAAGCAAAATGAAATTGAAATTCGCGTGGCCGCAACGGGTTTGAACTTCCGCGACGTGCTCAATGTCTTGGGCATGCGCGGCGATAACGACCCGCTCGGCGGCGAAGTGGCCGGCGTGGTTGTGCGCGTGGGCGAAGATGTTTCTGAATTCAAAATTGGCGACGAGGTCATTGCCATTACCGTAGGCGGGTTCAGCACGTATTTGACGACGGACCTCACCCTGGTTGTGCATAAACCCGCGTCGCTCAGCTTTGAAGAAGCCGCCACGGCGCCGCTCGCATTTTTGACGGCGCATTATGCGCTGCACGTGCTCGGCAAAATCAAAGCGGGAGAGCGCGTGCTTATTCACGCCGCGGCGGGCGGAGTCGGCATGGCTGCCGTGCAATTGGCGCAGCGCGCCGGCGCCGAGATTTTTGCGACCGCGGGCAATACGAAAAAACGCGAGTTTTTGAAAGCGTTGGGTGTGAAGCATGTCTATAACTCACGCTCGTTGGCGTTTGCGGATGAGATTGCGGCTGCGTTGCATGAAGAGCGCGTGTCGAAGCTCGAGAATGGCGATCCTCGCTTCGCAATCCTCGCTTCGCAATCTTCCCACCTCGACCTCGTGCTCAACTCGCTCACCGGCGAGTTTATTCCGCAAAGCCTGCGCTTGTTGCGCGAGGGTGGGCGCTTCCTCGAAATCGGCAAAAAAGAAATCTTGAGTCATGAGCAAGCGGCGCAGATCAACGGCAAAGCCGCGTATTTCGCGGTTGATCTTGCGGAAAAGATTAAGCGTGATCCACTTGCGATCCGCCCGCTCTTTTTGGCTTTGATGCAAGCGCTTGAGAACGGCGAACTCAAACCGCTGCCGCGAAAAGTATTCGCTTTGGAGGAAGCCAGCAGCGCGTTTCGCTTTATGGCGCAGGCGAAGCACATCGGCAAGGTGGTGGTGGCGCAGGAAGATGCAAGTCGTGGATGGTGGATCGTGGATCGTGAAAACCCGACTCACGATCTACAATCTACTCGCCACGATCGACACACCATAACGATCAAATCCGACGCAACCTACCTCATCACCGGCGGCCTCAGCGGGCTTGGGTTGCTCGTCGCACAATGGCTGGTTGAGCATGGCGCGCGCCATCTCGTGTTGATGGGGCGTCGCGCGCCTTCGATGGAAGCACGACGTATCATTTCTGAAATGGAGCAACACGACGCGCAGGTGTTCGCAATGCAGGGCGATATTGCTCAAGCTGAAGACGTCACGCGCATTCTTGCGGAGATCAATCAAGCCATGCCGGTGCTGCGCGGCATTATTCATTCTGCGGGCGTGCTTGCGGACGGCGTGTTGCTGCAACAAACGTGGGAGCGCTTCGCGAAAGTGATGGCGCCGAAAGTTTCCGGCGCGTGGCATCTGCACACCATGACCAAACACATGCCGCTGGATTTCTTCGTGATCTTCTCCTCGGTCTCCGCCTTGCTCGGCTCGCCCGCGCAAGCGAATCACTCGGCCGCGAATGCGTTTCTCGATGCGCTCGCGCACCATCGCCGCGCGCTGGGATTGCCCGCGATGAGCATCAACTGGGGCGCGTGGTCAGAGCTCGGCGCCGCAGCGCGACACAACGTTGGCAGCCGCCTCGCGGTGCGCGGTATCGATACTTTCTCGCCGCAACAAGGACTGCAAATACTCGCCATGCTTTTTGAGCATCCGGTCACGCAAGTGGGCGTGATGCCCGTGGATTGGACGACGTTCGGCAGCATGTTTGCGAGCAAGCGCATGCCGCCGTATTTTTCCGCATTGGCAAACTTAGCGAAGCCGCACGCGCCACAACCGCAAGCTCCGGGCGCAATTTCAAATCTCTTGCAGCAATTGCAGAAAGCCTCCGCGGCGCAACGGCAGAAGCTGTTGCTGCACTATGTCGAAACCCAAGCCATGAAAGTGTTGAGCATGGAAGCCTCGCAAACAATTCACGAGAAACAGCCGCTCACCGAGCTCGGGCTGGATTCATTGATGGCGGTGGAGCTGCGCAACCTGCTCGGCGCCGGTTTGAGCTTGCCACGCGCGTTGCCAGCCACGCTGGTCTTTGATTATCCGACCACGGCGGCAATGGCCGGCTATCTTGCAAAAGAATTGTTTGGGGAAGAAGCCGCAACGGCGGCGGTGGAGGTGAAGCAAGAGCAGGTTGATGCTACTGGCATGCTCGACAAACTCGAAGAGCTTTCGGAGGAGGAGATTGATCGACTGTTTGCGGAGAAGATGGGAAGGTGAAGCATTAGTCCTATTTTGTTCATTACTCGATCAACTTTCGCGCTTTTTTCTCGCCGCGACGGGCTTGTGCGATGGACTTGCGCAAATGCTCGGCATTCGCGGGGCGCGACAATGAATAATGCGTTTCGCGCCACGAGTTGAACTCATCTAAAGAGAGCAGCACGGCGCGGTCGCCATTGTCGCTGCAGATAATCGTCAGCTCGGCGTCGGTGATGACTCGTTTGATGAGACGACTCATGTTCCGTCTCGCTTCTTTAGCCGTGATGGCATTCATGAAATGTTTCCTTTGAAATATAGCGCATCTTCAAATCGGCTTTTGATTACAACGAACACTAGCGATCTCAACGTTTCTATTCAAGCGTTTTTTTGATCAGATAGTTCTGAAGGAAAAAAATGTCCGACTTCTCTGAACGCCTCAAAAATCTTTCTCCCAAACGCATTACGCTGCTCGCGCTGGAACTGCAATCCAAGCTGGAGAAGCTCGAACAAGCCCATCGCGAACCGATCGCGATCATCGGGCTGGGCTGCCGTTTTCCCGGCGCGGAAAATCCCGCGGCATTTTGGCGCTTGCTGCGCGAGGGCCGCGAGGCAATTTGCGAAGTGCCCAAAGAACGCTGGGACATTGCTTCGTACTACGATCCCGATCCCGACGCGCCCGGCAAAATGTCCACGCGCTTCGGCGGTTTTCTCGAACAAGTTGATCGCTTCGATCCGCTCTTTTTCGGCATCTCTTCGCGCGAAGCGATCAGCATGGATCCGCAGCAGCGTTTGTTGTTGGAAGTCACGTGGGAAGCGCTCGAGCACGCGGGCATTGCGCCGGAGTCCCTCGAAGGCAGCGCGACCGGTGTGTTCATCGGCATTTGCAGCTCGGATTATCCGCAACTCTTGCTCGGCAAAGGCCGCGATACGTTTGATGCCTATTTGGCAACGGGCAGCTCGCACGCCATCGCTTCGGGTAGACTGTCGTATCTGCTCGGCGTGCACGGCCCGAGTTTGTCGATTGACACGGCTTGTTCCTCTTCACTGGTTGCAGTGCATCAAGCCTGTTTGAATTTGCGCACGCAGAGTTGCCGCATGGCAATTGCTGGCGGCGTGAACGTGATGCTCTCGCCCGACACTTCTATCACGCTTTCCAAAGCGCACATGCTGGCGCCCGACGGTCGCTGCAAAACGTTTGACGCCTCGGCCAACGGCTTTGCGCGCGGCGAAGGCTGCGGAATCGTCGTGCTCAAACGCTTACGTGATGCGCTCGCGGAGGGTGATAATGTACTCGCACTCATTCTCAGCTCGGCGGTGAACCAAGATGGGCGCAGCAGCGGCATCACGGCGCCGAATGGTCCGGCGCAAGAAGCGGTGATGCGTGAAGCACTCAACCTCGCGAACGTTGCCCCTTCCGAAATCGGCTATGTGGAAACGCACGGCACCGGCACCTCATTGGGTGATCCCATTGAAGTGAATGCGCTCGGCGCAGTGTTGGGCCATGGCCGTGAGCGCAACCATCGTCTCAAAATCGGCTCGGTCAAAACCAACTTCGGGCATCTCGAAGGCGCAGCAGGCGTCGCGGGTTTGATCAAACTCGTGCTCGCTTTGCAGCACCAACAGATTCCACCACATCTGCATCTCCATGAACGCAATCCCTACATTCCATGGGAGCAATATCCGATCGATATTCCCACCGTATTGACACCATGGGAAGAAATCAATGGCAGACGCATCGGCGCAACGAGTTCGTTCGGTTTCAGCGGCACAAACGCGCATGTTGTGGTGCAAGGCGCCAACGAAGATGAAAAAGTACCAAGTTTGAATTCGAGTGTGGTGGAGAGACCCTGGCACTTGCTCACACTTTCGGCGAAGAGCGAAGACGCGCTACATGAGTTGGCGTTGCGGTATGAGAGGCATCTTGCAGCGCAAGCTAATTCCCCCCTTGAGGCGGGCGTCGTCCAGGACTCGAACAACACGCTGGCAAACGTTTGCTTCACTGCGAATACCGGCCGCTCGCACTTCTCGCATCGTGTGGCATTGCTTGCGCAATCTTCGCAGCAAATGCAAGATAAGCTGCGCGCATTTGCAAGCGGCGATCAACCTGCTGCGGTGCTGCGCGGCGAGTTGCCAAACTCCAAACCTCCTGAGGTCGTTTTCCTTTTCACCGGGCAAGGCGCGCAATATCTCAACATGGGCCGCCGGCTTTATGAAACGCAGCCCGCGTTTCGCAAAACGATGGACCGCTGCGACGAAATCTTGCGGCCGTATTTGAAAGCATCGTTGCTCGATGTGCTATATCATTCTTCTCTTGATGAGGGTGCTGGCCGCGATCAAATAGATGGGGATGAGGTTGTTACTCCTGAAAACACCCCCTTGAATCCCCCCTCAAGAGGAGATTTGAATTATTCCCCCTTTGAGGGGGGCCAGGGGGGAGTTGCGCGTGATCTAATAAAATGGGATGAGATTGTTGCTCCACCAAACATCTCCCTCAAGGCGGGAATTACCACGAGCGACGAGCAACCAGCAACCAGCAACCTCCTCGATCAAACCGCATTCACGCAACCCGCGCTCTTCGCAATTGAATACGCTCTGGCCGAGTTGTGGCGTTCGTGGGGCATCGAGCCGGCCGCGGTGATGGGCCACAGCGTCGGCGAATACGCGGCCGCATGTGTTGCCGGTGTGTTCAGTTTGGAAGACGGCTTGAAGTTGATCGCGGAGCGCAGCCGTCTCATGCAGGCGCTCCCTTCCGGCGGTGTGATGGTCGCGGTCTTCGCAAGTGAGGAGAAGGTTGCCGCCGCGATTTCTTCGTATCGCGTTGCCATCGCGGCGATCAACGGGCCGGAGAATGTGGTGATCTCCGGCGAAAAAAATGCCGTGCAGAACGTCATCAGAAAACTTGCCGCGGAAGGCGTGCACAGCAAGCCGTTGAACGTCTCGCACGCATTTCATTCGCCGTTGATGTTGCCGATGCTCGGAGATTTCGCGAAAGCCGTGCACAATATCACCTTCCACGAACCGAAGCTGCCTCTCATCTCCAATCTCACGGCGCGGCCGCTTGCGCTTACAGCGTCGAGCAACCTGCAACCTGCAACCAATAACGATCCACAATCATCAATTCACGATCCTCGCCTTTACTGGTGCCGTCACGTGCGCGAAGCTGTGCGCTTTTCAGCTTCGATTGAATGGCTGCATCAACAAGGCTTCAAGATCTTTGTCGAGGTTGGACCAAACCCGACGCTGCTCGGGATGGCGGCCAAATGTTTGCCCGAAGGCGCCATGGTTGCAGTTCCTTCGCTGCGTAAAGGCAGGGATGATTGGCAACAAATGCTGCACGGCCTCGCGACGCTTTACACGCATAATGTTGCGATTGACTGGCGCGGCTTCGATGCCGACTACGCGCGCCGCAAAGTGGCGCTGCCCACGTATCCGTTTCAACGGGAGAGATATTGGGTGGAAGATGCGAAGATCGAGAATAGAGAATTGCAGATTGAAGATTGCGATCCTCGATCCTCGATTCTCGATTCTCCCTCCTCGCTTCTCGGCCGCAAGCTGCACAGCCCTTTGCACATTTTCGAAACGCAATTGAGCCTCGCAAGACTCGCGATGATGGATCAGCATCGCGCGCACGGCGTGGCAGTCGTGCCCGGCGTCGTGTTTTTGGAAATGGCATTGGCCGCGGCTAGGGAGGTGTTCGGCGCGCAAAGTTGTTGCTTGGAAGACGTGGTGATGCACGACGCGATCACCCTGCCGGAGAAAGAAAGCCGCACCGTGCAACTCATTCTCACACCGGAGACGGCCGAGGCCAATCTTGCCACTTTTCAGTTTTTCAGCAGCGAGGCAACGACAGCCGAACACCCGGAGACGTGGCGTTTGCATGCCAGTGGGAAGTTGAAAGCGCCAAGCGGCAAGGGGCAGGAACAAGAACCGGCAATGTTGGAAGAGATTCAAGCGCGTTGCAGCGAGAGTTCAGTCGAAATCATCGTCGACAAGGTGCGCAGCCGTGGCATTGCGATTACCGCACATTCGCAGAGCCTAGCCAAACTCTGGCGCCGCGAGGGCGAAGCGCTGGGCTTGATTGAGATGAATGAGGCCGTGCGCGCACACGCGGACGATTATTGTATTCATCCCGCGCTGTTGGATACTTGCCTGCAAGTGCTCGAAGCCGTGCTGCCGAGCAATACTGATACGGCAAGCGAGGTCTACATGCTCATGGGCTTGGAACGTTTGGAATATTTTCAACCTCCCTCCGCGCGCCTGTGGGCGCATGCCGTTCTGCGTGACAGTGCGCAAGCGCATCGCGAAGTTTTGAAGGGCGAGGTGTTCTTGTTCGATGAGAACGGCAAGCCGGTCGCGAAGTTTTTCGGCATGCAATTCAAACGCGTTGCACCCGAAGCCATGCTGCGGGCGCAATACCAACAGTTGCAGGAGTGGCTTTACGAGGTTCAATGGCGCCCACAACCGCGAAGCAAGGGCGACTCAGCGCCGCCGGCAGATTTTTTTCCAATGCTTAGTGAGCTTGCGCAAGCCGTGCAGCCCAAGATTGCGCAAATTTATTCTGAAAATAGTTTGGAACTATACGACGAGTTGTTGCCGCGCCTCGAGACGTTGTGCGGAGCCTATGTTGTGCAAGCGCTTCAGCAACTCGGATGGAAGTTTCAGCCTGGACGACAATTCACACTTGATGAAATCTTGCAGCAATTGCGTGTGCAACCGCGGCATCAGCGCTTGTTCGAACGCTTGCTGCTCATGCTCGAGCAAGACGGCGTGCTCATGAAGAGTGAGAATGCGTGGCAAGTGCTGAGCTCGCCCGTTCCGCAAGACACGACGCGCAGCATGAACGCATTGCTCGTGCAATATCCGGCATGCGCTGCGGAATTGACTCTCACCAAACGTTGCGGCGAAGGGCTTGCGCAAGCTTTGCGTGGAGACGTTGATCCGTTGCAATTACTTTTTCCGAGCGGCTCGCTGGCAGATACGGAGCAACTTTATCAAGAAGCGCCGAACTCTAAAGCCTTCAATTTAATTTTGCAAAATGCAGTTGCAGCAGCGCTCAAAAATTTGCCGAAGGATCGCACCCTGCGCGTGCTTGAAATCGGTGGCGGCACCGGCGGCACCACAACGCGCATGTTGCCAATTCTGCCGCGTGCGCGCACCGAGTATGTTTTTACCGACGTCGGCCAGCTCTTCATTACACGAGCTGCGGAAAAATTCAAAGACTATCCATTCGTGCGTTATCAACCTTTGGATATCAGCGCCGATCCGGAAACACAAGGATTCGCTTTGCACCAGTTTGATCTCGTCATTGCCGCGAACGTGCTGCATGCGACGAGTGATTTGCGCCGCACCCTGAGTCATGTCCAAAAGCTGCTGGCCTCGCAAGGCTTGCTCGTTTTGCTCGAAGGCGCCATGCCGCAACGCTTCGGCGACTTGACCGTGGGCCTCACTGAGGGTTGGTGGAGTTTTTCTGATAAAGACCTCCGTCCTGATTACGCTCTGCTCGCAGAAGACAAATGGCTCGCTTTGCTTGCCTCGATGAATTTCGGCGAAGCGATTGCATTGCCGCAAGGCGAGGAGCGGAAAGGCGTGTTGCACACGCAAGCGATCATTCTCGCGCGCGGCCCAGCAATAATTCCCCCCTTGAGGGGGACCGGGGGGATGTCAACAGTATCATTGCGTAAGCAACAACACTGGATCATTCTTGCAGACGAAAGCGGCGTTGGTAAGGAACTCGCACAATTGTTTCAAACAAGCGAGCAAGCTTGTACGCTGGTGTATGCCAGCGATGCGAGTGGTCTTGCAATCAATCCCACACAGCCGGAGGATTGCAAACACACCCTCGCGGAGATTGCAGACTCTTCCACTCGCGGCGTGATCGATCTGCGCCCGTTAGATGCGCAGCCGCCGCACAAAGTCGCGCTCGCGACATTACGCGAGGCGCAACACAAGATCGTGGGCGGCGCATTGCATCTTCTGCAGGCCATCACGACGAATGAAAAATTAAAGGCCTCGCGTCTGTTTATCGTCACACGCAACGCGCAAGCAGTTGCTCAAACAATTCCCCCCTTGAGGGGGGCTAGGGGGGCGTCTTCGGCGTCATCGAATATCCAAGAGCACAACCCCGTAACTCCCCGCAAGGGGGAAATCGCTCTAGCATCGTCGCCGCTCTGGGGCTTGGGCAAAGTGATTGCAATGGAGCACCCCGAGCTGCATTGCACGCGCATTGATCTCGACGTGGAGAATGCCGAAGCCACGGCGCGACTGCTCTTTGATGAAATTCAAAACGCCGATGCTGAAGATCAAATTGCATTTCGCGGCAACACACGCTATGTGCCGAGGCTCGTGCGCAGTGGGGTGCAGATTGAAGAGAGAGGATCGAGGATAGAGAATGGAAGATCGAGAATCGAGGATAGCGATACTCAATCCTCGATCTTCGATCCTCAAGCCTCGTACCTAATAACCGGTGGCCTCGCTGGTCTCGGTCTGCTCATCGCAAAGTGGATGGTCGAGCACGGCGGCCGGCATCTCGTTCTCATTGGGCGCAGCGCGCCGAGTGAGGAAGCAAAAGCAGCTTTGTTGGAAATGGAAAAGCTCGGCGCGCAGATTGTTGTCGCGCAAGCCGATGTTGCCGACGAGCAGCGCATGAGCGAAGTCTTCGCGCAGATCGATGCCGCCATGCCGCCTCTGCGCGGCGTGATTCACTCCGCGGGCGCGATTGATGACGGCGTGCTCTTGCAGCAAGATTGGCCGCGTTTTGAAAAGGTGATGCAAGCGAAAGTTTTCGGCGCGTGGCATCTGCACATGCTCACGCAAAACCGCGAGCTGGATTTCTTCATCATGTTTTCCACTGGCGCTTCGTTGATCGGCTCTGCGGGACAAGGCAATCACGCCGCGGCAAATATGTTCATGGACATGCTCGCGCATCATCGCCGCGCGCAAGGCTTGCCCGCGTTGAGCATCAATTGGGGCGCGTGGTCTGAAATCGGCACGGTGATTCGTCATCAACAAAGCGAGCGTTTCACCATCGGCGGCAAGAGCGTGATCACGCCGCAGCAAGGCCTGAAAATTTTCGCACGCCTGCTGCGCGACACGCCTGCGCAGATCGGCGTGCTCCCTGTAAATTGGGCCGAAGCCTTCGACGCCATGGGCGAGCGCAAAAGCGCTCCGTTCTTCTCAGAGTTGCTGCGCGAGGTGAAACCGCAGCGCGGATTGAAGATTGATGATCGAGGATCGAAGCTCGCAGATCGTGAGTCGAGCGGCAAGCCTCAAGCCTCCTTTCTTTCTCAACTCAACGCCGCGCCGAAGAGCCAACGTTGGAGCTTGTTGCAAACCTTCGTGCGCGAGCAATCACTGAAAGTACTGGGACTCGACGCAGCGCGCGCAATCTCGTTGCAACGTCCTCTCACTGAACTCGGCCTCGACTCGCTCATGGCTGTCGAGCTACGCAATGCGCTCGGCAAAGGCGTCGAACAAACGCTGCCTGCAACGCTGCTGTTCGATCATCCCACAATTGAAGCGCTGGTCAACCATCTCGGCAAGAACGTGCTCGCGTTGGAAAGCGCTGTGGTTGAGAGTGAAGCCCATGCTGCAAACAGCAAAGCTTCTCTTGTTGAAAAAGAAACCGCGTTGGATGAGCTAACGGAAGAAGAGATGGCGGCGTTGTTGGAGGAGAGGTTGGGGTGAGCGCGCGCTTGGAGTGGTGGAGTCGTGGAGTGTTGGAGTGATGGAGTATCTCTCAGGAAATTCGGACTTGCGCATGCGAGCTTGTCATGAACTGAGGAGCCTTTATGCGCAAGTTCGATTTTGTTGAATAGCGAGGAATTGACAATGCAACAAATTAAGTTTAGGCTTCTACTCATTCGTCTAACCATACTGGCTAGCCTTTTCATGGTTTTTATTACTGCGTGTTATGCTCAGAAACGCAATCCGATAACTCTCGCTACGATGCCACTTCAGCCGAAAGGCGTGGTCAACGACGAAGCGTTAATGCTGACGAGCCGATTGAATTCCGAATTGGTTCGGTTGGGAGTTTTTCGAGTTGTTGAGCGTGCCCGTGTCGATGAGTTGCTAAAGGAAATGGGATTCCAGCAATCTGGCGCATGTGATGAAGATAAATGCGTGGCTCAAGTAGGTAAATTACTGGGTGTACAGTATATGGTGGGTGGCGAAATCGGGCGAATCGGTCAGGCATACGCTTTGGAAGTCCGAATGATTAATGTTTCGTCAGGGCGGGTTATTCGCGCGACTTCGGATACCTATCAAGGCCCAATTGAAGGTCTGTTGGAGATAATGAAAAACGTCGCTTTAAAACTCATCGGCAGAAAAGTGCAATCAGTTACCATGACTCATAAGAAAAAGCCGTCCACATATTCTGAGCCTAAAAGTAGAACTGTGGGACTGGAAGCCGATGCGTTACCCTTCGCAACAGGCGGCCACAATGGATCAATCTGGTATGGTCAAGATAAATTTCGGTTGCGAGGGCATATAGCGAAAATCAATACACCAGGGATTTTTTTGCGAGATGGCTTTGAAAAGGACAGTTTGTCGGTGTATGGCTTGAATATAGAGTATTTTGTCGAAGACAACTTTGAAGGATTTTGGATTGGCAGTGGCATTCAGTATTGGGAAGGAAGTGTTGGCCATATCGCCGAAACAGCAAGAGGCAAATACGAATATATCAGAATGCCGATAGTCGGTGGGTACGTTTGGAAATTTTTTCCAAATCTCTATCTGAACTGTTGGGGTGGTTTTTATCTTTTTGTTCTGGGGGATAAAGAAATCATGGTCGGAAACAGAACTGTATTTTTCGATGACGCTGTTCCGATAGTTTCTGTAGCTGTTGGATGGCACTTCTAGATCATGGCTTCATCAATATAGGTTCAGCGGGAAAGTTTGGCTTGTGTAAAAAGGCTGATTGGGATTGAAGATCGTTATGCGCAAGTCCGACTTTGCCCGCGCGAGTTGATTACGCTGCAGCGGCGTGAGAATGTTCGATGGGTTTGACGATGCCATGTGCGATCCATTGCTCATACATGAACTCCCAAAACTTTCGCTCGCGACCGAGACGCGGCACGACGCGCTCGCGATATGCAAGAAAATCTTTTAGCGAAATGAATTTCCACACGTCGGCGTAGCGGGCGTCGCGCAACAGTTTGGCAATGAGCCAAATCTTTTTCTGCTCGTTGTTGCCCGCGAGAATCTCTCTCACTTGACCGACGGTGAGACGATAGTCCCACATGAAATACGGAACCATATCGTCGCGCGAGAGATCGAGAAGAGGGTGTTCGTTTTTGCTTTGATGCTGTGGGTTCATGTCGTTTCTCGGGAAAGTCCGACTTTGCGCGTGCTTTTTTCTCTGAGCAGCTTTTTAAAGCGCTCGCTCAACGCAAGTTTGCGTTCGATAAAAGCAGCTTCTGCATTCGTGAGGCGGAGAAATTCCTGCGCGGTTCCAACGCGCCAGCCTTGGGCCTCGAGTTTCTTTCTTTTTGCTGCTTTCATGTTTGCGCCTCGTCGTTCTGGAAAGTCGGAATTGCGCATGCAGGCTTTTAATCAACCCAAAGGGCTTTTGGGCGCAAGTTCGATTTTGTCTGTGCGCATTATAGCAATTTCTTGTTTATAACCAATGCGAAAAATTTTGAGGAATACATGAGCACCCCTCAACCCAAAGACCATCGCGACCTGCTCAAACGCGCGTTGCTCAAAATCGACAGCCTGCAAGCACAGCTTGATAAACAGCACGAGCCGATTGCCATCGTGGGCATGAGCCTGCGTTTTCCCAACGGCGCGAATGATCCCGAAAAATTTTGGCAACTCCTGCGCGAGGGCGTGGATTGCATCACCGAGATTCCGGCGAGTCGTTGGAATGTTGATGACTATTACGATCCCGATCCCGATGCGCCCGGCAAAATGTATACGCGCTGCGCGGGCTTCATCGACAACGTCGAGCACTTTGATCCGCAATTCTTCGGCATCGCGCCGCGCGAGGCGCAGAGCATGGATCCGCAACAACGCTTGCTGCTCGAAGTCACGTGGGAAGCGCTCGAACGCGCGGGACAAGCTCCGAGCAAGCTTGCGGGCAGCCGCACCGGCGTTTATATCGGCATCAGCGGCAATGACTATTCGCACTTGCACACGGGCGCGGAGAGCATCGACACCTATTTCGGCGCGGGCGTGGCGCACAGCATTGCTGCGGGCAGGATTTCATACGTGCTCGGTTTGCAAGGTCCGAGCGTCGCGGTCGATACCGCGTGCTCGGCTTCGCTCACTGCGGTGCATCTCGCGTGTCAAAGTTTGCGCAGCGGTGAGAGCGACATGGCGCTCGCCGGCGGCGTGAATGTGATCCTCACGCCCGAGGGCATTATTACTGCTTCGCAAGCGCGCATGCTTTCGCCCGAGGGACGATGCAAAACGTTTGATGCTTCGGCGAACGGTTATGTGCGCTCTGAAGGCTGCGCGATCATCGTGCTCAAGCGGCTCTCCGATGCCCTTGCGAACGGCGACAACATCCTCGCGCTCATTCGCGGCACCGCGGCCAATCAAGACGGGCGCAGCGGCGGTCTCACGGCGCCGAACGGTGAAGCGCAACAAGCCGTGATACGCGAAGCGCTTTCGAATGCGAATCTCAAGCCCGAGGATATTTCTTATCTCGAAACGCACGGCACCGGCACCGCGCTCGGCGATCCGATTGAAGTGCAGGCGCTCGGCGAAGTCTTTCGCGAGAGCCATTCGAAAGAGCAGCCGCTTTTCATCGGCGCGGTGAAATCGAATATCGGCCATCTCGAAGCCGCGGCCGGTATTGCGGGTTTGATCAAAACCGTGCTCGCGTTGCAGCACAAAGAATTGCCGCCGAGCTTGCACGTGCAAAAACGAAATCCGCACATCGCGTGGGAGAAATTGCCGGTGCAAGTTACGACCGAGTTGATGCCGTGGAAGAGCGCGAATGGCAAACGCATTGCGGGCGTGAGTTCGTTTGGGTTCAGCGGCACGAATGTGCATGTTATACTACAAGGAGCCAACGAAGATAAAAACGAGAAAGAGCCAAGTTCGAACTCGGAGACGGAAAGAGCGGTGCACGTGCTCACGCTTTCAGCAAAGAATGACGCAGCTTTGCGCGAGCTGGCTTCGAAGTATGAAAGTTATCTTGCGTTACAAAGCAACACTCCCCTGAATTCCCCTTCAAGGGGGGACTCGAACAATTCCTTCGCGAACATCTGCTTCACCGCGAACGCTGGTCGCGCGCACTTCAACCATCGCCTCGCGGTGTTCGCGGAATCTGCGGAGCAAGCGCGCACACAACTCTCTGCGTATGTCGCGGGTGAAACGCCGGCAGGTGTGCAGCGCGGTAAGATTGATGAAGGCCATCGTCCCGAGGTTGCTTTCCTTTTCACGGGGCAAGGCTCGCAATATCTCAACATGGGCAAGCGGCTCTATGAAACGCAACCGAGGTTTCGCGAGGCGTTGGATAAATGTGACGCGCTGCTGCGGCCTTATCTTGAGGCGCCGCTCTTGTCGGTGTTGTTTTCAGACGGTATTCATGAGCAAAGCAACATCCCCCTGAATCCCCCCTCAAGGGGGGACTTGCAACATTCCCCCCTTGAGGGGGGCCAGAGGGGCGTTGCTGACGACGTGAAAAATTTTGATACCGTTATCGATTCGAAGCACACCCCCCTCAAGGGTGGAATCGTTTCGAACAACGAGCAACAAACACCCAACGATCAGCAACGAGCAACGAGCAATCAACAACCAACAATCTCCAGTCGGCAACAACCTACGATCCACGATCCACGATCTACGGAAGACTTGCTCCACCAAACCCTTTACACCCAACCCGCGCTCTTTGCGATTGAATACGCACTTGCCGAGTTGTGGCGTTCGTGGGGAATTGTGCCATCGTATGTTATGGGACACAGCATTGGCGAATATGTCGCGGCTTGCGTTGCGGGTGTGTTCAGTCTGGAAGACGGCTTGAAATTGATCGCCGCGCGCGGCCGTTTGATGCAAGCCCTGGCGCAGAATGGTAGCATGGCCGCGGTGTTTGCGAACGAAGAAACGGTGCGCAAAGCGATCATGCCGCATCTCGACAAAGTTGATGTTGCTGCGATCAACGGGCCGGAGCATGTCGTTATCTCCGGTGAGCGCGAGACGGTGCACGAAATCTTGCGCAAGCTTGAAACGGAGGGCGTCAAACACAAACCGCTGGTAGTGTCGCACGCATTTCATTCGCCGTTGATGGAGCCGATGCTCGACGAGTTCGAACGCATTGCGCGCGAAATCAAATACTCTGCGCCACGCATGCCCTTGCTCTCGAATCTCACCGGACAATTCGTTGCGGATGATGAAATCACCAACGCGCGGTATTGGCGCAATCACGTGCGTGAGGCCGTGCGCTTTTCCGACGCGATGGCCACGCTGCAGGAACACGGTTGCAAAATCTTTGTCGAGATCGGTCCAAGTCCGACTTTGTTGAGTATGGGACAGCGTTGTTTGCCTGAGAACTCCGCAATCTGGCTGCCGTCTCTGCGCAACGGTCGTGACGATTGGCAACAGATGCTCGAAACGCTTGCCGGACTTTATGTGCGCGGCGTGAATGTTGATTGGGATCGCTTTCATCGCGAGGGCGAGCGCCGTCGCGTCGCGCTGCCGACTTATCCTTTCCAACGTCAGCGCTATTGGGCTAAGGCCGCGGAGCGGCGTGTGAAGATCGAGAATAGAGAATCGAGAATTGCCGGCTCGCGATCCTCAATCCTCAATTCTCAACGCTCGATCATCCATCCTCTGCTCGGGCAGCGCTTGCGATCTGCTTTGAAGCAGATTCAATTCGAAGCCGCGATTGATCTGCAAGCGCAGCCGCTTTTGCGCGAGCATCAGTTTTACGGCACGCCGGTTTTTCCGGCAACGGCTTATGTGGAAATGGCGTTGGCCGCGGCGCAACAAATTTACGGCGCAGGCATACACGCTCTCGAACAATGCAATATTCACGAAGCGCTGCTGCTGCCCGAGGAGGAAGCGCGCCTCGTGCAATTGATTTTCACCCCGGAAAACGAAACGCAAGGCGCGTTTCAAATTTTCAGCGCAAAGGCGAACGTCGAGCGTGCGGAGGAGAAATGGACTCTGCACGCGAGCGGAACGCTGCGCGCCGCTGCCGAGGCCGGAACAACGCCGGTTGATTGGCAAACGCTACGACGTCGTTGCGCGCGCGCACTCGAGGTGAAGGCTTATTATGAAAAATTTCGCGCCGCAGGCGTTGAATACGGCCCGAGCTTTCAATGCATAACACAGCTTTGGCAGGGTGAGGGCGAGGCGCTTGCTGAAATTCGGCGCAATGAGGAAAGTGAAAACCGCTTTCGGTTTCATCCCGGCTTGCTCGATGCGTGCTTTCAGCTCTTTGGCGCAACGATCGTCGATCAAGCAGAAACCGAGCGCGAGAACAACGCGTACATGCCCTCGGGCTTTGAGCGTTTGGAAGTCTATCGCGACGGCGTAAGCGCGTTTTGGAGCCACGCACAATTGCACAAAGACTCTGGCCGGGATTCCGAAACATTACGAGGCGATTTGCTTTTGTTTGATGAGCGCGGCGAGCCGCTTGCGAAGATCGAAAGCCTGCGTTTCAAACGCGCCTCGCGCTCGGCTTTGCAGCGTGTGCAGCAAAAGTCTCTTGAAGGATGGTTTTATGAAGTGCGTTGGCAGAAGCAAACGCTCGACGCAGCAACGAGAACGAACGCGACTAGCACAGCGGGGACATGGTTGCTCTTTGCAGAGGATCAAGGCTTCACCGCAACACTGGCACAACTACTCAAACAAGAAAACATTCGAGTGATATTCGCGCGCAAGAGCGAAGAGTTTGTCCGAGTAGATGAAAATGAATGGCGATTCAATCCGGAGCGGCGCGAGCATTTTGCGCAATTCTTCTCCGAAGCCTTTTCGAATGGAACGGAGTGCTCTGCGCTTGTTTATGCGTGGGGACTCGACGCACGTTTCAACGAGGTGACTTCGGCGGAAGAGCTGCTTGTTGTGGAAAAAATGATTTGTGGCGGCGCGTTGTATTTAACGCAAACGCTCGCGCAAATGCAGTGGACAAATCCGCCACGACTTTGGCTGCTCACGCGCGGCGCGCAAGCGGTTGGCGCAGACACTTTTTCTTCGCAATATGCACGGCACAATTCCCCCCTTGAAGGGAGCCAGGGGGGGGGCATGGGCGTCACGCATAACTTTGATGGCGCAAAGAACACCCCCCTCAAGGGGGGAATGTCCGGCGCAATGATTTCGCCGACACAAGCCTCTTTATGGGGACTTGCGAGCGTCATCGCATTGGAACATCCGTCGCTGCAATGCAGCCGCATTGATCTCGGTCCGAAAGGGATAAGCAACGATGCGCATGAAGCCGCGCTTGTGCTCGATGAAATGCGCGCAAACACGCGCGAAAATCAAATCGCATTTCGTAATAACGAACGTTTTGTTGCGCGCGTGATGCCCGCCTTAGCAAGGGGCAAGGGGCAAGGAGCAGAGAACAACGAACAACCAACAACGAACGACGCGCAGCCAATCAAACTTGAAATTCACCAACGCGGCGTGCTTGAAAATCTCAAACTCATTCCGCAGACACGTCGCGCACCCGAACGCGGCGAAGTGGAAGTGCGCGTGCTCGCCACGGGATTGAATTTTCGCGATGTCCTCAATGCGCTCGGCATGTATCCCGGCGATCCCGGTCCGCTGGGCAACGAGTGCATCGGCAAAATCGTTACGCTTGGCGAAAGCGTGCATGATTTGAAAATCGGCGAGGAGGTAATGGTGCTCGCAGCGGATACATTCGCGAGCTACGTCACCACCAACGCGCGTTTCGTGCTGCCCATGCCCAAGCAGCTCAGTGTTGAAGAAGCGGCCACGCTGCCCATAACTTTTTTAACGGCGCACTATGCGCTCAATCATCTCGCGCAGATGAAAGCCGGCGAGCGCGTGCTCATTCACGCGGCTGCGGGCGGCGTCGGGCTTGCGGCTATTCAACTCGCGCAACGCACGGGTGCGGAAATTTTTGCTACTGCGGGAAGCACGGAGAAGCACGAGTATTTGCGCAGTCTCGGGGTCAAAAACATTCTTAGCTCACGCACGCTCGACTTTGCCGATGAAATCATGAAATTGACGAACGGCGAAGGCGTGGATATTGTGCTCAATTCGCTCGCGGGCGAATTCATTCCAAAAAGTTTGTCACTTTTGCGTGCGAACGGCCGCTTTTTGGAGATTGGCAAAACCGAGGTGTGGAATGAAGCGCGCATCAAAGCGCTCAAGCCGGAGGTCGCCTATCACGTCATTTATCTCGGCCAAACGATTCACGAGCAACCTGCGCTCATCCGCACGCTCTTCGAAGAATTGTCGCGCGCATTCGAAGCCGGTGCATTGCGGCCGCTGCCGTTCAAATCTTTCCCGCTCAAAGAAGCCGCACCTGCGTTTCGTTACATGGCGCAGGCGAAGCATATCGGGAAGGTGGTGTTGTTGCAAAGCGTTGGAGCTGAGGATAGTGGCTCGTTGATCGTGGATCGCAAAACGCAAAACCTACAACACGATCCACTAGCCACGATCAACAATCCTCAATCCACGATCCTCATCACCGGCGGCCTTGGCGCACTGGGCTTGCATGTTGCGAAGTGGATGGTGGAGCAGGGAGCGCGGCGCCTCGTTTTAGTGGGAAGAAAAACGCCTTCAGAAACGGCGCGAGCTACAATTGACGAAATGGAGAAGAAGGGCGCGAAGGTCGTTGTTGCGCCGGTCGATGTCTCACAAGAAGGGGAGGTGCGCCGGTTGCTCGATGATATTGCGAAGAGTCTTCCACCATTGCGCGGCATCATTCACGCTGCGGGCGTGCTCGATGATGGTGTATTGATGCAGCAAGATTGGCCGCGCTTCGCGAAAGTCATGGCGCCGAAAATTTTGGGCGCGTGGCATCTGCATCGTTTGACGCAAGATTTGCCGCTCGATTTTTTCGTGCTCTTCTCTTCGATTGCTTCCGCATTCGGTGCGCCGAGCCAAAGCAGTTATGCTGCAGCGAATGCGTTCTTGGACGGCCTCGCGCACTATCGCCGCGCGCATGATTTGCCGGCGCTGAGCATTAATTGGGGGCCGTGGGCCGCGGGTGGCATGGTGACAGCGCTTGGAGCCCGCGGCGAGTCGCGTTTAACCCGACAAGGCCTGAGTTTGATCAACCCCGAACCAGGCGTGCAGGTTTTAGAACGATTGTTGCGAAGCGTGCACGCGCAGATCGCGGTGATGCCGGTCAATTGGAATGTGTTCTTGCAGCAATTTCAGAGCGGCAATGAGCCGCCTTTCTTCGCACAAGTTGCGAAGGCGTTCACGCCACAAAGCAAGAGCAGTAACGTCTCGACGCCTGCCGTCGATCTTGTGAAAAAATTGGAGCGCGCGCTGCCCTCGGAGCGGCTTGAAGTATTGACCGCGCACGTGCGCGAGCAAGTGGTGAAAGTGTTGGGGCTCGACCCAGCGCAGACCCCGGAGCTGCAGCAAGGCTTGACCGACCTCGGTATGGATTCGTTGATGGCCGTGGAATTGAGCAATCGCTTGCGTGCGAGCCTGGGGCGCACGCTGCCTTCGACGCTCGCGTTCGAATATCCAACGATTGCCGCGCTGACTAGTTTTATCGCAAACGAAGTGCTGCGCTTGGATACTGCGGAAGAAACCGGCGCGAAGCAAGCTACGCCACAAAATGGCCAAGCCCTGCTTGAGCAAGAGATCGAAAAGATTACGGAGGGGGATTTGGAGAATTCGTTATTGCAGGAATTAGAGGAAGCAGGCTATTGAGGGCGTCACGACTGGCGAATGGAGCACGCCGTTCACGCGCCGAGGAATTTTTGAAGCATTGCACGCACCACGAGGCTTCACTGGGGCTTCCCGCGCGCTGGAGACTGATCATCGCGCTGCCTTAAAACGCAAATCTTTCGCGGAACAAACGCGCAAGGGGGGACGAGCCGCAACCAAAAGGAAAATTTCCAACAGACAGAAGAACCCAACCGCTTGAGCAATGCAAATTTGTTGGGTTCTTCTATCCGCTGGAAAAAAGTTGGAAATCCATTTTAAGTTTGAGAAGCTAGACACGTAACGCATTGGCCGGTTCTTTTCTCCTCGCCTTTCTGCGCACATAGTTTTCCCTACCTCCAAATTACTCAGCCCCGCGATATTGTGGCTATATATAGTTGTTTCACCCGAATGCCGTCATCACGAGCTGACAATTTCAGCTTGAGACGAGCACGCGCCATGCTCAGAACGAGCAGGAGGGGTCAAGCCTTGTCTTGCTTCGAACGCGTAAAGGCAACCAAATTGCAATTCCTCGCACAACACCCTTGACACAACTTCAGGTCGGAGAGAATGAGTTCGTCTGTAAAAGATTCCAATGCTGACGCACTAAAACGTGCATTGTTTGCAGTGAAGGACATGCGCGCCAAGCTTGAAGCACTCGAGCTGGCGAAGAAAGAGCCGATCGCGATCATCGGCCTCGGTTGTCGCCTGCCCGGCGGCGTGCACAACGCGGAAGAGTATTGGCAGCTCTTGCGCAACGGCGTGGATGCCGTCACTGAAATTCCGGCGGCGCGCTGGAACATTGAAGACTATTATGATCCCGATCCGGATGCGCCCGGCAAAATGTACACGCGCTGCGGTGCATTCGTGGACGACGTTGACAAGTTCGATCCGCAATTTTTCGGCATGGCGCCGCGCGAAGCCGCGAGTCTCGATCCCCAGCAACGCATGTTGCTCGAAGTTTCATGGGAGGCAATTGAGAACGCGGGCTACGCACCGGACAAGCTTGCGGGCTCGCAAACTGGCGTGTTCGTCGGCATTAGCACGAACGACTTTGCCAACCTGCTGGTGACCAGCCGCGCGGCAACGCAGATCGATCCATACTCGGGCACGGGCGGCGCATTTTGCGTTGCTTCCGGCCGTATCTCTTATGTGCTCGGCTTGCACGGCCCGAACTTCGCGGTTGATACAGCTTGCTCCTCTTCTTTGGTGGCCGTGCATCTCGCGTGTCAAAGCTTGCGCACGGGCAAATCGCAGCTTGCGCTCGCAGGAGGTGTGAATCTCATCTTGCGGCCAGAGGCGAGCATTTATTTCACGAAGATGCGCGCCATTTCGCCCGACGGCCGCTGCAAAACTTTCGATGCTGCAAGCGACGGCTACGGCCGCGGCGAGGGCTGCGGCGTCATCGTGCTCAAACGCCTTGCCGACGCGGTGCGCGACGGCGACAACATTCTCGCGTTGATTCGCGGCAGCGCGATCAATCACGACGGCAAAAGCAGCGGGCTGACCGTGCCGAACGGGCAAGCGCAGCAAGCTGTGATTCGCGAGGCGCTCGCCGACGGCGGCATCGATCCATTGCAAGTAAGTTATCTCGAAGCGCACGGCACGGGCACGCCGCTCGGCGATCCGATTGAAATTCGCGCGGCAAGCGCAGCATTGTGTCAAGGCCGGTCGCACGAACAGCCGCTCCTCATCGGCTCGGCGAAAACCAACTTCGGCCATCTCGAGGCGGCCGCGGGCATTGCCGGTTTGTTAAAAGTCGTGCTCGCACTGCAGCACAAGGAAATTCCTCCGCATTTGCACTTCAAAAACCCCAGCCCGCACATTCCGTGGCGCGAGCTGCCGATTCACATCCCCACGCAGACCATGAATTGGGAAGCACAGCATGGCGAACGCTTTGCGGGTATTAGCTCGTTCGGTTTCAGCGGCACGAATGCGCACGTGATATTGTCGGAGTTCAGTGAGCAGGCCGCAGGCCGCAGGCCGCAGTTGCCCGCGCCTCGTGCTCGGCTAGCATCAAACAGCAATCACTCGTCAATCATTACTTTTTCAGCGAAAAGTCAAAATGCTCTGCGCGAGCTCGCACAACGCTACGAGCGTCATCTCGCTTCGCATGCCGGTCTCAAGCTTGCGGACATTGCATGCACAGCGAATGCTGGGCGCGCACATTTCTCGCATCGCCTTGCGGTGCTCGCGGATTCCACGGCACAATTGCATGAGAAGCTCGCGGCCTTGGCAACGCAGCAATCCGTGCCCAATGTTTTTACCGGGCACGGCTCCGAGTCCGAGCGGCCGAAGATTGCATTTCTCTTCACCGGCCAGGGCGCGCAGTATGTTGATATGGGCCGGGAGTTGTATGAAACGCAACGCGTGTTTCGCGAAGCGTTGGATAAGTGTGATGAACTGCTTCGGCCGCATCTCGAGGTGCCGCTGCTAGAAGTGCTTTATGGAACGACGAACAATTCCTCTCTTGACCAAGGTGTTGCTGAAGGCGTTTTGAATTCGAATGAGACCGCGGATTTCAATAACACCGCCCTAGCCCCCCTCAAGGGGGCAATTGCCGCGAATAACGAGCAACGAGCAACGAGCGACCAACAACCAACAACCAGCCACCTTCTCGATCAAACCGCATATACGCAGCCCGCGCTCTTTGCGATTGAGTACGCACTCGCGGAGCTGTGGAAGTCATGGGGCGTGAAGCCGAGCGTGGTGATGGGGCACAGCGTGGGCGAATATGTTGCCGCGTGTGTCGCGGGTATGCTCTCGTTGGAAGACGGTTTGAAATTGCTTGCAGCACGCGCGCGTTTGATGCAAGCCTTGCCCTCACACGGCGCGATGGCAGCCGTGTTCGCGAGCGAAGCACGAATCACTCCGGCTTTGCAGTCTTATCAAGATCGCGTTGCGATTGCAGCATACAACGGCCCGCAAAATCTTGTGCTCTCCGGCGAAAAGACCGCGCTCGCAGAAATTCTCTCACGACTGGAATCGGAAGGCCTCAAAACCAAAACGCTCGCGGTTTCGCATGCGTTTCATTCGCCGTTGATGGAGCCGATGCTCGACGAGTTCGAACGCGTCGTGAGCGAGATCAAGTTTCACGCGCCGAGGCTTCCACTCATCTCAAATCTCACGGCGCAGCCTTTGAAGATTGCGGAGGGAAGGTCGAAGCTTGAAGATGGCGATTCTCAAACTTCGATCTTCAATCCTCGCAGCTACTTCCGCCGCCATGTGCGCGAAGCCGTGCGTTTCTCTGCTTCCATACAAACATTGCACGAGCAGGGCTGCAAAATTTTTGTCGAACTCGGCCCGCATCCGACTTTGCTGAGCATGGCGCAGGGCTGTGTCTCTGAGCCGGAAAAAGCTTCGTGGTTGCCGTCCTTGCGCAAAGGACAAAGCGCCAGCATGGAAATTTTGAAAAGCCTGGCTGCGCTTTACGTGCGCGGCGTCGAGATTGATTGGCAGAGTTATGAATCTCCCGGTGCGCGCCGCATTTCTTTGCCGACTTATCCGTTTCAACGCGAACGCTATTGGATTGAAGAGGGAGGATTGAAGATCGAGAATAGAGGACCGAAGCAAGAAGGCTCCGATCTTCGCTCCTCGACGAACCACCCTCTGCTCGGCGAACGCTTGCAACTGCCGTTGGAACGCGAGAGTATTTTCACGGCGCAAATCGGGCCGCGCGTGCAACGCTATTTGGAAGACCACCGCGTTTACGGCGCGCCGGTATTTCCGGCAACGGCTTATTTGGAAATGGCGCTAGCCGCGGCGCAAGCTGCTTGGGGACAAGCGATGTATCGCGTAGATGAAGTGGTAATACAAGAGGCCCTTGTTTTTGGGGAAGAAGAAAACCGCACGCTGCAAATCGTGCTCACACGCGAGACGAATGAGAAGGGCGCGTTTCAAATCTTTAGTTTGGGCGAGCAACAGCAACACGGCTCGGCGATGTGGCGCTTGCACGCGCGCGGCCGCCTCGCGCATGATACAGAAACCGCTCCGCTGGAGCTGGCGCTCGGTGAGGTGCAAGCACGGTGTCGGACAAATATAGAGCCCGAGAGTTATTACGAAAACATGCACGCGACCGGGATTGCGTACGGCCCCGGTTTCCAAGGCCTCGCTCGCATTGGCCAAGGCCGCAACGAAGCTTGGGCAGAAGCATGTTTGCCGGATGCCCTGCGCATCGAAGCTGGAGCCTATCAGATACACCCGGCATTGTTTGACGCCTGTCTGCAATTATTGGGCGCCGCGCTCCAACAAGATGAGGCCGGCGGCGCACGCAACGAAACGTATCTGCCGTTCAGCATCTCGCGCTTTCGGCTCTTTGCTGCGGGCGCGAGCCGCGTGTGGTGCCATGCACAAATTCCTCCTCCCGCAACGAGCACACAAGAAACGCTCACCGGCGATATTCGCATCTGCGACGAGCACGGCCGAATGGTCGCAGAAATTTTGGGCGTGCAGCTCAAGCGCGCGGAACGTGAAGCTCTTCAGCGCGCGTTGACCGAGCGTGCGCAAGACTGGCTCTATCATTTGGCTTGGCAGCCACAACCTTTGTCCGCTGTACCCGCTAAAAGCGCAGATGAGCACTGGTTGATATTCAGCGACCGCAACGGCATAGGGCATGAGTTGGCAGAGCAATTGACCGCCGCCGGCGCCTCATGTGTGCTCGTATGCGCTGGAGAAAAATTCGAGCAGTTGCAATCCGATCGTTATCAGCTCGATCCCAAACGGCCGGAAGACTTTCAGCGTTTGCTCGCGGAGATTTTGCTCGCCGATAAAAAAATTTACGGCGTGCTCCATTTGTGGAGCCTCGATTGCGCCGCCGAAGCCGAGGCTACGCTTGCGCGCGTGTGCGCGGAAACGGAGCAAGCGTGCGGCAGTACGCTTTATCTCGTGCAAGCGCTCGGCAAACTTTCCGGTAGTGCAAAGCCGCGGCTTTATCTCATCACGCGCGGCGCGCAAGCATCTGGCTACGAAGTTCCCCCCTTGAGGGGGGCTAGGGGGGTGTCGCTCGCGCGCGAAGAATCTGCTACTCCCGAAGACACCCTTCTGAAGGGGAGAATCGAAAAGGAGAATGCTGCGCTCCTCTCTTTGCCGCAAGCCGCGCTTTGGGGCCTCGCGCGCACGATTGCGGCGGAATATCCCGAGTTGCGTTGTACGCGAATTGATCTTGAGCCGATATTGCATGAGCATTCCCCCCTTGAGGGGGGCCAGGGGGGTGTTATTCATGTTGAGCAGAATGTGAGCGCCGTTGTTGATTTAAAGCACACCCCCCTAAATCCCCCCTCAAGGGGGGACTTGAGCCATTCCCCCGTTGAGGGGGGTGCGGCTCTTGACGTCAATGCGAAGAGCAGCGCTCCTTCGAACGTGTCATTCTGCCCCGAAAACGGGGCCTCACACTCGGAAGAGACTTCAAAGCAAGAGAGCGGTGCAAGTGCTGAAGAAGTTCCTTCCAGGATGACAAACACGGGAGAGGCGCAGACCAACACCCCCCTGGCCCCCCTCAAGGTGGGAATTGCGACCAGTAACGAGCAACTAGCATCTAGCATCCAGCATCCAGCAACCAGCATCCAGCAACCAGCAACCAATCTTCAACCACTCCTCGCCGAATTGCTCGCCGGTGATGCCGAAGACCAAATTGCGTATCGCGGCGGCGC
>JBBILN010000002.1:0-234557 GCA_037444905.1 bacterium | reverse complement strand
TTCCAAATACGCGCCGGCGGTGTAATGCTTGTCGTAAAATTCCAGATCGAGATGATGCGCTTGCAAATACGTCAAGATGAAGATCGAGGGCACGGTGCCGGGAAATTTGCCGAATTTGTCGAACACGTACTGCGCCATGGTGGTCACGCATTCTTTGAACTCTTCGCTGTGAACTTTGCCGGCGCCGCGCACGCGCGCGTTCTCGCGATACGGGCCGGGCGTGTTGGGATTGAACGGGCCGCCCGCGCCAAACTTGCGTTGCACAAGAGCTTCGACCGCGGCGCGCATGTCTTTGTAATGCGGCGGACAAAAGCCTTCGAACACGCCGGGCAAGCCGGTGACGTTTGGCAACGGCCAGCGCTCGTCGGTGTCATAACGAAAACCGAGGCCGGGCATTTCCGGATCGCCGCTCGCGCCGAGCACACTCAACGGCGTGATGCCGTCGAACATCCAGCCGCCGAGTCCCATTGCTTGCAACATCAGCGCGCCCGCATAAGACGCGGTTGAAAGCTCTGCGGTCACTTCCGCGAGCGAAAGCTGTTCGACATAGGTGAGCGGATAGGGATTCTTCACATCAACCAATGAGCTGAACTTCTCGATGCCAGGAATCGGGTTCTTGTTCACGTCGTCAAAAATGCACGCGCCGTTTTGCACGAGATACGCGAGCACGGCGAGAAAATGCTGCGCCAGATCCGCCACCGGAATGATGAGCGTGCTGCCCGGCACATTCACGCACCAGGGATTGTGCATGTCGATGTGCGCCGGGTTCGCTGGAATGTGCATGCGCTTGTCCGACAGCTTGCGAATGCGCGCTCGATGTGCTTGCAAATAAGCATTGAGATCGGTCGCGCCGCTTTCATCCGTCTTCACCAAATCGTGCGCGTCGCGCGTCGGCAGAAAATAAGTGCCGTTGTCATCAGTGTAGAAAAATTCCGTGGTGTGAAATCCGGCCGCGGAAGGAAACGTGCGCCCGCCTGCAGCCGCGGCATAGTTCGGAATGTTCGGCACATAATTTTTATTGTACGGATGCAGATAAAACCAGCCGGTGTTGCCCGCGGCCGCGGTGAGCACCATCATCTGCTCCAGCTCGCTGAGCGGCATGGGCGCATGTTGAGATTTGAATTTCAGCGGCCCGTCCGGAATCTCATTGCCGAGCGCAAAACGTCGCGCGCGCCGGCCATGCAACGCTTCGATGAGCGGCATAGTCACGGCCAACTCCAAACCTTTCGGAATCGCGGGCAAGCCTTCGAGCAAAATTTTGCCTTTTCTTTTTGCCGCGGCGGCGAGCGAGTTCATTTTCAATCCGGCGAGCATCGTGCCCGCGCCGAACAACAAACTGCCGAGCATCTTGCGCCGCGACATGGGCAGCCAGGAAGTGGTATTTGGTTTCTCAGCCATCTTGATAGTTACTTTCTCAGATTGATTTCGGTTTGCAATTCGCCATCGCTTCCTTCAACGCCAGCGCGTTTCAATTTACGGCCACAGCCAAGCTTTTTCCACTATCGCGTGCGATGGTTTTGGGAAGAGAGCAATTCTTAAAACGGAATTCCAGATCGTCGCCTGCGAGTGGGCTGGCATAATCGAACGGCAGCAAGGCGAGAAATCCGCTGTCCGCCGTTACCTCGGGATTCCTTTTGGGTGCGGCCTCGTATGCCACAGCGCCATTCTTTGCCGGCGTAGTAACGCAGCCCGTGCAGAGAAACATCCAAATCAGAGAAAAAGCCAAAAACATTTTGCGTAACATACTTCACTTTCCTTTCTTGCTATTCTAAAACCTGCGTGGAAAAGCCCGCGGCGCGCACCAGGTTTTGAACTGCGGTTGGGCAATTGAGCAGAAAAATTCTGTTCGTCATTTGTTGCATGAGCCTTTCTGCGATATTGAGGCTCACGAATGTAATGTCGCTGCAATCGAGCAGAACGTGCTTGTTTGACTGCTGCAGCAACGACGCGAGCGCCTCGCTCCAATAGTCCAAGGCATGGTCCGCGATTTCGCCTTCGATTTTGAAAAGCGCCGTCAATTCGTTTTCATAAACCTTTTTGATGAGGAACATGGTGCCTCGAATTCGCAGTTGAGATTTTAGAAATCGCAGCCATGCCAAAGCGATTCCGTAGCGCATAAATGAGAATTTGTATCGTTGCATGGCTCCTCCTTGTTGATTTGCTTTCACCTTTGGCGAAAGCCGTACCACAAACAAAAATGCCACGAGGCACGCTGCACAAGTGGCATTGAGACTAGGGGTTTAATATGGTATCGGTGAGGTTTGATGCGTTGGCAATTCAACCGCGAAATGCTGATATTTCGGAAGGGTGCTGAGATTTCGGCAGGGTGGAATAAAACCGCGACTACTTTTTGGATTCAAATAGGGGCTTTCATCGCCCACTGCTTTCTGATTCTATCCCCAGCTTCCTCATCCTCGACCACAACGTCGAGCGATTGATTCCGAGCAATTGCGCAGCGCCTTTGGGGCCGGCGAGCACGCCATGAGTTTTTTCGAGCGCTTGCAGAATGTGACGTCGTTCCGCCTCTTCCAATGTTTCAAATTTTTCTAAAGTGGGAGTTGCAGCCGTGAAGATTCCAATGTGCTCTTCCTGCAAAACGCGGCCCTGGCAGAGAATCACCGCGCGTTCGAGAATGTTCGCCAGCTCGCGCACGTTGCCCGGCCATTCATAGCGCGTGAGTTTCTCCAACGCTTTTTGATTGATGCTGTTGATGCGCTTGCCAATGCGCCGCGCAAATTCGCGGACAAAGTAGTTTGCGAGCAGCGGAATGTCTTCTTGGCGCTCGCGCAGCGAGGGAATTTGTATCGGAAAGATGTTCAAGCGATAAAACAAATCAGCGCGAAACGCGCCGCGTTGCACTTCCTCTTGCAAATGGCGATTGGTGGCGGCGATCACGCGCACGTTTACTTTCAGAGTTTGCGCGCCGCCCACGCGCTCGAATTCCTGCTCCTGCAACACGCGCAACAGCTTCACCTGCGTATCGAGCGGCAGCTCGCCAATCTCATCGAGGAAAATCGTGCCGCGATGCGCAAGCTCGAAGCGGCCTTTCTTTTGCGCGGTCGCGCCGGTGAAGGCGCCTTTCTCGTGGCCGAACAACTCGCTCTCCACCAAACCCGCGGGCAGCGCGCCGCAATTGACTTTCACCATCACGTGGTCTTTGCGGCCGCTGAGGTTGTGAATCGTGCGCGCCAGCAACTCCTTGCCCGTGCCGGTCTCGCCGAGCAGCAGCACTGTGGTGTCGGTGGCCGCCACCATCTTCAGGCTTTGATAAACTCTTTGCATCACCGGCGCGCTGCCGATGATCTCGCCGAAATTATAATCGCTCTTCAATGCTTCTTCGCGCAAGTACACGTTCTGGTTTTGCAATTGCGCCAACTCTTCTTCGGCCTGCTTGCGTTCGTTGATGTCGCGCAGAATGAGCGTGAAGAGATTTTGCCGCGGCATTTCCACGCGCGAAATCGTGGCTTCGATGGGGAACGGCTCGCCGTTTTTGCGCAGCGCGGTCAAGCCCTCCGGCGCCCAAATGTACTGCGCCGAGGAGTGTTGGGCGGAAGTCTGAATGTAATTCACCAGCAGTGTGCGGAAATTTTCCGAAAGAAAATTATCGAACACTTTGGCTTTGACTTCTTCCGTCTGGCAGCGGAATACTTTTTCCGCGGCTTCATTGCACATGACGACGCGCAGATTTTCATCAATGGTGATGATGGCATCCATGGCGGATTCAAAGATGCGCTTCAAGCGCTCTTCGCTGGCCCGCAGAGCCTCTGCGGCCTGCTTGCGGTGCAACGCACTGGCGATGATTTCGCTGACCACGTTCAAAAGCCGGACGTCTTCATCGCGCCAAATTTTTTCCGCGCGCACCGAATCAAAGCCGATAAAGCCCTGCATCTTGCCGTTGAAAATCACGGGCACGGTGAGCAGCGATTGAATGCCCTGTTCCTGCCAGTGGAGTTTTTCGAAGCGCGCCTCCTGCGGCAAATCGGCCACGCGCGGCACGTACAGAATTTCGTGTTTGCGCATTTTGCGCGCCGCCCAGGAAAGCTCATCAAGCGCGAGATTCTGCAGATTTTGAATCTGCGGCGAAACGCCCTCCGCGCACCATTCGTGCGTGTTGACCGCGCGGCGGCCGTCATCAAACAGCATGAACAGGTAACTGCGATCCACGCCCTCCCACTCGCCCAACCGCCCCAGAGCATAGGCGATGCCGTGATCGGTTTCCTCCACGGAAAGGTTGACGAAGAAGGTAGAAACTTCGCTGATGAGTTTTTCGAGTTTCAGCCGTTCTTGCACAAGCGCCTCCGCCTGGAGCCGTTGCAGCGCTTGCGCAATAATCTCGCTGACGACTTTCAACAACCGCACGTCTTCCGCGATCCAGACTTTTTCGACTTTAACCGCATCGAATCCCAGAAAGCCTCGCACTTTGCCGTTATACGCCAAAGGCACGGCGAGCAAAGACTGGATGTCCTGTTCTTGCAGCACGCTTTGTTCCATTGCCGCTTCTGCGGGAAGTTCGGCTACACGCGGGATATAAACGGTTTCATGGTCCAGCAATTTCGGAAAAATCCAGAGGAAATCCGGCACGTGCAAATCTTGCAGGTTTTGAATCTGCGGCTCCACCTCCGGCGCACACCACTCGTGCGTATTCCGCGCTTTGGCGTGATCTTCCGAGAAGGAAAACAAATAACTGCGATCCACGCCCGCCAGCTTGCCCATTCTTGCCAGCGCATAGTTGATGGCCTCGTCGATTTGCTGGCAGGAGAGATTGAGAAAGCGCGTGGAAATATCGCCGATCATTTGTTCGATCGCGAGGCGTTCATGCAGAGCTTGCTCGGCTCTTTTGCGCACCGCGATTTCCGTTTTCAAGCTGGCATTGGCCTCGGAAAGCGCGGCCGTTCTCTCGACGACGTGGCGCTCAAGTTCATTCGCATGTTGTTCGATCTGTTCGAACAGTTGCGCCTGCCGCAGCGCAATGGCCAGGCTGTTCGCCACCTCTTGCGCGATCTCAATGTCTTCTTTTGAGAACCGACCTATCCGCTCCGAACCCAGATTGAGCGCGCCGATCAACTCTCCTTGGGCCTGAATGGGAACATTGATGAAAGAACGCACGCCCTCGGCGCGTACGCGCGCCAACGCCGACTCACCGGAAAACGTTTCCGTGTCTTCGACGGTGCGAACCTTTCCCAGCCAGAGCTGGTCAATATCGCCGAAAGCCTCCAGCGGAAACTCCGCGCCCACGTTCAGCGCGGTTTGCGTTTGCGCGTGAATCGCGATAAGCACGGCTTTGTTGGCCATGAAGTCGAACACGGCCACACTCGCGCGCAAGCACGGCACCAGCTCGTGAATGTGGCGCATCGCGGCCTGCGCGATTTGCGCCGGCGAGCGCGCTGCCAATATCGCGCGATCGATCTCCTGCAAAGTTTTGAGGCGTTGATTGGATTGGCGCAAAGCTGCTTCGGCGCGTTTGCGCTCGGTAACGTCGCGCTGAATGCCGAAGTGGCCGATGATGCGGCCTTCGACATCGTAGAAGCAGAGGTAATCCCCCTCAATCGAGATCGGCGTGCCGTCGAGCTTGCGTTCGTCGGTTTCTACGTGCAGCCTGCCGGCATCAAAAAAACGCCGCCACACTTCGCGCCCGTGCGCGAGGTTGTGTTCATAAAAATCATTCGGCGTGAGGCCGATAAACTGCTCGCACGTCGCGCCGTATTGCGCGAGCATGGCATCGTTGACTTTGGTGACGCGCTGGTGCGAAAAAACGTAATCCAAAACTTTTTCTTTATCGACGGTATCGTCCCAGCGCACCGGCTCATCGAGCATCATAAAGAAAAAACCATCGAGCGATTGGGAGAAAAATAAATCGAGATAGGATTTCTCTGTGGGTTGCTTTTCGTCTCGTAGACTTGTGAGTGTGTGACTTTCTTCCGCGGCGTCAACTGTGTGCTTCATGCTCTGGCTCGGTCGAGGTTGTTTGACGACTATGTGAGGCTTCGATGACAGAAGATTGAGATGAAAAGAATATAATACCGAGTCTTCAGGAGGTCAATCGTAATCTCCCCGATTCGTGGTGTGCCCTAATGAGATTTGACGATCAAGTTCGCTAATCTTCACGCTTTCGAACTCATCCCCCCCCAGCCCCCTTCTCTTGGGAAGAGAAGGGGGAGAAGAGAAGATTCATGCAGGTCTTTTCTCCCCTTCTCTTTTTAGGAGAAGGGGCCGGAGGATGAGTTCAAAGTGCCCCATTACCGATTTTGAAAGTCAAAACTCATTAGGCACAACTGCAGCCGCTTTCATGATCACTTTTCCCGCGCTCCCAGCAGCAGGGCCACAGCGGAAAGCCCGCCCACATGAAGGAGATGACAATTCCCAAAGGCCGCTTGAGAAACAATCCGCACGAACATTTTTGCGGCTTCATGTCACCACTGCTTCGAGCACTCTTGCTTCGCTGGCCATCTCACACGACGTGAGCGAAGCGCAGCCAAAGAATTTTGCGCGGAGGTAATGCCTTAGTTATTGGTGGAAAACGTAGCGCAGACATCCTTGTCTGCAGGCGGGGACGCCTGCGCTACTCCACCGGTAACTGAGGCATTACGCGCGGAGCAAAATAAATCTTGCCTCTGTTCCAGACGCCATTGGCGCAGAACATTGTTTTGGGCTTAGATTTTTCTTTGCTATCTTGAGACGAAGCTTAAATTGGATTTTCCATGGATTCCGCATACGGCGATTGCGTATTTCTTGCGGAGTGCATCTCAGCAGATGACGGCGCAAAAACAGGATGATGGATGATCTCGATTGAATACCTCTTGTTGCTTGGTGGTGCTCTCATTCTCCTCAGCATCAGTATTGCAAAATTTTCTGAAAATCTAGGTGTTCCAGTGTTATTGTTGTTTCTCGGCATCGGCATGCTTGCCGGATCAGAGGGGCCCGGCGGGATTTATTTTGACGACGCCGGCCTGGCCCAATCCCTCGGCATCATTGCTCTGGTTTTCATACTCTTTGCCGGCGGTTTGGATACGGATTGGCGCTCGGTTCGCCCAACGCTGGGGCAAGCCGCGAGCCTTGCAACGCTCGGTGTTTTGCTCACGGCATTGCTCGTGGGTGTGGTCGCACATTTCTTTCTCGAGCTCTCGTGGCTCGAAGGGATGCTACTGGGCGCCATTGTTTCCTCCACGGACGCTGCCGCAGTTTTCTCGGTGCTGCGCGCGCGCAGTGTCAGCTTGCGCGGCAACTTGAAGCCGCTGCTTGAATTGGAATCCGGCAGCAATGATCCCATGGCGGTATTTCTCACCATCGGTCTCATCCAATTGCTCACCTCCGCGCAGCCCGCTTTTTTTGAGATTGCGAAATTGTTTGTTTTACAAATGGGGCTGGGTGCGCTTTTGGGTTTGGGGTTGGGAAAATTGCTGGCGGCGCTGCTCAATCGTCTGAATTTTGCTTATGAAGGATTTTATCCTGTCTTTGCCATCGCATTTGTTGCGTTCACATATAGCGCCACGGCGCTCCTCGGGGGCAGCGGGTTTCTCGCCGTGTATATTGCCGGACTGGTCGCGGGCAACAGCGATTTTGTGCACAAGAAAAGTCTGCTGCGTTTTTTTGACGGGTTCGCGTGGCTGAGCCAAATCGGCATGTTTCTCACGCTCGGCTTATTGGTGTTTCCCTCACACATTTTGCCTGTGATTGGCGCCGGCTTGCTGCTTTCCGCTTTTCTGATGTTTGTGGCGCGGCCGCTGAGCGTGTTCGTCTCGCTGGTGTTTGCGCGCTTGCGTTGGCGGGAGAAAACCCTTGTCTCTTGGGTGGGCCTGCGCGGCGCCGTACCGATTATTTTGGCGACGTTTCCATTGCTGGCAAAATTGCCCAACGCCGAGTTAATCTTCAATCTCGTTTTTTTCATCGTGCTCACTTCCGCACTATTTCAAGGCTGGTCAATTCCTGCGGTGGCACGAATGCTCAAAGTTGACGCTCCCCAGGAACGCAAGCGGCACTATCCCATCGAATTTGCGCCAACGGCTGGAATGGATACGGAATTGATGGAGTTTGTCGTGCCCTCGCAAGCGGCCGTCGCTGGAAAATCTTTGGTCGAGCTTGGCATGCCGCGCGACAGCCTGATCGTGCTCATCAGTCAGAATGAAGAATTCATCGTGCCCAGCGGCGGGACTATACTCAACGAGGGCGACGTCGTTCTTGCGCTCGTCAACAAACACAACCTGCCGGAGGTGCGTGCAGTATTTTCGAAGGTGGATAAAAGAGGGGATAAAGCGTGATGCTGTTGTGCACGTTGCAGATGGTGAGTATTTGTTGGATAAAAGATGGTCCGTTTTTTTCGCCGCGGCAAACTGCAATGCAAATCCGCAAAGCCTTGCTTTCTTAACAAATTCTCTGTCCACAGATTTCGTGGAGGCTTGATCGGCGAAAGTTTGCGAGATCTGCAGACAGAGAATTTGAGATTCCTACCCAAGGTCGTGCTGTGAACGCCGCTTTGACGTATTCACAAAAACTTTTCGAATAGCTGCTTCAAATCTCTGCTTCCACCAATTCTTCTCTCTGCCGCACAACCGCAGTGTTCGCGCGCGGCTGATGAAACTCCTTGGAGAAGTAAGAGTAAATCGCCGGAATCACATAGAGCGTCAAGCCGCTGGCGAAGATCATGCCGCCCACGACGGCGATACCCATCGACACGCGGCTTTCGGCGCCGGTGCCCAAACCCAAAGCGATGGGCAGAATGCCGAGGATCGTCGATAAGCTCGTCATCAAAATTGGCCGGAAACGCGCGGCGGCTGCGCTTTGCACCGCTTCCCTCACGGAAAGTCCGGTGGCTTTGCGCTGATTGGCAAACTCCACGATCAATATGCCGTTCTTCGTCACCAAGCCGATGAGCATGATCTGGCCGATCTGGCTGAAGATGTTGAGGGTTTGATTGAAATACCATAGCGAGAGCAGCGCGCCGGCAACGGCCAGCGGCACCGTGAACATGATGATGAACGGATCGCGGAAGCTCTCGAATTGCGCCGCCAAAATGAGATAGGTCAGCACCAGCGCCAAAACGAAAACAAAAATCAAGCTTGATGAGCTTTCGGCGAAATCGCGGGCGGCGCCGGCGAGCGTGGTGCTGAAAGATTCGTCCAAAACTTTTGCGGCAATTTCATCCATAGCGTTGATGCCGTCACCCAAAGTATAGCCGGGCGAAAGTCCGGCGGATACCGTGGCCGCAATGTAGCGATTGAAACGAAAAAGCTGCGGGGGATTCGATTGCTCGGAAGTTCTAACGACGTTGTCGAGTTGAATCAATTCGCCGTTGTTGTTGCGCACGAAGATTGAAGTGAGATCCACCGGCTCGTCGCGGTTTTGCCGCGTGAGCTGGCCGAGCACTTGATACTGCTTGCCGTCTTTGATGAAATAGCCGTAACGCGATTCGCTCAACGCGAGCTGCAGCGTTTGCGCCACGTCGCGCACCGACACGCCGAGCGAGCGGGCGCGATCGCGGTCGATCTCAATCACCAATTCCGGTTTGTTGAATTTCAAATTCAAATCCACCGCGCTGAAAGCCGGGTGATCGTTCGCTGCTTCCATAAATTTCGGCAACGCTTCTTTGAGTTTTGCAAAGTTTGGCGCTTGAATCACGTATTGCACCGGCAAGCCGAAGCGCGCCATGCCGCCGCCGACGGCGATGGTTTGCTCCTGGTTGACAATCGTGCGCGCGTCGTTCAAGCTTCGCACGGAGCGCGACATCGCCTCGGCAATTTCCTGCTGCGAACGGCCGCGCTTGTCCGGCGGCACCAATGTCACCGTGGTGCTGCCGGCATTGGCGCCGCCCGCAAATCCCGAGGTGTTGGCAATCACCGCTTCAGCTTCGGGCACTTCTTTTCTCACCAGCTCGATCACACTGTCCATGTATTTATCCATGCGCTCGAACGACGTGCCTTCCGGCGCCGTGGAAATCAAGCGGAACCGGCTACGGTCTTCCATTGGCGCCAGTTCTTGCGGCAGAATTGCCCCTAAAAGCCACATCAGGCCGGCGGAAAACAAAATGGCGACGAAACCGAGCCAGCGCACGCGCATGAACGAAGCGAGAGAGCTTTCATAACCGCCGATCAATTTTTCGAAGAACGGCTCGGTTTTGCGATAGAACCAACTGTGATGCGCATGGGCTTTGATCATTCGGCTGCTCAACATCGGCGTGAGCGTGAGCGCGATAAACGCCGAGATCGCCACCGAGCCGCCGATCACGACGCCGAATTCTTTGAAGAGCCGGCCGGTGAGCCCCTGCAAAAAGACAATGGGCATGAACACCGCAATGAGCGCCACCGTGGTCGAGATGACGGCAAAATAAACTTCTTTCGAGCCTTTGAGTCCGGCCTCGATGGGGCTCATGCCGTCTTCGATTTTTGCGTAAATGTTTTCCAGCACCACGATGGCGTCGTCCACCACCAGGCCGATGGCCAGCACCAATCCCAGCAGCGTCAGCACGTTGATGGAGAAGCCGGCGAGATACATGATGAAGAAGGCGCCGATCAGCGAGATGGGAATGGCGAACACGGGAATGAGCGTGGTGCGCCAATCGCGCAAAAAGAGAAAGATGATCAACACCACCAGGCCGAAGGCGGTGAAAATGGTTTCCTGCACTTCGGAGATGGATTTGCGAATGTATTGCGTGGTGTCCCAGCCGATGCTCAGCACCACGTCGTCGCCCAAATCTTTTTTAATCTCATCGAGTCGGCGAAAGAATTCATCGGAAATCGCAATGTGATTGGAGCCGGGTTGCGGCACGGCGGCGACCGCGACGCGCGGCCCAGCCAAACCTTTCGAAACTTGGCGCAGATTCTCCGGCGCCAGCTCCGCATAGCCAATTTCACTGAAGCGCACCAAGCGGCCGTCCTGCTCGCGGATGATGAGGTTGTTGAATTCCTCCGGCTTTTCCAGGCGGCTCAAAGTGCGTACGGTCAATTCGACGTCGTTGCCTTCGATGCGGCCCGAGGGCAGCTCGAGGTTTTCGTTATTGAGCGCGTTGCGCACGTCCAGCGGCGTAACTTGATAAGCGGCGAGCTTGCTCGGATCCATCCACAAGCGCATGGCGTAACGCTTTTCGCCGAAGATGCGCACTTCGGCGACGCCGGGAATGGTTTGCAAGCGCTCTTTAAATGTTTTGTCGGCGAGATCGGTGAGCTGCAACAAGTTGCGCGTGTTGCTGCTGATGTTCATGACGACGATGGGGAAAGCATCGGCATCGGCTTTGGAAACCCGGGGCGGATCAGCGTCCGGCGGCAAGTTGCCCACCGCGCCGGCGACTTTGTCGCGCACGTCATTGGCCGCGGTTTCCAAGTCTACCGACAGGTCGAATTCAATCGTGATGCTGCTGCGGCCTTCGCGGCTGGAGGAGTTAATCGTGCGAATGCCAGGCACGGCGCTGATGTCTTCTTCGAGAATCGCAGTGATTTGCGATTCGATGACTTGCGCGTTGGCGCCGGGGTACGAGGTGTCGACGGTGATGACGGCGGGATCGACGTTGGGATATTCCCGCACACCGAGGTAGGTGAAGCCGATGACGCCGAACAGAATGATGATGATCGACATCACCCACGTCAACACCGGGCGCTGAATGCAGGTTGCGGAAAGGCTCATGAGGGTCTCACTAGGCTAATGCATGAAGTGGATGCAACAATGCGAGCTAATCAGTTTTAATGTGCGCCAAACGGCGCCACGCGAATAACGACCTAAGCAGCCAACCGTGCCAGCGCATGCGCGAGCACAGTGGCGCCGTGTGCAAGCGCTTCCGGTGAAGCATATTCATCGGGACGGTGGCTCACGCCGGCGCGGCAGGGAATAAACAGCATGGCGACCGGTGCAACACGAGACATGAAGAGCGAATCATGGTAGGCGCGACTCACCATTCTTCGAAACGCCAGGCCGGTGTTCGCACAGGCGAGTGCGAGCGCCTCCACCAATTTCGAGTCGCTCTGCGCCGGCGCGTCAGCGTTCAACATTTCGCTTCGAATATGCACGCCGCGCTGCCTGGTTGCTTCCTCGCAAGCCAATGCGATACTCCGCAACACTTCATCGCGCCGCGCTCCGTCCGTGTCGCGCACATCAAGCTCCATGCGCACACGACTCGGAATACTATTCACTGCACCTGGAAAGACTTCGCACACGCCCACGGTTGCAACCGTGTCGAGCGCGCCAGTCCCTCGCGCCGCACGCTCGACGGCCAGCACAATTTCCGCGGCAGCAGCGAGAGCATCGTGACGCTCGGGCATCAGCACCGTGCCGGCGTGACCGCCTTCGCCTTCAATCGTCAAACGCAGACTCGCAGGCGCGGCAATCGCGGTCACGACCCCGAGCGGAATGTTTTCGCGTTCGAGCCATGGGCCTTGTTCGATATGCAGCTCGAGAAAGCCGGCATAATAGTCATTGGGCAAACGCACACTTGCGAGCGGTCCGGTGAATCCCGCCTCCATGCGCGCTTGATTGAGCGACTTGCCTTCGCGATCATGCAATCGTTCTCCGGCAGAGTCGTCAAGCGTTCCGCATAAGAAGCGGCTGCCGAGACAGCCTAGCCCGAAGCGCGTCGGCTCTTCGGAAGTGAAAATCAACAGCTCGATCGAGCGCCGCGGCGCAAAGCCGGCGCGCTGCAAGCTGCGCATCGCCTCGAGTCCGCCCAATACTCCGACGGCGCCATCGAAACGGCCCGCATTCGGAATGGCGTCGAGGTGCGAGCCGGTGCCGATTGCCGGAAGCTCGGGTGCGCGACCTTGCCATCGCGCGAATGTGTTGCCCACCGCGTCTTCGCGAATCACGAGCCTGGCCTCCGCGCAAAGACTTTTCACATACTCGCGCGCTTGGCGATCCATTTCCGAAAAAACGATGCGGGTGACGGAAGGCGCCGGCGTGTCTGAAAATTGTGCGAGCGTTTCCAGCTCGCGCCACAAGCGCTCGATGTCAATAGGAAAGGTCATGATTTTTTCATCAACAAGCCGTGTTCCATTTGAAGCGGGACTTCTCGGATGGCAAGAGCGGACCTGGAGAATAGGCGCTTCGTCTTTTGCAGCGAAAGAGAAGTGAGAGCGGGTTGCGGCCGATCTTCTTCTCTTTCGTGGCGTAATCCTACTTTGTCTTCGCTTCGACCTTTTTGGCTTCCACTGTGCCATGAATCGTGAGGCTGCGCTGCTGCGCTTCCACGTCGTTGGAATAAATGAAGACCGTTTTCGAAACCTTGCCCATTTGATTGGCGGTGTTGAAAGTCACGTCGATCTGGCCTTCGCCTTGTGGCGCAATGATCTTCGAGCTTTCCGCTGCGGTGCAGCCGCACGAGGTCTTTACCTGCTCGATTCTGAGCGTGTCGGTACCGACGTTTTTGAATTTGAACGTGTGCTTCACGGGGGGACCTTGCACCACAGTCCCGAAGTCGTAGTTGTTTTCCGCCAACAGAATCTTGGGACCCTTAGGACTCGTTTGACTTTCCTGCGCAAGGGCGCTGCTTAAAGAAAGAGCCAGCGCGCCGAGGCAAAAGACGCGCAAAATGTTTTTAATAGGCATGACAAAGCCTCCCGTTGTGAATGAAGAGTGATGAATGAATGACGTGCCGAGGCTTGGCGAGCATTGCTTCATTGCTAACGCGGCCTCTGCGTTTGGCAAAACATCTTGGCCGGCAAAATGGTCAAAAAATATTTTGCGGTCAAATTATTTTGCCGTGATTTGGCGAACGACCGTGGCTGCCCGGCATCGCGTTGCGCGTGTGCTCATTGCTGCGACGCGGTGCTTCGCACATTGAAAGCTGCCATGAGGTTTTTTCCGAATTCTTCATCCCAGCGCGCTTTGATTTTGCCGTCTCGCAGCCAGTAGATGCGCGGTGGGCTATTGCCGATCAAATCGAAGAACTCGTTTTCCGCGATGAGGTGATACGGATAATTGGTATGGGTCTTTCGCGCAAATGCAGAAAGCAAGGAGTCGTGCGCGCTGAACATGAGCACGTAGATTTGTGGAAAAGTGCCGCTCTGCTCTGCCAATGCGCCAAGCGCGCGCGCGGTTTCCTGGCAATGGTCGCAGTCAGCGTTGAATACCGCCACGAGGTTGTCGCCGCTGGTGAGATCCACTCGGCCAGCGCCCTCGAACTGTGTGTACTGCGCAAACGCGCTTTCGTAATCGCGACGCACTGGCGCCAGCAACAATACTGCGGCCACACTTCCAATCGCGAGAAATGCCGGAACGGCAAGTTTGCGTTTTTCTTCTGTGGTGATTTTGAAGAGCACGAAGCTCAATGCCAGCAGAAAAATATTCTTCACCAACGAGGCCGCGGAGGACATGGGCAAAAGCTTGCCAAAGCAGCCGCAGTCCTGTGCTTGTTCACCGAGCGTCAACTGGTAGCATTGCAACAACGTGAACGCGGCCAGCGTGAGTATCGTCAAGGGCAGAATGGCGCGTCTTGAATAATACGGAAAGAGCAAAGCTGCGCCGAGAAACAATTCGAGCGCAATCACCAGCCGCGCAGGATAGGCGGCTTGCTCGCGCGTTGCTGCTAGCCCCTGCTCGACGACGGCGATTTCAAACAAGCCGGCACTGACCAGCTTCGAAATCGCAGAGAAGAGGAAGACCGCCGCCAGAATGAAGCGCAAGAGCAGCTTTATTCTGGCGGCATTGACACGCACACTCATGGGTTTCACTTTCTTCCCCAAAATACACAAAGAAGGTACATTGTCCTTTGGTGAAAGTTAGTGTTCATAAAATTGCCCGCGCAATTCCAGATAAGGCGTTGCTACTCTTCCGCCGGCCGTACTGCCATGCCGGGCCGCAATTGTAAAATCGCGGAGGTGATTAGCGTATCGCCCGGGGCCAAGCCTTGCGTCACTTCCACGCGCTCGTCGGTGCGAATGCCGATTTCCACGCTTTGCGATTCGGCTTTGCCGTTTTTATACAAGAAAACACGCTGCCCTTTCAATTCGGGAATAAGCGCGAACGCGGGAATTGTCAGCGTTTCCTTTTCTTTGAACACCACTTCCACGTTGGCGAACGCGCCGGGGATCAAAACGCCGTCGGAATTGGGGCTGAGTGCGCGCAAGTGCATCGTGCGCGTGGCCGCATCAATGCGGGCTTCCACGGCATACACCGTGCCCTCGAATTTGCGCGCCACACCTTCCACCGTGAAGCCGATTCTATCGCCCTTCTGCACCGCGGCCGCATATTTTTCCGGAATGGTGAAATCGACTTTCACCGGCTGATTGTCTTGCAGCGTGGTGATGCGCGTCGTGGGAGAAATGTAGCTGCCTTCGCTCACGTGGCGCAAGCCGATGGTCCCGTCGAACGGCGCGTGGATTTCGGTTTTGGCGATTTGCGCTTGAATGATGATAATATCGGCTTTCACAATATGCAATTGATTCACGGCGATTTCATATTCCTCTTCGCTCGCCAGCTTTTGCTCGAATAATTGGCGTTTGCGTTCCGCCTCCTGCTCCGCGAGCGCTTGGCGGTATTGCGTGCGCATGAGTTGGGCCTGCGGCTCGGCGTCGTTGATCTTAAGTAACACCTCGCCCTTTTTTACCGGCGCGCCCTCCCTGAAAAAGATTTTTTCCACTTTGCCGGAAATTTCGCTGCGGATTTCAACTTCTTCGTTCGAAAGAATCGTGCCGACGGTAAAAATTCTATCGCCCAATTTCTCCGGTTTTACCGTCAACATGCGGACTGCCATGCTTTGCCCGCCGGCAACTTCTGCTGCGGCGCCATTTGTGCCTTCGCCCTTGCGCACAAGCAGTTTGGGCAGCGCTAATAGGATCAATAGCAGCGCAATCCCGAATACCATCCAGATATTTCTCGTTTTCTTGCTCATGGTTCTCTCTCGCCTGAAATTCGTCGCCGGTGCTCTAAATGGGAGAAGAGTACGACAGTTTCTTTTCAGAAACAAGAGTGCAGTCACGAAGAGAGGGGACGGTTTGAGAGAGCCTCGGAGATAGAGTGAGAAAGGGCTCAAGTCTCGCAATGAAGGGGCACAAGGAGCCGGCGAAGGACATATGCAAAAAAAATCGGCGAAACGCGATGTTTTCAGTATCCACTGGCAGCAAAGCTGCTCTGCCAAAATTCACCGAAGTCACCGAGTTTCGCCGAGAAGAAATTTCTAAAGTTGTTCGAGAGCTGCACTGCAATCAATCGTTCGCGCGCTGCTCATGGCCGCGCCGCGAAGACGGGCGTTTTTCAACGGCCTGTTTCTGCGGCGGCGCTTCTTTGCGTTCGCGGCGTGAAGTGGGAACTATAACCGGCTCTGCTTTTCTTTCCGCGGGCCGAGCGGTAAAAGTGACGCGCCGCACTTCCGGCTCGCGCTTTTCTTCCATGCGAGGTTTCGGCACAGACTCTTCACGCGCAGGCGGCGGCTCGTAGTCATAACCACGCCTGCCGTGATCACGCTTCTTGTAATCGGGATGCGATCGCCAATGCCCACGATCCCAATCGGGACGGCGATAAATAACACGCGGGCGAACGTAAACCGGCGTGGCAACGAAAACTGGGGCGCAACGTGTGCCCAAATGGATGCGGATATCCGCTTCCACGCGCGCGAAGATGCGCGGAAAATCAAAGTGAGCATAGATGAATTTATTCCTCCCAATAACCAATCCCGCCTCGACAAAACTCCTTTCCAGCCACGGCGCGAGCACGACCGGCTCGGGCGTGAAGATTACGCCGATTTGCGCGTCACCCTCCACTTCATCATACAAACAAACATCATCAGCCAAATCGACGAGGCGATAAATCCGATCAGCGCGCAGCTCGTGTTGATGATGATGCGGCCGCGGATAGAGAATTTCCACATTGCCGAAATGCGTGATCTGGTATATGGTGACGTAGCCGCGCTCGCTCAAACGCAAAAAAACTTCCGTGCGCTCATCCTCATACCAATCGTCGTGGCATTGCGCGGTCCACACTTCCACACGTGCCTCGCGCGGATGATGTGCGTGCGCGTTCTGCCAACCGAGCATCACGGCCAGCGCGAGGATCAAAGTTGGAAAGATCTTTCTCATGGCAATTCTCCTGCAATTGAGTTCGAGAGTAACAGGAAACAGTCATTTCGATGGTCGTTACTTCTCGTTTTTGCAAGGGCAATGCCAGCAACACAGACTTTTAGAAGAGGAAAAGGTGAGAAAGCGTGCGCAATTCAAATGACCTATTTAAAGTGCATTTATCACAGCCGAATCGGCTTCAAGCAGCCATTGCTTCGCGCACGTGTCCGCACGATTTCTGCGCCAGAGGAGAGAAGTGTCAAGCTGTCAAAACAGGCGAGCTGTGGTATCGCTACGCAGGTGTGTCAAAACGTTAAGCAGGGGATTTCAAATGGTTGGCAACAAAGCAATGCGAAGGAATTTTTCAATGCGGTGAGGAGGAAACATTTCTGCTAATCAGCGAAGTCAGGTTTGAGCACGAAGGCCTTTCCGTCATCGCGCCCAAGCCTGATTTCATTCTCACAACCTACTCCACGACCACGGCGGTGCCAAAGGCCAAAATTTCTGCTGCGTTCGCCATGATGTAGCTCGTCGAAAAGCGCACATCAACAACGGCATTGGCTCCAAGTCTTTGCGCCTCGACAATCATCCGGTCGAGAGATTGCTCACGGGATTCGGCAAGCAGCTTGGTATACTCCTCGATCTCGCCGCCGACGATATTCTTGAACACGGCCAGAATATCTTTGCCGAGGTGCCGGGCGCGCACGGCGTTGCCCTTCACCATGCCCAAAGTTTTAACGATGCGCTTACCGGCGATCGTGCTGGAAGTGACGGCGATCATCGTTGAATCTCCTTATATTTGTCAGTCTTTCTGAGCAGCAATTTTTCACGGAGCACGGACACCAAAAGAATCACCAAACCGCCGAGCACCGCCAGAATGCCGGCTTTCATAAACCATTCAAGCTGCGTATCGGCAAAGATCGCTTCAATCGCTTTGAACGCGCCGTAGAACAGCACAATCATCGCGCCGATCGAAGTTAGAATCCATCCCAAGCCGCGCTCGATGCGGTTGTATACGTTGAGCCAATAACGGTCCCATACTTCTTCCGGTGGTTGCATGAATTTCAATTGCACGGTTGCCTCCTTGAGTTTTTGGTATTCTTCCCACTCGCGTTGACAGTCCGGAGAAATCTCCAAATACGTTTTGAACTCGCGTTCGTCTTCCGTGGACAGTTCACGGTCAATGGCGGCCATGAGCAGCATGTGAAAACGATTTCTCTGCTCACTGGAAAGCGGTTCAAGCTTCATACGAGTTTTTCCAGTTTGTCCTTCAGTTGCTTGCGGGCGTTGAACAGCCGGGACATCACTGTGCCGAGCGGAATATTCAGCCGCGCGGCGATTTCTTTATAGGAGCAATCTTCGAGGTCCTTCAAAATGATCACTTCGCGATGCTCATCATGCAAAGCGCCGAGAGCTTGCCATAAGCGTTCGCTCAAATCGTTGCGTTCGGCCAGCGCGGCCGGATCGGCGCCGCTGTCCGCGGTTTCGGATTCTTTCATCTCCGCAAGGTTGATGAGCTTCGCATGATCACGCAAATGATTCAAACAGAGGTTGCGGAGTATCCGGTAATACCAAGTGAAGAAACGCTGCTGCAGATCGAATCGCGCCAGCGCTTGATAGGCGCGCATGAACGCCTCTTGCGAAAGATCAAGCGCATCCTCGCGATTGCCGACGAGCGCGAGCGCCGTGAAATAAGCGCGCTTCATGTATTTCTTGACGACGATACCGTAGGCTTGCTTGTCGCCCTGTTGGCAGCGCAAGAGCGCCTGCTGGTCTTCCGTCGTATCATGTTCCGGCATACTTGTTCCCAAGTTCGTCTATGATACACGCAAGATGGGATTTTATTCATCAAAAACAAATGTCGGAAAATTCAAAGGGTGGGCGGATAAGGCGAGGCCTTTACCAAAGGCGGCGGGCGCCAAAACTGAGGCAGGCAGGCTTTGTGTGATGAAATTTACCCCAACGCCTCACTGCAAACGACTCTAACCAACGACGCATGCGCAGTGCGAGGCTGCAACTTGCCGGTCCAATCGCGCATGCGATGCTCATGATAAATGTTCGCCAAGCTTTTGAGCAGAGCTTGTCCGGTTACTTTGTTCCGCCGCAGCGCATTGATCTCCTTTTGCGCAGCGCCTGTCAATGCGCCTCTGTAAGCCTTCGCGAGCACGTTGATTCGCGTCCGGGTTTCTTCATCCTCACACGCGCCGAACAGCAAACGCAGCTCGCGCAGCACGTACTTTTGGCCCGAGCTTAAAGAATGGTTGTGCTCTTGTTCCGCGCGTCTGTGCTTCACTTCCTCCGCAAAATGCCGTTTGACCTTCATCACTGCCACGTTGTAATTCGCGGGAAGTTTGTGGCTCGGCTCAGAGGGCGCGCAACGAATAGCGGAGAGCACGCGCGCAAGATCGGTCGAGGCAATGTTGCCTGCATCATCAACCAAATACGTTTTGTGATAATCTTCTGCGGCGCAAAATACAAACACCCCTTTCTGCGCGTTGAGTTTTGCGGCGCGAATGCCATCACGAAGATTGGCGATGCGCTCATATTCCGTCGGATCGCTTTGCCGCAATTGTCTGAGCATTTGCTCCGCCTCGTTCAAGTCCGGTGCTTCGCCTTCTTCCTCCATTTCAATCGTCGCGTCTTTGCTCTCATAAATCGCGTACATCGCCGCTTCATTGAGCTGCTCGGATTGATCGAGAACCGCCGCGTCCTCGCCGATGGTTTCGTGAATCTCGCGAATGCGGCGGCGCAGCTTTTCCTTCAAGCCCAGATTTTTATCGATGCCGGTTTCCGGCAAGAAGTTGAAGCCGTAGATCACTTCGTGCTCCGAGCCGATGCGGTCAATGCGCCCGAGCCTTTGAATGAGCCGCACGGGATTCCAGTGCAAATCATAGTTGATGATTTTGTCGCAATCTTGCAGGTTCAAACCCTCGGCGAGCACGTCCGTCGCGATCAAAGTCATCAGCTCCGTATCGCCTTCGCGCAAACGATACTCGGGGTTCGCCTTCGGCGCGAAACGTCCGACCAAGCGCGGTTTGTTTTTCTCGTCACTGAAAACGACCGCGACATCTTCGCGTTTGCCGTTGGGGTTGAGTTGTTCGAAAAGATAACGCGCCGTGTCCGCGTATTGCGTGAAGATCAACCTCTTGCCTTCGCGCAAAGGCGGAGCGCTCAAAATCTCGCGGAGCGTGCGCAGCTTCGCGTCTTGGCCCGGCGTGATGGGGCTGACCAATGCTTCCATTTCTTCGAGCAGAGCGAGGTCGTGTTGAATATCTCTTTCCAACCTCTCCGCGTCGAAATCAATGAGCGCATAGCGCACGTCGCCGCACGTCCCCAACTCTTCGAAGACCGCGTCGTCGTACAAATCCGCCTCATAAAGAATCTTCTGCGCCTTCTTGCCTGCAGGCACAAACTTCTCTTCGCGGAGCGTCAATAAAAAGCCGTAATGCACTTTGATCAAACGCGCAAGCGTTTGTTTGAAAGCAAACACGCTCGACTCGAAGCGTTTGAACAATGACACGCGCATCAAGTCGCGCAAATTTGCGCCGGACTTGTGCAAGCTCGCATACGGCTCCGTGCGCCGCTTCTCGGGGCGAACATAATCGCCCAAGCCATAACGCGCATAACGCAGCACGTTCGCTTGCGAGGGCGCGCGCTCTTCATGCTTTTGCCCGAGATAACTGCGCAGCTTTTGATACAAGCCTTGATAGGTCTCTTCTATGCTGTATTCAACCGTTTCGAGCTTGCGCTTGGGAAAGAAGCGCGGCTGGCCCGCAACCATCACGTATGCGCCCTTGCTCTCGCGCAAGTAAGAATGCGCTTGCTCGTGGCTCATTTCGCGCAAAGGTTGATGCGTGTCCGCAGCGAAGCCGTAACCACGCAAGACGTGCTTGCGCAGCCGGCGCACTTGCAAATGATAGAGCAATTCCGGCAGTTGTTTTTCGCCCGCCTCGATACGCTTGAAATACTCTTTCAAATCGGGCGGGTCGATGGGCAAATCGGTTTTGTCTTCCTGGTGAAAGAGTTTGATTTGGTGATAAACATCCCACGCACTTTTGTTCCGCGGCGTCGCCGTGAGCAAGCAACAACGCTTGCCGGTTCGCAGAAAGTTCTCGACCACTTTGTAGCGTTGCGTATCGGAGTGGCGCAAGTTATGGCTCTCGTCGATGAGCACGAAATCGCGGTCGCGGAAACGCACGTCGTCGGACAAAGGATTCGCTCGGCCCTCATTCTCCTCGCGCAGAAATCCCATGGACAGCACGCGCGCGTTGAGATGATACACCTCGTTGTAATGCTCCCACATTTCCACCAACGAGGCGGGACAAAGAATAAGCGGCCGCGCGTGCTCGGTGCGCTCGAAATGCTTCACAATCGCCGCGCCGATGTAACTCTTGCCCAAGCCCACCACGTCCGCCACGAACGCGCCGTTATAACGCCGGATCATTTGAATGACCTGTCGCACTGCGACTTTTTGGAAATCCGCCAATTGCTGCATGATGTCATCCTCCCAAAGCGCGCTCGCGTCTTCTTCGCCTTCCAAGCGCTCTTGCAATAATGTGTAAAGCGTCTTCATGTAAATGTCATACGGCTTCGCCTCGGCCATGGCCCAGGACTGCCGCATCTCGCGCATGAGCGCCTCGTCAAAGTCTTGCGACTCTTCCCACAGCGCGTCGAACCAGCGCACCAGTTCTGCGTGATTCGCGTTGCCTTGTACGATGACGTTGAGTTCCGTGTTGTGCGACACACCCGCGAGTGAGAGATTGGAAGAACCGACAATAGCAAGGCCGCGTTCATGCCTTTCCGTGCAATTGCCCGCAGCGTCGAAGACCTCGCCGTAATCAAAGACATAAGCTTTCGCGTGCAACCGGCCTTTGGTGTAGATGCGGACTTTGAGGCGTTGCTCTTCGATCATGCGCGCCAACGTTTGCACCAGCGCGACGTTTTCCTCGGTTTGATCCATGCTCTCCATGCTCGCACGCAAGTTCGCTGCGGCATTCTCCGCGATCTGCTTCGCTTCGCCGCGCGTGCGATAGCTCTCCGCCTCCAAAGCTTCGCGCGCCAATTCCAAACGGTTGTGGCCTTCCACAAGCTGTTCGAGCGTTTCGCGATTGGTCGTGTTGCCGATCAACAGCCGCAGTTCTTTGAGATTTTGCAGCCGCTCAGCAATGCTGGAAAAACCGGAAAGAAAAAAATATCCCACCGCAAAACGCGCCGAAGCGCTCGAAGCCAGAATGCGATTGATGTGCTCCACCAGCTTTTTGTTGCGATTGTCAATGATGTCGTGCGTGGGCATGGAATTTTCCGTCTCATAAAAAAGGGTTGTAAATGTCAGGGGGTTCGCTTACGTTTTCTCATGGATATTGAAACGATCAAGGCAAAGGTTCGCGCCAACGAGTTTTCGTTGAGCGCTCACGCCGAGCACGAAGCCGCGGATGAAAACATCGACATCGCGGAAATACGCCATGCTATTTTGAATGACGAGATTTTGGAAGAATACCTCGATACCGGTCGCGGTGAAAGTTGTCTCGTACTCGGCTTTGCGAATGACCGCCCGATTCACTTGGTATGCGGCTGGCGTCGTGATCTGCTCGTGGTGATTACGGTCTATATTCCCAAACCACCCAAGTTTATTGATCCTTGGACACGAGGAAAGTAAATCATGAAAAACACCAAATGCCATTTCTGCGGCTCCGAAGATTTTGAAGCACGCAAGGTCGAATATATCTATCGCCGCAATGGCAAATACCTGATCGTTCGCGACGTGCCTTGTGAAATTTGTTTGAATTGCGGCGAACGCTATTACCCGGCGGAAGCCCTGCTCGCGATTGAAGCTCGTTTCAAGGTCATTCACGAGAAGCACGGAGCGCCGAAAGAAATTTTGTCCGTTCCAGTAGAGTCGTTCGCCCCGCTTGCGGCGTGAGACGGAAAATCGCAACCGATCTCTCACGTATTTGAGGATCACGTGCAATTACAACGAACCATCAAAGCTTTCGTCCGCGCCGGCGAGCAATCCGGTTATGTGGTCGAGTGCATGGAAATTCCCGTGGTGACGCAGGGCGAAACGCTGGACCAAGTCATGTCGAATCTGCAAGAAGCAGTGCAGCTTCATCTTGACGGTGAAGACCTCGCAGAACTCGGGCTCGCGCCGAACCTAACGGTGCTCGTGACAGATGAAAACATTTCCTTTGGAGCTCCCTCATGTCAGAACTCGTTCTAAAACTTGACGACCAGCTCGCGCTGCGGTTGTCGCTCGTAGCGCAAGAACAGTACGATGGCGACTCCAATGCCGTCGTTTCCGACGCGTTACGGCTGCTCTTTTTGCAGCCGATACGAAAAGATCGCCGCAAGATCGCCCGCTTAATCGACGAAATGCGCGCCGAAGCGCAGGCGGCCGGCGGCGTGACCGAAAAAGAGATCGATCATTTGATTAAGGAATACCGGCAGCAAAAACGAGCCGCAAAATGACCCGAGCGGTGATCGACACGAATCTGCTCGTTTCCGGCTTACTCAATGACACCGGCGCTCCGGCCAAGCTGATTCTCCGCTGGCTGAAAGGCCAGTTCGATATTGTGCTGTCCGATGAGATCATGAATGAGTATGTCTACATTTTGCGCCATCTGCCGGAAGTCGACCAAAGCAAAGCCGGCCATCTGCTCGAGGCATTATACACCTCCGGTATTCATGTGGTCATTTCTGGAACCTTGCAAGCTTGCAAGGACCTCGATGATGATAAATTTCTCGAAACCGCGATGACCGGTAAAGCCGAATATCTCGTCACCAAGAACACCAAGCATTTTCCGCACAAATCCTATCAAGGCGTTCGCATTGTCAAAGTATCCAAATTTCTTGAGGAACTCGAACAGCAATACTCGAGCTGACAAAATCTTCACGCGGCTTTGGACTGCTTTGTGAGCCTTCTCGGTTTTTACAACGATTGCGTCGGTTAAGCGGCCGTGGATTTTTTCTTGCTCGGTGCTTTTTCTAACCCCTGGCGAAGCTGTCTTACCTCCGCGCCGATTCTTTGCTTCATCCAATGTGTAAACTCTGGGCCTTCCAATTTGATCGTGCGATTGCCGTCACGAACATAAACTTCCTTCTTGTCCAAATGGATAATCTCCGCGCTTTTTTCTACTGCGATCCGGCAAATGGTGCCTTCCGAAAGCGTTTCAAAGGAAATGTTTATTTTGCCGATTGGTGCCGGCTCAAAACGTGAGGTGATGAGACTGCGAAGCTTTTGCTCGAAACCATCGGTGTCATGTTTGTGGCAGAATTTGAAATCTCTTTCCAAGCCTTTTATCTCACCCTTGTCTGAGACGCCGATCAGCAGCGTACCTCCCTCGGCATTCAGAAAACCAGCGACGGTTTTCAAAGCCGATTGCAGCACGCCTGGATTCTTTTCGCCCGTCTTCGCGTCAGCCTCCAATGTTTCTTTAAACTCAAGCTTGGCGCCTTCGCCTTCTGAAATTAGTTTGAGGATTGGATGCGATTTCCAATGAGCCGGAGATTTTTGCATAATGTTGTCGCAGTGCGCAAGATAGCTCTTGTACTTGCTTTGAACTTCAGCAAGCAGGCCTTGTGACTTGGCAAGCGTCGGATAGCGGCGGCAAAACCAAAGCTCTATTTCTCGAATATCATCTGTTGTCAGTCCATACATTTGATATATCAATGCATCAATTTGTATCTGTTCATTTAGATAATATGGATAATGTGGGTCAGCCTTTTGGCTTTTGATAATTTGAGAAATTAGTTTCTTCAATAAGTCTGCCTCTTTCGATTTAGGCATTGGAAATCTAAACTCTTTTATATCATCGCCACTCGTATCTACACTGTGTTTGATAAAACATTTGAACTGATACCGAGCTAACTTCGAACACAGAAAGGCAAGGAGAAGTTCGCGAGATAACGTTTTACAAAAAATGCCCGAACCCTTAGCTTCGAAAACTCCTTCACTGTTCAGACGAAACGTAGGAGCATATTCTCCCGATACTGAAAAAGTAATGCCTGGCTTGAAGAAATACTCCACATTGATCCACCTGGAACCTAAGTTTTGTTTCATATCTTCGATTGCGCCTTTCGCCCAATTAATGAAGTATTGAGTTGGGGCATAATAATTTGGCAGCCAGCCTTTACTTGTATCACTATCGCTGCCTTTGTCAAAAGGCACAAAGCATCCGTGTAATTTCTCCCAAGGCTTATTCACACCGTCTCTTTTCTCTTCATCAGTTAGTATGGCAGTTTCGTCGACCGGCATTTTCATCCAATCTTCGATAAACTCGCAGCCTCCTCGTTTTTTACCTTGAACCCGCACATATTTATTATTCTTTCCAGTCGAAATGCCATGCACAACATCAGCAATATTGCCAAGCCTAGTATAGCTGCTATCACTCATAAAACGGTATAGGCGAGGTGATCCAACAAAAAAAGAATGGTTTTCATAGGAGGCGATGAGCTTTTGGGGATAAGTGTACCGTGCGTAATGGGTGGTCTGCACATCAACTCCATGACCGGCGATAGCAACGAGATTTTTAGCAAGGCCGTCCCAATCGCCGTTTTTAATCCCACGTAGATCGCCAGCGATTAGTGTATGATGATCGGTCGGAATTCTCTTCACAAGAGTCAGAATACATGTCTTAACCATTGCCTTAAAAATCCATCGAGGCAGGTCGAGGACATGTTGTACGCAAGTTGTCGCGAACAACCGCTTGCGCAGCGGTTTATGGCTTTTGATCGTGCGCCACGTGTCGGAAACGATGTAGCATAAATGCCCCTCTACTCGCAGAAGTTCCAGGCCACGCGCAATGAAGAGCCCATAAGTGTCATTCGACTGCGGACCTTCGGTACGGTGATTGAAATAATGATCGCGTATATTCTTTCCAATCTTTGCATCATAGGGTGGGTTCGCAAGGACGATGTCAAATCCTCCCTGCTTGAACACCTCGACAAACTCGATGCGCCAATCAAACGCATTTTCGGGGTCATAAGGCACGCGGAGCACTTCTGCCAAGCTTTTCTTTGCTTTTTGAATCGCCTCGGAAAATCGCCTTTTGTTGCGGTCATGCGTTCGCATGTATTTCTCTTCGAGGTCTGCCAACTCATCTGCCTGTTTGATGAGTTCGTTTCGAAACATATCTCGATTGGCTTGTGGATTCGGCGCTGTGAGGCTGTCACCGACCTCAATCTTGAAATCAAGATTGGGCAAAGGCTCCGGCTCGTCTCCATTGTATTCGACCGCGAGTGAAAGCCAAAGTCGCAAGCGTGCGATATTCACTGCAAAAGCATCTTTGTCTACCCCATATAAATTGTTTTGAATGATCGCGAGTTTGCGTTTGTAATCATCGCTCGCCGTTTTTTGATCTGCGCAAGTATCAAGCAGGCGGGCCAACGAGTGCAACTCGTGCAACATACCCAACAAGTAGGCACCGCTGCCGCAAGCAGGATCCACAATTTTAACGGACTTGAGTTTCTTTAGCAGCATACGCGCTTCAGACAAGCTGATCTTGCTGGCATCATATTCGTCTACCAATTCTGCATATCCATTCAAATAACCTTTGATGGCTTCACGGCACATGAAGGTCACGATTTCTTTGGGAGTGTAATAGCCGCCTTTTTCACGGCGTTCTCTTTTCGTGACAAGCTCTTCAAATACCCTTCCAAGCATTTCAGGGTCAACGGCAACCCAAACATCTAAAGGCGTGCTCTCGGTCACCGTGAAGTTGTAAGCATAAAAGAGCTTGTCGAAAATCAGAGCGAAGGCATCATTGGGGATAGTGATATTGGGATTGTCGTCGCCATCGTCTTCTTGAAATAGTTCAGAATTGAGAAATGAGACGTCTCCAATTGTTTTTTGCAGGGCAGCACTCTTCTGATTCTTCGGAGTGCTCAGTCCCTTAAAGAACAAAGGCCGTATCCGCTCAGGGTAAAAATCTTTTTGCGACGCACTGTTTGTTCTATAAGGCGCAAACAGAGTTGCAAGATACTCCGCCTTTCCCTCGAATTTCAGCCAGCCTTTCTTCTCGATAAAGGCAAGAAACATCAAACGATTGAACAGCCGCTGCGTGAAGAGGCGTCGTTTCTCGTCCGAAATGCCTGTGATGCTCTGCTCGACGTCTTTGAAGACGCGCTCGTATTCAGCATAAAATCCATCTCTGACAGCACGGACATCAAACGCTTCGTCATGAGCCCTTTGAACGCGCAGCGGATCTAAGCCACCTTGTTTGCGGAAAATATCGTCTAGGTCTAGCTTTGTGATGACCTCTATAGCCGTTCGTAGACGCTCAAATTTTTGTTCATCGGGACCAACGGATAGCCTTCGCAAAACTTGTTTATTGTGGTGTTGAACATCGATGATGACATTGATAAAATGCCATCGTGTTTGAGCTTTATTCGAGAAAACGAAAAGCCCGTAAAGGCAATTGTGTTGAATCTGACTTATCACACTGCGCTCAAATTCCGCAGGTAGGCCATCTGAATTGAGGCGAATGTAAATAATCTTGAAGGGCTGAGTGGGGTCGCTGCCACCTTTGGCGACAAAGAGCGGACTATCGGCAAGATAGTTTTGAACAGTCGTAGGCCAATCACGAAAAGGTATTAGGTCGCTTTGCTCATCAATGATCTTATAGCCCAAACTGCAAAAAAGCTTCTTGAGCTGGTCTACGCCGGTTAAATTCTTGAGTATGTCTTTAATGACCTTCGAATCACAAGTCGTCCGAGACATGTTGCAGCATTCGCATAAATCAGTCCTGACGAGAGATGCGCGTTCGCCCCTGAACTGCGGCAAAGCCCCGTTGGCTGAAATGGCAAGAGGGTCGCTTCTTCCATGAAGCGGCGGGAATGGCTAATTCTGTAATGGGAGGAGTACAGGCGGATTAAAAGGAGTGCAGAAGAAATATGATCAATCACTTCAAGTAAAGTCGTTCCATACGGCAAGTTTGAAAAACTGTCCCTCAAATCTCTTTTCCAGTGGTCTCTTCCCTTCAAATCTAAAATCCTGCAAGAACCCTTGTAATCCCCCGCCTACAAACTTCTTTCTCTCACGCCTAGCCTTTTATCCGCCTTCTGCCAATTTATTTGCCCCTGCCTGGTTTTGTATCTTATGCCCAGCAAGTGAGAGCAAAGCGGGTGCGACAGACAAAAGTGCGAAGACAGTGATAAGCAAAATGATTTGAGTCGAAACAACTAACCCTCAACCTTAAAAGGAGATTCGCTATGAACACGAAACGTTTTCTGCAAATCGCAATCGCCGTTATGGCAACGGCATTTGCAAGCCTCAACTTTGCGGGTGAGCTGCAAAACAACAGCAAGGCGCCCAACCTGGAAGGCACCTACAAATTAATCACGCGCCAGTTGCCGAACGGCACGATGCAAACCGCGCCGGAGGTTATTGGCCTCATCACTTACACGAAGACCCACAAAAACTTCAACGTGATGTGGAAGGGCGCAAACGGCAAGCTCCATTCATACTCTTTGGTATCCACTTACAAGTTGACGGACACCGAATATCAAGAGACCGTGCTGTACAGCGTCGTGACTGACGAAGCCGGCACCCAGAAGATCAATTATGATTTGTCGGGCCACAGCCGCAGCGTTCCACTCACAGTGAACGACGGCCGCCTCGAGTTCAAAATGCCTTTTGATGCTAGCTCCGTGGTGTTTGAGCAGCATTGGATTACCACGAAGACCGAAGGCGTGTACACGGATTACTGGGAGCGCGTGGAATAACTTCAGTGGGCGCGAGTCGAAAAGTTTCGCGCCCAAACCAAGAAGCGAATAAACTCCGCGCAGTTCATTGCTTGCTGCGCATTGGCTGCAAACCTCAAACGATTCGATGAAGAAACATGCGAAAGGCTCTCGTTGTGCTCGTGTTAGGCATGCTCGCAGCGCTGTTCATGCGTTACGAACAAACATGCGACGCTGTGTGCAAGGTGAGATTTGACGTGGTGGAATGTGGTAAACATTGGGTGACGGTTGGCGGCAGTCATCTCATGCACCGCGTTTTGTAGTCCATAGCCTACAAGCATGTCTCTTTTTCGACTACACTTGAATCCGCCTTCTACCAATATATTTGCGCATATGTGATTTCGTATCTTGCTGCCGTTAAAACGAAGATGATGCAACATGACAAACCAAAATGTGAAAACCATGCAGGTCGCAATCGTGGACGATTCTATCGTGGTGCGGGAACGTCTGGTAGAAATCTTGGCGCAGCACGAGGGCATCGAGATCGCATGGCAAGCCGGCGACGTGCCAGAGGCACAAACGGCGTTCGCGCGGCACGCGCCGGATGCGATCATTCTCGATATTCATTTGCCCAACGGCAGCGGTATCGACGTGCTCAAAGCCATCAAGCAGAGCGCGCCGTCCACGGTGGTGATCATGCTTACGAATTATCCCGTGCAGATTTTACGGCAACGTTGTGTGGAACTGGGCGCGGATGCGTTCTTCGATAAGTCCACGGAATTTTACCGTGTGCTTGAGATCCTGCGAGCGTTGGCAAAAGCCTAGCCGGTGAAGCAATTGGGTGATCATGTTTAATCGCAAATCCACATCGGAATAGTCTATTTGATCTAACAACTCGCATGAAATACTGACGTATTTTCTTCGCGATGCGTTTTCAAGGTTGTGTGAATCAACAAACTTTTCAATGACGACTAACTTCTTCCAAACCCCAAGGAGCACAAAATGAAAAAGCTCATAAACTTTGTCTTAGGCGCGGCCCTGTTGGCTTCATTCATGGGCTGCGAGCAGAAACCGGAACAGAAACAAATCACGCAAGATCCGGTGGAGTACGGCAAATATTTGGTCGCGACCGGCCTTTGCCATGATTGCCACTCGCCCAAAGTGTTTGGGCCGCACGGCGAACCGATACCGGATTCGACGCGGCTCCTCTCCGGACATCCGGCCGAGTTGCCTTATCCCAATTGGACTCCGGCTGACTTGCAGCAACGCAATATCTTGACTTCCACCAATCCCATGCTGACCGCGTGGGCCGGACCGTGGGGCGTGAGCTTCGCGGCTAATCTCACGCCGGATACCAGCACCGGCATGGGCGAATGGACCGAAGAAGCCTTCATCCGCACGTTGCGCAGCGGTAAGCATCAAGGCCAGCCGAATGGCCGTGATATTCTGCCGCCGATGCCGTGGGCGTTTGTCGCGCAAAAGACCGACGCTGATCTCAAGGCCATGTGGGCTTATTTGCGCAGCATTCCACCGGTGAAGAATCAAGTGCCGTTTCCGGTGCCGCCCGGAACGCCGGTGAGCAGTGCGAATTGAAGTGTGTGTTCATCGAAATATAAAGCCGGCGCCTTGCATGTGAGGAAGAATTATGCGCTGCACGCAATGCGGGTTTGAATATCGCGGACAATATAAATACTGCGGCAACTGTGGCGCGCGTCTCGCCGACGAAAAAGTTGTGCACGCGCGCGAAGCTGAAGATCACGTGAAGTTGTTGGGGAAGGCGTTGCGGAAAGCACGCCCGCACATGGGCGCCGGCACGTGGCGTTGGGGGTTGCGAGGTTCTGCAAAAGGCTGTTAGTCTAAGGATAAAGCGTTCACAGCAGTACTTTCAAACCTCAACTAACTTTTACGAAAGGAAAGGCACGATGAAGAAGTCCATGGCAATCGTCTGCGCGCTCTTGTTGGCACATGGTGTTTCGCATGCACAAGAGAAGAAGTTCTCGTTCAATCTGGGTTTTGGCGCGGGTGCGCCGCTCAGCGCGGAGACGTTTACCGAGGCATACTCCGTAGGTTCACTCGGCAGTTTGGGTCTTGATTATCGGCAATCACAAAGCTTTTCGTTCGGTGCAGAGATGGGTTATGCGAGTTTCGCGCTGGATCGCAAAGGCTTTTTGAAGCTCAACGGCCAAGAAGACGATCCCGGCATCAAATTGAAAGGCGGCGATATGAATGTGGTCGAGTTGCTGGGCTTGGGCAAATACATTTTCAATGCTGCGCAAACCAATGACAATTTCTACGGCTTGGTGGGTATCGGTTTGGCCGCGGGCAAAGCGAGCAAGCTTACCGTGACCACGGCCGAGGGCAAGTTTGAATACGAAGACGACGGCGGCAGCGATATGATGATGGTGTTCGGTTTGGGCTTCAAGCACACGTTCGGCACGAAATGGAAAACCTATGCGGAAGTGCGCTACGCCAAAGTGTTCGCCGATGAGAGTGTTTCGTACTTGCCGGTGCGCGTCGGATTTATCTTCTAATTGCAGTTTTGCGGTAACAATGCACAGTTGAGGTGCAACCTCAACCTCCAATCTCCCTCTCTTGCTGCAATAAAGAGAGGGAGAAATTTTCTTTGAAACTCTTCAAGCACCAAAGCAACAAAAACTCCTAACGGCACAAGGAACCTTAGATGAAATCTCGTTTCAACTTCACCGTGGCGATGCTTGTGTTGTTGCCCTTGCTGGCCTCAGCGCAAATCACCATTACCGCAACCGATCTTGCCGGTTTGGCCGGAAAAACGCAAATCTACGAAGAAGACGTGAGCGGCAGCCTGAGGGTCAATGTCGGCTCCGCGGGCGCGAATCAAGTTTGGGATTTTCGCAATGCGGTTTTAGAAGCGGTGGGCCGCTCGCAGCAATTTATTGCGCCGCGCCGATGAGCGCCGGCTCACATCGCGTAGAATGGAACGGACGCGACGAGCACGGCAACAGCCACACGAGCGGAATTTATCTGTATCGCTTGAAAGCCAACGGCGTTGCGCAAATGAAAAGAATGGCATTGGTAAGATAAAGACAAGGAGCCAAAAAGGAGAAGGAGCCAAAAAGGAGAAGGAGCCAAGGAAGGTTACTCCGAGCAGCAGATAGGTTGCATGTTGTGCCTCTAGTTTTGTCATTCAGAAAGAATCATTTTAAGCGCTGGGCACAGTCTCCGGCGAGTAAAAAGATTTCTCCTGAATGGCAGGTTAAAGATGATGATCGAATTCAAAAGCTAACTTTCACCAATTGAGAAAAAGATGAAACGTGTTCTCAAATTAATCGCTTATGCTTTCGCGGCGTTGTTCGCGTTGTTGAGTGCAGGTTATGCCGTCATTCATGTGCGCACCACGATGCACATGAATCGTGTTTATCAAATTCAACCCGCGCCCGTAAGCATTCCCACGGATTCGAATGCCGTAGCTTGGGGCAAGCATCTCGCCGTTTCGCGCGGCTGCCTGAAATGTCATGGGGACAATTTGAGTGGAAAAGCGATCAATGATGATTTCGCATTGGGTTTGCTTGTCTCCACGAATCTCACCGGCGGCCGCGGCGGCGTTGCGCAACAGCGCAGCGACAGCGATTGGGTGCGCGCGATTCGCCACGGCGTGGGCGCAGAGGGCAAGCCGCTCATATTGATGCCTTCGCAGGATTCCTATTACATGAGCGATGAAGATTTGGGCAGTTTGATTGCCTATATCAAACAAGTCCCGCCGGTCGATAACGAAGTGCCCGAGAGCGAGATCGGTCCGTTGGCGCGCGTACTTTACCAGTTCGGGAAATTGGATGTGCTCATTCCCGCGGAAATCATTCAGCACGAGGCGCCGCGTCCGGAGTCGCCGCTGGCCGGCGTCACGCCCGAATACGGCCGGTATCTGGTGCGCGGCAATTGTCAGGGCTGCCACGGAGAGACACTCGCGGGTGGTCCGCCGCTGGTGCCAGGTTTCCCTCCGGTCGCAAGCCTTACGAAGTCGGGCCATCTCGCCAATTGGCAGGAGCCGGATTTTATCAAAGCGATGCGCACCGGCAAAACGCCGGAAGGCAAACAACTAGATTCGGAACACATGCCGTGGAAAGAACTGGGACAAATGACGGACACGGAGCTGCGCGCGGTGTGGTCTTATTTGCAGACGATGTGAGAACGTACAGATTGACATTTAAAGAAAAGGATGATTATGGAAAGACAAGCTGGTTTCACGCTACAACAAAAACTATTGGCGGCGGCTTTCTTCATTGGGCCGCTGCTGCTGGTGTTTTCCGTCGGCGCTTTTACGTTGGGCATCGGCTTGATTCCGCCGGGGATCACCAGTTATATCGAGGGCATGTTTGGCGCTTATGCGCTCGTGCTTTTCATTCCCATCTATCTCGAGCTCGCCGGAAGATTGAGCCGCACGCACAAAGTTTTAGGAGCGATCACGACCGTCACGGGGTTGTTCGGTGCGGCCGTGGGCGCCAGCCTGGAGCTGGTGCGTGTGATCGAATATGCCTTGCGGCAACACGGCGCGGGCGACGCAGTTTGGCAATCTTTTTATGCCGCGCCGAATTGGGAATTTTTGCTCGTGGCTTTGCTCGGGCCGCTGTTCCCACTCACTTCGATTCTCTTGGGCGTTGGTTTTTTGCGCGCCAAAACTTTTCCGGCATGGGTGTCAATGAGTTTGGTTTGCGCCGGAATATTCTTTCCACTCGCACAGGTGTTGGAGTGGGACCTCGGACTCAAATTGTTTTACCCTCTGGCCGCGGTTCTGTGGCTGGCTGCGCTCTCTTTTGTCGGGCGTGAATACGCGCGCAGCCGCAGCGTCTAACGGAAAACGTGGCGCAACAATGCCGATAAAATATTTTGCTGAGAAATCAACTAAACCAGGAGACTGCCAGTGATGCGACGTCTTTCTTGCGCGATGTTTTTTCTGCTGTGCACCGGCGCGTTCAGCCAGGAGATGATCAAAGTGAACGTGCTGGAGCTTTATGACCGCGTGCCGTTGCCGCCCGCGAGCGTGCAAGCGGCATTTGATCGCCACGAGTGCAAAGTAGAAAATACGTACCTACGCTGCTACCTTGACAAGTTTTATAAGCCGATCATTGACGAACAAAACATGCTCGGGCAACAATTTGAAAAGTTGAATTTTGTTTTGAATGCACCGGCGCCGGCCTCCATGCAGCACATGGATCCCGAAGAGATTCGCAAAAAAATGGAAACCATGCGCGTGGAAGAAAAAATGCAATTCGCCATGGCGATGACGCAGCAAATGGGACTGGGGCCGAAAGCTCTGGCGCCGGAATCCGAAGACGTTATCGCCGCACAGGAAGAATATGCCAAGCTGAATGAACGGCTCGCGTTGGATATGCAGAACACCGAGGCGCGTTACCAAAAGCAAACGGATCTCAAACTGGCGCGCGAACGCAAACACGATGAAGTCAATGCGTGGTACACCGCCGAGCATAAAAAAATCCCGCTCGTGAGTTATGACGAAGCGGGCAAGTATCCGGAGCCGAAAGCGGAATACGCGCTTAAGCAAGCAGCAATGGAGAAACACTGCGCGGCTGAAAATGAATACTTGCAAGCGTTGCTGAAGTACTGGCCGGAGGAAATCACTTATCTCAAAACGCTGTATACTCCTTTTCAGCAAAAGCTGGCGGCGATCAACTATGGCGAAGAGGCCGAGAATATCGAAACCAAGCGTCTGCTCGTTGGCGGACAAACTTCCATGCTCGGATCGGTCGATGCGTTGATTAAGCTGTCACGCGCAGCTACGGAAGAAGCCGCAAAGTGGCAGCTTGGCAGGATAGAATTGGAAAAGCAAAAGCCGGTGGAATGATTGCAGCACGCCGTTCACACGGTCCTCGGATGTTCTTAACGCCTTTTCGAACGCGCGGAAAAAAAGTTTTCCCGGACGTTTGGCAGTATCAATCTCCCACTGCGTTTGGAACGACGCCACCCATTACTCGAGGCACGAGGTCACATTTTTTTCGTGCTGGCGGCTGGCTCGCGCTCTTGGTAATCTGCGAGGCGAAGCAACCGCACGAGCCTTTCGAAGGGAGGGATTTGATTGCGGAGAGTATGATTGCCGCGTTGTTTGAGATAACTCGTGAACATCAATACGAAGAAGCTGAAAAGGAAAAGCGCAGTCCACAAAAGCAATGGCAAGACGGTAGCCGCCGAAAAATTTGTGAACAGCGCTTTGCTGGAATTGAAGCCGAGCGTGAAACAATAAATGCTGCTCGCGAGCGCGAAAGCTTGAATGAACCAGCGGAGGTTGAGTTTGATCATGGCGGTGTAGAGGGCGTGGCGCATGGGGTTTGGAGCACGACGGAACCATGCGCCGCGCCCTTCGCGCCATGCCGGGTTAGTGTCCCTTTGCTTCCAAAAACTTCTCCACGTCCATCGCGGCTTGGCAGCCCATCCCTGCGGCGGTGATGGCTTGCCGATAGTAATGGTCCACCACGTCGCCGGCCGCGAACACGCCCTCCACATTTGTCATGGTGTGGTGTTTGAGTTTGATGTAACCCACCTCATCAGTCGCAATTTGCCCTTTTAGAAACTCCGTATTGGGTTGATGTCCGATGGCCACGAACACGCCGTTGATGGGCATTTCGGTTGTTGCGCCGGTTTTCAGATTTTGCAGCGTCACACCCGTCACCGTGTTTTTGTCCACATCATGCACTTTCGTGATCGTAGAATCCCAAATAAAATTGATTTTGGGATTTTTGAACGCGCGCTCTTGCATGATCTTCGAAGCGCGCAGCTTGTCGCGGCGATGCACGATATAAACTTTGCTCGCAAACTTGGTGATGAAGTTCGAATCTTCCATGGCCGTATCGCCGCCGCCCACGACGATGACTTCCTGATTGCGGAAGAACGCGCCATCGCACGTCGCGCACGTGGAAACGCCGCGACCGATGAGCTTGCGCTCTGATTCGATGCCAAGAAGCTTCGCAGAAGCGCCGGAGGAGATGATCACGGTTTGAGAAAGATATTTTTGCTCGCCGACAAAAATTTCAAAAGGCCGTTTGCTAAAATCCACGCGCGTGACGGCATCATAAACGAATTCCGTGCCGAAGCGCTCGCTTTGCAGGCGCATGTTTTCCATCAGCTCCGGCCCGAGCACGCCTTCGGGAAAGCCGGGGAAATTTTCCACGTGGGTGGTGAGCGTGAGTTGGCCGCCGGGTTGTGGGCCGGCGAATACGAGCGGTTTGAGATTCGCGCGCGCGGTATAAATTGCGGCCGTGTAGCCCGAAGGACCGGTTCCGATAATAATCACATTCCGAACATCATTATGCGTTGACATATTACTCCCATAGAGCAGATGATTCTTTGGTAGTGCCGAGGTGACCAAAGTTGAACTGTATAAGAAAGAGTCTGACTGTACCCCGGCGGTATCACTTCTTAGATGCTTCTGCACCGCTTTTCGTTACAGCGTTTCTTCAGGCTGGAGCTTAACTCACCCGCCAATCTGCGACATATTTCTCTCCGGCCGGACAAATGTCGCGCGATTGATTTCGTGGCCCTCTTCTTTCCTCCACACCGCAGCGCGGATCATCTTCGCCAACTCAGCATCCGTGGCGCCGTTGCGCAGCGGGGTTTTAAGATCGGTGCCCGTGAGTGAAAAAAGGCAAGTGAGAAAATGGCCGTCCGCGGTCATGCGCACACGATTGCAGGCGTAGCAAAACGGCTCGCTCACGGAGCTGATGAAGCCGATTTCACCGCGACCGTCTTGAAAACGATACGAATCCGCGGGCACACCGTCCGCGCGTGTTTCTTTTGGATAGATTTCGTAGCGGGTGCGCACGACTTCCAAAATCTCTGCGGTGGTCAGCACTTGCGCGCGGCTCCATAACCCCTCCGCGTCTAACGGCATGAATTCGATAAAACGCACTTGATAACGGCGCGCACGCGCGAATTCCACGAGCGGCAGAACTTCATCGTCATTGAAGCCCTTCATAATGACGGTGTTGATCTTGACCGGGCGAATAGGATATTTTGCCAGTTCCTCCAAACCGGCCATGACTTTGTCGTACGCTTCGCGCCGCGCCATGTCTTGAACGCGTTGCGGTGTGAGCGAATCCAAACTCACGTTGATGCGGCGCAGGCCGGCGCGATACAAATCTCCGGCAAGCTCTTTGAGAAAATATCCGTTCGTCGTCAATCCCAAATCTCTCAAGCCCGGCAAAGGCGCGAGCATGGAAACAAGCTGCGGCAGATCTTTGCGCAAGGTCGGCTCGCCGCCGGTGAGCCGGATTTTCTCGATGCCCAGCCCGATGAACAAGCGCGACAGCCGTGCGATTTCTTCGAACGTCAAGATTTGGTTGCGCTTCAGCCATTGCATGCCTTCTTCGGGCATGCAATAGCGGCAACGAAAATTGCAGCGATCGGTGATGGAGATGCGAAGATTGTTGGCGATGCGGTCGAATGTGTCAATGAGTGGTTTCATATGAAGGCATCTGTGTTGAACTTTACTAAACGTTCAACGTTTAGTAAAGTTTTTTTTGCGGGCAAGATACCATGAGGGCTTCTGACAAGCAAGAAAAAATTCGGCGGCCGCTTCGAACGAAGCTCTGCTTTATCAAAACCCCAGCACCCAATACTTCATCAATTTAATAGTTGCACTGTCATTAGTCGAAAAGAGCCGAGGACTTCAATCCTCAAATAAAAAGCCCCGGCTCTGTGCCAGGGCTTTCGAACTGAAGGGGACAAGCGGTTTTGCTCATCTGGGCTGCCCTCCGCAAGCAAGGGATACGGCAACCATGCCGTTTATTTGTGGAGGCCAGAAACGTGTAGGACTCCGATGAAATCATTTGCGAGCCGGGTCAGAGCTTCTTTCGTAATATATGTTGGCTCGATTTCACGTTGGCCGCGCGAGCCGCTGTTGTTGCAGCGGACAAAATTTAGGGAGGTGCCTTCAGTTAGAAGAATTTCGTAATAGTGCACCGTGCCGTCTTGGCGATACGGCGCGTGGCTGCGCACTTGGGCGATATGCTTAAGCTCGTCCAATTCGACGAGCCGGAAATGTTCGAGGAGGTAAGTGAGGCGCTTTTCGATTTCCGCGGCTTGCTTGGTGAGAAGCATTTTGAGGGCAAGCTGCGCTCGCGGTGGCTCTAGCGTTTGCGCGGAGATGCGGCGTACCAAGTAGCCGTACTTATCCGCGTCTTGAATTTCAATGGTGAAGTGAATCCCGTCTACAGTTTGCTCATGCGTTGCGTTGGCGGCGGGGCTGCTTTTGTTCAGCCACGGTTGCCGGGTGCTCAACTCGGTAACGAGTTTTTGTCCGAGGTTCATGTTATGCCTCCGTGATTGGTTGATGGATTGGGCCTCTAATTACCTCTTTTCTCAGGGTTCATTTGTTCATTTCGATTTCTTTGTGTTCCGTTCCGTCAAAGGTCAGCAAGGTTTTGCTTTCGTCAATGATGGTTTCCAGGTTCACCGGTCGCGTCCAAATGGTCTGGATGGATTTGAGCGTGTCGCGCGCTTCATCGAGCTTGAGGTCGATGCCTTCGTGTTGGTGCCGCAAATACAATTCGCCGCGATTGCGATAGTTGCTGTCTTCCACGTAAATGAACGGCTGCCCAAAATTGGTGAGCAGGAAGAGCAGCTTTTGTTTGATGGCCTTGAATTCGCGATCGGAAATTTCGTACAGGTTGCTGCGTTCGTTGTAATTGTATACGAACATTTTGTGTTCGCGGCAGAATTCCGGCGTCAAAAAAGCGTCGATGAACATGACGTCATTATAAAGCTTGCGCACTTCGAAAATTTTCTGCCGCCCGAGGCCGAGTTGTTTGTCCCAATTTTTCTTCGTGGTGTAGTCGTCGCACTCATCGTATTCCTTCCCGAATTTGCCTTTGTTCCAGCGGTCCTCGATGTCGCGAAAAAGCTCGATGCCCAGCTTGTAGGGATTCAATCGGCCCGGCCCGGTCGCCATCGTGCCCGAATGATGATCGGCATAGTCGATGACCTCCGAATCGCTCAACACGCGTGTGGTCATAATTTTCGAGTGCCAATATGAGGCCCAACCTTCGTTCATGATTTTGGTCTGGCCTTGCGGTGAAAAGTAATACGCTTCTTCGCGCACGATGTCGAGCACGTCGCGCTGCCATTTTTCCAACGGCGCATTTTCAATGAGGAAGCTTAAAATGTCACGTTTCGGCTCTTCGGGATACTTGCGGCGTTCGCTGCTTTTTTTCTCATCTTGCTTGCGTTGCTTCTCGATGAACTCGGGCGGATTGATGTAATCGTCGAGATATTCCTTTTCGCTTTTGAAACGCACCGGCTTGGGAGCGGTTTCCTCCTCCTGCGGGCTTGCTTCATGTTTGCCGTTGGGTTGCCCGCGAAACGGCAGATGCGGATCGACGAGATTCTCGATCGTCAAACAAACATCGATGAAATCCTCGACACGATCCTCGCCGTATTGCTCGACGTAACGCCGCACGCGCGTGGCGTGATTCGCCATTTCATCCATCATTTTGCGGTTCGTTTTCGAAAACCACAGGTTGTTTTTGAAAAAATCACAATGCCCGTACACATGCGCCATGACCAGCTTTTGATCGACGAGATTATTGCAGCGCATAAGATAGGCGTAGCACGGATCATTGTTGATCACCATCTCGTAGATCTTCGAGAGGCCATAGGAATAGCTCTTGGCCAGTTCTTCGTACTCCATGCCGAAGCGCCAATGCGGATAACGCGTCGGGAAGCCGCCGAGGCTGGCGATTTCGTTCAACTCATCATACTCGATCATCTCGAAAATCGTCTCATAGAAATCGAGGCCGTATTCGCGGGCGTACCCGCGAATTTCATCGTTGATGGCAGAAAGATCGGGAGTGAGGCTCATGTTTAGTCCGTTGCTTGAGAATTGTGGATCGTTGCTCGTGGATAGTTGGTCGTGGTTCAGGAGTCTTTTACGATCTACAATCAACGATCCACGATCTACAACTACCTCCCTTTTCCCAAAAACTCTTTGATGGATTTATAAATTGCTTCCTTATCCGGAATTTCGGAGAGAATGAGCTTTTCTTCGGATTCGAAATAATCCTCCAGGTCACGAATGAACTGGCCGCTGCCGTACGGGCTTTCGACTTGGCCATAACAAAACAGATTGGCGACCGGCAGCAACTTGTTTTCGATGATTTGAATGCATTCATCCGTGTCGATCTCGCCCCAATTATCGCCATCGGAAAAGTGCATAAGATAGATGTTCCAATCTTCGGGGTTATAATCCTCGTCGATGATGCTGCCCGCGAGCTTATACGCCGAAGAGATGATCGTGCCGCCGCTCTCGCGCGTGTGATAAAACGTTTCTTCATCCACTTCACGCGCCACCGCGTCGTGAATGATGTAGCGCGTTTCGAGATTTTTGTATTGATAGTGCAGCCACGTGTCGATCCAAAACGATTCGATGCGCACGATTTCTTTTTGCTCTTCGCCCATCGAGCCGGAAACGTCCATCATGTAAATGATCACCGCGCTGGCCTCGGGCAGCGACACGGTTTTCCACGTGCGATAGCGTCGGTCTTCGCGAAACGGCACGATGATGGGATCTTCGGGATTGTAGGTGCCGCTGATGATCTGTCGTTTCAGCGCCTGCTTGTATGTGCGTTTGAAATGCCGCAGCGATTCCGGACCGCTCTTCGCAATGCCGGTGTAGCGATCCTTCTCGCTAATGATGTTCTTCTTGCCTTTCGAAGAGATATTGGGTAGCTCCAATTCTTCGCCGAGCAATTGCGCCAACTCTTCAAGCGAAACATCGACCTCGAGCAGATGCTCGCCCGGCGCTTCGCCCGCTTGCCCTGTGCCTTCTTCATCGCCGTCGCGGCCAATGGGCGTGCCGATATCGCCGTCGCCCTGCCCCACGCCGCCGGTGTTCTTCCCGCCATAACGAAAACGCGGCAGATTGATTTGCGGCACCGGAATGCTGACGAGATCCTTACCCTTTTTGCCGATCATCTCGCCGCGCGTGATGTACTTGCGCAGTTCTTTCTTAATCTGCCCGCGCAAAATTTGGCGAAACCGGCTGCGATCTTTTTCGATGCGTTTGACCATATTCGACCTTGGATTGATGGATTAGTGGATTTGTGGATTGTTGGAGCCGCAAGCGCAGCGATCCGACAATCCACAAATCCATCAATCCAAGCTTTATCGGTGCTTCACATCTCCGCGCGCGAAGATGCTCGCCACGTAATTGAGCACGTCGGTCGCGCTCTCGTCGTTGTAGCCGTAGTACTTGATCATGCGCGACTTCACCACGTCGATCTTCTCCTGCGTTTCTTTATCCACCACGCTGGAGATGAGCGTCGTGAGCTTGATCGTGTCTTTTTGATCTTCGAACAGCTTGAGTTCGAGCGCCTTTTGCAAACGCTCGTTGCTCTTGTAATCGAAGACCTTGCCTTCGAGCGCGAGCGCGCCGATGTAGTTCATAATCTCGCGGCGGAAATCGTCTTTGCGGCTTTCGGGAATGTCGATCTTCTCTTCGATCGCGCGCATCAAGCGTTCATCCGGCTCTTCATCCGCGCCGGTGAAGCGGTTCTTCACGCGCTCGCGCTGCGTGTACGCCTTCACGTTGTCGATATAATTGCCGCAGAGACGTTTGAGTGCGTCTTCATCCGCGGCAATCGCGCGTTGCACTTCGTTTTTCACAATGTCCTCGTACTCTTCTTTGACGACCGCGAGCAGCTCTTTGTAGCGTTTGCGCAGCTCGTCGCTGCTGATGAGCGAATGATGTTTGAGGCCGGCTTCCAGCTCATTCATCACCATGAAAGGATTGATGCTCGTCGCGCTCTTTTCGCTCACCAACGAGTTGGAGATTTTGTCTTGAATATAGCGCGGCGAGATGCCTTCCATGCCTTCGCGATGCGCATCCGCACGCAATTCTTTGATATTGTCTTCCGTGAAGCCCGGCAGAGTTTTGCCGTTATAGAGCTTGAGTTTTTGCAGCAGCGTCAATTGCGCCTTCTTTGGATCTTCGAGGCGCGTCAAGATTGCCCACATCGCGGCCATCTGAATCGTGTGCGGCGCGATGTGCTTGCCTTTGATGCGCTTGGGATTGTAGTCTTTTTCGTAGATTTTGATTTCATGTTCGAGCTTGGTGATGTAGGGTACGTCGATCTTTACCGTGCGGTCGCGCAACGCTTCCATGTACTCATTCGAAAGCAATTTGCGATACTCCGGCTCGTTGGTGTGGCCGATGATGACTTCGTCGATGTCGGTTTGCGCAAACTTCTTGGGCTTGATCTTATGTTCTTGCGAAGCGCCGAGCAAATCATAAAGGAATGCGACATCCAACTTCAATACTTCGATGAACTCGATCACGCCGCGGTTGGCAATATTGAACTCGCCGTCGAAATTGAATGCGCGCGCGTCGGATTCGGTGCCGTATTCCGCAATCTTGCGATAGTTGATGTCGCCCGTCAATTCGGTGGAATCTTGGTTCTTCTCGTCTTTCGGTTGAAAGGTGCCGATGCCGACGCGGTCTTTTTCAGAAAGCAGCAAGCGATCCACGCGGATTTCATTTTTCACCAAATCGGCCCACGAGCCGTCATACTTGCGCAGCAACTCGCGATAAGTTTGCCGGCAGAATGGACACAACTCGCCGGAGATTGTGATGTGTTTATCCGCGGGTTTGTCGGTATTCAAATAGTCGAGCAACTTGGGCCGCAACTCTTCCGGCACCAAGTGCAAAGGCTCTTCGTGCATTGGGCATTTGGCCCACGTGGTTTCGCCGTTCGCGCCGGTTTGCCGCCATGAATAACTGAACAACGCGCCCTCGGGCGTACGTGAATAGTGTTCCACGCCTTTCTTCAGCAATCGGACAATCGTGCTCTTCGCGCTGCCCACAGGACCATGCAGCAACAGCACTCGCTTCTCGGTACCGTAGCCTTGCGCCGCAGCTTTGAAAAAGCTTACGATGCGCATGAGCGCTCGTTCGAGACCGTAAACGGCGTCGCGGCCGTGGTCGATGGGGTCTTCAAAAAATTTATAACGAATGAGTTTTTCTTTGAACTCGACAATCTCTTCCGTGCCGAAGGAGAGAATCATGTCATAAATGCGTTGGAAGGCGGTGCGCGTGACTCCGGGTTGGCGGCGCACGGTTTGGAGATACTCGTCGAAGCTGCCCTGCCAATTCAAATCGCGATAGGTGGCCGGATCTTGCAGCTTGCTGAGTGAATCGATGATACTCTCTGCAGTCGTGGTGTGGGTATGCATGGATATGAACCTCCGTTTCTATGACACTCGTCACATCGCAGTCGGGATATAGTTCATCTTAGGTTTGGTGACACGAATTGCCCGAGGTGATGCACGAGGGCTAGTGCCTCATGGGGCCGATCTCAAGATCGTAGTTTTCAAGAAAGCTGAACGACGGTTGCAGGTAGGAAGTGATCAGCGCAAGTCGAAGGCCCTGATCGCGTTCGACTTGAGATGGTGCACGCTGGCAGAATGAATCAGGATACGATAGATGACTTGAGGAAATTGCCAAGCTTCACTCAAAGAAAAAATCCCTGGCTGATGAGATCCCTTCTTTCAATGAATCACTTTGCAAATTCTCGTGATCGGCCCCTGAAATTCCGCAACGCTTCGTTAGTTAGGAAGATGCTCTTCTTGCCGCAGGTTTATGTCGCTCCTCTTTGCTTGACAAGAACTGCGGTTGCACAAGAGGTGATTGATTTTGTCGATGGCGCTTATGCCTGCTTCGGCTTGTTAGTCAAAGAACAGACCGAAACATTGCTCTCGCATTGGTACGCGTGCGAAGCAGTAACTTTTCCCACAGACAAAAAAAGTCGAATCCAAAACGAGTTCGACTTTTCCAGACAAAGAGCGAGATTGATTGTGATGACGCGGGCATTGTACAAATGCGACTTTTAAAAGTCAAGCCCTTTCTCGTCACATTTTATAAATTTCCTAACTCTGTAAAAAATATTTGTTGCGGACAATCGACCTACCTTGCCAGGCTTGAATGGTAGCTATCCAACTCGGCCACAGTCAAAAAGTTCCAATTGCTTTTGGTGCGCGGCCTGTTCATATTCGCCGAAAATTTTTAGGATTGAAAGATGATGAATGCTCGCGATAATCTTTTGGGAATGCCTCGCCCGATCACACGGCGCGATTTTCTGCAAGGCGCGATGCTCGGCATTGCCGGCTTGGCGCTGGGCTGTAAAGCACAAAGTAATGCGAACAAAAAAACGCTGCCCGAAATTCTCCCTCCATATTTGACTGGCGTGCGCGGGCAGGACTTTGCTTCAACCAAGCTCGGTCATCGCGTGCGTGATGGAGAGTTTCGCGAGCTGCCCACGCAGATCAGCGCAACGAACGAAGAGTACGACCTCATTGTGGTCGGCGCGGGTTTATCGGGCCTCGCCGCGGCTTATGTTTATCAGCGCGAGCGCAAAGGCAACGCGCGCATTTTAATTTTGGATAATCACGATGACTTCGGCGGGCATGCGCGCCGCAATACGTTCAAATGGAACGGCACCACGCTCATCGCGCCTGGCGGCACTTTCGCGCTCGAAGACCCGGAAGACTCTCCGCCCGAGGCCGTCGAAATTTTCAACGAGCTTGGCATCGACTCCGCGCGCCTCGAAAGTTTTCGCGACAATTCTTTCAAAGAGAGATTCAAACTCTCCTCCGGAGTTTTCTTCGATCCGCGTGTGTTTGGCAATGACAAGCCGCAGTGGGTCAATCGCTTCTTCGATATTCCCTATGAAAAATTTTTCGCGCAGGCGCCGATTGCCGAAACTGCGCGCCGCGAACTCACCGAGCTTTATTCCACCCGAAAAAATTATTTGCCCAATGAAGCCACGCGCGAACAAACTTTGGCTGAGATGAGTTGGGAAAAATTTATTCGCGAGGTGATGGGTTTGGGTGATCACGCCGTGCGCTTTGCGAACATGCACGCAACCGACCTCGTCGGCCTCGGCTGCGATGCCGTGTCCGCGCTCGAAGGCTATGCCATTGGCCCCGGTTTCTTCGGCATGGGCGGCGAAGGTTTTTATGAGAAGAACGGCGTGCTGCATTATGGCTACGAACCAACCACGCGCTATCCCGACGGCAATCACACCATCGCCAGACATTTGCTCAAAGCCATTCTGCCCGAGGCTGTGCCCGGTGAGAATACCATGGAAGGCGTGTTCAATAGCGAGGTTGATTACGCCGCGTTTGATCGCGAGTCAAGCAACGTGCGCGTGCGGCTGCGCTCGATGGCCGTTCGCATTGCGCATGAAGGCAGCGGCGATGGGCAGCGCGTCGTCGTGCATTACGCGCAGCCCGATGGCCGCGTGTATCGCGTCACTGCACGCGGCGCAATCATGGCGGGATGGGGCATGGTTGCGAAGCACATCGTTCCCGAATTGCCGCAAGAGCAAGTGCAAGCGCTCGATCAATATCGCTACACTTCTGCGGTTTATATCAACGTGCTCTTGCGCCATTGGCGCCCAATAGCAGAGTTGGGATTGTTCGATATGTATTTGCCCGGCGGCTATTGCGCGTGGATGAATATTTCCGATCCGCTGCACGTCGGCAGTTATCGCCCGGAGTATCATCCCGACAGGCCGATCTTGCTCAACATGTACAAGTATCTTTATTCACCCGGCCACGACCCCGCCGAGCAAATGATCATGGGACGTTTGGAATTGGAGAACAAACCCTTTGAAGAGTTCGAGCGCGAGATTCGCACGGAACTGAATCTCATGTTCGGGCCGTGGGGCTTCAATGCCGCGGACGATATTCTCGCGATCACGGTGAATCGTTGGGGCCATGGCTATAATTTCTTCAAAGGACCGGCGCCATTTGCGAGCAAGAAACATCCGCCATATGTGAAAGGAAGAGAGCGGCTCGGGCGCATTTCATTCGCCGGCGCGGATGCGGGAGGAAGTCCGTGGACACAACTCGCACTGCAACAGGGCATGCGGGCGGCGAAGGAGCAGTTGGAGGTTTGAAAATTGCCACACTGCTTTTTCGTTCTCAACCGTGCAAGTATTCACTCCTCCCGCATGGAAAAGCTCCTGAGGAAACAAACGCAGTTGATTTGGCTCGTTTCAACTCCTGGCGCATAGCTTAAGGTTTCTAAATTCACCTTTGCCACCCCTGGAAATTTCGATGCCGAACATCCTATAGTATCGCACACTGTCATCTCTATGCTCAAAAACCTGCTTGTGATTGACAAAGAAAGCCAGGAGGTCGCCCTTCCGGCAAATCGTGAGCAGGTTCGACTCCCTTAATAGCTCTGAAATATGTTCCGCTCTTTGCCAACCGCTATTCAACTTTCTCACCGACTGATTCGGATCGTCCGTGCTATAATGCAGCCGTTCATAGATGGTGAAGGTCTTGTGGCGGCTGACAAGGAGCTCGAATCCCTTTTCGTCATCATCACTTCGCAAAAACAATCCGTACCTCGGGCTTCTTTCCGATGACGAAAAACTCCTTGCTTTTATCTCCACCTCAATTGATCCATCACCGGCAAAAATATCTTTGGCATTGAAGGACCACAAAGTCTGGGACTTGAATTCATCGCCATCAAACGCTTGCCAACTCGACGGCTTTGCGCGGGGGAAATCCTCGAGCTTTGCCGTTCGCGTTTCATAAGCGCAATCGCACGGCTCGTAGGCTTGGGGGCGCGGTTCTTTTACTGGCGCAATGGGGTTTGGAGTTTCTGTCGGCGGTGGTTGCCGCTTCTTGGTGGAATCCAGCGGCGTTGTCGTGGTGCTGTCTCCTGATGTGGGGGGAATTCCTGATGGGCCATGCCGAGAAGGCTCTTGTTGAATACCCAAATAGGACAATATCAGCGCGGTGAGCACTGCGCTGATCACCGCCGTGGCAACGCCGACAAAAATCGGTTTGATGACTCCCTTTTCCTCGCTCATGAATCCTCTCACAGTTAAGCTTTGATCCTCGATTGGCTCGCTGAATTTTCTCTGCGCAAGCGCGCCTTATCTGAGCAATATCATTTTCCGAATCCGAACAAACGAGCCGGCTTGCAAGCGATAGAGATAAACGCCGCTTGCAACTTGCTCGCCTTCGCTGTTCGCGCCGCTCCATGCGATTTTATATTCACCTTTTCCCTGCACTTGATCGATCAGGGTCTCAATCTCCTGCCCGGCGTGATTGTAGATTTTCAATTCCACGTGCGTTGGCGCGGACAGCCGATATTGAATGATCGTGCGGGGATTGAAGGGGTTGGGAAAATTCTGCGACAGAAAAAAGCCCGAAGGATTCACGGCGTCATGCGTTTCCTCGATGCCGCTCGGCAACGAGCCGGTGTATAAAACCAAATTGCCCTTTTGCGGCTGCGCTGAAACGATGTCGAGGACGCCGTCGTGGTTCAGGTCTCCCGCATCAAAACCGGTGATGTTGTCTGTGCCCGGCTCCGTCAATACGATAGCAGTCCCGAGTCGGCCATTGTCGTTCAGGAAGATTTGCCCTCTCGACGAGGGCCTGGCGTAAAGGAGATCGAGATCGCCGTCATTATCAACGTCGGCGAGTTTGATGGCCAAACTGAACTCCGAGCGTTCGAGCAAGGGTGAGAACGAAAACCCGCCCACGCCATCGTTGCGAAAAAGCGCGACATCCAAATTCGAGCCGCCGCTCACAACAAAAAAGCTCGCGACAAGGTCCGGCATGCCGTCGCCATTCCAATCGCCGATTTCGAGGTCATAACCGTGAGCCTCTGAAAACAAGATTCGCTTGGTGAAACTCAAATTGTCGTTATTCATGTAGACCACGACGCTGGCTTCTTTCGCGCTCGAAACGGCGACGACGTCAAAATCACCGTCCTTATCTAAATCTGCCGTTTCGATCTCCCTGGGATTCGGCAAAGCATGATCCAAAATCCGGCCGGAGAAATTTCCGGCGCCGTCGTTCACGTATATCAAAACCGTGCTGTCAGAAGAAGAACTCGCCAAGATATCCATCTTGGCATCGGAATTGAGATCTCCCACGGCGCATCCGAGTGGTTCGTTCAGGCTGTCAGAGACAAGGAATTGTTCCCAGCGAGGGAGGTCATTGCGATACCAATACAATGAATTTTCATCACGATCAGTTGCGACAATATCGAGCCGGCCATCGCCATTGATATCGGCCAACTCTAAATCGTATGGAGCATTCATCCCGTCACGAACGATCCATTCCACATAGCCCTCGCCTCCTCTGTTCTCGTGCCATATGAGGTTGCGATCTTCCGTGGCCGTGAGAGCGATATCCAAATCTCCGTCGCCGTCCAGATCGCCGATTTTGGGAATTTGCGCCTCTCGAAGAATTCCATAAAATGAGTGGCGGTAAAGCGCGCCTCCGATATTTTCGAACCACGCCAGGTCTTTGTCCACGCTGCTGTTTTCAGGGAAAACGAGATCGAGATCGCCGTCGCCGTCAAGATCGCCGCTCGACATTTTGGAAGCCGCGGAAGTTTGCCAAGCGCGATCTAAAAAAACTTTGCGAAAAACCAGGTTTGCGTCTTGATATAGAATCGCAAGATAATCGTTGTTGAGGTGTTGGCGAACGATGTCCTTCAGCCCATTGCCGTCGAAATCGGCGACGATGATATCGCCGCCGAAATCGGTGCCGTCTTGATCGATGATTGTGGCTTGAAAACCTTTGTTCGCGTCGTAAAATCTCAAGCCCGCGCCGATCATCAAAATATCTTTTTTGCCGTCGTTGTTCAGGTCGGAAATCGCGAGGTTGCCGCCCGGAAAAACCAACGTTTCAAATAAGCCGAGCGTCGAGTCAAAAACCGCGAGGCCGTTGTTGAACAAGACGCGAGGTTTTGCGCCGCCGATGACGACGTCGAGATCGGCGTCGCCGTCCAGGTCCTCCGTCTCGACGGCGATGGAAGTCGCGGGCGTGATATTGATGACGGCGCCGGCGAAATTCTGAAAACCGTCGTTGTCGTAAAGCTTCACTTCGCGGCTGCTCGAACCGACCGATATGATATCGAGATCGCCGTCTCCGTTCATATCGCCGACCGCTGCTTGAGTGATTTCGATGCTGTCTTCAATCGAATGTTTTAGAAATGCCCCGTTGTCCTGTCTCTCGAACCACACAAGCTCGGACTTGTCGGCGATCACATAGTCAATATCGCCGTCTTGATCCATATCGCCGGCGTCGAAATCAGCCGGAACAACCAGGCCTTGAAAAATTTCACGGCGAAGGAACTTGCCGGCCCCGTCATTCTCCAGCCATTCGCCCACCGCGACGCTTCCCGAGGTTCGATTGAGAATGACAACGTCGAGATCGCCGTCTTTATCGAAATCATGGATGGTCGAGGCGGGAGAAAAGATTCCTTCCTTGTTTAGAATCGTTGCCTCGTAAGTTTGCGCGCTCGCTTCAGCATTCATCCATGTCGCGATGAGAGCTGCGATGCAAGCAAGCGCCAAACGAGAGCGTTGATAGTTGTTGAGGTGAAGAGTAAGAATGGGTTTCATGATGCCCTCCTGAAGGTTGCTATTCATGATAAGGAATGCGCCAACGGGGATGAAGCTCCCGAAAAAAATCGACAAGGCAGGCGCGAACGTTCGCGTCTGTGTCGGTTAAATTTATGGATGGAACTTGAAAAGGGTGTTGAGGGGATCAAGCCCGAGCAATGAAGATCAGCGCGTCGTTATCAGACAGGAAAGACTTGGAAAGAGGAAGGGAATGCTGATCCGGCGGCGGGTATTTGCAAAAGAAAGCTTCAAAAGTCAAGCGCGAATTTCGGCTGTGGATCGCGTGCGGTGCTTGGCGGAGCGCAGTCGGACCTCAAAATCCGGCTGCGGTGCTTGGCGGGAATTTTATTTCAGCACACTCCCCCCTAAAAACTCCGCAGCACTTCCGGCACGAGGAAGGCGCCTTCCTCGGTTTGAAAATTTTCCATGAGCGCGATGATCGTGCTTCACTCTCAACGATACTTCTTCAGCAACTTCTCTAGCCGCTCAGGCACGTCACTGCGCTCGACTGCGACAAACTCCTTCGCGCGGGCGCGGAGGTATTTGAGGTCAAGTCGTTTGCGGTGCAATTGAACGAGCATCTCTAGATCGAGATCATCCTTTGCGCGAGCCGCAATGAGCTTCATGAGCAACAAGTCTTCGATAGTGCAAACGCTTACCTCAATCTTGCCAAAAGAGCGGCGCTTGCTCCTCTCCAACACTTTCCGTTCAAAACCGCTGAGTGCCGCAGCAATATCGACACGTATCTTGATCTTCTTGTTTTGCAAGGGCACAAAGAAGCAACGGCGAAAAAACGCAAGCGGCTCGGGCCGGAGGGAGGCGTAGCCGTAAATAATCGCCGCCAAGCCGCCGATGAGGGCATAGGGCACTTGCGCTTTTTGACAACGTTTATCGATATCCTTTAGAGTTCGCTCAAACTCGCGCGCCATGGACTGCCCGCCATTTCTTAAAAACCTTTTGCACGGCGACATGATGCCGCAAATCTTCTTTCATATTCGCGGAGGTGTCGCCGCGCTTGCGCCAATGCTCATGCACGGAGTTCAGCATATCCAACATCACGTCCGGCGGCGTTGGGAACTCTGCCCCAAGATCCCCGGCAGCTTCATATTTAAGCCACCAACGTTCGATATACTTTGAGGGGGCTTGAGCCGCTTTGGCTCGCGGCGATTTTTTATGCGAGGGCGGCTTCATCGGTGTAGTCCTTTTGCAGAGAACATTCTCACGGCTCCCCCGTCTCTTATTAAAGAAGGCAAGTGCAGCCGGACTGCAAAATCCGGCTGCCGGCTGGCAGGAATTTTACTTCAACACACTCACACCCATGAAACTCCGCAACACCTCCGGCACAACAATGGTGCCTTCATCGGTTTGAAAGTTTTCCATGATCGCGATGATCGTGCGCGGGAGAGCCAGTCCCGAAGAGTTGAGCGTGTGCACGAATTGCGGCTTGGCGCTCGGTTCCGGACGGAAGCGAATATTGGCGCGCCGCGCCTGGAAGTCTTCGAAGTTCGAGCACGAGGAAACTTCCAGCCACTTTTGCATGCCGGGAGCCCACACTTCGATATCGTAGCACTTCGCTGCGGCAAAGCTCATATCGCCGCTGCACAATAACAGCACGCGATACGGCAAGCCGAGCATCTGCAAAACTTCTTCGGAGTTCTGCAAAAGTTTCTCGTGCTCTTCATAGCTCGTTTCCGGCCGCGTGCATTTCACCATTTCCACTTTGTCGAATTGGTGCAGGCGCATGAGGCCTTTTGTGTCTTTGCCATACGCGCCGGCTTCGCGGCGGAAGCAGGGCGTGTACGCGGTGTAGTTGATGGGCAAATCCGCGGCTGCCAGCATTTTGCCGGCGAGCAGATTGGTGACCGGCACTTCCGCGGTGGGAATCAAAAACAGATCATCGGCCTCGATGCGATACATATCGTCTTCCATCTTCGGAAGCTGGCCGGTGCCGAACATGGCTTCGCGCCCAACCACGAACGGCGGGAACACTTCTGTGTAGCCGTGTTTGTCGATATGCAGATCGAGCATGAAATTGATAAGGCTGCGCACGAGCTTCGCGCCTTTGCCCTGAAAATTCACGAAGAACGAGCCGGAAACTTTTGCGCCGCCTTCGAAATCGATAAGCCGGAGATTGTCATTTAGTTCCCAATGCGGCTTGGGGGTGAAATCGAATTGTGGAATTTCGCCCCATTGCTTCACGACGACGTTGTCCGCGGAACTCTTTCCCACCGGCACACTCGCGTGCGGCAAATTCGGAATGCGAATTTGCAACTGATAGAGCTGGTCTTCCACGCTCTTCAGCTCATTGTCCAAATTCTTAATGTCATCGCCGACGCTTTTCATCTCGGCAATTTTATCGTCGGCGCTGCCGCCCTTTTTCTTGGTTTGCGCAATCTCTTCAGAAACGCGATTGCGCAGCGCCTTCAGCTCTTCCGCTTGCGCGAGAATGCGCCGCCGCTGCTCATCCAACGCGCGAAACTGCGAAAGATCGAGCTGGGCATTCTTTTTTCTAATGCCGTTCTCCACCTGCGCCAAGTTTTCGCGAATGAATTTTAAGTCCAACATGCAGCACGTCCTATTTTATAAAAGTGAAATAACCCAAAGGCTTGTTTGTAAGCGGATTTTGCGAATATAGCGGATAAAGCGGGATAAATCACCGGGGCAATGGCGCGCGGCTTCACCACTCGTGGCTCTGCACGACGATGACGCCCTTTTCCTCTGCTTTGTTGATAAAAGCTTTGGTCGCGAAATGCGTGACTAACACTTTTACGATTTCGGCGTTGCCATATTCGCTGCGCACCGCATCGACTTTTTCATCCAGTTCCGCGAACACATTTTTCTTCTTCAAAAAGCGGCTTTCATCCAACCGCAGCTTGGTTTCGCCGACGATCAAAACTTGCCCGCCGTTCCGCTCGGCGCGACAAAAGAGATTGACCTCTTTACCGCCAATCTCGGCGCGGACAATTTTCTTTTCCACCTTTAATCCGTATTTCTCTTGCAAGACCACAGGCAGGAATCTGTACGTCTCGTTTTCAAAGGCGTAGCTGAAACTGCGCGATAAGCCGCCCACCTCGGCTTGTGTTTCTTTTTGCGCGACCGCGAGCTTGGTGATTGCGACCTGCATTTCTTTTTGCGAGGCGGCGAGGTCTTCAACGGCCGTGACGAGCGACTCGACTTTGACCTCGGTACGCTTCTGCGCTTCGGCGAGTTCTTCGACTTTGACCTCGGTACGCTTCTGCGCTTCGGCGAGTTCTTCGACTTTGACCTCGGTGCGCTTCTGCGCTTCGGCGAGTTCTTCGACTTTGACCTCGGTGCGCTTCTGCGCTTCGGCGAGTTCTTTAACGATACTCTTCAATTCGGAAAAATCTTCTTTTGTCACGTGCGCTTCCGCGATGCGCGCGTCTATAATCTTGACGATCTCCTTCCGAACTGAAGGCGTGATGCTGAAACTGCTGGGTTGCATGTGTCGTTCCACAACGTGCTTTGAAACTGCTTTAGAACAGATGAATCATGCTAATCTGCAAGTACTTCGAAGGATTCTTTTTAACGTCGTCGAGAATCGTTTGCAACTGCGTGACGGTTTGATTGGCCTTCGTATAAAGTTCGTCGTCATATAACGCCTTGCCCACCGCGCCTTTTTGCTGCTCCACTGCGGCCAGCAGCTTGCGTGTTTCAGTCAAGGCGCTGTCGAGCTTGGCCAGCGTGGTGGGCAGTTGCGCCGTGGTGGTCGCGAGATTTTGCGAGACGCTGTCAATGGAAGACTGGCGCTGCTGCCAAAAAGTATTCAACCCGGAAGAGAGCGAATCCATGTATGCCATCGTATTTTTCAAATGGCGCATATTGCCTTCCAAATTCATGTTCACTTGGCGCGTGATGTCTTCCGTATTGATCAGCATGGCGGCAATCGCCTTTTGCGAACGATGGCTGAAAGCGGAATCCACCGCGGTGTTGAGCTTCGCCAGCAGCGCGTTCGTTTGGCTCATCAATTCTGAAAGTGAGCCGCCGGCATCGGCGATGTCACTGATATATTCTCCAGTAATCGTATCATCTTCCTGCAGAGTTTCGCTGGCGGCTCCGGGCATCAAGTCGATGTATTTTTCGCCGATCATGCCGATGCTGCGAATCGCTGCGCGGGAATCATTCGGAAACGGCACCTGGCCGTTCATCCACACACGCACATTGACGTGCTCGCGATCCAGTTTCATTTCCAAAATTCGTCCGACTTTTAGGCCGGAGACGGTGATAGCGTCGCCGGTTTGCAGGCCGGTGACATTCTTAAAAAGTATATTGATTTTATAGCCTTGCTGGCGCACCGGCAAATCGCGCAGAAAAACATAGCCATAGATGCCAATGGCAATTGCCAGCATGATGCCGGTGCCCACGATGATTTCATTCGTCCAACGTCGCATGAACTGCTCCCGCTTGATTGCTTTTGCCGCGGCCGAGCCATTCGTGTCCGCGCGCGCTTTCCAAAAAATTTTCCACCGCCGGCTCGGTGCAGCGGGCCAATTCTTCCGGTGTGCCAAAGAAACGAATCACACCGCTTTCCAACATAGCGACTTTGGCGGCGACACGATACACGCTGTGCATGTCGTGCGTTACCACCACCGAAGTCACGCCGAGCTGGTTATTGAGATCATAAATGAGCTGATTGATCGAGTCCGCACGCGGAGGATCCAAGCCGGTGGTCGGCTCATCGTAGAGCAAAATTTCCGGACTCATTACCAAGGCCCGCGCGATCGCGGCGCGTTTTTTCATGCCGCCGCTCAGCTCGGCCGGAAATTTGGGTTCCACGCCGGCCAGTCCAACCATCGCAAGCGCCTCGTGAACTTTGTCGCGCAATTGATGCTCCTTGAGCTGGAAGTGACGCTTCAAGCCCATCGCCAAGTTTTCGCCGATGGTCATCGAATCAAACAATGCCGAACCTTGAAAGACCATGCCGATCTTTTTGCGCACTTCCACTAGCGCTTGATAAGAGAGCTTCGCGATCTCCAGACCATCCACGAAGACGGAACCGCGATCGGGCTTGAGCAAGCCGATGATGTGCTTCAACGTTACCGATTTCCCACAGCCGCTGCCGCCAATAATCGCGGTCGTGAGACCGTCTTCAATGGTCAAATTCAAACCACAAAGAACCGGTGAGGCCTCAAAATTTTTGAAGACATTCCTGAATTCGATCATTGTTGCTAGCTAAGTTAAAATTACAGTGGCCATGACGAAATCCAGCGTCAAGATCATCAAGCACGCGCTCACCGCGGCTTTCGTCGCCGCGTTGCCAACCCCCTCCGCGCCTTGTTGCGCATTGAAGCCTTGATAACAGGCCACGAGCGTGATGGACATTCCAAATAATACCGCCTTTGATAATGGCAGCGCAAAATCACGCCAGGAGACGAACATCTTAGCGCCTTTGAAAAACTCCGTCGTCGTCAATTCCGACATGCCCGTGGCCGTAAACCAACCCGCGCAAAAACTGATGGCCGCGGAAAACACGGTGAGCATCGGCAGCATCACCATGCCAGCAAGCAAGCGCGGCACGACCAGATAGGAAATCGGACTAAAGGCCATGGCCTCCAACGCGTCGATTTGCTCGGTCACTTTCATCGTGCCGATTTCAGCCGCAATGGCGGCTCCCACTCTGCCGGCAAGCACCAACGCCGTGATTACGGAGGAGAGCTCTTGCAGCACGGATTTTTCCACGACCGTGCCGGCGATATAAAGCGGAACGGTTTGGGTGAATTGCTTCACGGCTTGCAACGCCGTAACCATGCCGGCAAACAAGGAAATGTAGGTCACGACCGGAAGCGAGCGCACTCCAATGTTCATCATTTGCTCCACGACTAACCCGGCATACGTGCGCACATCAGCCAGCGCGCGCACGGTTTTATAAAGCAACTTGCCGAAACTGCCGACGTGAAAAAGAAAGTGCAACGTGAACCTTCCGAAAAAACGCACCGGCGTGGTGATGGCACTTAGGAATTGACTGCCCATGTTTACTCGCTTTCAAGCCGCTTTTTCTGTGCCCGGCGTCATAGCACGCTGCTGCTTCTCGGCGCCGGGTATAGTGCCGAAAACATAATCCCACAGTGGGGTGCTCACGCCATAACGCTTATCTTCATCCTGATAATGATGAAGCATATGATGATGCTTAAGCCAAAGCCCGAACCGGCTCTTGATGGAAAAATGATGCGTGGCGTAATGAATCATGTCGTAGCAAAGATATCCGAAGATGAATCCTGCGAAAAAGGGTGCAACATAAACTTCGCCAAGCAATTGCTGGAAGCCCGCATAAAACACGATCGCCAACGGTATGCTCACCACCGGCGCCATGACCAATCGCTTCGAATCACGCGGATAATCATGATGCACGCCGTGAAAGATAAAATGCAACGACTTGCCCCAGTTGCTGGTCGGCTGATAATGAAAGGCAAAACGGTGCAAAATGTATTCAGTCAACGTCCACGCGAACATGCCTGCCAGGCAAAGCAGCAAAGCATACCCGACGGATACGGGATTCACAAACGCGGTGCGATACAAGAAGAACGCGATGACCGGCACATAGATAATGACGGGTACGCTCGGATGAATGTGCGTGAAGAACTCCATCCAATCTTGCTTGAACATGCGGACGGTTTCGTCTTTGTTGGAGACATAGCGTTTCATCTTTTCCTCCTCAACAGGCCAGATACCTTTGCATTCTTATCTAAATATACCGAGGGTGCTTTCTGATCACTCTTGCCACCAGTTATTTTAAAACGACTGCAAGATCGATATTTTTTTCCTGGCTTTCAAGTGAAAATTCTAAGCAGAAAGGCAATCAGGCATCGGTATTTTATTCATAGTATTCAAGAAGAGAAGACACTCCAATCTACGAAATTTTGCTTGACTTGGATTCGGGCTGAGGTAAATTTTGTGCATGGCTTCCTATCTTACCCTTCCTGATTATTTGCGCCCGGATTTGAAGCTGGTTTTCATCGGTTTGAATCCCGGCTTATATTCCGCACAACAGGGCAAATACTTTGCGCGCAAGACAAATCGTTTCTGGACGGCGATATCGGCCTCGCAATTTGTCGGCATGAAGGCTGGCCCGGGCGATGAGAAAGTTTTGTTCGAGAGAGGGATCGGCTTCACGGATGTGGTCAAGCGTGCCAGCGGTCAAATTGATGAGTTGACTCCGCTGGAGATTCAAGCGGGTGCGAAGCAGTTACGCCGCAAGCTCGAGCGCTATGCGCCCGCCGCGGCCTGTTTCGTCGGAATTACCGGCTATCGTTGGGTCTTCGCGATACCCGACAAAATCCCCGTGCGGCCTGGCTCGCAGCCGGAGCAGATCGGTGTGACCCGCATTTATGTTTTGCCTTCGACCAGTCCCGCGAACGCACATTATTCTTTGGATGAAATCGTCGCGGAATTTCGCCATATGAAATCGTGGCTGAAGAGTGTGGCAATCACTTTTTGAGAGGAAATTACACCAACCTCCAAACAAAAAGCGCACAGCAGAAACCTGCCGCGCGCTTTTTGTTGCTCAAATTCGATTCGAATTTTTAATTCACCGGAATCCCTTCCTTATCCAACAAGATCGGATCGCCCAAGCCCAACTGCTTCAAGCCTTCTAATTGCGTCGCCGCATCGCCGACCACGAGATAGATCATCTTGTTCGGATCGAGATATTGTTGCGCGAGCTGCACATGTCGCTCTTTCGTCATCTCGGTCACGATGCGTTCTTGTTGCTTCACATAATCAAACGGCAGATTGTGCGTCGCGATCTGCCCCAACATGCCGGCGAGCGCGCCCAGTGTTTCAAAGCGGCGCGTATTCGCTTGCGTTAATGCGCTCTTCGTAAAAGCGAAATCTTCATCCGATAAACCGTTGCGATATTTCGCAATCTCGTCTTTGAAAATCTGCATGGACTCGAGCGTCGCATTCGAGCGCACACCGGCATAAGCAACAAACGGCCCCGGATGAAGACCTGCCAGGAAGTTCGAGCGCGCGCCGTAAGTGTAGCCCTTCTCCTCACGCAAAATGAGATTCAAAATGCCGTTGAAGCTGCCGCCGAGCTTGTAGTTCATCACTGTGGCGGGATAGTAATCGGGATGCGTGTATGGCAAAGCCAAATAGCCGATGCGTATTTGCGATTGCTTTGCGCCCGGCACATCGACGAAATAAAGCTGCGGCTTCTCCGGCGCCGGCGGCGTCGCATATTCTTTGAATTGTACCTCCTGTGCGGGCCACTTTTGTTCCAACGAAGACAGCAGCTTGAGTGCTTTGTCTTTTGAAACATTGCCCACGACGGTGACATACGCGACTGAAGGCGAATAATTCCGCGCATAGAAATTTTTCAGATCTTCCATCGTGATCTGTTCGACCGAAGCCTGCGTGCCGTATGTGCTATTCGAGAGAATGTGTTCTTTGCCGTAGACCAGCTTGCGATGCACCTTTTCCGCGACCGCGGCCGGGTCGACGCTGCGGCGATTGATGACTTCGATGGTTTCCTGCTTGATACGGGCAAATTCTGTTTCATCCCATCGCGGCTCCAGTAAAATTTCTTGGAACAGAGCAAAGGTCGGTTCGAGCTTGGTTGCGAGCATGTTCGCCTGCATCGTGATCGCTTCGTCGCTCGTCGACATTCTAATATTCGAACCCAGCTCATCAATCGCTTCTTCCAACTCCAGCGGCGTTTTGTTCTTCGTGCCCTCCATCATAATATCGGTCATCAATTTCGCCACACCGACTTTTTGGGGGTCATCCAAAAGCAAACCGCCTTTGAGCGTGAGCGTCATTTCGATGAGCGGCAGCTCATTGTGCTCGATGCCATAGACGCGCAAGCCGTTCTTAAAAGTATGCGTCCAAATCTGCGGCACGGTGATTTGCGGCGCCGGACCTTTTGCGGGTTCTACGGAGCGATCAAAGCTGGAAGGCAATTTCTCGCGCGGCGCGCTCGTCGCTGGCGTGGTTTTCGTTTCGGCGGAGGGCGCAATCGCCTCTTCCACCACCGGAAACCTTTCCGAATTTTCCGCAACGAACTCGAGCTTGCCTTTGGGCACGAAGCTCGTGAGCACGTAGTTCTTGCCCTTGATATACTGATTGTACACGCGCCACACGTCTTCCTTCGTTACGGCGAGTGTGTTTTGAATGTCCTGCGTGATGAAGTCCGGCGAGCCGGCGTACTCATTATAAAAAGCGAGCTGAAACGATTTGCTCAAAATGCTCGAGATGCCGTTGTAGAAATTGGTTTCGGTTTTGGCTTTGATGCGCGCCAAATCCCGATCGGTGAAGCCTTCTTTTTCGAAACGCGCCAACGCCTCGTGCACGGCTTGCTCAACCTCGGTGAGCGATTTATCCGGAAACGCGCGCACCCGGAATTGAAAGTAACCCGCCACTTCCAAGCTTTGTTGAAAAGCCGGCGCGGAAGGCGCAAGCTTCTTTTCTTCGACGATCACTTTGTAGAGTGGCGCCTTTTTTCCGTCGGAGAGCAGGTCCGCAAGCAGGTCGAGCGCATACGCGTCTTGGTGAAAATTCTGGATGGTAGGGAAAGACATGGTCAATTCCGGCGAGCGGGCAAAGTTGTCCTCGTGAAATGCGCGCTTGGTTTTGTCGAGCGCCACAGGTAACGGCTTCGGTTCCGGGACCGGCGCGGAAGCTTGCAATTCTCCGAAATATTTTTCCACCCATTGCTTGGTTTGCGCCCGATCATAATCGCCGGCGATGACCAGCGTCGCATTGTTCGGGCCGTACCATTTGATGAAGAACTGGCGCACGTCTTCGAGCGTCGCGTTCTTCAAATCCTCGAAAGAGCCGATCACTTGCCAATTGTACGGGTGCGTTTCGGGGAAGAGTGATTTGTGAATGACGTAGTTGGTGTGGCCGTAGGGCACGTTGTCCACGCGCTGCCGTTTTTCATTCTGCACCACTTCCTGTTGATTCGCGAACGCTTCGGCCGTGACTGTGGGCAACAAATAACCCATGCGATCCGCTTCCAGCCACAAGCACATTTCCAGCGCATTCTTGGGCACGACCTCGTAGTAGATGGTGTTGTCGAAAGAAGTGCCGCCATTCAACTCGCCGCCCGCACCTTGAATCTTTCTGAAAAATTGATCCTGCCCAACGTGCTGCGATTCCTGAAACAGCATGTGCTCGAACAAATGCGCGAAGCCGGTGCGGCCTTTCTCCTCGCGGTTCGAGCCAACATGATACAGAATCGCGACTGATACGATAGGATCGGATTTGTCTTCGTGCAGAATCACTTCCAAGCCGTTTTTGAGCTGGTATTTTTCGTAGGTGATTTTCAGAGCGCCTTTCTCCGCGGCAAACACCGCGGTGATCAAGCCAAGCGCAGCACAGCCCGTGGCAACGAGATTTTTGAAACGCATCATGCTCCTCTCAGTAGTTAGTGAATGGATGACGGTGGATTTTATGACCGCGCGACGCCCTTTCGAGAGCTGGGGACGTCTTTGCCGTTCGGCGTTTTGGGGGTATAAGCAGACCTCATCACGGGAAAAATTTAACAAGATTTGCTTCTGACACAATCTTAAATTTCGTTTGCAACATGAGGCGGAAATAATATCTTGCGATATGAAAATATGCCTTCGCAACTAACGCCCGCGCTTACCACACAAAGAGAAAAGTATGAAACGCATTCTGCCAAACTGGTTGCTTGCAATAGTGCTCCTGCCTTATTGGAGCTATCCCAGCTTTGCGCAATCAAACAAAGCTGCTCGTGAAAAGATCGATCGGAAGCTCGAAGCGAAGCTGCAGGCCGTGCTCAAAGATTTCCGCGGCGAGGCGGGGGTCTACGTGCGGCACTTACCTTCGGGCCGCAGTGTTACGATTCGCGCGGACGAATTGTTTCCCACGGCGAGCATGATCAAAGTGCCCATTATGCTCGCTTTGTTTGAAAAGTTCAATACAGGCGAGTTGGATTATCATAGCGATTTGGTATATCGCGACTCGCTTTTGTACGAGGGCGAAGACATTTTGGGGTCATTCAAAAACGGCGAGAAGATCGCATTCAGCAAAGTGGTGATGCTAATGATCACCACCAGCGATAACACTGCGAGTTTGTGGTGCCAATCGTTGGCGGGCAAAGGTGCGGCCATTAATGACTGGCTCGCGGCGCACGGCTTTGCTCAAACGCGCGTGAACTCGCGCACGGAGGGCAGAGAAGAGGCGCGCAAAGAATTCGGCTGGGGGCAAACCTCGCCGCGCGAGATGGCGGAGCTGCTCGTGCTGATTCGCGAGCGACGTGCGGTCAGCCCCGCGGCGAGCGATGAAATGTATCGCGCGCTCACACGTATCTATTGGAATGACGAAGCGCTCTCACAAATCCCGCCGCACGTACAGGCCGCTTCGAAGCAGGGCGCGGTCAATCGCTCGCGTTCGGAAGTTGTGCTCGTCAATGCTCCTTCGGGCGATTATGTGTTTTGTGTCATCACCAAAAATCAACAAGACGAGAGCTGGGAGTACAACAATGAGGGCTATGCGCTGATTCGCAAAGTCTCGCGGCTGTTGTGGCAATACTTCGAGCCGAAGTCGCAATGGGCGCCGGCGGAGGGGTTTGAGATATGGTAACCATAAACGGGGCGCGAGCAAAAGGCAAAACGATTACCGTCAAGACCATTCTCTGGATCTTTTGCGAGTAATCGTTGTGCCTTTGCTTTTCATGCAATGGGCAGGTTTGTAAAAAAGCAAGGCCGGCATTCATCGGGGCGCTTCCGCCTCAATCTCGTTGGCATGCGACCTGGAGATCGGCGTTTCGTTCTTCATCGTGAGCCGCCTGATAAACGGCGAGCCGAGCAACCACGCAAAGCGATTCGTCCGTTGATCGCGCACTTCCTCAAGCCCCAGTTGCATGGTTTCCTGCGGCGCGCGAGTTTGCGTGCGAAATGTGCCGAAGATGATATCCCAAATCGGGAAGACTGCGCTGAAGTTGCTGTCGGTCTCGGGCTGCCACGAGGAATGATGCACGCGGTGCAAATCCGGTGTGACGATGATATAGCGCAGCACACGATTGACCGGGCCGGGCACGCGAATGTTGGCGTGCGAAAACAAATTCACCGCCGCGTCCCAAATTTCGTAGAGCAGCAAAATCCATAGCGACAGGCCGAGGCCGATCACGATTGGAACGCCGAGCAGCAGCGCAGCTACGAACTCGAGCGGATGGAAGCGCACGGTGGTGGAAACGTCCATTTCCGTATCGAGATGATGCACGCGATGCAAGCGCCAAAGCAGAGGCACTTTGTGCATGAGATAGTGCGTAAAAAATGAGATGAAGCCGCGGCCGAGCAAGTTGGCCACGATGAGCAAACCGAACGGCAACGTGAATTGGTTGAAAATCCCGAGGCCATTTTTGTGCGCCCACACCGCGGCGCTGAAGAACGACACGGGCAGGAGGCTCAACACTACCACATTGAGGCCGGTGAGCAAAAAATTCGTCAGCCAGCGCTGCTTGCGACGCATCGGGCCGACGCGTTTGGGTTCGAAAACCTCGGCGAGGCTGAACACAAACAATAGCGCGAAGAATAAAATGAATTGCAGGTCTTCAGCGTTTTGAATGATCCATTGATCGCTCATGGGAGTCTCCTTATATGAAAGCGCGTGAACAGGGAAGCCGGACTTGGACGCGAAAGCTCTCCGCGGCGGTTAGGATTCTTTGTGTCCAAGCTCGGCTTCGCCCGTGTTTGTTTATTTGAAGCCGAGCGCGCAAACGCACGCGCCGCGCTGCAAGGATTTACACTCCAATCTGAGGCCACTGAACCCCGCGACCTCGAGCAACGCGGCCAGTCGTGCGCCGGTGCTTTGCATAATTTCTGCCGCGTTTTTCGCGGCGCAATGCGGCTGCTCCACAATCGCAATCAGCCCGTTCGGTTGCAACACGCGGCGAGCTTCTTTGAGGTTCTCTTCCGGGTTGGGCCAATGGTGCAACGAATTGATGGCGACGACTTTTTCAAACGCTTCCTTTTCGAAAGGCAAGGCCACAACCGTGCCGCACCGCAAATCGATTCGTCGCTCTTGCACGGCGCGAGCATTGCGTTTGCGCGCTTGCCGCACCATGATTTCCGAAGCATCGACTCCGGCGACGAAGCCCTCGACCGCGAGGTCGGCAATCTGCGTAATCGCAACGCCAGGCCCGAACCCGATTTCCAAAACACGGTCGCGCGGCTGCACATGGAGTTGCATCACGGCCCAGGCATTTCGCTCGAGATTTTCATAGGCCATGATTTTTCCCACAAGCCCGCCGAACCATCCGCGCGGATGGCCAAACTGGGACACGAGGTATTTCATATTATGTGCTCCTTTTGTTGAGCGTCATTAATGTTCATTTTGCGTTGCGAGATCCGAGGCGCGCCAAGCGCAGCGCTTCATTCAGATCTCCAGCACCCGCGCATGCCGGGCAAATGATCCAACCCTTTCCTTCGCAGCGGCTGCAATCCGCGCTCGTGCCCATGTAGAAAATTTTTCCCGCAATACAGACTTTGCAATCTACCTTGCCCTTGCCCGCGCAGATCGGACACAGGTCATCAACTGCGAGCCGCTGAATCTCAACCGCTGAAAGCGGCAACCTCGGCTCCGCACGAAACTCGCTGACGGGCGCGGAATGAATTGCGAGAGCGAGTATCAATGCCCCAAGCGCCGCGGCGAAAAATATTCGTCGCCGCTGTCGCCGCATTGCGCGCGCGCAGCGCACGGAACAATACTTCGCCTCGCGCTCTAGCGCCTTGTGACAACTCGGGCAAATGCGCGTCATGGGAGACTCCTAAATGAGTGAGGCAGTCGGACATGGACGCGACGGTTCTTTTAATCGTGCACAACTCTTTTGTCCAAGTCGGGCTTCACCCGCGTGTTGTTTGCGGAATCATACGCAGCATGACGAATCAAGATTTGGCCGCAAGCGCCAAATCCGTTGTCACTTTCTGCCAGGCAGGAATGTTGGGGAGATTTTTCAGTGGGAAGGAAGAAGAGAAGCGGCGAGCGTCTTCGCGCGAAACTCAATCGGCGAAAGCCCCGTCCAGCGTTTGAACGCGCGCGAGAATGAACTCAACTCCGAAAAGCCGAGAAGAAATCCGGCTTCGGCGACGCTGCAAGAGGGATTAGCCAGCAATGCCGTTGCGCGCTCGTGGCGCAATTGTTCGAGCAATTCACGAAAGCTCGTGCCCTCGTTTTGCAGGTTGCGATGAAGAGAGCGCTGGCTCACGTGCAGCGCTTTTGCAATGGCGGCCACGGCTGGCGCGCCGCCGCTCAACTCTTTGCTCAAAGCCGCGCGCACGCGCTCGGAAAAATTTGTGAACCCCGGCGCTTGTTGGAGCAAACCTTCGGCGTAGCGATCAAGCAAGCGCGCGAGATTCGCATCCGCATTCCGATTCGGCGCGTCGAGAACGGAGTTGGGAACGTGCATTGCCGTGACTCCGCTCGCAAAACGCAACGGCGCACGAAACATGCGCAGATGCTCCGTCAAATCAGCCGGCTCTCGGTGCGCAAAGCACACGAGACTCGGACGCCATTCCTCGCCGGCAACCAAACGACCGATGCGGACCCACAACGTGGCGAGAAACTCGGCGGGATGGCGCGGCGCCGGCCTTCCGCCGGGCAGGGTATGGCGCAACACGCCTTCGTGTGCGCCCTCTTCAAAAACCAAATCCGTGGCTTCGTGAATGAGGCGTTGATACCGACTGGCGCGGCGATAAGCCTCGCGCAAGTCGGCGCTCGACAGCATCGCATAGGCATGGACTTCAAACGACTTGAGCGGCGCGGCCTCGGCAAGATGAATCCCCAAATGCTCGTCTCCCGTGAGCTCACATGCGCGCTGCCACCAGCGCATCATGCTGCCGTGCGGCAAGCGCCCTTCCGAGTCTTGCAACGCACTGGGAGAAATACCAGCCGCTTTCAAAACTTCCTCGCTTGAATGGCCGAGCGCTTCGAGAGCCGCGACCACCGGTTGCACGGCGCGGACCGCGATTGTAGGTTCCCAGCTTTTCATCGGGTCTTCTTATGACCTGCTCATGTGCACGCGCCTGCCCCAAAACGCAAGCGCCAGCAACACGATTGTGCTCAACAAGAAAATCTTCGGCATCCCACTCGCAATCGCCTCGTTCGTCACGCCGATAAAATCCAAATACGGCACACGATTCATCGGGCCGATGTACCACAAGAGGAGATAGATAATTTCGAACAGTTTGCTGCTGCCGCTCCATACGCCGAAAGCCAATGCCAGCGTCGGAATAAATACCGCGCCGGCGAGTTGCGCAAAGCATGCCTGCCATTCACCCGCCAACACCGTGCGCAGCAAAACGCCGCTGCCCATCACAAGCGCGAGCACGACGCCCGCCAGCCACGCGGCGGGAAGCTGCCTTTGCAAAACGTGCGGAGCATAAAATATGAGTTGATGCGTGCGGTGCAAATGCTCGCGCGTGCCCATGGGCGACCAAAGCAACAGCGGCCAAATCCACGCGAAGGGCAAGAGCCATTGCCGACCGACTTCTAGAGGCACGCTCGCGCTGGCGAGGATCAAGCCGAACGCAACGAGCAGCCACCAAAGGCTCACGCCCTTCAGCATGAGTTTAATTTCTGCGAGCAACATCCGCACGAAACTATATTGCCGCGCCGTTTGCGCAAGCGCCGTGAGATGGGCAGAGGAAGTTTCCCGCAACGTTGCGGGAAGCCCGTTGCCGCTTTCCACTGGTTTGGTTTTAGCTCGAAAGAATCGTCGTTTCTTGACACCGGCAACATTCGAAGTTGCTGCACCGCTAGCGAAGCGATCAAAACAGAACGCTGCTAGTAGCGTCAAGCCGAGTGCAAGCCCTACGCCGATGAAACGTTTGAGCACGAGCGCAGGCGTCCATGCAACCCCTTCCCACGTGAAAGTTTTGAGATCCCATCTCTCCTCATTTGCTTTGATGTTGAAGCCCATACTGTAGCTCTGCTTCGCGGGGTCGTACTCCGGAAAGGCCTGCGCCGTGGCGGCTTGCATGCTTGCAATCGGAATGTTGAGGCCCATCACATAGTCGGCATGCAGACCCGCGCGCACTTCGCCTGCGATGACGAACGTCCACAAAAAATAAAACAGCACATTGCCGAAGCCGCCGCGCAGCGGGCGTATTGCTTCAAATAAAACGGCCAGCGCTGCGGTGATTGCCAACGTGGGCAGAGTCAAAAACAAAAACGGCGCAATCAGCGGCCACAGTTTGAGTTGCACATCTTCCGCGCGCACGAATTGCATGGCCGCAGTTGCGACGATCAACACCAACACCATCACCGCGAGCACGGCAAAGTTGCTCAGCACCTTGCCGAGCACATAAAACATTTTGCTCATCGGCGTGGCCGCGAGAATTTGTCCCACGCCGGTTTGGCGATCGCGGCTGATGGTATTCTTGGTGAGATAAAAACCCGCGATGGACAGAAAGAGCGTGGTAAGCATCGCAACCTGGCTGCCGAGCCACGCGGAATTATAAACGCCGCGATGACCGGCCAGTTGCAATGTCGCATACCTCGCATGGTTGGGCGGAATGGAGAGATAAGCAAAATACAGAACGAAACCGAGCGTGAGGAGAAAGCTATAGCGCCGTGTGCGTTCGAGAAAATCGGCGCGCATGAGGTGATAAAGCACGCGGCCGGAGCTCATGTGGCGTGCTCCCGTTTATGCTTAGCGATACAATAGAGATAAGCGTCTTCAAGTCCTGCGGGGGCGGGTTGCGCGCTGGCATGTGGCTGCGTTTCGGAAAGCGCGCGCACGAGCACGCCTTCGCCGCGGCGAAGCGTGCTGCTGATGAGATATTTTTGTTTGGCGAGATTCAAATCCGCGCTCGGAATAGTCCATTCCCACACTTTGCCGACCACCGTGTTGAGCAAAACTTCTGGCGCAGCGTGAATGAGCAAGCGGCCTTGCGAGATGATGGCAATGTCGGTCGCAGTGGCTTCGATATCGGAAACAATGTGGGTGGAGAGAATGACGATGCGCTCGCCGGAAAGCTCGGAGAGCAAATTGCGAAAGCGCACGCGTTCTTCGGGATCAAGCCCGCCGGTGGGTTCATCCACGATGAGCAATTGCGGATCGTTCAACAAAGCTTGCGCGATGCCGACGCGTTGTTTCATCCCACCGGAAAAACCTCCCAAGGGGCGCTTACGCACTTCGACGAGATTGACCAATTGCAAAAGCTCGTCGATGCGGCGCTTCGCAGCTTGCACTGCCAAACCTTTGATCGCCGCGAGATATTCCAAAAACTCGACGGCACTGAGATTCGGATACACGCCGAAATCTTGCGGCAAATACCCGAGCACCTGACGCACGGCATTCGGTGCGCGTGCAATATCTTCACCGTTCCATGATACCGTGCCGCTCGTGGCCTTAGTGATCGTGGCGAGAATGCGCATGAGCGTGGATTTGCCCGCGCCGTTCGGCCCGAGCAAACCAAGCACGCCGGCGTTGATGGTGAGATTGAGCTCGCGCAGGGCGTGCACGTTTTGGTTATAGATTTTGTTGAGGCCGTCGATGTTGAGTTTCAAGGCGGATCGTTGTGTTGTGTTGGTTAGATGCGAACTTGGAAGATGATGGCTCGGGCTTGAATTCGCCAAAAGATCTTTAAAAAGTGCGCCGGGTTTCTGAAAGCAGCAGGCCGATTTTTGGGGCTGCGTCCGGAGGCCGGCATGGCATTTTTGTTGAGTGCCGCGCTTACCGATGCGCTGCCATCTTGGAATGAATATAGCGGCGCTATAATTTCCCTGCAAAGAATATTTTATGAGATTGAGCGAAGACGAGGGCATCGATTGATGGAAGGCTAGGCCAATGATGAGGTTTGCTTCGCGAACCGAACAACTTTCCGCTTGCACTTCCGTATAAATCTCCCGACTTTGAAAAGAATAATTCCCTTACCAAACGAGGATGTGAGAGGAAAATGAAAACCAAAACAAAAGTGTTTTTGGGCGTGGGACTATTGCTTTTGATCGCGTTGGTCGTTTTCGCCAACATTCGATTTCAGCAAAAGCAAAAAACCAAAGTCGAGACGCAGAAAATCGAAGAGCGCGAATTGCGCGCCGTCGTGTCGGCCTCGGGAAAAATTCGCGCAAAAACCTCGGTCGATATCAGTGCGAGCACGACGGGCAAGGTTGTTGGCTTGGCCGTTGACGAAGGCGACGTGGTCAAGAAAGGCCAGGCGCTCCTGCATATCGATCCGACGCCGGCGGAAACGCAAGTACGGCAAATTCAGGCCAGCCTTGCCGCGGCGCGCGCTACTTACGAGCTGCAACGTGCGAATTTGGAACAAGCGCAACAGGAAGCCGACCGGCAACAAGCCTTGTTTGAGAAGAAACTCACTTCCGAAGAATTATTGCAGCGCGCTAAAACGACTCTAAACGTCAACAAGCTGCAGGTTGCCGCTGCGCAACAGGACATCGCACGATCGGAAGCATTGTTGAAAAGTGCGCAACACGAGTTGAGCAAAGTAAATGTGATCTCGGACATCGACGGCGTGGTGGTGAAACGCAACATCGAAGAGGGTGAAAATGTTTTCGTGGGTGCGTTCAACAACCCGGCCACGGTTCTGCTCACCGTTGCGGATCTCTCCATTATCGAAGCCGAAGTGGAAGTGGATGAAACCGACATCGTGAATGTGCACGTCGACCAGGAAGTTGCGATTAAAGTGGACGCTTATCCGGATAGCTCTTTCAAAGGCAAGGTTACGAAAGTGGGGCGCAGCCCAATTCTCGGCGCGAGCAGCGGTGCGCAGCAACAGGCCACCAGCTTTGAAGTGATCGTGCAATTGATTTCCGAAATTCCGCGCGTGCGCCCGGGGCTCTCTTGCAAGGCAGATATCACCACGGGCTATCGCGAAAAAGCTCTCTCCGTGCCGATTCAAGCCTTGACGCTGCGCAAGCCTTCGGAGTTGAAGGCCATCGACCCGAAAGTGAAGCGCCGCAAAGCAGCAATGACGAACGGCGAAAGCGACACGACCAATGTGAAAGAGAAAGAAATGCAGGGCGCCTTCGTGGTGGTTGAGGGCAAAGCGAGTTTTCGCGAAGTGAAAACGGGCATAGCGGGCGACCGTTATTTCGAGGCTTTGTCCGGTTTGCAAAAGGGCGACGAAGTAATCACCGGACCGTTCAGCGCGCTGCGTCGCTTGCGTGAAGGTGATTTGGTGGAAGCCTCCAAAGCTGCGAAGAAAACGGAAGAGAAAGAGTAAGTTATGCAACCGTTGCTGGAAAGCATCAACATTGCTTTGCAGGCGCTCTGGGCGAACAAGCTGCGCTCCGCGCTCACCATATTGTGCGTGGTCATCTCCATCATGTCGATCATCGCCGTGGTTTCAATTCTCGGTGGGATGGACGTGTATGTGAAAGAAAAGGTGCTTGAACAAGGCAGCAATGTCTTCACTGTGCAGCGCGTCAACGAGTGGGAGATTCTTACTGATTTTGACAAATTTCTGCAGTCGTTCAAGAATCCCCACTTGACTTTGGAAGACATGGAAGCCATACGCGAGGAGGTGCCCGACGCAGACTTTGTCGATGCGGCTTTGGAGCGCCGCGCGCGCGTGAGCGCCGGCCGGCGCTATGTCGAAGACGTCGAGATTCGCGGCCGTACTTCTGACTACCCGGGTATCGGCGAGTTTCCGATTGTGCAAGGCCGCCACTTCAGCGAGGTCGACATGCACCAACGCCGTATGGTGTGTGTGCTCGGCTGGGAAGTAGCGCAAAGCCTCTTTCCCGAGGTTGATCCTCTCGGCCAGACCGTGAAGCTCGGAGGCAAGCATTACACCGTCATCGGCATTATTGAGAAAAAGCCTTCAGTGTTGGGCAATAATCCCAACGTCTTCGCTTTTATTCCGATTACATCATATTTGAAGCATTTCGGCACCTTCCGTTGGACGACGATCGCGATTCCGGTTCGCACGGCGAACATGGAAAGTTTTCAAACCGCGCAGGAGCATGTGCGCACCGTGATGCGCATTCGCCATAAATTGCGCCCGAATCAAGAGGACGATTTCTACATCACGACTTCGGAAACGCTGGTGAACTTGTGGGAAACGATTAGTCGCGCGCTCTTTGGCTCGTTGATCGGCATTGTGAGTATCACCCTCGTGGTCGGCGGCATCATTATCATGAACGTCATGCTCGTGGCGGTGAACGAGCGCACGCGCGAAATTGGCACGCGCAAAGCCGTGGGCGCGAAACGCAGCGATATTGCCGGCCAGTTCATCATCGAGGCGATCACGCTGACGGTAATCGGCGGCATTATTGGCATAGCGCTGGGTTTCTTCGCCGCCTTTCTGGTGGCCGCGTTCTCGCCCTTGCCGTATCAAATCGCACCGTGGTCGATCGTGATCGCATTGTTTATCACATTATTGGTGGGATTGTTTTTCGGCGTCTATCCCGCTTCGCGCGCGGCGCGCTTGAATCCCGTGGACGCGCTACGGTCGGAATAGCAGACCGGAAGCGCAGCAATTCAAATTTTCCTGAGAGAAAGCTATGAGCAAAAGAATAGAAAGTTCCGCGGTCACCGGCGAAGTGCTCGAAGCCATGCGCGAGGCATTGAATATTCTGCGCGGCCACAAGCTGCGTTCCGGCTTGGTGATTCTCGGTGTGATGATCGGCGTCGCCAGCCTCATGGGCATGGTTGCCACCCTCGCCGGGTTGGAGAAGTTTCTAGCGCAGTCCATCAGCGGCAATGATACGCCCGTGTTGGCTCTGCAAAAGGTGGATTTTCTTTCCGGCGACGGTCACGATCAGTGGGAGAAGCGCAAAAACTTCGACATCACGGATAAAGAGGCGCTGGAAACGTTGCCGCACGTGCGCGGCGTGATGGTGGTGTATGGCGACGGCACGGTGGCAAAATACAAAGACCGCAAAGCGCAGCTCATGCAAGTGATCGGCACCAATCAACCCTTCCTGCACGTAAACAGCATCAATATTGGAGAGGGGAGATTCTTCACGCAGTTTGAAGAAGACCATCGTCGTAAAGTCGGCGTGCTGACCGACAAGTCCGCGGGGGCGCTCTTTCCGGATGAGGATCCTATCGGGAAGTTTATCCGCATTCGTAATGAGGAGTATCAAATCGTCGGCGTGCTCGCGCCGCAAAAAACCGTATTCGGCGGCATCTTCCAAAATTATATCGTGATTCCTTTCACCGCCTATGAGCGCGATTTCTTGTGGCGCTGGCAAGGCCCGGAATTCCGCATCATTGTGGAAAGCCAGGACTACTTGCGCGAGGTGCAGGACAACGTGCGCGCGTTGATGCGCATGCGGCGCAAAGTGCCGCTCGGCGAGCCGGATGATTTTGCGCTCATCACCTCGGAAGCGGCCATGGAATTGACCAAGAAAGTGACCGACGCCGTGGCGCTGGTTTTGGTCGTGCTCGCCTCTATCGCGCTCATGGTCGGCGGCATCGGCGTGATGGTCATTATGCTCGTCTCCGTTACCGAGCGCACGCGCGAGATCGGCATCCGCAAAGCCATCGGCGCCACGCGCCGCGCCGTGACGTGGCAGTTCTTGATTGAAGCCGCGACGCTTACCGGCATCGGCGGCCTCTTGGGCATTATCGGAGGGATTGCACTAGCAGGATTGGCCTCCGTGTTATTGGGCTTTCCTTTCGTCTTGCCGATTGGTTGGGTGTTCTTTTCTGTAATGCTCTCGGCCGCCGTCGGCCTCTTCTTCGGCATTTTCCCGGCGCGCAAAGCCGCGAAGCTCGATCCGATTGTCGCGCTGCGTTATGAATAGACGTTTGTGCGTTTCCGGCAGTAGAGGCACAAATGTAGGTCGAATGGAAATCGCCCCGTTGCTTCATTGAAACAGCAACGGGGCGATTTTTTTTTGATGCGAAAGGTATTCCCCACAATAATATCATGGCAGCATGAAGCCGGCCGCCATGTTGAAAAACTTCTGCCCCTCGAAATCTTCATTCAAGAGATCGCCTTCCATGAAACTCACATTAATATGAACGCGCTTCAGCTTGAGCATTCCGCCGCACGTAAGAAATACTTCGGAACTGGGACCGTCCACATAACCCGAATAATCCTTCCGAAAAGTGAATGATCCCACCGCAAGCTGCAAGAACGAAGTCAGTTTCAAAGTCGAGCCGCCGTAAAATTGCCAGCGTGGAATCGTTGCGAGATAGTCTTTGTATTCCGCATCTCCACTGATAGTGAGCCTGCCGAAGAATGGAGAAGTAGCAAAGCCCAAGCGCGCGGTCAACGGCTCCCTCGTTTTGAAATCGACAGCCTCCACTGTGAAGGCGAGCGGGCGTGCAGGGTTTTGTGGATCTGGTACAACGGCATAAACGCCGTTCTCGAATGCGGCCTCGCCCTCTGCCTTATATTGCGATTGCAGTGCAATGCCAAAGCGCCAAGCACGCCATTGCACAACGCTGCCGAGCGCGAAACGCACGGCGTCAGCTTGGCCTTGTGCGAGCGCGCTTAAAACTTCGTCACGCACCTCGGCGCGCCGCCACTCCATGCCGAGGCCGAGACGCCAGGCTTTGCTCATGCTTCTTGCTAGGTTGAGTCCGAGGCCGAATTGGCGACGTTCAAAAACGGGTCTCATCACTTCGCCGGCGCCTTCGGGGTCATTCGGCGTAGTCACGGCAAACTCGCCAAAGTCCAATTCATAATCCGTGGGCCGGAAAAAATATGCGCCCACCGTCCACTTCGGCTTTACCGTGAGGGCGAAGCCCACAAACTGCAACGGTCGCGATTCCGCGGCAAAATCGCTATTGAAGAACGGCAGATAATCAGTCCGGGAGCTCCAGCCTGCTTCGAGTGTGAGCATGGCCCGGCCTTCAAGCTGCGCAATGCCCGCGGGATTGAACAACATACTCGTGACACTGCCGGTGCTTGCAACGAACGCGCCGCCTTGCGCATATGCCTGCGCCCCCGGACGATTGGGATGGTAGGGATAAGGAAGCTCGTCGCTAGCTTGACGTGCGTTGAGCATAGTTGCTAGGCTCATGAGACTAAAACAAATCAAAACTCTGAGGGGCGGCAAGTAGGGGAAAAAGTGGGGAGACATAATCACACGTCCAAGAAGTATGACCTATGGACAGCATGGTGGAGGAATCTTCTCAAGTGCTTGCCATGCTATTCGACAGAGAGCATTTACACACAATTGGAAAAAAGATTCCTCCCAAAATGACAAGCGTTGTGGCCTCATGCGAGACTCCAACGAAAGTCTACTTCAGCCTTTTGAAGATATGAAAACCGTGTTCCGTTTTGACCACTGCGCTGACTTCACCGACTTTGAGCGCGAGGATGGCCTTTTCCAGCGCGGGCGCAAAATCGCCGGGATAGGCATCGCCGAGATCGCCGCCCTTCGCCGAGGTCGCGCTGATCGATTTCTTCGCAGCGATTTGCGCGAAGTCACCTCCGGTTTTGAGCTCTTGCAGAATGGCATCCGCCTCGGCCTGTGTCTTCACCAAAATCATGGCGGCACGGTAAGGTGTGCCTTTGAAAACATTCTCATCGCCGGTGACGGACTCGCTCCAAATGTAGCCGACCAACGCAACGTAGAGCCACTTGTCTTGTTTGGCTAAAATTTGCATCGACGTACCTTTGAGCACATTGCCGAACTTGTCGCCGCCCGGAGTGGCGCGCAAATTTTCTTCCGGCACTTTCACATAAACAGTCTTGCCTTTATAGAAAGATTCCTGGCCAATTACCAACACGGCTGCGCCGAGCAGCAATCCACTTATGAAACCGGCTGCAAACTTCTTCATGCTCCTCCTCCGATGGATTTACTTTCAACCCTTGTGTGCGCCTGAAGCCTCAGCAAGAGTTGGCGATTTTTAATGACTGGTGATGGACGGCGACGCTGTTTCACGCTGCAGCGCCACCTGCACATACGTCAAGGTAGAATCGTTCACGACAACGTGCGCGAGGCGCTGCGTGCGAAAACCGTCTTTGCGAATCGATATGGTATAGGTTCCTGGCAAAAGCAAGCGATCAAAGCGGCCGTGTTTTCCCTCTGCATGCCGCGGCTTTACATACGAAGCTGCGCGCCCCTCCACTGAAATTTCCGCATCGAGCGGAACGCCGGTGTGAGCCTCCCGCACATGCCCGGAAATGCCGCTGTACAATGCGCGCTCGAGCAAAAACATTCCGCCTCGCACGTTTTCAGCTACGATACGCGGCAATTCCTGAGGCGTCGGAAAATAGTCTTCGCCCGTTTCACAAATGAAGTCGATCACACTCGAGGCGCCGTACATCCACACCGAGCTTTGACCCACACGGCCGTTGAGTGGCAACACCGCGTAGGTTGCCCGGCTATGCAGCCGCCCGATTTGCGCCGCATAGTTTTCCGCAATATCTAAAATCAAATCCTGATCCGGCGCAGGATTGTAGTTGCCCCACGGATACAGCACCGCTTCACCATAGCTATGAAACGAGACGCCGATGACGAAATTGCGACGCATTTCGAGATCGCGCAGGGCTTGGATTTCGGTTTCAGAAAACGCGCTTCTGCCGCGATAGAACCAACTGCCGGTCTCGCCTTCACCGCCTTCTTGCCAATTGTAATCATAATTTCGGTTCAAGTCAACGCCGTCGATGAGCGGATTGAATTCGCCGTCGTTGTCATTGTCGCGCAGATTCTTTCGCCACCAGGGAAATTGCCGCTGGCTCTTCATGATAAAATCATAGCCGTCAGGGTTGACTAGCGGAACGAACCAAATGTCGAGGCTATCCAGCAAGCGCGTATGGCGGGCGCTCTGGCCATAGTTGTTGAGCAGCTCTTCCATCAATGCTTTGCAAATGAAGACGCCGGCGGGCTCGCGCGCATGGTGCAGCGCCGTAAACAAGATTGCCGGCTCGTCTTCGTCGGTTTGAGCATGATCGGAAAGGCGCATGGCCCAAAGCGGGCGTTGTCCCGCAGTGCTCACTCCGATGACTTGCCTCTGGACGAGTTGCGGGAATCTGCGTGCGAGCGCTTCAAATTGATATTCAAACTCTTCCAGTGTGGGGTACGCCGCGGGAACTTCGGTCGCATGCTCAGAGGCCGTCCCCAGATTCGGAAGGAGCGAGGCGAAGCGCAACGATGCCGAAGCGTAGGGCGCGTGTGGAGTGATAAACTCGCGAAGCTCAGCAAAAGAGAACCGCGGCTTGCTGGCACTTGCAGAAGGCAACGGAAAACAAGGCAACGCTTCTTCCGCTTTGATGCGTTTCGTGGTCGCATACGGCGAGAAGGCGCGCACCAGCACGAGCACAATGCTGCTTCCCAAAGGAAGGATGACGACACAAAGCGCGCGCGCGAAACGAAGAAGTTTTAGGGACGAGGCGGACAGTGGGTTGAACCTTCTCATGAGATGCTCCGCATGAATCACCGGTAAGGATGAGCTGCTGATCTCGATTGGAACTGGGTGAAGATTCGTGCTGTAGCTACGGGACGCTATCGGCGTGTGGCATTTTCCGCTCCAATTATTTGATGGCGGGGCATATGCCTTGGGATTGTGAATCGGGAACCGCAGCGCGATTCATTCCGAATCGCGCCTGCAGAAGAGAATCTGGCAGGAAAAGAGCGCCGTGCATATGCACTCACGTCGGCGTGCCGGTGATTTCCTTGTTGCTGGTTTCGGAAGCCCAAAACGAGGTGACGATTAACAGCACCATGCCGAATGAAATGGCCATGTCGGCGATGTTAAAAATGGCCGTGCGAAAATCGCCGATGCCGAGGTTCAGGAAATCGATGACGCGGCCGTCGCGAAAGATGCGATCGATAAGATTGCCCGTGCCACCGGCAAAGATGAGACTGAGAGCAAGCAAGTGCAGCCGGTTGCGGTTGTCAGCGCGCACAATATAAACCAAAAGCAGCGCCAAGCACATGCTGGTGCCGACCACAAACAACGCCATGCGAATATTGGAAGGCAATTGTGCGCCCAAGCTGAATGCGACGCCGGGATTTTCGGCATAATGAAAGCGCAAGAGATCGGAGAAAAAAGATTGCGGGCCGGTGTACTGCAGAATGGATTTGGCAAAATGTTTTGAGACTTGATCACAGCCGACGCAAGTGATGGTGGCGAAAAGCAGAATGAGCAGTTTTGATTGTACTTTCATTTCCTGGGCCAGTTTGTCCTACTCCACTCAAGCTTCACCCACAAATAAAACCTTGGGCAATCATCAATGGAATGATGAGATACAGGATAGAATCACGCACCAAATAAAATGCGAAAATGGCAATCACGATCTTCCAGCCCTTCTCTTTGATGAAAGCGCGCAAACCTTTTTCTTTGAGCAGGCTGGTCCATTCTTGGATGATTGCAGGCTTGAAGATTTCTTTGAAGGTCATAATTGTCCTTGATACTAGCTGACACCTTTTAGATTGCGGAAGGCTAACGCAGAATTTTTGCTCAAAGCAGACGCGCCGGACACGCCGTCGCTAGCGCACAAGTTTCACATTTAGGCTTGCGCGCGACGCAGACCTGCCGCCCGTGCAAAATCAACCAATGCGAAAACACCGTCCAATCCTTCCGCGGCACCCAACTCGTCAATTCTTGCTCGATCTTTTCCGGTTGGGTTTGAGTGGTAAAGCCTAAACGCTGCGACAGCCTTTGCACATGCGTATCGACGACGATGCCTTCGTTCTTGCCGAAAGCATTACCCAAAACCACATTTGCAGTTTTGCGTCCCACCCCCGGCAACGCTGTCAACTCCTCCATGGTTTGCGGAACTTCGCCGCGGTGTTGTTTCACTAAAACTTGCGCGCAGCCCAGCAAGTTCCTTGCTTTGGTACGAAAAAATCCGCTGGCATGAATGAGCTGCTCCAACTCCTCCGGATTTGCTTTGGCTAGCTCCTTCGGCGAAGGGTATTTTTCAAACAAGGCGGGCGTGAGGGCATTGACGGTTTTGTCCGTCGATTGCGCCGACAAGATGGTTGCGATCAGCAATTCATAGGCATTGCGAAAGTGCAGCGCGCACTCCGCATGTGGATAGAGCTGCTTCAGCTTACGCAGAATTGCAAGGCGACGTTGTGTTTCTTTGGCCGCGCGTTCGGCTTTCACAGAATGGTGATGTCTCCGATAAAAAATGAAACCCGAACGTTTAAACGCGTTGCGGCTTGGTCATAATCCGCGGATTTGTAAATGCGATTCAAGCCGAAGCCGCCATCCCGCTTGCCGAACACGCTGAAATCACCAATGACCGCGCTGGCTTGAATGGAGTGCGCCACGTTTTTCGGCATCTGCAGCGTCGCATCGCCAATAAAGCCGGAAAGCGTTAGAAAGCGGTCCCCTCCTGTGATGATCGCCACTTGGGAAAGATCGAGCTTTAGGTCGCCAATAAAAGTCGAAACCGTGCCCCCGCGGAAGTCTTCACTTTTCAGTTGCAGATAGATATCGCCGATGAAACGATTTTCCGTGAGATAGTTGCTGACGACGCCGGCTTCGCTCGTGCTCTGCCAAAAGTCTTGCTGCGGCGCCGGTGTGGTTGGGGCGGTGGAAGTTTGTGTGCGCGGGCGCGCGGGAAACAAAATCATTTTTACGCCAATAAAGACGAGAATCAACGGCCAGTAATCGTGCATGACCTCGCCGATGCGCACAACGTTCATGCGATCCAACAAAAGGAGCAGGCCGAAGAGAATCAACATGCCACCCCAAAACAAGCGGCCTTGCGCGCCACGTTCAGAGTGCATTCCCGGGCCCGGCTCTGTCATTTCTTCGTGCTGAACCATTTGGCTAAGTCTTTCACGGTTTTCGTATTGAGCACGTCTGGTTTGCGCAGCCAGCCTTTGCGCGCGATCCCGACGCCGTAAAAAATATCGGCAATGCCGTCACGATTGTGCGCATCGGGATTGATGCTGATGAGCACGCCTTTATCGCGTGCGTACTTGCAATGGCGCCAGTCCAAATCGAAGCGATAAGGGCTGGCGTTGATTTCGATGCACACCCCCAACTCGGCTGCAGCCTCGATGACTTTGCGATGATTGATGGGATAACCGTCGCGCCCCAACAAGAGCCGTCCGGTCGGATGGCCGAGGATGCGCACCGCGGGATGTTGCATGGCTTTGATGATGCGCTGCGTAGCCTTCTCTTCAGTCATGTTCATACTGCTGTGAATCGAAGCGACGACGAAATCAAAACTCGCGAGCACTTCGTCGGGATAGTCCAAGCGCCCGTCGGGCAGAATATCGCACTCCGTGCCTTTGAAGATGTGAAATCCTTTCATCTCGGCGTTGAGTTTGTCGATCTCTTTGTGCTGTGCTTTCACGCGGGTGGGCGGCAAGCCATTGGCGTAGTACACAGACATACTGTGGTCCGAGATGCCGAGATATTCGAACCCCAAAGCCTTGCAAGCGTCCGCCATTTCGCGTATGGAGTTGGAGCCGTCACTGTACGTGGAATGGCAGTGCAGCACGCCGCGCAAATCTTTCTTTTCGATTAACGTTGGAATGGCATTGCTGCGTGCGGCTTCAATTTCACCCATGTCTTCACGCAGTTCCGGTGGAACGTATTGCATGCCCAGTGTGGCGAAGATGTCCGTTTCATCTTTGCAGGGAATCAACTTCTCGCCGCGAAAGAGGCCGTGCTCGCTGACTTTGATGCCGAGTTTTTGCGCATGGCTGCGCATCGCAATGTTGTGCTCTGCAGAGCCGGTGAAATGATGGAGCAAGTAGGGAAATTGCACGTCTTTGAGCAGGCGCAGGTCGGCGGGAATTCCGTTCTCGAGCAGAACGCTGCTCTTGGTCTCGCCCTTTGCAATTACGCTTTGCACGCCGGGTTGTTTGACGAAGAACGCCATGATCGCCTCGCGATCAGCGTCTTTGCAACTGGCCACGATGTCGATATCTTTGATCGTCTCTTTATGGCGGCGCAAACTGCCGGCCAGCTCAGCGCGAATGACTTTGGGGTGTTTTTTGACGGCGTCGAAAAGCGGCTGCGCGGCGTGCGCTGCGATGTGAAAAAGATGGCGTCCCGAAAATTGCCGGATTTGTTGGATGCCTTCCAAAATTTTTTGCTGGCTCTTCGCGCCGAACCCTTCGAGCCCGCTGAGCCGGTCTTCCTTGCACGCCTTTTCCAAATCATCGATCGAGGCGATGCCCAGTTCTTCGAAAAGGCGTTTTGCTTTTTTCGGGCCAAAGCCGGGGACGCGCAGCATGTCCATCAAGCCCGGCGGAAAATTCTTGCGCAGGTCCTCGTAGTATTTGAGCCGGCCCGTGGTAACGAGCTCGGTTATCTTCGCGGAAAGCGCCTCCCCGATGCCTTTCACTTCGCGCAAACGATTTTCAACTACGAGTGTGTGCAGCTCTTCCGTTAAGCCGCGCAGCGTGCGTGCAGCATTGCCATACGCGCGGGTCTTGAAGGGGTTCTCGCCTTTCAGCTCGAGTAGCGTACCGATTTCGTCGAGAATGTCTGCGACTTGGTTTTTGTCCATCCGGCCCTCGTGTGAGGTAATCGGCGCTGTGTGTTGCTGTTCGCAGTCCCGTACTCTATGAACGGTTTAATTAAGCAACGCCCAACAAGAAACGGGAGCTACGCTCATGAAATAAACGCTACGCCAAATACAGCGCTTGTTCCACTTTTAAGCCCGCAGGAACTTTGCCAGCCAGCTCTGCCGCATCGTTTGCATAGAGCGGGCTGATTTCGATTTTGGCCTTGGGCCAGCCATCGGCATCGCGTGCGATGTCAGCACCGGCTTTTTCGAGCCAGCCTGCATAAAAGTTGCAGAGGTCGCGTTCCGCCGTCGCCGGAGAATCCACGCCCGAAAAGTTCTTGATGGGGCTGAATTCAGCATGGCGATCGACTTCCAGCAGCACACACGTCTTGGCGTCGGCAAGCGCATCGAAGATGAAGGTTTCGAACTTATAGCCGTTCGCTTCTTCGGGTTGAATCAATTCGTGATTGCCGTTGATATAAGGAATTTGTTTGTGTGCCAAATGCCAGGGCAGCTTTTTGCCGGCCTGCAATTCGCGCCGCAGAAACTCCACGCGGAACATGTGAATGGCGATGCTGCCCGCATTATATTTCAACGAGCCGTCGGGGTTGCGCGCTTCCTTGTCATGGTCGCTCATGTCGCTATACTCAATCACGGCGTATTTGCCGTCTTTCCTGCCCAATACACCCACGCGTTCATATGCGTCACGCTTGCAGCATGCTTTCGCGCTCATGTCTGCGCCGGCAGCCACATGATAGCCGATAAAGAGAGGGTCGCAAATATTAACGAGCACATTATCCACTTGGAAGTAGAACGCTTCTGTGAGGCCGCGTTTGTGCATATCCTCTAGCGCACCGCTTTTGCCCAAAGCGATGATTGCGCCGCCATGCCCGTCGGGATTCATGAAAATGTTGTGCGCGGCATCCATGATGATTTTGCCATGCCGGTCAATCGCGGGGACCATGCCTTGCACGAAAAAGAAAACATCTTCGGCTGCATAGCCGAAATAATGATGGGTTTCAAAAAACGCGCATGTCTCTTCATGGTTGGCTTGGCTGGTCATGATGTACCAAGGAATCGCCGCACCATAACGCCGTGCCCGCGCTAGTAATTTTTCTGCATGCATTTGGAACAGGCTTTTGCCGCTAATAGGTCCGATGGGATAAACGCCTTTGGGGCGGTCAAAGCCTAAACGTGAACCTTGCCCGCCCGCTACGAGAATCGCGCCGACTTGGCCGCGGCGCAAAAGCTCCTCGCCACGTTGGCGCATTTCCTCGCATTCGCGCGGATGGTCTTTTTGATGGGACAGAGTGATTGTCGGCGCGGGCTCCAATGCAGTTTCACGAACCGCATGCTGGGACAAAACTAAGGTACGATAGAGCCGATCAACCAGCTTGAAATCGATTTCCGAGATTTGTTGCAGTAGCTGACGACGAGATTCTTTTGAAAGTTTATCCCAAAAAGAAAAAAGATGTTCCTGGCCTGCCTCCCGCACAACAGGCAACAACGCCTCGAATGTTTTGTCGAGTTCGGTTTTCATAGTACTGAGTTCTCCAAAGTTGCAGCCCAAGATGTAGTTTGAAATCTCACGAAAAATGCAGAAAAAGGCAATAGATTTTTCATGGAAAATGTTGAAGAATAGCGTTTTGTGGATAAAATGCGTAGGTAGGACAGAAAAAAAACTCCCCGCTCACGGCAGGCTCAATCAAATGCTGGAAAGAGAAGTTTGCAGGTATGTGCTTATTGCTAGTTTAAATAAATTCTTTCGTTTTGGAAAAAAAACTTCCCCGCGTTCTCTTGATGAGTGAAAAGGAACGCGTATGAAGTGGAAACTATGATGAAGCGGGTAGGCTATTGCGCTGTAACAGATAAGACGCCTGCCAATCTCGGCTGCTGCTCCGCCTTTTTTAAATCGTTTCGTTCTTGACGTTGTTGGATCAGGGCGATTTCAGCAGATACATCGGTCAATCCGGAAAAGACTTTGGCAACTTGTAATTGAATGGTAGAGCCCTTCTCCAATGCTTCCGGAAAATTCTCACTGGCGATGAGGGCTTCCATGCTCTCCAGTTCCTTATGATAGCGCCGTAACCGGTGCATATGGATATCATAACGATTCTGGTCTACATAAGTCAATTTGGGTAAACGCTCGAGCGCGCTTTCCAGAGTTCTTAACTGCGCCCCCAAGAAGACCACTTGCTGGCGGCTTCTGGTCTCAGCTTCTGATTTTAACTTGACCAACAATACCCCGCAACTGTCAAGCTGTCGGCAAATGTCTACAAGCATAACGCCGGCGGTTTCGATTCGATTTTTGCGAATATCTTTCTTCGCTTCTTCGATACCTCGCCGGAGCTCGGCCATCTCGAAAGTGAGATACTGTTCTGCCCCTTTTGTCTCCAGATTGCTGAGCAGTTTCTCAGCGCGCAGGAGTTGCTCGGAAGGGGAAGTTGTACATGCGACGAGTGCCAGCACCAAGGGCAGCAATAAGCCACCGAGCAACCGGCGAGCGGCAAGAACTTGACGGACTCGCATAGGTAATGCCTCCATACCTCATGTTAAAGTTTTCCTCCACCTTGCACCTACCTTTCTTTCGCAGATGCAGCAACTCCTTTTAATCGAACAAGAAAATAGAAAAAGCGAATTTGGGGAGTTGGTACATCAATCATAAGAGCGCAAAAACTTGAATCCTACTTACGAACGCAGCTACCCGAAGCGTTCGCAAGTAAAAAAGTGATTTCAAGCGTGAATACCTCTTCAATCTAAGTTTTGCTGATGAAATAAAACGCAGCAACTCAGACTGCAAATCACACGGAGAGTCTTTACCGCCAACCTCACCACTTCATCCCGACTCAGATATAGCGCCTCTCGTGCGGTGAATTTACCGCAGCTTAATTTAGCTCGAAATTATATTGTTGCACAGGCTTTAGGGAGGGCAAATCCAGTATCGCAGTTTACGACGAATCTCAAAACTTAGAAGTGACTTTGCTGCACGTGACTTCGGAGAACTCTTGCGATTTTGTCTCAAAACTAGCAATGCGTCTCAGAAGAATGATTGAATGTGGTTTGAAATTGAAGCTACAGGAGAATGGGTTGAAGAACAGGAGGGGTCGTTCACAAGCAGCAAGAACACTACCTTTGGACAAACAACATGGTAGCCAGCAATCTCCAACCCGAAGTCATATTCAAAAACAAAGCTAAAATTCTCTATGAAGGTCGCTTTATGCGACAACTGCCGACCTCACTCCATCCTGTGAAAGCCGCAAACACCTTGACAATGCGCCTCAGTATTTCAAATTGGCCGAATATAACAAACGAGAATAGCGATTGCAACTGAAATGTCGCACTTTCTTGACTTTTTTTTAAAATATAGCTAGTGCTCTCCTATTTCAAAGCCACACGGCCTCAAATCTACTCCACTGATGCTCGGTCTTCTGCAATCGCAATTCTTTGGTTCGAGGTTTGTGTTTTTGACGAATGACGAAGGCCACAATCGAAGAGATAATTCCTTGCGTGAGACGTTCTGGAAGACCGTCTGCATGTTCGCTTTGTGAACGCATGTCGCAGACTTCGTTTACATAATCAACCACAACGAACCGGCCGTCCGGCGTCAATGCAATTTCCGCGGAAAAGAAGTCCAACCCGGAGATTTTGGCGATTTTTGTGATGATGTCTCGCATTGGAGAAAGGTAGAATTCCCGCTCTTCGGATGGTTCAAGGTTTTGGTATATGTGCGTAAGATCATCCCACCAGACAAGATAAGTATCACCTAGTACAAAATAGGCGCGAAACCAGGCGCGCTTGCGACCCAGTAGCACAGGCTCGACTTTCTTTTGCAGAAGATATTTTTGGCGATTCTGGCTCATCCGTGCCTGTACGACGTCCGAAACCGTTTCTGCGCCAGTTACGACGCCTGCACCACCGCCGCCAATAGCGGGCTTGATGATAAATGGCCGGCCAAGCTTGTCAAGCGCGGCAATTTCTACCTTTGGCTGCTTATTATAAGATGAGAGAATGATTGTATAGGGCACATCCAAGCCCGCCGCCAAAAATTCCAAATGCATCGTGGCTTTGTCCATCGCCCATTGCATGGCGGGATAGCTATTGATGATGCGGCTTCCGCTTTTTTCCACCAGTTGTGCCAGCGGCAAAAACTCCTTCATCGCGTCCGAACCACGATCAAGATAGGCATCGAAAGCAAGCTCTTCGGCACGATAGCGGGCCGTAATGTTTTCGACGCTCGAAGGCTCGATGATGCAGGTGGAAATTCGTTCGTGGTGACAGGCTTTTTCCAATTGCGCGATGAAAGCTTGGTCGTACTCCCATTCCCACGCAATTGCCAAATCAATTCGCTGAGTTTGTGATGTCACCGGCTGCTCACGCGTAAACGGCGGCACTGTCGAGAAATCTCTTAGCATTATTTTCTGACTGCAGTTTTATGAAGCGATTGAACGTTAGTTCAGGGGCGCTGTTCCGGCAATCAATATAAGGGAGAAAGTTCCGTCTCACAAGCTTTGTTTCTGTGAAAACCTCTTCGCGCAAACAAAAAACCCCGAAGGCCTCGGGGTTTTACGTTCACTCAGAAGAAAAAAACTGCAACAGTTTTACACGCTTTATTTCATCAACACGAGCTTCCGGGCTTGTACTTGTCCTTTACTTTCCAACCGATACGTATACGTTCCGCTCGGCAGCATCTGGCCGAGCTCATTGCGACCATCCCATTCCACGGTATGTGCACCAGCGGGAACCACTGCTGCAACGAGTGTGCGCACACGGCAACCAAGTAAATCGAGAATGGTCAACTCCGCGTAGTCTGTTTCCGTCATATGAAAGCGAATGGTCGTCTCCGGGTTGAAAGGATTTGGATAATTTTGTTCCAATTCAAAAGCGAGCGGCACCGCGATTTGATTATTTGTTACTGCGGTTTGCGGCGGTCCGCCCGCGGTGCAAGTCGTCAGGTAATCTTTCGCGATATCCTCCCACGCATATAGTTTGAATTGTTTTCCCGGCGAATTATGCGTGATCAAAAAGCCTTTGGGAAATTGCGCAGATGTCGGACGATTAGTCACCTCCAAGCCGTCGGTCTCACTGGAGCCGTTGGTTTTGATTGTGGTCAGCAATGAATGTTTGTGCGGGTTGCCGTCGTCTCCTTCGCGGCGATAAACTTTCACCGTGGTGTTGCCTTGGCTCGAAACCAAAATATAGCCGGTGCCATCGACGCAGCCGTAAACTGCCACGCCCTCGCGATCGCCGGAGATGCCGTCGCCGGTCGCAAACGCGACGATTTGCTCGTCCTGTTCTTGATTGGGATCGGCATAGAACTTTCGCACGGCCTCCCCCTCCTCGCAGGCATAAATATATCCTAATTGATCGTCTGCCGTCAATCCTTCCACCACGCTGCCGATAATGCCTTTGCCGATGGTGCGGACGAACGTGCCTTTTACTTTGCCTGCGCCATCGTGTTCCAAGCGATATTGGTGCAGATTCTTCGCAGCCGCTCCGTCTTTGCTGCTCTCAATCGCGAACACCGCGCCGTCGGAAGGGCGTTGATACAAAGTGATGCCATACGGCGTGTTCAATTGCGGGGTCTTGATGCCCGCGCTCGTGGTGAGGTCCGTCAACATACCGGTCTGTTGATTAATCTCATACACTTTAATTTCTTTCAACTGCCGCGGATTCGTGACCGCAATATCAACCTTGCGATTGCCCAACTTGAAACCGTAACGCACGTCAACATTGTTCGGATTCGAAATCGGCACGTATTGAATTTGCTTCCCGTTCATATCCCACACATAAAGTCCGGAAGCCTCTCCGGATTTGTCCGTGCCGATGATCACACTCTTGGCCGGATCTTTGGGATGAATCCAGATTGCGGGGTCATCCGCATCGCCTTTTACGCTGCCGGTGGAAACGCGCGGTTGCACCGAAATGTTCGTCGGGATCGTTTGCGCCCACGCGCTACCCATACTCAAACTCAACAACGCAACTCCCACGCACACCTTCACGTCGTAATGCTTGTGCATACCATCACTCCTTGATGTATTCTACCTCAAAGTGTCTTATCATGCAACCACGCAATTTGTAATTAGCGCCTTCCGAAAACGTAGCAAAAGATTTGACTGCATGCCGAATCATCTGAGATCTCTCGAAAAACCAAATCGCGCGTTACGGTTGCAGCTTTAAATCGCAATCGCCATGCCGGTCACGCCAATGTTACAAATCTAATCCGCAAAGGCAATCCCGTGTTGCGTGTCAAGGATAACTTTGCTATTTTCGCGCGCGAAAAATTTAAGTGGTCACAACAATGACTGTTTCTGCTCTCGTTTTGGCTGCCGGTAAATCTTCGCGCATACCAGGGCGCCAGAAACTGCTTTTGCCTTTGGGTAATAAACCGGTGCTTTCGCATGCTGTTGACAATTTGTTGCAAAGCTGCGTTTCGGAAGTCATCGTGGTCGTGGGCCATGCCGCGGAAGATATTCGAGCCGCGTTGCGCGAGCGGCCGGTGCATTTTGTTTTCAACCCCGATTATGCGCAAGGCCTTTCGACTTCCATTAAAGCCGGCCTTGCTGCGCTTTCCAACGGCACGCAAGGAGTGTTATTCGCACTGGGCGACATGCCGTTGGTTGAGGCGCGCGATCTCGATTTTCTCATTGCAAGTTTTGCGCGCGCGCCGCATGCCGCGATCGCGGTGCCGGTTTTTCACGGCCGCCGCGGCAACCCCGTGCTCTTCGCCATGCGCCTTCGCACGGAAATGTTCGAGCTTTTCGGCGACGTCGGCGGCAAGGCGCTTCTTCAGCGGCACGCACACGAAGTGCTGGAAGTGGAGATGCCGAACGATCACGTGTTGCGCGACGTGGATACGCTGGTCGCATATAAAGAATTATGCGCATCCTTGGAAGTGAAAAGACGATGAGAGCGCGACGAAATCACTTTAATTCATAAAGAGAAAGCCATGGAAACCAAGACCACCAAAACCCGCAAATACCGCGCAGACATGAATGAAAAAATCCTCACTAGCGGTTTTAAGGATTTTCAGAAATTTTTTGCGCTCGACAACAAAGCTTATCTCGAAGGCCAAATCCCGGTGAAGTATAAAGAGCTGATGGGACTCGTGGGCAGCATGGTGTTGCGCTGCAACGATTGCATCTTCTATCATCTCGACCGCTGCGTTACCGAAGGCGCGACGCGGGAGGAGCTGCACGAAGCCATGAACATTGCGCTCATCATCGGCGGCTCGATTGTGATTCCGCATTTGCGCTACGCGTTCGAAATGCTGGAGGAGTTGTTCGCGGAACAGACCCCCGGCCAGTAAATCTCTTCTATTCATACCATATTATTTTTCCAACCAACACGGGTTTTACATGATGCCGAACCACAGCACCGTTGTTTCCGTCAGGGGCCTGCACAAAGCATTTCACCATAATCCCGTACTAAAAGGCGTCGATCTGCAAATCGCCGCACGCGAGTTGACCGTGCTCATCGGCCCCTCGGGTTGCGGCAAATCCACGTTTCTGCGCTGCCTCAACGGTCTGGAGCTTTTGGATGAAGGCCGCATTACCATTGGCGAGATTACGCTCGCGCGCGCACACAAATCTGCTGCGCTCGGCAAGGATTTCCACGCCAAGACCCGCGCGTTGCGCACCCAAGTGGGCATGGTCTTTCAAGGCTTCAATCTCTTTCCACACTTGACGGTTTTGGAGAACGTGACGATTGCGCCCAAAGTCGTAAAAGGCGCGGATGAAGCTCTCACAAAGAACAAAGCGCTCGATTTGCTGAACAAAGTCGGTTTATCCACGCACGCAAATCACTACCCTTCGCAGCTTTCCGGCGGGCAACAACAACGCGCGGCGATCGCGCGCGCCCTTGCAATGGAGCCGAAGGTAATGTTGTATGATGAACCGACCTCCGCACTCGACCCCGGTTTGGTTGATGAAGTATTGAATGTGATGAAGGCGCTCGATGAAGAAGGCATGACCCAGATTGTGGTGACGCATGAAATGCGCTTCGCACGCGAGGTCGCGGACAAAATCGTTTACTTTGAAGCGGGGAGCATTGTCGAGACCGGCCCGCCTGAAAAAATTTTTTCTTCCCCCGAAGATGAGCGCACAAGAAAATTCCTGAAACGCTATTTATAAAAAATGGCTATCGGAGTAAAACCATTTGCCGGCAAAACAATTAAGCGGTGACAGGATAGCTTGCCGAAAACCGTTTTGAATTAACTCAGTTCCCCAAAAGTATTGAAAGATTGCCCATGTCGCTCGCTCAGCTTTTGCATCGCTACTATCATGGCTTGACCCTCTTTTTGTTTATCACCACCTCTGCCGGAATTGCGCCAGCGCAATCGCCGAATTCGCCGCTGCGCTGGGCCGCGGATTCCGAGGGCGGCGCGCCGTTCATTTTTCCCGATCCGAAAGACCCGGAGCGTCTTATCGGATTCGAAGCCGAGTTGGTCGATGCTCTTGCCGCTGCAATGAAACGCGCACCCGCATTTGTACAGAATCAATGGGACGGCCTCGTGCCGGGTCTGCGCATCGACAATTACGATATTATTGTCAACGGTCTCGAGATTACGCCGGAGCGCGAAGAGGAAATCAATTTTTCGATTCCATACTACGTGACGTTCGAGCAATTGACGGTGCGCAAGGAGACGTATGACATCAACAGTCTCGATGATTGTGTTGGCAAAGTTGTGGGAACGCTCAAGGCTTCTTTGGCCGAGCGCATTTTACAAGCGAAACCGGGCATTGAAATCCGCCCTTACGACGGCCAGATCACAGCTTATGAAGATCTCGCGCTGGGCCGGCTCGACGCGGTGCTTATGGATCATCCGATCGCGCTTTATTACGGCGCCACCAATGCCAAACTGAAATTTGTCGGCCCGCCCATCGGCGAAATGAAATACGGCATCGGCCTGCGCAAAGAAGATACGGCCTTGCTGCATGAGGTCAATCAGGCGTTGCAGAAATCGATTGACAACGGCACGTTGCGTGCGATTTATGAACGCTGGAACATGTGGACGCCGCGCGTCGCGGAATTTTTCGGCGACCACGAGCCTTCCAATGTGCCGCATACAGCGTGGCAAATTTTTCTGCGCGACCATGGCCACGAACGCACTTGGCAAGACAAGCTGCAGCGCTATGTCCACGACTATTTGCCCCTGCTCGCGCGCGCGGCGGTGACGACAATCTATCTCTCCCTCGCTTCCATGATTCTCGCGATTCTTTTCGGCTTAATGCTCGCGCTTACGCGATTATATGCGCCTCCCCCCTTTTCCACTTTGTCCACGATCTATATTGAAATCGTGCGCGGCACGCCATTGCTCGTGCAATTGCTCTTCATCTATTACGCGTTGCCGCAGCTCATCGGCGTGAAGCTTTCACCCATTGTTGCCGCGATTGCGGGTTTGGCATTAAACTACGCGGCTTATGAAGCTGAAAACTACCGCGCGGGAATTTTGTCGATTCCGCGCAGCCAAATGGAAGCCGCGCTCGCGCTCGGCATGACGCGTTGGATGTCGTTGCGACATGTCATCGTGCCGCAAGCTCTTCGGTTGGTCATTCCGCCAGTGACGAACGATTTCATCGCACTGATTAAAGATTCCTCCGTCGTGTCGGTGATTGCGATGGTGGAATTGACGCGTGAGTATCAACGCCTAGCCGGCATCGATTTCGATTACGTCGGTCTCGGCGTAATGGTGGCTGTGATGTATTTTCTCATTGGCCTGCCTTTCGTGCGCTTGGCGCGATGGGCGGAAGATTATTTTTCGTTGGATAAACGAGCCGCGACCGCGCCGAAGGCGGCGTGACGCGATCTTGGGCGTGTTGGATTGGTGGCGTGTTAGAAAGCTGCACCCGGCGATTCAATCCTGCTATTCACACACGAAACTCAAACTTTAAAAAATTTATGATCTTCCCTCGCGTGCTTTGGTTGCTTTCCGGAATACTCGCCGGTGCCGCATTCGCGCAACCGCGTCACGAATATCTTCTTACGTTGGAAAACCCGAAGGAGCATTTTCTAAAAGTGACGCTGACGGTTTCTACTTCAGCAAAAAGCGGCTTTGTTGATTTCGCTTTGCCCGCGTGGGCGCCCGGCGCGTATCAAATTGCAAATTATGCCAAGTTCGTGCAGGAGTTTTCGGCTTGCAATGAAAGAAGGGAGTCTTGCGCCTTTCAAAAAGTTGATAAACAAACGTGGCGCGTATTTCCTCGCACGGGATCGAAAGAAATCAAAGTCTCCTATCGCATCTTCGCCAATATTCTGAGTGACGTCGAAAGTGAATTCAACGAGGAGCATGCGCAGGTTTTCGGACCGCAAGTTTTCATGTATGCCATTCATCAAAAAGAAAAGCCCGTGCGATTGCGCGTAGAAGGATTGCACGGATGGCGCATTGCAACGAGCTTGGAAGCGCAGAATGACTCTACTTTTTTTGCGCCGAACTATGACGAGCTCATCGATGCGCCGCTGGAGATCGGAAATTTCTTGGAAGCGCAGTTCGAAGCCGAAGGCGCAACCTTCAGGCTGGCCGTGCATGGGGAAGAGAAAAGTGGGCGTGTAAATGAATTCGCGAAAAAGCTCAAAAAGATTGTCACAGAACAAATTCGCATGATGGGGAGCATGCCGGCGCGCCAATACGTTTTTATTTGGCATGTCGATCCGCGCGCGGAGTATTACGGTCTCGAACATTTTAATTCTACAAGCATCGGCATGCCGCACGGCTTGGGAGATTACGGCTCCGTGGAAGGGTGGGACCTCTATGCCGGCCTTGCTAACCAAGACATTGATTTGGAGTACGCCGCGCACGAGTTTTTTCATTTGTGGAATGTCAAACGTATTCGGCCGATTGAACTCGGCCCGTTTGATTACACGCGCGAAGTCTACACCACGGGTTTGTGGATTGCCGAGGGCTTTACAGATTACTACGGCTACCTGACACTCGTGCGCTGCGGCCTGTGGTCGCCGACGAAATGGCTGCGCCTCTATGCGAATATCATCAGCGGTTATCGCAAGGCCAGCGGCTGGAAATTCCGCGGTCCGAGCGCAAATAGTCTCGACGTATGGCTCTGGAATTATGGCGAGGGTGAGCAAGGCAATCTTAGCCGCACCTTTTTTTCCTACTATCCCGGCGGTAATCTCGTAGGTTTGTGCATGGATTTGCGCATTCGTCACGAAACTCAGAACCGGCACAGCCTGGATGAAGTGATGCGGGCCTTGCTGCAACGTTTTGGCTATCCCAAGCCCGGTTTCACGGAAGAGCAGTTTTGGCAAACGGTGAGCGACGTCACGAAACTCCAGTGGGAAGATTTTCGCAGACGCTACATTGAGGGCACGGAAGCGTTGCCGCTCGAGCAATATCTATCTTTCGCGGGGATAGACGTCAAGGTGCTTTCTGATACGACCGCAGCACGTTTGGGCCTCAGCGTGAGAGAGAAAAATGGCGCGGTTGAAGTTGCGGAAGTCGAATTCAATTCGAGCGCTGATGCCGCGGGGTTGGAACTCGGAGACAAGTTGGTGGCGATGGATGGGGCCGAAGTGACGATGGAAAATTGGCAGGATTTATTGCGGCGCTACGAGGTGGGCAGCAACCTCGAGTTTTTGATTATTCGGAACCAACGCATCAAGCAGCTCAAAGTGCGCATGGGACGCCAAACCGCAATTGATTTTGATCTGTCGCTAGCTGGCACCGCAACCGAAGCTGCGGAGAGGTTGCGTGAATGGTGGTGGCGATCTCATGCTGCAGCCCAGTAAATAAAAAAGCCTCGCGCAACGTTCCTAGTCACACGAGGCTTTGAGCTGTATCAAGGTACTTTACATTGTCATTTGGCGGTACTGCTCGTAAATTTTGCGAACGGAGGGAATATAATTTGACGTCTCTTCCCACAAGATGCCGTCCGCGTAATTGCCTTTGATCCACTTTGCGGCCATGCGGGGCCCACCGTTATAGGCGGCCAATCCACCGTCCAGCTTGTACTCATCGATCAACGAAGACAGATAACGGCAACCGAGCCGGATATTGTAGATCGGATCGAAGAGCACGCTTTCGCTCGACGTCCAATTTACGCCTTCGTAGGAAGCTAGGTACATGCCAGTCGTCGGCATGATTTGCATGAGACCCATGGCGCCCGCATGCGAAACCACCTGCGGATTCCAGGTTTTGCCGCTTTCGTGAGTTATGGTGGCGCAGATGAGATCAATATCGAGATTATGATATTTTAGGCTCATCTCGTAAACCGTGTTCGCGATCTCGTATTTCTGGCTAGATTCCATTTGCGGATTGAAGAGATCAATGATTGCGATCACCTTCTTGATACTATACTGCCGGATACTATCGATGTTCATCTGTGACGATAGCTCGTGCATGGCTCTTTCCAACTGACTGATCTTCGCGCTCTGTTGTTGGGAAAGTGTATAGTATCGCACGCTGAAATATGTCGCGGTCACACAGGCACCGACCAAAATGACATACAGGACGACCCGGGAGATATGCAATCTTTTTAGAAAGGAATCTCCGCGACGTTCTGTTGACATTTTTACCTCCAATGTATGTTCGACGTATTGAATTAACTTGAATCGTGGTGTTATGGGTGTAATTTGTTCGGCTGAAATGCTGTATGGAATCAAAACGCATCCAAATTTTGCAAGCCATATGCCATCTCTCAATTTCTACATATTTATAGATGCTTATCGCTCACAAGATTCTCTCATTATTTTTGAGAGTGGGCAAGACTAAATCACTTTTTGTTGCACATTGCCGAAAATCGACCACTTAAAAACAAAATGCGCCGTGAAGGCGCAGAAGAATTCTTAGGAGATGTTTTGCACGGAAAAATATAAGTGAAGAGCTATTCTCCCTTAGTTAATTTAATTCAAACACAATATTTTGTTTTCTTGATGAACACGAAATCTTCTGTTTCTGCGTTTTGTTTGTGTCAATGTTCAAATGCTGCAATACCGTAAAAATTAGGGCGGCAAAATAGAAAATTGCTCTCGGGTATGCAAGAAATATTTTTGGATCATGAATTTTAATCTTTTTCAGTTATAAATATGCTATCGTTCAAATGTTTGTAATTAAAAATCTAAAGTGAGATTCTGCTCCATTATTAATTATTTGTTCGCGCCAAAACAACGGTGGTTTTGGCCGAAATCAACACGCCTTGTTCTGCGCGGATCGCTTGCAACAGAACAATGTAGATTCCAGTGGGGACGGGTTGCCCTTGTTCATCGCGGCCATTCCAGATTGTTTCAAAGCGTGATCCTACCGCACGTGTGTTCAGCAATTGCCGAATTAAGCGCCCACGCAAATCATAAATCTTAAGATGTACCGTCGCACTGGTCACCGGGAGGTTCATTTGAAAAACTGCAAAATCATCAATGCCATCATCGTCGGGAGAAAATGGCGTGGGAGCCACCGAAATTGAGGCGGCGTTGGGTATCACACTTGTGAAAATCGAATTCTGCCTGCCAGGTGTCGCACCCGAAAGATCAACACAAGTACTCCAGTTACTGCTATCCTGCGACATAAGATTGGGATTTATTCGTTCAAGTGAGAAACCAATACCACCGCCCCAAGCTGCATTAAAATGCAAGCTATCCTGTCTCCCGACGTTAAAGTCGTAGAGTTTCAAACTTTCACGATCATTGTTGAGCGTGAGCCATTTGGGAATCTGAATATGGAGTGCCTGGTTTTCTAATAAAGGAACGTTGCCGCGCGATGAAACCACCGCATATTTTCCCGGCAAAAGAATGAGTGCCGAATCCGGAAAAATCGCTGGCTCGTCCGCTTCCGCGTCCTGCCACAGCCACTCGGAAAGATCAACCGGATTTACGGCGCGATTGAACAGCTCGAACCACTCGATCTCATTGCTGCGCGGTCCATAATAGATTTCATTGATGATCACGGATTTGGCGGGATAGCCAATCGCCAAGCTGGCAACGACGCGGTCGTTCTCTGCAATCAGATCACGCGCCTCGCGCACTTCTACCATGATCGAATTTCTTCCGGAAGGTGGTTGCGGCCAGTCGAATTGTATGAGCAGCGAGTCTTCCGACGGTAATTCTTGATTGCCGGTCATCTCGCCCAATTGCATCCAGCCTTGCGTTCCTGCCGGTTCGTAATAGATGAGAACAGAAAAATTCGTCAGCGCGCGACGGCCGCGATTGACAATGCTCGTTTCAACGCGTACGCTCTCGCCGTATCGCGGACGAAGCGGGTAGAAACGCACGGCACGCACCTCGAGGTCATACTCGCGAGGGCTGACGCTATTCAATGCTCCCGGTGTTCCGCCTCGTGGTGCGAGACTCGGCGACCAATTGTTGCGGTCGTTCCCGCGTTCGGACCAAATCTTCTCAATCGATTTGCCGGTCTTGCCCCAACTGTTGTCATACGCGATTGAGTCAATCACATTGCCGTTGAGGTCGCGTAATCGCACAGTTTCTCCGCTCTGATTCAAAGCCGGGAAGTTTTGCACAACAATGATGACGCTGTCCTGTATGTTGAAGCGCGAGGCCAAGTTCGCCGAAGCAGTCAGCACGCGAAAGCCATGCGGAGGAATGAGAATCCGTTCGACAACTGCCGCGCGGCTTTGCGCTTCATCTTCCAAAAACCAATGCTGCAAAGATACGTGTACGGACTGCAAATTGAAAATCTCCACCCATTCCGGCTGCGCTTCGAGCGGATCGAACATAATTTCGTTAATCACCAATCCATGTCGAGGGAAACCGACCTGCAAAAGCGCAAACACGCGATTGTTTTCCGCCGCCATATCTGCGGTCGCATAAACTTCCGCCATGAGTTGAATCTTCCCCGCAGGTGGAGAGTGCCAAGAAAACGGCACGATCACGGAGTCTTCCGGCAACACTTCCCGCACGATGGGAATGGTTGCCAATACCATCGCGGCATTCCAGTTTGCCAAGCCCGTCGTGTCGTAGAAAATCGCCACAGAAAAATTTGAAAGCGTATTGCGGCCTCGATTGCGCACGATGGCCTCCAATTGCACCGTCTCGCCATACTGCGGCTGCTCCGGTTCGATACGCAGGGGATTGAGGTCGAGATCATACTCGCGCGGGCTGACGCTGTTGAAGGCCGCAGGCGTTGCGCCGCGATGCGACTTGCTCGGCAGCCAATTACGTTCGAGGTTCGCGCGCTCATACCAAATCTTCTCGATTGACCTGCCCGGCTCGCCCCATTCCTTTTCATAGCCTATCGAATCAATGATTGCGCCACTAAAATCGCGCAAGCGCACGGCGTCGCCGCTGTTGTTCAGCGAGGGAAATCTGTTGAGCAGTATGATGGCCGTATCGGGGAGATCGAAAAGGCTTGCCAACTCTTTCGAAGCCGTGAGCACGCGATAGCTTTGCGGTGGAATAAAAATCGTTTCAGTGATCGAGCCTTTGCTGCCGCTTTCGTCTTCGATCGCCCAATCCGGCAGCGGCAAGCTGAAATTTTGTGGATTGTAAATCTCGATCCACTCTGGCTGGCCGCTCGCAGGCTCGAACATAATTTCGTTGATGGCCACGACCTCGCGCCGCCAGCCCACTGCAATCGGCATCGACACCGTATCATTGCGCGCATTCACATCATTCGCAATGGTGAGAGTCGCTAGAAGCCGGTAACGTCCGGCGCTCATTGGAAGAGCATTGAAGCGCAATCGCAAAGTATCGTTGCGCGCCAACGCTTCCGCGGAAGTAGCATAGCCGAGATAAACTGGTGAGCCGAATTCACGCCCGACTGGAATCGCATCGAAATCTACGGTAAGGTTCGAAAAAGGCTCGCGACCGGCGTTGTGCAGCAATACCGAAATCGTCGCCGGAGTATTTTCCCGTAATGGATACGGTGTAATGGTGAGGCTCTGCGCCACCAATTCACCATCATGTTCCGCACGCGCCACGGAGTTCGTGAAGCCGGGCGTGCCGTCTACGCGCAAAGCGTTCGCCCAGTTTTGCGCGGAATCATCTTCATCAAGCTCGAGCTTTTCATCCGAAATACCGTCGCCGTTGCCCAGCGAGTACCTGTATTGCGCAACGGTATCGCCTTCGGCATTCACCAGTATCACAGTCTCCGCGGTACTGTTTGAAAGGCCGCCGTTGCCGAGCGTGTTGTCGTCGATGGTGAGGATCAAAGCTTCGGGAGGAATAAGAGAATCGTACTGCGTGGAGGATTGGAAATAGGTGGGATCGAGAATGACGGCGTAACTCTGCGGCCGTAGCACAAGCCCGCGTGCTTGTGCGATGATCTCATCGAGCGCGCCGCGTTCGCCGATTTGCCAGCCCGCGAACGAGACCGAATCCGTCGCGCTAAGATTGAATAGCTCGACGAATTCATTCGCTTGCTCGCTGCCGCGCGGATTGTACATCACTTCGGAAATGATAATTTGCCCGCGCGTGGAACGAACAAAGGCGGCGAGTCCAAACAAAGCTAGAAACACCGGGAAGCGTTTCATACTTCCCCCGTGAAAAAATTTTTTGGGATGAGGCTGTGGTACGAGAGGTCGCGCTGGGGATTTACTATTTTGCTTTATGAAGCCTGCAGTGCATCATCAAAGACGGGCACTTCACTTTTCTCGCGGCATTGAGCTTTCTTTTGGCACGTTCCATGAGCTCATCCGTGACTTCCGGCGAGTATGTTTTTTCTCCGCATTGGGCGCAGACTGTAGTCACCACGACTTGGAGCCACGCGTAAGACAATATCCCAAATCCAGCGTCCGCAGGCAAGAGAATTTTTCAAACCTTCCCCTGCTGGCTCAACAACCTCAATGTCCCCGGAATGTTTTTCACCCGCGTCCATAGCGAGCGGGCGTGCTGAAAGTGCGAGAAACTCGAAATGTTGTTGAGCATTTTGGCATTGTAACGATACCACCAGGGCTTGCGCAGGAACGTGACGACATCCGTATCGACGAACTTGGTGCGCACCATATCGAGCAAACCTTCCGGGCCGTGGGTGCGGCCCAAGCCGCTACTTTTGATGCCGCCATACGAAGCTTCGCTTGTGCCCACGTGCGCGATCACGTCATTGATCAACACCGAACCCGCCTCGATGCGACTCGCGAGGGAACGCGCGAGTTTCATGTTTTTCGTCCACACGCTGGCAGAGAGGCCGAACTCCGAAGCGTTGGCAAGTTGCAGCGCTTCTTCGGCATTGGCCACGGGATAAATTGGCAAGAGCGGCCCGAAGGTTTCTTCGCACATGACGTTCATCTTCGGCGTAACTTCCACCAAAACCGTTGGCTCGAAGAAGCACGGCCCCAAATCCCGACGGCGTTTGCCGCCGCACAAAATTTTGGCGCCGCTTGCGACTGCTTCACGCAATTGCGCTTCGATCATATTCGCCTGGCGCTCGCGAATCAAGGGGCCAATATCCGTGTCGGGATCGTCGCCTTTTCCCAAACGAAGCTGTTGCACTTTGCGCACGAGCTTTTCCACAAACGGCTCGAACACTTCGCGCTCGACAAAAATGCGTTTGGCCGCGACGCAACTCTGTCCGCAGTTCATAAATCTGCCCCACAATGCGCCGCTTGTAGCATAGTCCAAATCCGCGTCGCGCAATACAAGCATGGCGTCGCTCCCGCCCAATTCGAGTGTGACGGGAATCAATTTCTCCGTTGCGGCGAGTGCGACTTTGCGACCGGTTGCCAAACTGCCCGTGAAGATTATGCGATCGAGTTGGCATTGCGCAAGCGCCGCACCCGTAGCGCCATCGCCAACCGCAATCGCGAAAACATTCTTCGGCAAGCCGGCCTGTTCGAGCAGTTCCGCGATTTTGAGCGCGCTGCTCGGCGTAAATTCCGAGGGCTTGAGCACAACGGTGTTGCCCGCCAACAATGCCGGCGCAATCGTGCCGAGCGGCAGCATGAACGGATAATTCCACGGTGAGATGATGCCCACGACCCCCAGCGGCTCGTGTACGATTTTACCGCGTTTCGTTTTCAAGGCCCAATTCGCATGGGGCACGCGCTGCGGGCGCAACAGCTTTTTGCCGTGTTTGAGATAGTAATGAATGAAATCGAGCGAGGGCATGATTTCCGTGACGAGCGCTTCGAATATCGGCTTGCCGTTTTCACGCGTGACGAGTTGCGCGATTTCCATCTGCCGTGCAAGCACCAGATCAGCAAGCTTGCGGAGATAAGCCGCGCGCTGTTCAAATGCAAGCGCACTCCACTCTTTTTGCGCCGCGCGCGCGCGAGCCACCAGCGCTTGTACTTGCTCCACGGAGGCCGAAGCATACTCCTGCCAAACCTCGCCCGTGGCAGGATTGAGGGATTGCACACAGCCGGCCGGCGGAACCTCCGTAGGGCGTTGCTGCGCGCCCTCCGGCTTCAGCCCGGCAGCTTTTGCGACAGGATAAATTGTGCCTGCAGTGCTTGTGTCATCATTCATGCTCATGTTCCTCTCAAGCTCGTCGTTATTCAAAATGTGCAGTCAGAATCTTCAAAGAGCCTCTTGCACTTTAAGCAAAATCGCTTAACTTTGCACTATGAAAAATTTGATTGCCGCCGAAAACCATCTGCGTCGAAGCGATCCCGTGTTGGCCAAGCTCATTGCGCAGCATGGCGCCTGCATGATAAAACCGGATCGCCGCTATTTTCGCTCGTTAGTGGAAGCCATTCTCTCGCAACAACTCTCCATCAAGGCTGCGGCTACAATCTTCATGCGTTTCCAAAATCTGCTCGACGGCCAAGTGCTACCGACGGCCATTTTGCAATTGCGCGACGAACAATTCCGCAGCGTGGGCGTCTCGCGCCAAAAGATGGCATACTTGCGCGATCTTGCCAGCAAATGGCAGGAAGACTTCATCAATCCCCGCCGTTTTGCGCGCATGCATGACGAAGAGATTATCCTCGCGTTGACGCAGGTGAAAGGCATTGGCCGCTGGACTGCGGAAATGTTCTTAATCTTTTCGCTCGGACGTCTCGATGTTCTGCCCGTCGGCGATCTCGGCTTTCGCAATGCCATCAAAAAAGCCTATGGCCTGCGCAAATTGCCGGAGGCCAAACGCATCAGCGCACTCGCGGAAAAGTGGAAGCCCTATCGCGCGATTGCAACGTGGTATTTGTGGGCCAGCCTGAACAATAAACCGAAATCAGGAGCATAGAATTCAGTTGCAACGTGGCTTGGTTTAAGGCATCAGATGCACGCCTGACAATGAACACCTTGTGTAATCACCAAAAAACACCATGAATCTCCTCAAAAAAATCCCTCGTTTGGCGCTTTTCGCTGTGCTGCTCATCTTGTTGCTCGGCGTTACTAATTTGCAGCAGCAGCCTTTGTTGGTGGCATTTCTGCTCGTCATGATCGCGGTGCGCACGCTGGAGCTGTTACAACCGGCGCCGGAAGGTTTGATTCACTGGTATCGCGCAGAGCAGCATCCGCGATGGATCGTGTGGTTGAGCGGCACAAGCTTTCTCACGAATCTCGTATTGCCGATTCTGGATCAGCGTTATCGCGGGGAAGTTTTTTGGTCCAGTCCGCTCCCGCAAGCTTCATGGTGGGTGGGCGCAATCGGTTTGGTGCTTTTCATCGTGGGGAGCGTGCTGCGTTTGAGAAGCATCGTGGTCGTGCCGCCCCAAAAGCCGGAGCCTGCACTCGTGGAAAGTAAGCGCAAGAAGAAGGACAAAGCCAGTGAGCCGGAAGCGGAGCCTGCTCCCGCGCCCGCGTACCATCTGGAGCCCGCTTTTTATCACGCCACGGCGCTTTCATATTTGGGCATTGCCGTGTGTTGCACCAGCTTGTGGGGATTGCTTGCGATTTTGGTAGTGATCTTGCCGCCATTGCTCCATAGCAAAAGAGTGCAAACGCCGGCCGCGGCGTAAACGGCTCCTGAAGTTTTGCATTGCAAATTTCTCGTTTGAGATTTGCCGGGGCGGCGCCATGACTTTCAGCGGCTGGGATTGATCCATCTTTCCCAATCCGCATCGGACAGCTCGCCGCGCGCGGTGGAATGCACAAGCTTGTATTCGCCCCAATTGTTCACGTCTACGAAAATAAATTCGACCCCGCCTTCCAACTCGAAATACTTCCAAATTTGATACGGACGATTTTCACTGCTGCTCGGAAAGCGTTCGATCTCGCTGGGCTGCGCGTAGACCAAGAGCACGCGCCCCATGTCCGTTTCATAACCTTCGCGCAATCCCGAAAAATTATCTTGCGAGTACTTGACGCGAGCGAGATACTCTTCGCGGTATTCATTGCGCGGCGTCTCCGGCGATTGGTCGCGGCTTTGCCAGAATTTGACCAGAAAATCGCGCTTCCCCTGCTCTTCGAGCGACGCATAGATCTTTTGCTCTTCTTTTGTGGAAATGTAGCGCACCGTTTTGAATTCCTTGTCAAGCTCCGCGAGCGGGCGATCGCGATACTGCAGCATGAGAAATTCATAGCCGACCTCCGCCGCGGTTTGCGTAGCGGCCGGCGCTGCATCTTCACGATAAACGAAAAATTTTCGGCGGCGAAAAGCTTCCTGTTTGGTGCCATGATCGGTCACGCGCACTTCCAAGAAATAGGTTCCACCCGGCAATGACACCACGTTGCACGCGCCCACTTCCACCAATTGCTTGCCGACGATGGGACGGCGGCGCTCGGGCAACGATTTCATCTGCTTGCCTTGGCCGTCGAGAATGCGATACACCACCGAATAGCTGCTGTCGCTCGGATGAGAAAGATTGTAAATTTCAGCATACGTGTAGAGCATGGGCAGCGCCAATCCAAAAGTTGCGTTCGGATTGGGAATGACGGTGTAGCGATTTTTATAGAACGGAGACCAAGCCGTATCGCGGGTGGTGCGCGAGGAAATTTCGATGTCGCTCAAAGCCAGTTTTTCACTTTCGAAGGCTTCGACCGGGAGCTCCAGTGTTTGCACTCCCACCAAAGCGCTGTTCTTATCGTGCACGCGCACGACAACGCGATAATTGTTCACCGGCAATTGAAATGCGGCCTGCGTGTACAGCAATTGGCTGGGTTTGATTTCCGAAGTGTCTTTCGCAATCGTGTGCGCGCTCCAGGCATGATTCACTACTGCGGAATCAGTTAAGGCAATGGTGACTTGCACTTCGAAAGCGGCGAGCAAATCGCCGGCGTCTGGCACGAAGCGAAGTTGCGCGCGCGGCAGCGCGATGTACAATTCCACTTGTGCCGTATTGGGGTTCATGCGAAAACGCGCATAGTCCAGCGCGAATTGCAGCGCCCCGTCGGACTGTGCATAAGAACGAGCGGGTAGCAGAGGCAGGCAGCAAATGAGGGCGAACAGGCAGCCAAGACGTTTCATGGAAAGGCTCGCTATAAAGAAGTGAAAGAGGTTTTGGGGGATTTGTAATCTTCCAAGCGTGCCGTCATTTTGATTACGCCGATACGGCCGGCTGCGCTCGAGGATTACTCTGAAAGACTTCCTTTCGCTAAAGTCGTTGTAAAGCCTCCTGATTTAAATCAAGCGACGTAGATCGTCAAGAAAGCAAATGCTCTCGGCAAATTCATGCAGAAAATCCGGCTCGGCTTCGCGCAGCGTGTGCAACCCCCAAGCTTCGAAAAATTGGAGCACGAACTGCGAAGCCACGTCTTCCGGACGCGCGCGATAACTCTCCGCATATGCCACGAGATTGCGCCACAGCGCACGGCGGTCGCGCCGAAACAGCGCAAGCGCTTCATCAAAAAACAAAGCCGCGAGATCGAACGCTTGCACCGGCCATATGCGACCGTCTTGCATGTGCGCCACCAACTGGTGTTCCCGCCATGCGAACACCGGAGAAGAGAAAGCGGAAACCTCCGGCAACAACAGCATAATGGAAGGGTGTAAGTGCGCCCATTGACCGAAGCGCACGAGGATACGCGCTTCCCACAAACGGCGCAGTGCGCGGTTTTCCGGGCGTGAAGCCACAAAGTCCGCGGGCAAACTCGCGGTGGGCCAGCAAAGCTGTAAACGCAAACGCTGGGTATGCTCGCGGCCGCCGAGAAACAGCGCCAGCAAAAGTTGAATCGGCCATTCCGCGATGCGGCTGCCGTACCACAGCACGAGCCGGTCTTCCTGCAGCGTGCGATGAAACAAATGCGCATCCGCAAAGAAGCGGCTTTCGATTAAATGCTGCTTACCGCTGCGCACCACGCGCCGCCACAGCCAAAGGCGCAGGTTTTCACGCAAACTTGACACGTGCTGCGTGCTTGCCAACTGCGAAAACATTTTTTCAAATTCGGAATGATCCTCAGCGTTGTCAGCTTGCAGCTCTTGCCAAATGTGCCGCGCGGCATTGTTCCAATTCTGCGAGGGCTGGCGATAGACGCGCACGAGCTGGCTGAAAACCGCCTCCGGCTTCTTGCTGCGCACGAGCGCCGCGGTTTCTTCACAAGCCCGCTGCGAACGCGCCAGCACCGCGAGCTCGTTCTCTTCCCAAATTTTTGCAAACAAAGCTTCGGAATTCATCGCGTGTGTTGGTTTATCGGTTTGGAAAAGATTTATGTTCGCGCAAGACCATAACGATTTTCGTTTTCAATTAAAAGGGTTTTTTCGAAGCACGCGCTTGCTTTTGGCTCCAAGCCACCTCGCGCGAAGAGACCACCTCGGTAAACAAGCGAAGAACGCACCTCGGTGGAGCCGCGACAAGACATAAAAAAGCGCGAGCAAAAATTGCCACGCGCTTTTATGGGTGCAGCCTCTTCTTTCCACCCCGCCACAACACACTCAACTCGGCAGCGGCAAATGCGGCCAGCCTTCGAACTTGGGAAGCGCTTCGCCTTGTTCTTGCAACAAGCGCAGCGCTTCGCGAATGCCGCGTTCTAATTGCGGATCCTCGCCGCGCAAATGCGCATCCGGATCGAAGTCGACTTCAATATCGGGATCGACGCCGTAGTTTTCCACTTTCCATTGCACGTCTGTGAACCAAAAAGAATATTGCGGCTGCGTGGTGCGCCCGCCGTCCGCAAGATTGTAACGGTTGTCAATGCCGATCACGCCGCCCCACGTGCGCTTGCCAATGAGCGGCCCGACTTTCATGAGTTTGAAGCTGTGGCAAAAGATGTCGCCATCGGAACCCGCAAACTCGTTCGTGATCGCGACCACCGGGCCGCGCAACGAGTTTTGCGGATATGGCACGGGCGCGCCCCAACGCTTCACATCATAGCCCAAAGGCCGGCGAATGAGTTTCTCCAACAGCACGAAGGAAACGTTGCCGCCGCCATTATAGCGCACGTCCACGATCAAGCCGGGTTTGTTGGTTTGGCCGAGATAGTAACGATGAAACTCGATCAAGCCGCGCGTGCTCATGTCCGGAATGTGCAAATAACCCACGCGACCGGCGGTTGCTTCTTCCACGCGCTTGCGGTTGCGTTCCACCCATTCACGGTAACGCAGCCAGTATTCCGAGCCGAGCGTTTTGATGGTGAGGTGCCGCGGCGCGCTATCGTGGGGCGCTTGCACGGTGAGCACCACCTCCTGCCCGGCTTGATTGGCGAGCAGTTGCCCCGGCGTGAGAGTCGCGCTCAGGCGCACGCCGCCGATGGCGAGCAAGGCGTCGCCGGCATTGATATTCAAACCCGGTGCGCACAGCGGCGAGGAACAATCTTTCATCCACACGTCGCCGCGATATACTTTCGCGAACGTGTAACGCTGCGCCGCGGCGTCGAAATCCAAATCCGCGCCGAGGCGGCCGATGGAATAATAGGGCGTGTAGCGATAATCGCCGCCGAGCTCGTAGGCGTGCGAAGTTCCCAGCTCGCCTTGCATCTCCCAAATCAAGTCGGAAAATTCCGAGCGGGTGGCCACGCGCTCGAGCAGAGGAAAATAGCGTTCATACACTTTTTGCCAATCCACGCCGGACATGTGTTCATTCCAAAAAAACTCGCGTTGCAAGCGCCACGCTTCGCGAAACATCTGCCGCCATTCCGCGCGCGGATCGAACGCATATTTCACCCGCCCGAGCTCGAGCCAGCCGGTTTTGCGCGTGGCGGCTTCGCTGCTTTCCGCGGGTTTCTCGCCCGCTTTCAACACGCGAATGCGCCGGCCGCAACGATAGCTCAACGTTTTGCCGCCGTTGGAAACTTGTATGCTGTTCACGTCACTGACGAGCGTTTCCAATTTTTGATTGATGAAGTCATACACCCAAAGCGTGCCGCGCTCGTCTTCATCGTCCCACGCCGAGGTATCGCCCAAATCCGCGCGCCCGCGCATGGGGAATGACGTGAACACGACTTTATCTTTGATGCCCAGAATTTGGCGATAGATGCCCTCCTTCACCGGAAACTCGAGGACGCGATCTTGAATGCCCTCTAAATCAATGCGCAGCGGCTCGGGGTTTTTCTCCTTCGCCTCCGTCTTTTCTTCGTTGCCGTCTTCCGCGGTCTTCTCAGCGGTGGCAACGCCGTTGCTGTGGCCGTTTTTCGAAGCCGTACTTTCTTCGCCCGGGGCCGCGGGCAGCGGCAGGAAAGGATTCTGCAGCTCTTTGCGCAAAGTGATGAGATAGGGTTTCATTGGGCCGGGAAAACCCACGGCAAATTGAATCATGTCGCTGTAGGGATTGAGCACACGCGCGGAAATAAAATACAAATAGCGGCCGTCGGGATCGAAGTGCGGCTGCATGTCATACAGCACCGGCTCCGTAATGCGATGCACTTCGCCGGTTTGCAGCGCGCAGAGAAAGATCGCGCTTTGGGCCGTGGAAACCCGTTTGCGATAGGCGAGCCATTGGCCGTCCGGAGAAAAAGTAACGCCGGCAATTTCGGCGAATTCGTTGTAATCGAGCCGGCGGCTTTCGCCGTTTTCCAAATTCATGCTCCACAATTCGAGGCGGCTCGTGGTCCACACTGCCAGCGCGGCGGTGGGAGAGGTGACCAGGGTTTGAATTCTTCCCGGCGGTACGCTGAAAACGCGTTCGGGCTCCACTTCGGGCTCGCCGCTGAAGACCGCGAATTTTTCTTCGCCGTTGTCTTGGTCGCTCACTGCGAGCAGATGTTTGCCGTCGTGCAGCCAGTGCACGAGGCGGTGGCGCGCGCCTTCGCGCACGCCATATTGCACCACGGCGCCTTCCCAATGCGCCATGCTGAAAATTTTGCCGCGTGAAGTGAGCGCGATCGCATGGCCTTTGGGATGCAGATGATAATTGTCCAAATGGCGCGTGGCCGTGGAAAACCGGCGTTGCGTTTGCACGAGCGGGCTGCGCCAATGCACGGCGATGCGGCGATCACGGCTGCTGGCTGCTTCCAGCGCGCAAATATCACCGCCCATTTGGTAAACAATGGCCTTGCCGTCCGTGCTTGCGTGCCGTGCGTAAAACTCGCGATGTCTGGTTTCGGCCCGCAAATCTTCGCCGTTGAGCGTGCAGGAATATATGTTGCCGATGCCGTCATGATCCGACACGAAATAAATGCGCTCGCCGATCCACATTGGCCCATTGGGGTTGCCCTGCGGCAAATGCAGCTTTTCGAATTGGCGCTCGCCATTGCGGTCGATCCAAATTTCACCGCACGTGCCGCCGCGATAGCGCTTCCAGCGCGCATTATCGTCGTTGTTGCGGCCCAATACCAAGCCGGAGCCGTTGGGTTGGAGGGCAAGATTGCGTGTGGGGCAATTGAGGAAGCTTTGCGGATATTCGCCGGCGAGGGAAACGCGATAAACGAGTGGTTGATCGAGAGGGTTGGGATTGCGATGCGTGCTGAGGAAGAGCACGCTTTGACTATCGGGCGTCCACGCGGCAATCCGGGCGACCGTGCCGAGATAAGTCAAGCGCTGCATTTCGCCGCCCTCCGCGGGCATGACGTAAACATCGGGCTGGCCCTCTTCGCGACCACAAAACGCCAGCCAGCGGCCGTCGGGCGAGAGGCGCGGCGAGCTGACCGTGCCGAGGTTGCTGGTCAATCTTCGCGGAATGCCGCCGCCAAGGGCTACGCTCCACAAGTCGTCTTCACTGATAAATACTACCTGCTCGCCCTGCACCGTAGGGTGATGGTAGTAGCCCTGACGGCTTTCATTCATCTCACAGCCTCCTTGCGTGATGGAATCTCACAGTTGTTTAGCGGGTTGTATGACGCAAGAAAAAGATCCGTAGCGCGGTTTGGGAAACGCGAGGCTTCATGCCCATAACGTCACGCGCAAGCTTTCGCCGCGCAGCTCGAACGCCGGCTCTTTGCCATTGTGCGCCAGCATGCCTTTGATGATTTTGCGTGAAATGCCCCGGCTGGTTTTGTCGAGATAGTTATAATCCCGCAGATAATCGGCGAGCATGGGATTGCGATGATAGCGCGCGCCGCGTTTCATGCCTTCCAGTGTAATCGTATTCGGTAACCCGCCCGGGCTTTCAACTTCCAAGCGATCGGGAAATAACGCCAGGCTGATGTTTGCGCCGCCAATCGTATAATCTCGATGCGCAACGGCATTGACAAGAATCTCGCGTAAAACTTCGGGGGGATAAACAAAGTGGGTCGTGCGCTGCGTACCGGTGATCGTTTCCGAAGAGGTGACGCGCAAGACAAATTCGACGGCTTCATCAATGACGCCGGCTTCGACAATCTCGCCCGTTCCGCCTCGCAGGCTCGGCAAAGGGCCGTTGATCTCCTTGCGATATTTGCCGGCAATGTCGGCCTCGGCGCTGTCGAATTCGACGGCTGTGACGCCGCTTTGTGGTACCAATCTTTTCACGCGATCTTTGTTTCCGAATAACAGCATGCCTGCCAATGTACACGCCGTTTCGCCCAAAGCCGTGCTCAACAATTGATTGTCGATCAACAAGGAGGTGCGCGCCTGTTCTGAAAGTTCTTCCAACTCAAGGTCGTGCACTTTGCGAAAGTAATCGGCCAGGCGGAACTCGGACAAATCTTGCAGCGCAGATCGCGGCACGGGCGTCACTTCATAATGAATGAAACCGGAGGCTTGAAAAAGCCGCCGCAGCTCTTCGCGGTCAGTTTCGCGGCAGCGTGTGACGTCGCGAATGAAATATCTTTCAACCGCTTCTTTGCCTTTACGCTTGCAATAAGGCTTGGCCACGCCCATTGGCACGGTAATGACGGCGACACGCAGATCATCAACCGGCACTTCTTCATATTCGACAATAACGTGTGGATGCACATAGCCTTGCACGGCTTGCGAAATCCAATGGCCGTAATCTCCAAAACGGTTTTGCAGCCCGGTAATCGTTCCGTCATCCTCCACCCCGAGCAAGATCTGCCCGCCTTTGGCATTGCTAAAGCAGACGATGTACTCTGAGATGGTCTCGGCCTTTAAATCCTCGGCATCGCGTTTAAATTCGACGAAGGAGGATTCGCCCTTGGCAACGAGAGCCATTAGATCGGTTTTATTCATAATGGTACGAGGATAGAGTTTGCACTTTCATCAATATAAAAATCCCCACCCAAAACGCAAAGCCGAGTTTTGAGATTTTTATCCAAACCAGGAAGGAGCAAGGGCGGAATCACGGCAGCGTGCCTGCAAGCAGCTCATACAAGCTTCTGGCTAGAATGTTACCCGAGATGAGGCGACGGTATTCGGCGGTCGAGCGCACGTCGGAAATGGGACGCACTTCGGCCCGCACTTGTTGCTGCGCTTGTTGGATGAGCGCTTCGGAGAGCACTTGCCCAGTGAGCAAATTTTCGGTTTGGGGCGTGCGCATCACCGTCGGCGCGACGCCGCCGTAGGCGATGCGTATAGCTTCGATTCGCTTTGCTGCATCAACGCACGCGAGCAGCGCCAGCGCCACTTTGGAAATGGCTTGCGCTTGCCGTGTTCCAACTTTGCGGAAGTATTGCCAGTCATTTGCATGCGGCTTGGGCAAATGAACCGCGAGCAACAACTCATCTGCCGCGAGCACGGTTTTGCGATAGCCGGTATAGAATTGGCTGAAGGGGATTGTGCGAATGCCGCGCGAACTGCCGATTTCCAACTCTGCTTCGAGCACGGCCAGCACGGGCAACGTATCTCCGGCCGGCGAAGCATTCACAATGTTTCCACCCAGTGTACCACGATTTTGAATTTGCGCCGCGCCGACGGACTTTGCCGCCTCGATGAGAATGCGCGCGTGCTGCTGCACGAGCGGCGCGCGAATGATTTGCGTGTAAGTCGTCAACGCACCAATGCGAATGGCATTGCCCACTTCCGAGAGGCCGCGCAGTTCGCGCAGCGGCCAAATGTTCAAATAGGCGGGATGAACTTCAACGCGCGTATTGAGCGTGACCATCAAATCCGTGCCGCCGGCCAGAATCTTAATATGGCCTTGCTGCTTCTGCAGAAGGTCGTAGGCCTCCGTTAAATTTCGAGGCGTTTGTACGGTGATGGTCGAGATCATATGGCAGCCTTTGCTATCGCCTCGAAAATTTTCATGTACCCAGTGCAGCGGCAAAGATTTCCGGCGATGCCTTCTTTGATCTCATCACGTGAGGGGTGCGGATTCCCATTGAGCAAAGCCGTGGCGGCGAGCAACATGCCCGGCGTGCAAATTCCGCATTGCGCGCCGCCGTGTTCAATGAAGGCCTGCTGCACCGCGCTCAAGCGGCCGTCTTGCGCCAAACCTTCGATAGTGACAATGCTCGCGCCTGCGGCTTGGCAAATCGGCACCAAACACGAATTGACGACTTCGCCATTAAGCAGCACCGAGCACGAGCCACACTCGCCCTCGCCGCAGCCTTCTTTCGTGCCAGTCAAATGCAGATTCTCGCGCAACACGTCAAGCAGCCGCTTCATCGGCGGCGCTTCGAGCTCGTATTTCTTACCGTTGACTTTGAACGGGATGGTCATGTGAGGGATTTTTAGTTAAGCCGCAATTCAATTTCATGGAAAAAACTTTCGGCTTCGGAAAGGCTTTGGGCCAGCATGATTTTTTCAGACAATTCTTCCAAAGCCGATAAATCTTGGACCTGAGCGGCACGCTCGGCTAATGATCGTCCGTCTTCGCCGAACTTGGTTCTGAGCATCGTTGCAATTACGGTTTTCATCCCCTTTTCCATTCCCTTTTCCATTCCGATTCGTTCTGCAGTTGTAAGATGCGGCATTTTCGTTTTCTCCTCAATGGTTTTGATATCTATAAAAAGTTGCTGCTCCATTTCTTTTGGCAATCTCATGACCCAATCAATAAACTTGTAAATCTTCCGAATAGTTTCGCGTGACATGCCAAGGCGGTAGAGTTCGAGCAGAAAGGTCTTCTTCCAGCGATACGCTTCCTGTGCGTTGCCTTCGACTTCGAGCGTTTTCAAAAAAGCTCTGACGATGAGAGCGAACGGCTGTGAGCTGTTTTCCAATTCGTCTAGGCACGAACGATAATCAACAATCTTGGCCGTCGGAAACCAACAATGCACGCCAAACCCCCAACGCGAGCGAAGATATTCATGCGGGCGAAAGCGCGGATCGTCGTCCGTCAACAGTGCAAGGCTCACGACTTCTTTTTGGAACCTGTCAAAGATGCGATAATTGTAAACAAACATGCGCTCTGGAAATACTTCCTGCGTGTAGCCTTGAATTTCGATGTGAATCAACAGCCAACCCTCGCCCCCGTCGTGCAGAAATACTTTGGCGAGCTTGTCAACCACACGCGCGCCGGCTTCGCTTTCAACGATGATCTGTTGCAGCTCTTTATCTAAAAACTCATAGCCTTTGCCGAAATCGATATCGCGATGCACCTCGGGAAAGAAAAATTCGAGAAACTCTTCGAACAAATCTTCCAGCACTTCTTTCCACGGGCTGTCTTGTTCCATGCGCCACCCCTTGCGTTATACTTCCTCACTTACCATGTGCCAATTGCAACTTCTCCGGCGTGAGCGGCACTTCGTGTGAAAAGATGCCGGTCGCGTTCCATACCGCTGCCGCCACTGCTGCTGCGCCGCCATCCATGGGCAACTCGCCGATGCCTTTTGCGCCGTGCGGGCCGTAAGGATACGGATTCTCAATCAACAGCACGCGCATCTCCGGAGTGTCGAGCGAGGTGGGGATGATGCAATTGGTCATGCGATTGTTCATGACCCTCCCGTTCTGCACCACGACTTCCTCAATCGTCGCATGCCCGACGGCTTGCAGCGTTCCGCCTTCGATCTGCCCTTCCAGCAAAACCGGATTGAGCGCTTTGCCGCAATCCACCGCGGAAACACATTCGAGCACTTTCACTTCGAATGTGTCCATATCAACTTCGACTTTCGCGACGTCCGCGGCCCAACCGAATACGGGATAAGCGTCGCCGGTGTAAGTGTTGTCGTCCCACTGAATCTCGTCCGGCAGTTTGTAGCCGTGTAGTTCTCTCGCTTCGCCGTGCTTGGCAAGATACGCCAAAGCCAACTCTGCAAAGCTTGCCGCCTCGCGTTCATTCACCCACAGTTTTCCAGATTGGATTTCAGCGTCACTGCAGGACCATTGTTCGCGCGCAAAGGCCTCAAGCTTGCGCTTCATTTCACGCACTGCATCTTGCAAAGCCTTGCCAACGACCATGCACGTGCGCGAAGCCACCGTTGGCCCGCTATCCGGCACGTGCGCCGTGTTCGGCTGCGCGAACTCCACGTCCTCATAATTCACCCCGAGCGCTTCTGCGGCGAGTTGGCAGAATATCGTTTCCGTGCCTTGCCCCATTTCAATCGAGCTCGTGAGCACGCGCACTTTGCCGGCACGCGTCAATTCGATACCGGCGCGCGTGGGCAAACGTCGCTCGCCGCTGCCCGTGAAACCTGCGCCGTGAAAGAAGAGCGAGAGTCCGACGCCGAAACGTTTGTGCGAGTCGTTTTGTTGTTGTGCGCGTTGATAGTCCGCGACATAATTCGAGCCAGTGACTGCGGCCTCCAAAACTTGCTCCGCACTCACGCTGTGATTGAGCACTTGTCCCGTCGCGGTGACGTCACCTGCACGCACGAGATTTTTGCGGCGAATTTCCAGCGGCGACATGTCGAGCGTGCGCGCGATTTTGTTCATTTGCGTTTCATACGCAAAACAAGTTTGCGGCGCGCCGAAGCCGCGAAAGGCACCTGCGGGCGGCGTGTTCGTGGCGACCACGCGCGCGCGAATGCGAACGTTGGGACAGTTGTACGGCCCGAGCGCATGAATCGCGCCGCGCGAAAGCACCACCGCACTGAGTGTCGCATACGCGCCGCCGTCCATGATGACGTCAATGTCCGCCGCTAGCAATTTGCCATCACGCGTCACGCCGGTTTTGTGATGCACAATCGCCGCGTGGCGTTTTGTCGTGGCGGCGATGTCCTCGGCGCGGTCATAAACAATCTTCACCGGCTTGCCCGCTTTGCGCGCGAGCAATGCGGCATGGCCTGCAATCATGTTCGGATACTCTTCTTTGCCGCCAAAGCCGCCGCCGGTCACGGTTTGAATCACGATCACTTTGTCATCCGGCAAGTCGAACAAAACTTTCAGCGCTTTGTGCACATAATACGGACATTGCATCGAGCCTTGCACGGTGATCGAACCGTCCGCGCCGGGAATCGCAATCATGCCTTGCGGTTCGATATAAACATGTTCCTGCAAGCCGGTGCGATACGTGCCTTCAACTAGGATGTCACTTTGCGCAAAGCCGGCTTCCAACTCGCCGCGTTGAATAAGAAAGCTTTTGATGACGTTGTCGGTTTTGTGAATGATCATGCTCGCGTTGCGCGCTTCGCCCGCAGTAAGGGCTTGTTCGGGCGAGAGCACCGGCGGTTTTTCTTCATAAGAAATGTGAATATGTTGGCATGCTGCTTCGAGCACTTCGCGATCTTGGCACGCGAGCAAAAGAATCGGCTCGTCGTGATGCCGCACTTCTTTTTCCACGAGCAGTGGTTGATCGTCTTCGATCAGCAGCACCACGTTGCGGCCGGGAATATCGCGATAATCCGCAACGATGAGTTGACTCCAGTCAAACGACGGATCGAATTGAATCGCCTTGATCGTGCCGCGCGCGATGGTGCTGCGTATGGTTTTGCCGAAGAGCATTTCTGGGAAGGAGAGATCGTCAACATACTTGGCCTCGCCTTGCACTTTGGCCAGGCCTTCTTTGCGGGGCACGCTCTTGCCGACAATCACTTCGGTTGTGGGCGGAATCGTCATCAACTCGGGGTCACGATACATATTCACACTCGCGATGGGATTTCCATAGAGGGGACAATGGATTGCCAAAATAAAAAGTTTTGCCGGAAAGGCAAGGGATTCTTCCGCCAAGCCGCGTTCTCTCGCGCTCATCATCAGCTTCATTCGTGAAATACCTCCGCTATTGGAGAAGGAAATCGCGCGGGCATTTCTAGCAAGTTCCGAGGTTATCGCACCATGTTAGGTTTGTTCTTTTGTTTTTATCGCTGCTAGACCGAGGGCTCTTCTCTTGTTTGCCTCGGTGGCCTCTTCGCGCGAGGTGACTTGCAACTGAGAGCGGCAAACGAATTTCCGGTTGAAAATGAAGTGGAATCTTCGCATAATGATCCTGTATGATAAATTGGCAAGTGTGCATAAAGACGATGAGGTGTTGAGATGGCGAATTTATGGGATAAAATTGCGCAAGACGTGCAAACCGGCGTGCTCACCCTTTCCGAAAAAACCGGCGAGTGGCTGAAGCTCGGCGCCGAAGCTTTGCGCGGCAGCATGGAAGCGGCCTCGAACAAAGCCGCACAAGCTTCCAAATTGGCCAAGCTGAAATGGGAGCAAAATCTTTTGCAGCGGGAAATTGAAAAAGCTTTCACCGGCTTGGGCGGCAAGACCTATGAACTGTACGTCAACGGCAAGCTTAATGAATTAGAAGCAACCAGCCGTGAGGAATTCGAGCAACTGCGCAAGCTCGAAGCCGAGCTGGAGGCGAAAGAGCAAGAGATCGAGAACCTGCCCAAAACTTTTGCGTCGGAACCCAATGCGCAGAAAGTTGCCTCGGATTTGCAAAGTGATTTGGAGCGCAATGGCGGCGCCCTTACGCAGGTTGCGATCACTGCGGAATCGCCGGCGGCCAACCGGAAATTATCAGAAATCGGGATGCCTAGCGATGTGGTCGTCGGCATGATTTTGCGCGGCGAACAAGTCCTCATTGCCAGCGCCGACACTGTGCTGTTGTCTGGCGATCGCATTACGCTCTTGGGCAAGAAGGCTGCGGTGCAGCAAGCCGTGTTGCTCCTGACTGGGAAACCACAGACCGCGTGAAGGCACAAAACGCCCGTGTTGCCGGATTCCAAAGTTGTGCGCAGATTTCCAGAGCTTTGCAAGAGGGCCATTCTTTTTCTTTTTAGCGTCTGCAACCACCATTGGTCAAAAATTCGAACGAAGGCCGAGCGCGGCACGTCTTATGGAGTCGTGTGATTCGGCAGTGGCAACGGATTTTAAATTCCAGAGGAGCGTGAGATGTCATATGTGAACGAAACGTATCAGCCGGCTGCGAATGAGATTTTGTGCAGCTACCGTCTCGAGCCGGCCGGCGGCAGAGACATGCGTGCGGCAGTGGAAGAATTGTGCATAAAAGCTTCGGTCGATTTGGCCGGCGGCGCAATGATCAAAGACCTGATCGCGCGCGCCTATTGGATCAAAGCCAACACCGTGAAAGTGGCTTTTCCCGCGGAGCTGTTTGAAGACGGGAATATTCCTCAGATGCTCACGCTGGTGGCCGGAAAAATTTTCGGTTTGGAAAAAATCGGGAGCTTGCGTTTGCAGGATATTCGCTTTCCGGCGTGGTGGCTCAAAACGTTTCGCGGCCCGGCCTATGGCAGCGCGTTGATTGAGAAAATTTTTGAAACCCCCGGCCGGCCCTTGGTGTCTTCCGCGATCAGCCCGGAAGTCGGGCTTGATTTGAATGCGTATCACGTGAAAGCCGAAGCTTCGTTCATGGGCGGATGTGACATCGTGCGCGACAGCCCGCAGCTTCACAACATGAAGAGCAATTCATTCGAAGCGCGGGTGAATGCGCTGCTCGCACTGGCCGCGGACTGCGCAAACAAAAGCGGCATGCCCAAAATGTATTTTCCGAACGTCAGCGGCCCCGGCGACGTGGTGCTCAAACGGATCGAACATGTTTTGAAGAAGGGCGGAAAAGGCGTGGTGCTATGTTTTCAAGCCGCCGGCTTCGGCATTTTGCAAATGGTGCGCAATCAGTTTCCGGAATTGATCATTTATGGCGATCGTACTTCACACGCGGCCATGGCGCGCGACAAGCGCCAGGGCATCGCGATGACGGTGTTGGGCAAGCTCGCGCGCGTGGCCGGCGCGGATTTGGTGGAGATCGGCTCCATCACCGGCGACATGGTGGAGACCGAGGCCATGGTGGTGCAACTGCACACCAACTTGATTGCTGACATCTTTAAGACGCGCTTTCCGGAACAGCGTTTCGATCAAGATTGGCACGGCTTCAACAACAGCCTGCCCGTGGTTTCCGGCGGCATTACCGCAGATGACATTCGCGAATTGCGGCAACGCTTCGGCAATCATCTCGTGTTGCAATTCGTCCGCAGCATGACCGGAAAGGAAAAGGTGACGAAGCAGCACGTCGAAACATTCCTCGACGAGCTGGGCCCGCTGGTGCCGTTGGTTTAGTTGTAAGATTGGATTGAGGGAGTGTTGGATTGAGGGAGTTGTGAGATTCAACACTCCATGTTTTGGGAAGGGTATTTCATGCCTCACACCCGCGAAGGCCACAGCACCAACTTCTCTCCCTCACTTTCAAAACCGTTTTTAATGAATGACTCGGCAAACGCGCTTGTCGAAGCCGCCGATTCATTTACTTGCTCCACTTCTATGCGCTGCCGCGGGCGCAGTGTGGCTGGAAGCTGTAACCACACTTTCAAGCTCTTGGCAAGCGGCTCGGTAAACTCCGCGCGCCAATCTTGCAGCGTCCACATACGGCTGCCGTAATTTTCACTATAGAGCAAGGGCTTTTCATCAACAAAATAGACGTGGTTGCTCGGCGCGCGCACAACGGCGATTTTATTTCCTTCCGCATCTTTCATCTTCCACGCCACGGCCTCGCCGAACGGCAACGCCGGATCCATAGTGCTCAACAGAACGCCATTCGTTGCCGCGGTATTCATTGCAGAATTTAACTGCGCCAATAACTCCACAGCCTCAGGTTGCGCGAACTGAATGCCGGACAACCCCTCCACAAAATATCCCCGCCGAATCTCACCTTGCCATTCCAAACGTTTGAGCACCTGAAAGAGTTTGGGCCACGGCAGCAAATCATGCTCGCGGCGATACCAATCTTTCACGAGCACGCCGTAGCGTTGCAAGAGCATGCGCGCTTGCCGCTCCGCGCGTTCGGCTTCGGATAGCTCTTTGCCCATCACTGCGAAGGAAGTGGTCAGAAACCAGCGGCCTTCTTGCAAAGGCATGCGTTCGCGAATCGTCTGCTTCAAATTATATCGCTCGCGCCGCGCGCGATCGCGCATTTGCCAAGCCGATTTCGGCAAAAAGGATTCTTCGCTTTCCGGCTTCGTGCTCTGCGTGTTCGGCTGCAAAATTTTGAGCAGCGCCGGATAGTGATCGCAACTCGCCAGGCCTGCATGCACGAGACTCGACAAGCCTTGTTCCAATTGCGCCGTGCTCAAGCCCGCGCCCACCGTCATATCGCGAAACAGGCTCGCGCCGTTCTCTTTTAAAAATTCCAACACCGTGCGTGCGGAGTCATCGAGCGCGGCGACTCTTTCGAGCAATGTCGCCTTGCTCTTGAGCAAATTGCCCTCGCCGCGCAGTTGCAATTTCAAATAACGCCGGCCCTCTTCGCCTTCGCGCTGGGCGGAGAGAATGAGATCGCCCGCGGCAATGCTCGCATGAAATGCTTCGTTCGCCTTTTGCAATTCTTCCAAACCGAAACGCGCGCGCAAAACCTCCCGCTCAAAAAAGTGTAAAGGCAAACGCAACCCGCGATAGCGTTTTGCGAGTTCGAGCAATGACTGTCCCGGCATTGCGATCTTGTGCCAGCGCAGGAGGAATTGATAAAAGCTTGCGCGTGTTGCCGGCGCGGAAGTTTCACGGCGCAATGCAATCGCGCGGCGATAAAACTCTGCAAAGTTTTGGCGGTCGCACCATTGCTCTTCGCGCATGCCTTGCACGAGTTCGCCGCGCACGAGTTGCTTGGCCGCATGCAAATCATGCAAAGCTTTTTCTAAAAGCTCTTTGGGGATGAAAAGCGCTTGTTCAATTTGATAAAAAGACTGCGGGCCACGCACGCGCAAATAGCGTTGCACGCGCGCGCGCGCTTTGTCTTTGTTCATTGGCGCTTCGAACAAGTGCGCGTCCGTTGCGGCAATCCAGCCCGCCCCCACTTCCTCATTCGTTGTCATTCTGGAAGAACCTTCCCTGTCACTCGACCCTATTTCAAGTCCTAGAGAAGCTCCTTCCAGGATGACATCTTCTAGTGATGTCATTCTGGAAGAACCTTCTCTAGCGCTCGGCGCTGTTCCCAGTTCTAGGGAAGGTCCTTCCAGGATGACAGCTTCTATTGATGTCATTCTGGAAGAATCTTCTCTAGCGCTCGGCGCTGTTCCAAGTTTTAGGGAAGGTCCTTCCAGGATGACAGCGGATGGAGATGTCATTCTGTAAGAACCTTCCCTCGTGCTCGGCTCTCTTCCAAGTTCTAGAGAGGGTCCTTCCAGGATGACAGATCGAAGGGAACGCGCATCAATAAACACCACGCGCTTCGCTTCGCGCAATTGCTCCAGCCATTCTCGCGGCTCGATCACGCATCGCGCGCGCAACTCTGCTTCATCAATCGGCCCGAGTTTTTCAATCACATCAAATAGCTCTTCTTGAGATTTTGCTTTTCTCTCCGGCGACAAGTATTGCCAACGCGCCTCCGCTTCTTCAACCAACTCACGCGTCACAATCGCGGGAATGTTCTCGCGCGAAAGCAATTCGGCGAGCAACTCGCTGCTCACGTTTGCGACGTGGCCGGGGTAGCGCGTGCGATCTTCGCCATAAAGATTGCTCGCGAGGAATTGAAACATCAATCCCGAAGCCATGGGCGAAGGAAACGGCGTTTCGATTTCATGCACGCGAATCTCGCCGGCATGCAGCTTTGCAATCACGTTGCGCAAGCCGCGCAAATCAAAAACGTCTTCGAGACAATCGCGATACGTTTCGAGCACGATCGGAAAGTCGGGGAACTGTCTGGCGACTTGCAAAAGATCCGCGGCGCGAAGGCGTTGCAGCCACAGAGGTATGCGCTTGCCTTGTCGCGAGCGCGGCAGAAGCAATGCGGAAGTGGCATTATAACGAAAGTGCGAAGCGAACAATGCCGAATCCGCAAGCGCCTCGATGAGATGCTGCTCAACTTGCTTCGCGGGCAGTTTGAGAAAATCCGCGAGCGGCAGCGCGTTCTCCGTATCGAGCAAACGCATGACAATGCCGTCGTCATTGAACGAGTATTGCACCTCGGCGTGATAGCGTCGTTCAATCGCCGTCGCCAACGCAATCGCCCACGCGCCGTTCACGCGGCCGCCGCAGCACGTGTGCAAAACCATATGCGGCTCGTTCGCGCTGTCGCGAAAGGATTCGAGAATGAATTGCTTGTCCGTCGGGAGCGCGGCGGTGTGCTCGAACTGCCGCAGAAGATACTCTTGCAAATTATGCGCGGTGTCCTCATCGGCGCGGCACTCTTCGCGCAGCCACGCTTCGCCTTCGCCGCGCTCCATCTTCTCCAGCAACTGGCGGCGAAACGTGGCGATGCGTTGGCTCGTGGCGAAATCGCGATAGAGCGAGTCGCCTTTCCAAAACGGCGGTCGCGGCTTCACCGCTGCCACGGGCGCGACGATGATGCGATCTTGCAAGATTTGCTCGATGCGCCATTCGTTGTTGCCGAGAAAGAACACATGCCCCACGCGCGATTCGAACACGAACTCTTCTTCCATCTCGCCGAGCTTGGTGTTGCTGTCCGCGAGATACACGGCGTAATAGCCGCGATCCGGAATCGTGCCGCCGCTCATCGTCGCGAGCAAGCGGCTGCCGCGACGACCGATGAGTTTGTCATTCACTTTGTCCCAACTCAAACGTGGCTGCAATGCGCGCATCGGCACCGAGGCATAACGGCCCGCGAGCATGTCGAGCACATTGTTGAACACGGCAATGGAAAGATTACGATAGCAATAACTCTGTCGCACGAGATGATAAAGCTCCACGCGCTGCCACTCGCGCATCGCAACTTCGGCCACGAGTTGTTGCGCGAGCACGTCGAGGCAATTTTCGGGGATGAAAGATTCTTCAATCTCGCCGTGCAACATGCCGGCGGTGAGACTCACGGCATCGTCGAGGTCCGAAGGATAAAGCGGAATGAGGCGGCCTTTGCTCGTCGCGCTGAGCACGTGGCCGCTGCGGCCCACGCGCTGCAACGCGGAAGAAACGCTCTTCGGCGATTCAAGCTGCACCACGAGATCGATGCTGCCGATGTCGATGCCAAGTTCGAGCGAGGCCGTGGCAATCACTGCGGGAATGCTGCCGCTCTTGAGTCGCGCTTCGATTTCATAACGCGCCTCGCGCGAGATGCTGCCGTGGTGCGCGAGCGCAAGTTCGGCGTTATAGTCGTTCATCAGCTCGCGATGCTTCTCATTCAACTGGCGCGCGATGCGCTCGGTTTGCGCGCGCATGTTGACGAACACGAGCGTGTTGCGATGGCTGCGAATGAGCTCATAAAGTTTGTTGATCACCGCGGGCCACACCGAAGCTTCGGGCAAATCGCCGAAGTCCGCAACCGGCGCGAGCACTTGCAGATCCATCTCTTTGCGCTGGCCGCAATCGACGATGGTGACAGGGCGCGGCGCGAAACTTTCGTGCGCAGATTTTTTTTGCCCTGCGAGAAACGCGGCGATGCGTTCGAGCGGTCGTTGCGTGGCAGAGAGCCCGATGCGCACCGGCTCGCGTTCGCACAGCGCCATTAAGCGTTCGAGCGAAAGGCTCAAATGCACGCCGCGCTTGTTGTTGCTCACCGCGTGAATTTCATCGACGATGAGATAGCGCAGATTGCGAAAAATCTCGCGGCCTTGATTGGAAGTGAGGAGAAGAAAGAGCGATTCGGGGGTGGTGATGAGAATATGCGGCGGCTTGCGCAGCATGGATTGGCGCACGTTTGCCGGCGTATCGCCCGTGCGCACGGCAACATGCAGCGGCGGCGCGGGCACGCCCAACTCATGCGCAGTTGCGCGTATGCCGGCGAGCGGCTCTTGCAAGTTGCGATGAATATCGTTGTTCAACGCCTTGAGCGGCGAGATGTAGAGCGTATGCACGCCTTCGCGATTGCGGCTGAAATCTTTTTCATTCGTTTTCAAACTCGCGCGGAACAAATCATCGATGCACCATAAAAACGCGGCGAGCGTTTTGCCCGAGCCGGTCGGCGCGAGAATGAGCGTGTGCTCACCCGCCGCAATCACGGGCCAGCCCTTCTCTTGTGGCGGGCTGGGCTGCGCGAAATTTTTCTCGAACCATTGCGCAATGGCGGGATGGAAAGGGACGGTCATCGGAAATGGAGTGTTGGAGTTGTGGAGTATTGGATTGGTGGAATGATGATCGCGTAGCAGCGTGCGCCTTCAACGTTTTCATTTAGTTTTCATTTAGAAGGAATCCTCATACTCGCACTCCTTCTCTTGCAATGGCGTGATAAAGAGGCGTGTAACTCAACGGCGCCGCATGCCATCTCGTGCTCTGTCGAATGATCGTCGTGATGACATAGCCTTGCTCTATTTCGACCTCGAAAGTTTGACCTCGAATCTCGCGTTCGAGCTCATATGTTACCTCCTGCGGCACGAGCACGAGCAGATCGATATCCGACTCCGGCATGTCTTCGCCGCGCGCGACCGAGCCGTAGAGAATCACTTCGGCCTCGGGCGCGACGCGACGAATCGCGGCCGCGCACGTGGCGAGCAAGCCCGCTTTGCTCGAATTGAGCTTTTGCCATTCTTGATAGGTAAGCATTTGAATGCATGTATTGTTTGAGCGTTGTTGCGCGCCGTCACGGCTCTGCCATATGCGTTTCGGTTAGCCGTGATAAAGCGTCGACTAACGCCGTTGCTGAATCGAACATTTCGGCTATTTTTTCCGCGGTGAAAACCGGATAGTTGTTGTAATCACCGCTTTGTCGCGCATCGAAGAGATAGCGATAGAACGTTCCGTGCTCATCCGAAACGAGACCGGCCTTGACAAAGTGCCGATTGAGCAAAGCGATAACGCCGGAATGTTTTGAAGAATGCAAGCCGCGCGTTTCGAGCAACGCCGACGCCGCATAGAAGCACGCATAATAGAGTCGATTCGCTGTTCCAATAAAAAGGCCCGCGTCCTTCAAAGTGCGGGCTTCCGTCAACGTTTCCTGCGCGCGATGCAGCCATTGCCGCAGATCTTGTTTCTTTTCTTCCGTCATAGCGGCACGCCTTCATGCGCAATAGAGTCATAGAGCGAAGTGTAACGCAACGGCGCGGAATGCCAAGCTTGCTTCCGGCGCACATTCAAACTGACGAATTGCTCGCACTCGATTTCGATGTCATAGATGCAATCACTGATCGCGCGCTCAAGCGCATACGTCACTTCTTGCGGCACGAGCACGAGCAGATCGATGTCCGAGTCCGGCGTGTCTTCGCCGCGCGCGACCGAGCCGTAGAGAATCACTTCGGCCTCGGGCACGACGCGACGAATCGCCGCTGCGCACGTTGCGAGCAAGTCGGCCTTGCTCGGATTGATCTTTTGCCATTCTTGATAGGTCAGCATGGGAATTTCTGCTTGATGATCTTAGGAGCGTCGAGCAAGTTAGCTCAGCATTTTTTCCCGCGCCAATTTTGCTACGGCAGCAATAAACTCGGCGGCTTGTTGCTGCACTTGCTCCATCTCGTTCTGAGTAAAAGACGGATAATCGGAAAATTTCCGGAGTGGCGCGCGTCAAACAGGTCGCCATAAAACTTGCCCAAAGCCTGCGCGATTGCGCCGCCCTTGACAAAATGAAAATTAAAAAGCGAACGCACGCCCAACGCGGTCACGGCATAGAAGCACGCATAATAGAAACGATTGACCGCGCCGATAAGATGGTGCGCATCCATTAAGACCTTCGCTTCCGCCATGGCTTCGTATGCGCGCTCAAGACGACGAGCAATAGTCGTTTTCTGTGCGTCGGTCATATTTGCACTCCCTCGCGGGCAATCGCGCGGTGCAGAGGCATGAGGTTCAATGGCGCGGCGTTCCACTTCGTATTCTGCTGAATCGTCGTCGCGATAATTTCATCGTGCGCCAATTCCACTTCGAAAATCTGGTCGCGAATTTTTCTTCGCACTTCATATGTCACCTCTTGCGGCACGAGCACGAGCAGATCGATATCCGACTCCGGCGTGTCTTCGCCGCGCGCGACCGAGCCATAGAGTATCACTTCGGCCTCGGGCGCGACTTGCCGAATGGCCGCAGCGCACGCAGCGAGCAAGCCCGCTTTGCTCGGATTGATCTTTTCCATTCTTGATAGGTACGCATAGAGCATTTTCACTTTTGTTTGCGGCGCAATATAGCGACAGTAGGATTTTGCCGCAAGAACTACCTTGCCGGGCGCAAGCCGCACGAGCCGGAACCGGAAAGGCGAAGCCTCGCTCGCTTTGCGCAACAACTTGCGAATCGCCTCCAAAATTGCCCTTGCATTTCTTTTACACAGCAGGTTATATTTCATCTGTTGCGAATGTGCGCTGCTTCTTCTTGAAGAAGGTGGCTGACGCTGCAAAAGGGCTGGAAGCCAGAATGATGGACAGCAATTGACTAATCGTCTATTCGTTGCTCACGTGGTTTGAGGAAGGAGGGAGCCGCCATGTCTAGCGATCGAGGCTGGCTTTATTCCGCTCTGACGTTTTTCCTGCTCGTGGTTGCCGCTAGTTTTCTCACCCTGATAATTGCATTCATTCCCGAAAACATTGCACAGGCCTCTGCGCTACACGCCGCCCGGCAGGGCAATGTGCGCATCTCGCCCTCACCGATTCTGCGCGAAGCCGCGGCTGCGCATCCGATTTATTACCTCATGACGGTCTCCAATCTCGGCGAGGAAGCTGATACTTTCAATTTGTCAATCTCCGGCAATCTCTGGCCGACGACTGTGCTCGCGGCAGACACCGTCACCAAGATTGCCACGACCGGCGAGCTTGCTGCGGGCGGGCAATTCGCGCTGGTGCTGCAGATCGACGTGCCGAGTGATGTCGGCCGCGGCGCGCGCGATACCGTGCGCGTGCACGCGATTTCCGCAACGGATGCGAACGTGCGCGATGCAGCCTTCATTGCCACCACCTCGCTTGGCCCGGCGGCCGATTTGCCTTTCACCGAAGACTTTCCAACAAACACACTCAACTCTACGCGCTGGCTTGAGAACGATGGTCCGGCGATCGTCAATACGGACGCTGCAAGCGAGCCGAGTGCGCCCTTTAGCGTGAATTTTGACGGCGCGGACCAGGGCGGCGATCTCATCGAATCGCAGCCCATCAATCTTAGCTGCAAGCGTGACGTCATTTTGCAATTTGCATATGAGCGCGGCGGCAACGGCAACCAGCCGGAGCCGGCAGATGATTTTTTTGTTGATTATTACAACGTTGACGGCGAATGGCTGCCTTTGCTCTCTTTGCCGGGCGCAGGTCCGAAGATGTCCAACTTTGCTTCCGAAGCCGTGCTGTTGCCGCGCGATGCCTATCACAGCAGCTTGCGTTTGCGCTTCCGCAACGTCGCCACGCCCGGGCCGTTTGATGATTGGTACCTTGACAACGTGCGTGTGCTCGAAATTACGCCCGGCAAAATTCCCTTCGCGGATGATTTCCCCACGGCGATTCTTGATCCGAACAAATGGCCGCAGACGAGCGGCACGTTGATAAATAGTGTGGCGCTCAATATTCCAAGCGCGCCGTTCGCGTTGAATTTGCAGGGCGGCAGCGAGCTGCAAACGCGGCCGCTCGATCTTTCCGCAGAGAATGCCGTCTCGCTCAAATATCAATTCGAGCAAACCGGCGGCGGCGAAGAGCCTGACCCTGGCGACGATCTCGTCATTGAGTTTCGCGATGCGTTCAACAATTGGATCGAATTGGGGCGCCATTCCGGCAGTGAAGGCGGCCTGCCCGTGTTCACGCGCAAAGAAATCGTGTTGCCGCCCAGCGCGTATCACCGCGATTTTCGCGTGCGTTTTCGCAATCTCGGTGCGCCCGGCCTTGATGATTGGTTTGTCGACGACGTTGTGCTCGACGTGTTCGCGCCTTCGGACATCGAAGTTGCGCCCATGGCTTGGAGCGTGAAATTGTTTGAAAATGACGAAGCCACGCGCAGCGTATCGGTTAACAACCTCGGTGTGGGCGATTTGTTCTATCACTTGCGCATCGTGCCGCCGGAGTTTCAAAGCGCAAGCGAACTCGCACGGAAGTATCCCGCCTCATTCTATAAAACCGCTTTGCTCAAAGGTGAAAACGATTGGCGACGCGGCCGCGAGGTGACTCTCGGGCGGGGTGGCCCGGATAATTTCGGCTACACCTGGCGTGATAGCGACGATCCCTCCGGCCCGAACTTCGCTTGGGAAGATATTGCAGCGACCGGCACGCGCATTCCCGATCTCGGTGACGATGAGAACGTGGGTTTCTATAGCATTGGCTTTGCGTTTCCGTTTTATGATTCGGTGTTCACGCAGTTTCGCGTATGCAGCAACGGTTTTATTTCCTTCACGAGCGCGGCGAGTTCTTTTAGCAACAATCCGATTCCGAGCGTGAACAGCATTAATGATTTGATCGCGCCGCTTTGGGATGATCTCGACCCGCGGCCCGGCGCGGTGTATTACCACAGCAACGGCCAGCGCCTCGTGGTGCAATGGCAAAACGTGGTGCGCACGGGCAGCACTGATCCCTTCACGTTTCAGCTCATTCTGTTTGCCAACGGCAACATACGTTTGCAATACTTGCTGGTGGGTGCGTCGAATAATTTCGCTACGATTGGCATGCAAAACCACGACGGCTCCGACGGCGTCGAAATTGCGTTCAACACAACCTATGTGAAAAACAATCTTGCGGTGCAAATTGAACGGCCGGCGAGTTGGCTATCATATGCTCCGAAGGTCGGCATGCTCACGAGCGGCGGCACACTGGATCTCGCCATACATTTTAACGCGAAAGGGTTGACGCCGGACTCCTCGTATCGCGCGGAGCTGCGCATCGAGAGCAATGACCTCGACGAGCCGAGCGTGGCCGTGCAACTCTTGCTGGAAGTTTTGGCGATCGACGATTCCACCGGCCACTTTCCCCCGCCCGAAGTCACGAGCATTCGGTATCCGATCAATATCGATAGCGCCGCGATTGACGGCGAGGCGCTTGCCGGCGGCGACGAAATTGCCGCGTTTACCACCGGCGGAAAAGTCGCGGGCGCGCTCGTGTGGCGCAGCACAAAGCCCAACCGCATGATCGCCTACGGCGATGATCCCAACACCTCGCGCATCGAAGGCTTTTTGCCGGGCGAACCGATTTATTTTCGCATTTGGGACAGCAGCCGCAACGATCGCGATTATCCCGCCACCGCGACTTACATTCGCGGCGACGGACGTTTCGGCACCGCGGATTCCGCGCACATCTCTTTGCTGGAGGCAAACACCGTCTTCGCGCGGCAAAAAGCGTTGCAGTCGAATTGGAGTTGGATTTCGTTCAACGTGCAGCCGCTCGAAACCGATATCGCAGAGTTGCTGCGCGGCACCGAACATTTGCGCATCATGAAAGACGGCGCCGGCCGCGCGTTCATTCCGAACGTGATCAACACCATTCAGAATCTCGACCCGCTCGCAGGCTACAGTGTTTATCTCGACGCGCCCGATTCGATCGCGATCAGCGGCGAAGAAGTGCCGCCGTTCACGCCGATGCCGTTGCAAGCCGGGTGGAATTTCATCAGCTATCTGCCTGCGAACGACATACTCGCGCCGCTCGCGCTGTCTTCGATTTATGAGCACCTCGTCATTGCGAAGAACGACGTGGGCGGATTCTTCATTCCCAGCGTGGGCAACGTCAACACCATCGGCGACATGATGCCCGGCGAAGGTTATAAAGTTTATCTGAGCGCGCCCGATACTCTCGTTTATCCTTTGGGCGGATTGCCGAACGCGCAACCCAAACTTGCGGCAACGAAGCACCTCACTTTGAGCGCAGCGCCGCAACATTTCAACGCGCCGCAGCGCGGCAGCGATAATTACATCGTCATCGTGCAGCAGGCAAAAGTGCAAGGGGCGACGCTGCGGGTTGGAGATGAGATCGGCATCTTCACCAACGACGGTGAGTTGGTGGGCACGGGGGTTTGGCCTGCAAACGGTGCGTTGGGCATCGCGGCGTGGCGCGCGGAACTCGGTCGCGATAAAGCCGCGGGCTTCGAGCACGGCGCGCCAATGCGCTTTAAAGTATGGCGGCAACGAGAGAATGATGAAATCGAAATGCTCGGCAACTTCCAACGCGGTGACGGCACGTTCGGCAGTGAAGCCTTCGCGCTCGTGGAGTTGGTGGATGGCGCCCTGCCCCAGACTTTTGCGCTGGAGCAAAACTATCCCAACCCGTTTGCGCGCGTGAACGGCACCGCAGCCGTTGCCACGACGATTCGTTACGCTTTGCCCCAACCGAGTCACGTCACGATTCGCATTTACGACGTGCTCGGCAAACTCGTGCGCACGTTGCACGAGGGCGCGCGGGAAGCCGGATTTCACCGTGTGCAATGGGACGGCCGCGACGCTGCGGGCAAACAGGCCGCCGCGGGAATTTATTTCTATCGCATGCAAGCGGGAAAGTTTGAGGCGGTGAAGAAGATTTTGATCATAATGTAGTTTTGCAAAATTCACGAATCCGGGTTCAATTGGGATTATTCAAGGAGAAACCCAAATGCCTCGAACAAATGAAATCCAAGAACACGCCTTGCCTAGCCTGGCGTTGATATTTGGTTATATCGCCGTAAAAGAGCTTCAAAGGCTTGAAGATCGTATCGCGGTTCTCGATCGTCTTGGCTATGGCAACGCTGAGATCGCAAAAATATGCGATACAACGGCGGCAACCGTGCGCACAACTCGATCCGCCTTAAAAAAATCCAAAAGTATTAGGAGAAAAAAATGAACAACGACGATCAGGCTATCCGCCTCATGTTGGGTTATTTGTGCATTGCCAAAGAAGGGGAGGCCAGCCTCGTTCGGAAAATTGAGATATTGGACCGGTTCGGCTTGGCTGACAAAGAGATCGCAACGATTTGTAATTGCTCCATTCAATCCGTTCGTGATGCTCGAGTAAAATTGAAGAAGGGCACTCATGCAAAAGGGAAGAAGAAGTAGCGTTCGACGCATAGTAAAAATCCCCAAGGAGTATTTGGAGGCGGTTGAACTCGGCCGGATTCTTTTCCCTTTTTTGTTTCAACTGGAAAACGGATTGCGACTCGCCATTCACAATCATCAGACGATGGCTTATGGAGAAGATTGGTGGGAAATTTCGCTAAGGCCGAGACTCCCGAAGATTTTTGAATATGCGGAAGAGCAACAAAAACGGCAGAACGCGATGCCTTGGATAGGAGCGTCTTCGCGTGTCAAGCTTTTGCCTATTCATCTGATTACTCTCGGCCATTTGGAAGAAATCGTTAAAAAGTATCAATCCGATTGCATACCGGAGTTGTTTCCAACAATGGAGTTTTTCCTCGGGCATATGGAAGTGATCAAGCGGGTCCGAAATCTCTTCTCTCATATGTTTCCTTGTATAACAAAGAATGATTGCCAACTTGCCAAGCGCGAAATTTTAACTTTGGCGTCTCACATCAATGCAAAGCTCTGATGCACCAAGCATCAAAAACCATCGTCATCTCCACGAGCCGCATCGGGCTTTACGAATTCACTGAAACCGCGGCTGCGTTTGTGAAGGAAGCAAAAATCACCACCGGGTTGCTCACGCTGTTTGTGCAGCACACTTCGGCCTCGCTGCTCATTCAAGAGAACGCCGATCCCGAAGTGCGGCGCGATCTCGAAAGGTTTTTTCAACGCCTCGTGCCGCACGGCGATCCGCTCTTTCGCCACACCAGCGAAGGCCCGGACGACATGCCCGCGCACGTGCGCGCCGCGCTCACAGCCACGTCGTTGAGCATTCCCATTCAGAGCGGAAAATTAGCGCTGGGCACGTGGCAGGGCATTTATCTCTATGAGCATCGTACCACGCCGCATCGCAGGAAAGTGGTGATGCAGGCGATGGGGGAGTGAAACCGTAGGCGAGAGACGTTTGCTCCAGCAGAAATATTTTTGCGTCGCGATGTAGCTGTTTAGAGCGTACAACGTGAATCGGAATGGTCGCCTTTAGAAAAGCATTATACGGGACAAGATAAAAGAAGGAGAAATTGTCTGGCCCACATTCACGCGATTCATGACCCGCAAGGCGAGACCTTGACTGTCTATTGGCCGCGCGGCGAACAAATTTCGTTGAAGGTATCATTTTGATCAAAGATCGATTGACAAACGAAGGCATCGGCTTTGAAAAATTCTATTATCGGCCCGCTGAAAATCCGCGCGCAATAACATTGGAAATGGCGCAAGCCGCATGAGTTCTCCGGGCCGATTCAGCCCTTGTCCGCCGCCACCATTTATCGTTTCACCACCTCGAGGAGGGAGTTCATGTTTCATCGCAATCACGTGCTCATCGTAACGCTGGCAATTTTTTCTTCCGCTCTGTTCGCGCAGCCTTTCGAATTTTTCCCCGGCGCGAAGTACGATCCGAAAATTCCCACGCTCAAAAGCGTCGTCGGGCATGACCATGCCGAGCGCATCACCATGCACCACGAAGCGGAGAAATATATCTTCGCGCTCGATCAAGCTTCGCCGATGATTCAGGTCGTGCGCTATGCGGAAACGTGGGAAGGCCGGCCGCTGTATTATCTCGTCGTCGCTTCGGAAGCGAATCAAGCCCGGATGGCGGAAATCAAAGCAGACATGCAGAAGCTTGCAGATCCGCGCAAGGTTTCGGCAACGGAAGCCGAGGCGCTCATCAAATCTCTGCCGGCGATCACGTGGCTCACTTACGGTGTGCATGGGAATGAAATCTCCAGCACGGACGCGGCGCTGCTGCTCGCGTATCATCTCGTCGCGGCGCAGGATGACTCCATCACCAAAAAGATTTTGAGCCACACCGTGGTCATCATCGACCCCATGGAGAACCCCGATGGCCGCGACCGCTACCTCACGTTCTTGCGGCACATGCAAGCGCGCTGGCCCGATCCCGATCCCAATGCCGCGGAGCACAATGAGCTGTGGCCCTCCGGGCGCTCGAATCATTATATGTTCGATATGAATCGCGATTGGTTTGCGAACACGCAGCCCGAGACCGCGGGCCGCACCCGCATTTACTTGGAGTGGTTTCCGCAGGTGTTTGTCGACTTGCACGAAATGGGATACAATCAAACCTACTACTTCGCGCCGCCGGCGTTGCCATACAATCCGAATATGACCGCGGCGCAGCATGATTGGCTTTCACGTTACGGACAAAACAACGCAAAATGGTTCGACCGCTTTCGCTTCGATTACTTCACCCGCGAGATTTTTGACTCGTTTTATCCCGGCTATGGCGAGGGCTGGCCCATATTGCAGGGCGCGATCGGCATGACTTACGAGCAGGCGGGCGCGGATGGCTTGGTCATTCGCCGCGCAGACGACACGCTGCTCTCCTATCGCGACGGCGTGCAACATCATTTCATCGCATCCCTCTCCACGGCAGAGATGACGGCCAATAATCACGAAGCGATGCTGCGCTATTTCTATGATTACCGCCGCACAGGAATCAGCGAAGGCAGCCGCGAGCCGGTGAAGGAATATATTATTCCGCCGGGCCATGATCCGGCGCGCGCGACAAAGATGGCGGCGCTGCTTATGCAGCAAGGCATCGAAGTGAAGCGCGCGGAGATGACTTTCACCAACACGCAAGTGCGCGATTATTTCGAGCGCAAGCTGCAGACGAAAAGTTTTCCATCCGGAACATATATTGTCTCGCTCACGCAGCCGGCAAAGCGCTTGTTGAAAACGCTGATGGACCGGCACACCGAAATGAACGCCGAGTTTGTCAAAGAGCAAATGCAGCGCGCGGAAAAACGTTTGGGCGACGAAATCTACGACGTCACGGGCTGGTCGTTGCCATTGCTTTACGGCGTGGAATGTTACACCGCGGAGTTGGCTTCGAACGTGCGCGCAAACGTGCTCACACAGCCGCCCAAGCCGGCCGGACGAATCGGAAGCAAGGCGCATCTCGCTTACTTGCTGCCATGGGGGCGCAACAACGCCGCAATCGCGCTCGCAGATTTGCTGCGGCAAAATGTGCGCGTGCATACGACCGACAAAGAGATTGCGCAACAAGGCGTCGTTTTTCCGCGCGGCTCTTTGCTCGTGAAAGTGAAGGACAATCCCGAAGATTTGTATGAGCGCATGCAAAAACTCGTGCGCGATCACGGCGTGGAAGTTTACAGCGTGAATGATTCGTGGGTTGCGGGCGGCGTAAATTTCGGCAGCGGACACGTGCAATACGTGAAGCCGCCGCGCATTGCGATGGCGTATAATTATCCCACCAGCTCGCTCTCCTCCGGCTGGACGCGTTATGTGTTGGAACAAATGTACGGCTGCCCGGTGACGGTTGTGCACACCTGGCAGCTCGCCTATGCGGATTTGAGCAAGTACAATGTGATCATTTTACCGGACGCCGGCGGCGCGTTCGGCGGCTACGCCAGATTGCTCGGCGAAAGCGGCGCACAAAAACTGCGCACCTGGATGCAGAACGGCGGCACATTGATCACCCTCGGCGAAGCGACGCGCTGGCTTACGGAGGAGAAGGTAGATTTGCTTGCCACCACGCGCGAGCTGCGCGGCGGCAAGCCCGAAAAGAAATCCGACAAAAAAGAAGGCGGCTCGGCAAAACCCGAAAGCACGGCCGCGAAATACGATTTGCTCAAGAACATTCAGCCGGAAGAAGAATTGCCCGAGCGCACGCCCGGCGCACTCCTGCGCGTGCAATTGGAGAGCACACATTGGATGACCGCAGGTTATAACGGCTACGCCAATGTGCTGGTGGAGAGCCGCAATATCTTCACGCCGCTTAAGCTCGACAAGGGCGTCAATCTCGCGGTCTATTTGCCGGAGGATAAAATTTTGTTGAGCGGATTCACCTGGGAAAGCGCGCGCAAACAACTCGGCAGCAAAGCGTATCTCATGCAGCAGAGCCACGGCCGCGGACAAGTTATCGCGTTCGCGGAGGACCCGAACTATCGCGCCTTCATGGACGGATTGAACTTGCTCTTCATGAACGCCGTGCTGCTTGGCCCGGCCCACGCGCAGTGAAATTGGCGTGATGGAGTTGTGCAGCGTTGGATTGATGAAGCGAGGGATTGCTCGCGCCTCTCTTTCATGTCATTGTGAAAGAAACTTCCCTAGCGCTCGGAACAAAGCGATTTTCAAGATGAGCTTCGAACACGAGGGCGGGTTCTTTCAGAATGACATTTGAGGAGAAACGCACGCACGAAGAAAAACGCCGCAGAGACTGATAAAGCGCCTCACCTAAAACGGAGAGAGAAGATATGCGCCTTCTAAAATCGAGCAAGCGCATCGCCGCATTATTTGTGCTGCTATTGCTGCCCAATTTTGCGCCCGCACAAACGCATTTCACCTATCGCGACAAAACAGAAGACAGCTACGCCATCGTCGTTTCGCGCGCGACGATCAACGGCGCCGATTTGCAGATCGGCGATGAGATCGGCGCATTCACGCCCGCAGGCTTGTGCGTGGGGGCGACGGTCATCACACAGCAGGCCACAAATGTTTTGCTCACCGCGTGGCAGGATGATTCCTTCACGCCGCAAAAGGACGGCTACCTCGACGGCGAGGCGATGACGTTTCGCGTGTGGGACGTATCCAGCCAGACCGAATTGGCGATGAACTCGAGCTATGTGATCGGCAACGGCACCTACGGATTCGGCCCGCTCGCGCAGGTGGAGTTGAGCCTCACATTCAACTTCCCGCCGCAAACGCGCTTCGCGGCAAAATATTCCTTCGAGGAGGATACGACGTTTGATTTGAATCTGAACGATCTGGTTTATGACGAGAACGACTCGGCGTTTGCGTTGAGTTGGACGATTTCGCCGGGTGTGAATATCACCAGCAGCCTCTTGCCGGGCAATATTGTGCAGCTTGCTCACTTCGAGCCGCGCGCCAATTGGTTCGGCGCGGAGAATTTTCAATTCATCGTCAGCGACCCAAGCGGCGCGAAAGACACGGCCGTGGTTGCCCTCGAAGTGCTCTCCGTGAACGATCTCCCCGAGCTGCAATTGCCCGCGAATATCACCATTGCCGAGGATGATACCACGCGCGTGCTCGCGCTCGATGGCTATGTCTCCGATATTGAAAACGCGGATGCGCAAATCACATGGCTGGCGACGCCGGATGCCAATGTTGCCGTGCGTTATACCGCCGCAACACGCACCGTCCGGCTCGTGCCGCGCCACAACTATTTTGGAGCGGCAAATTTGCAGCTCCGCGCCACGGACCAAAACGGCGGGTCGGCGGCGGGACAAATTCCAATCACCGTCACGCCCGTGCAAGATCAGCCGCAAGCCGCAACGCTGCTCTCACCCATCGGCGGCGTGGAAGTGGATACTCTGAACGTCACGCTCTCGTGGCGCGCTTCGTTCGATCCTGACAACGATCCGCTCACGTACACCGTGATCTACGGCACCGAGCGCAGCTTGCTTTCGCAATTCGATAGCAGCCGCACCACGAACACGAGTTTTCAAATTCCAAACAACTTTTTGAAATTGCGACGCTGGTACTACTGGCGGGTGTATACTTCCGATGGGTTCACGCCGCGCGTGGCCACGCCGATTGATAGCTTCAGAACGCAAGGCGCGACGGGCGTCGTCGCGCGACAAGAATTGCCCACGGCCTTTGCATTAGAACAGAATTATCCGAATCCGTTTTCATTGCGCGGGGAGTCGGACGTCACGCAGATACGCTTTAGCCTGCCGCAACCGGCTATGGTATCGCTGTCCATTCACAATGCCCTGGGGCAAAAGATTGTGAACCTGCTCGCGGCGAACGTTCGCGCCGGTGTACACGTGGTGTATTGGAATGGATATGATGCCGCGGCGCAGCCCGTGATGAGCGGAGTGTATTGGTTGCGCCTCGAAACCGAGGCCTTCCGGGCGACGCGCAAAATCGTGGTGGTGCGCTGAGGCTTTGCGCATACGTTAGCGCAATTTGAAAATCGTGCGCAGCTTTTGCGTGAGATCATGCAGGCAGGAAAAACTCGCTGCGTTTGTGCATTCGCGGTTTAAACCGGCGGGCCAAAGTGTTTCGCCGCGGTGCACGGCGAGAATGGCGTCGTGGAGTTGGGGTGCGGAAGCATTTTTCAAGATGTAGCCGGCCGCCCCCGCGCGCCGTGCGTGCAGAATTTTTTCCTCGTCGTCAAAGTTCGAGTGCATGAGAATTTTGAGCGCAGGATGTTTGCGCAGAATCGGTCGAATGCCCTCCAGTCCGGACGTTCCCGGCAAGACCAGATCGAGCAAAAGCACCTCCGGCGTCTGTGTGCTCTGCGCCATAAACTCCGCGCAGCTCGAATACGCGCCCACGCAGCGCAGTCCGATGACATGATTCAATAGCCACCACAAACCGTTGCGCACGTTGGCGTCGTCATCAATGACTGCGATTTTGATCAAATCGGTTGTTGAGGTCGTTTCTGCCATAGAATGCATACCGTCCGAAAATATCGAGCCATTGTTTTTTGCGCGAACGATATCCTTATTTGATCTCACCTGGCGCGGCTACGAAAAAATCCTTCTGAAGGTAAGCTTCCGGAAGCCAAATCGAAACTATCGAAAGCGATGGGAATGCCGCAGTGTTCATGGAAAACAAAGCGCCGCCCTCTCCGGTTAGAGGCGAAGTTCATCGCAAAATTTTAGGCTGTAATGCCTCAGTTACCGGTGGAGTAGCGCAGGCGTCCCCGCCTGCAGACAAGGATGTCTGCGCTACGTTTTCCACCAATAACTGAGGCATTACTTTAGGCTGGTCTTTTCCCTTGACTTTCCAAACGTGGTTTGACTTATTGGGCAAATTTTTCCGCACGCCTTCTGGAAATTTCAACCGCTCGCATTCTTTATCCACCTCACGGAAAGGATTCATATGAAGCTTCGCCTGGTCGCACTTCTATTCGCATTCTGCGTGGGGCACGCCTTTGCGCAATCCAACGGCCCGAATAGATCTGAAACGCGCGTGCCCGGCATGCAATACCGGGCCGGGGCGTTGCATAAATTTTTTTTCGGGCCGCATCATCGCAACCTTTGGACAATCCCAATCGAAGCGCCCATTTTGAATATGGCGACCTTCGCCGGCGGGCTTACGCCCACGAAGACGGGCGGCGGTTTTCAAACCAAATCGTTGCGCTTCAAATCCGGCGACGGCCGCGAGTTCGCGTTTCGCTCGCTGGACAAGGACCCCAGCAAAGTGTTGCCGCCGGATTTGCGTGAGACCATTGCCGCGAGCATCGCGCGCGATCAAATTAGCAGCGCGCATCCGTATTCCGCGCTCGTGGTGCCCGGCCTCGCAGAAGCCATGGGCGTGTTGCACGCCGATCCGCAGATCGTCATCATGCCCGATGATCCGAGCCTCGGGCAGTTTCGCAAAGAGTTCGCAGGCTTGCTGGGCTTCATTGAAGAACGCCCGGCGGACGGCCCGAACGGCGAACCCGGATTTGCCGGTTCGGACAAGATCGTGAGCACGGATGATTTGTTTGAGGAATTGCAAGAGGACAACGATGACTATGTTGATCCGCAAGCGCATTTGAAAGCGCGGCTACTCGACATTCTCGTGGGCGATTGGGATCGCCATGCAGACCAATGGCGTTGGGCGCGCTTCAAAAGAGAGAAGAAAAACGTGTGGCTGCCCATTCCGCGCGATCGTGACCAAGCCTTTGTCAAGCTCGATGGCCTGCTGCCGTCACTCGCCGAGAAGCGTTATATGATTCGCCAGTTGGAAAATTATTATAAAAGGAAGCCGGACATCATCAGTCTCACGCATTCCGGCCGGCACATGGATCGCCGCTTCTTAAACCGTTTGTCGTGGGAAGATTTCAAAACCGTGGCCGAGGAAGTGACGAGCAAAGTTACGGATGAAGTCATCGATCATGCCGTGCGCCGGCTGCCGCCGCAGATTTACAGCGTGAACGGCGCGGATCTCACAGAACGCTTGAAAGCCCGCCGTGCCTATCTGCCCAAAGCCGCGGAGCAATACTATAAACACCTCGCGCAATATCCCGAAATCGTGGCCAGCAACAAAGACGAGTACGTTGAAATCGAGCGCCGCGACAACGAGCATATGGACGTGCGCATTTTCAAACGCGACGCGCAAAGCGGAGAGAAGCGCGAGGACATGCTCTTTAGTCGCACCTTCAATCGCAGCCATACCAAAGAGGTGCGATTATTTTTAATGGGCGGCAAGGATAAAGTCGTGCTCAGCGGCCCAGCGGACAAAAGTATTTTAGTGCGCCTCATCGGCGGCAGCGGTGAAGATGAGGTTGTCGATGACGCCAAAACCAAAACGATTGTTTATGATACCGAGACCGGCAATCGATTCACCAAAGGCGCGAATACCAAGCTCAAAACCGGCAAGGTCGATTCGGTCATCAACTTTCACGAGGACAAGCCGCTGCTGCGCGATTACGGGTACGATGCCAAGCCGTTGCCGTTCTTTGCGTTCACGCCGGACGACGGCATTTTTCTCGGCTCCGGCATGTCGTACTATCAATACAGCTTTCGCATGAAACCGTATTCGTACAAGATGAGCTTCGCCGGAAATTTCGCGTTCAAGACGCAAGCGTTTCGCGCGCGGTATAGCGCTTACTTTGTGGATGCCATGGGCCCGCTGGATTGGAGCTTTGTGGCGCAAGCCACCGTGCCGCGCGAGGTGCGCAATTTCTACGGCCTCGGCAACAACGCGCCGCGCGACGCGGATTTGGAGAAAGAGGATTTCTATCGCGTGCGCTCGAAAGAATATTTGCTCGGCACGGCGTGGCACCTCAATCTTTCGCAGAGAGCCACGCTCGCCTTCGGCGGCGCGTTCAAGCATTTCGACACGCAATTCAATGGTGATTCGGCTTTCGTATTCAATGCGCGGCCGTACGGCATCGACACGCCTTCGCTCTTTGAGTTGAGCAGCGAATTGATTTTCGATCTGCGCGATCGCCCGGTGGCGAGCAGCAAGGGCGTTTATTTCGGCGCGGGCTTTTCATTCTACCCGAAGGCTTTGGAATCCGACAGCACGTTCAGCAAAGGTTATGTGGATGCGCGCCTCTATCTCTCTCCAGTGAAGGCGATCACGCTCGCGTTGCATGGTTGGGGCGCGAAAGCTTGGGGCACGTTTCCATATTACGAAGCGGTCTACGTGGGCGGCAATCGCTCGCTGCGCGGCTATCTGCGCGAGCGTTTCGGCGGCGATACCGCGGCGCTCGGCAGCGCAGAATTGCGTCTCGCGCTGTTTCGCCCGTTGCTGCTCGTGCCCACGGAGGTCGGCATATTCGGTTTCACAGATGCCGGCCGGGTGTGGCTGGACGAGAAAAGCCCGGAGGGCTGGCACACCTCCGCGGGCGGCGGCATTTGGTTCGCGCCCATCATGCGCACTTCAACTTTTTCGATTGGCGCAGCGAGCAGTGTGGAGGGGTTGCGGATTACAGTGGGAGGAGGGTTTGCGTTTTGAAATACTCGAATTGCACTCCCACAGAAATGATTTCTAATGGTTGGTTTCAGTGGAATTTCAATGGGCGAGATTTTTTGGACTGATTTGACTCTTTGGATGCTAATGCACGACGCCACTCGTCTCATTCACGCCGGCTTGCCTCGTCCTTCGCAAGGCGAGCCGTTTCATCCCGGACCGACATTCGCGGGGCCGTATCATCTCAGCGGTGATCCTGCGAGCGCAGCTTATACCTACGGGCGCTATCACAATCCCACATGGACGGCATATGAGTCGGCGCTCACCGAAATGGAGCGCGGCGGTGCCACTGTGGTTTTCGCTTCCGGTATGGCGGCAGTTGCGGCGACGTTGGGCGTCACGCTCAAAGCCGGCGAGGCAGTGGTCATGCCTTCGGATGCGTATTACACCAGCCGCGTGCTTGCGCAAAACTTCTTTGCTTCGCTCGGCGTGGAAGTGCGACTCGCGCCCACGGCCAATAACGCGCAGCGCGAACATTTGCGCGGCGCAAAACTTTTGTGGCTCGAGTCGCCGAGCAACCCGGGTTTGGAGATTTGCGACATTGCCTTGCTCGCGGAAGCGGCGCACAATGCGGGCGCGCTCGTGGTTGTCGATAATACCACGGCAACGTGCCTCGGCCAAAAGCCGCTCACGCTCGGTGCGGATTTCTCGCTCTCTTCCGATACCAAAGCTACGACCGGCCACGGCGATTTGATACTCGGCCATGTGACTGTGCGCGAGGCGGCGTGGGCGGAAAAATTACGCACATGGCGCACGCAAATTGGCGCGGCGCCGGGGCCAATGGAAGTGTGGCTCGCGCATCGTTCGCTCGCAACGCTTGACGTGCGTTTGGAACGACAATGCAAAAATGCGCTTGCCCTTGCAGAGTTTCTCTCCTCGCGCGCGGAAGTGAGCGGGCTGCGTTATCCCGGTTTGCCGAGCGATCCCGCGCATGCCATTGCTGCAAGGCAAATGAAATACTTCGGGCCGGTCGTCAGTTTTACATTGCCCACTCGAGCATTTGCGGAAAGATTTCTGCAGAGCTGTGATTTGATTTTCGAAGCCACGAGTTTTGGCAGTATTCACACGACTGCGGAACGCCGCGGCCGTTGGGGCGGCGATCAAGTGCCGGAGGGTTTCATCCGCATGAGCGTAGGCTGCGAAGCCGCACAGGATTTGATCGCCGACCTGCAACAAGCGCTCGATAAAGCGCAAATATAGCGCAGACAGCTTATCCCATGGCAGTAACTTTTCAATAAGGCAAAACGATTGGGAACAAAACTATTGCAAAGCGAAGGCAGAAAAATCAAGGGCAGAGAAATGTTATGGCCCGCCATTATACGATGCTCACCGAAGTACAAAAATAGCCCCTAAATATTTTTCTGCCCGCCATTTTCCTGTCAGGCCGTTCTCGAAAACAAAAATGCTTCAAGCCGAAGTGCCACACTTCAACTTGAAGCATTTTTATTTGCACCCAAAAGTGCGTCGCACAGCTAGGGCCTTATTTCATCAAAAGCAGCGCGCGGCTTTTGGTGATCGCACCGGCTTTGAGGCGATAGATATACGTTCCGCTTGCCAGCGCGCGACCGCTGTCATCGCGGCCGTCCCATTTGAAATCATACGAACCCGGCGCCAGCATTTGCGCAGCCAGCACGCGTACGCGCTCGCCTTGCAATGTGAACACGGCCAGCTCGGCAAACGTGGCTTGCGGCAGAGCAAAGCGAATGGTTGTCGCAGCCGCATTGCGCGCAAACGGATTGGGATAATTTTGCGCCAACACGAAGCCGTTGGGAATCTCGTGCGAGGCTTGCGGCTCGTCCACCGCGGTGCTGGTAGATTGCAGCAGGCTGAGCGAAGAGGCGTTGGTGAAATTGGGATTCGTTTCGCCGTCTTGGCTGCTCACGCTCGCCACCGCACCGTGTTCTTTCGTAATCCACAGGTAACTGATGCTCTTCGACGAATCGCTGCTGAACAGTGTGCCGCCGAAGTAGGTCTGCGAATAATCCGTATCGTTGTTGCGCAAGCGCAAACAATTCAAATCGCCCAGCGGCAAGCGAATCGTGCCCCATGCGTCGAACGTGCGCACGGACACGGTTTTGGTGATGAATGCAAAAGTCGCCAAGTCGCCGATGGTATCCGCGGTGGTCACGGTCCAAGTTCGGTTGAATTGTGCGGGCAGGGGCGCGACGAGCTCATCCAAGTCATCGAGATACGTCGTATCTTGCGAGGTGACGGCAAGGCCCACTTGCGTCCACGCGTTGGCCGTGACGCTGGAATAAAGGTAGCCTGTGCCCGATGAGCCATTTTCAAAGGCGACCTTCTGCACGAAATTCGCTTGCGGAAATTCTGCGGCGAACGGCGTGGCTTGTGGCAGCACGTATTGTGAAGTGGTATTTTCGCCGGCGATGGCTTGCGTGCGAAAATCCCATGTCCTGTTTGCGCCGGACGTGCCGACATTCACGGTCACGCTGCCGGTGGTGTCGTCGCGCAGGACTTGGGTTTTGCCCAGCAAGCTCAAAATATCGGTGTTGGTGATCGTGATTTGAGCGTGGGCTGCAAGCGGCAACAAACACAGCGCGAAGCCAGCGACGCGTTTGGTAACAGATTTAGACATGAAACTCCTCCGAAAAGAAAGTCCGTTGGTAAAAGGTGAATTGCGTGCGGACGGTAAGAATTATTTAGGTCATGTCAAATGATATTATTTAAGCCACCGACGTTTCCGTTCCCGCTCTGTACAATCCTGAAACAGTGTTTCTTCCATAAAACAAATCAAAGCTGTAATATGATCACGCCGCTGCAACTCTAAGGCGCTGATAATAGGCTCCTTATTCCGCCCCTGTCACACCCCTACAGCATGGCATTGCCTTTGCGTAAAATGGTTGCGTTTATTGCCAAGATTCGATCCTTTCAATCATTCGGGAGTCATATCGTGTTTACATTCGTAAACGGATTTCGCGGCTTGAGGACAAAGCCGGTGAGCAGGATGCGCGCGTTGAGCAATCGCATGCTCATGCTCGGCTTATTGACCGCGTTCATGAGCGCGGCCGGCGTCTTCGCACAAACTCGTATCATGCCTTTGGGCAATTCCATCACCGAAGGCGTCGGCTCCACCGACGGCTCCGGCTATCGTTTGCCGCTGTATAATTTGCTCACCAACGCCAACGTGCCGTTTGATTTCGTCGGCGGTTTGCAGTACGGCAACGTTATTCCCGATAAGGATCACGAAGGCCACGCCGGCATCAAGGCGGATGATTTGCAGGTGACCAATTATCTCTCCGCCAACCCGGCGGACGTGATCCTGCTCGAAATCGGCACGAACGATGTTTCCGCCAACGAGAGCGCGACGCAAGTGCGCGATGACATCGAGGCGATTCTCGATGCGATCTTCGCGCAAAATCCTTCGGCAAGAACTTATCTCTCCACCACGATTCCACGGCGCGATGCGAAACAATCCGTCAATGCGAGCTTGAATGCAATGCTGCCCGCATTGGTGAGCAGCAAAGTCGCGAACGGTCAAGACGTGGTGCTCGTCGATATGGAGTCGCGCATCTTGTCCGAGCCGGATTGGCAAAACACTTTGATGGATGATGATAAACATCCGAACGACGCGGGCTATGATATCATGGCGCAGGAATGGTTCAACGCCATGCAGGGCGGCGGCGGCTCGAATGACTTCTTCGATGATTTCAATAGCGGCGTGTTGAGTGCGAGCTGGTCCGCGCACCCCGGTTTTCAAGTGCAGAACAATGAGTTGGTGAATACTTCCGTAACCGACGCGTGGAATAACCATCTCGCCATCCCCACGGTCATCGTTAATCCCAATTTGCTCGAATTCAAATACGGCACGCTTTCCGACGCTGTGGGCCGCGATTTCACTTCCGCGGCGGTGATGTTGGATAATACCTCGACCACGGCGAACGGCTACATGGTTTTTCGAAATGGCGCGGACGTGCGCTTATGGACTTTGTTGAATGGCATCCCGGGGCAGGAGATTATGAAAATCGCCGGGCAGCGCCCTGCGCCGCAAGCGGGCGACGTATTCCGCGTGGAAATTGCCTCAGATGCGGGCGGCCATCACTTTACGACTTATATTAACGGGCAATTCGATGCGACGCTGACGGACATTAACAAACTGCAAGGCAACACGGGAACGCAATACGCAGGCTTGTTGGTGCACGGCAACACCAACGACGGCGTTGACGACGTGCACATCTCGCGCGCCTCCGACACGACTCCGCCGGCAGCCATCACGGATTTGAGCGTGGCCTCTTCCACTTCTGCGAGCGTATCGTTGAGTTGGACCGCGCCCGGCGATGACGGGACGAACGGCACGGCGCGCTCCTATGATTTGCGCTATTCCACCGGTCCCATCAACAGCGGGAACTTCAACGCCGCAACGCACGTGGCGGGCCTTGGCAGCCCTAGCCCGGCGGGCGAGATTGAAAATGTGATCGTGGGCAATCTGCAAAGCAATACCACGTATTATTTCGCGATCAAATCTGCGGACGAAGCCAACAATGTTTCGAATATCTCCAACGTCATCTTCGCCACGACTTCTGCGTTGAGCCTCACCTCGGATGATTTCAACCGCACCGGACCTGCCTTGGGCGCGGATTGGTCGGTGGATCCACGCGTACAAATTGTGAACAACGAAGTGCAGCACACGGCTTCGCTCGATATTTGGAGCACGGGTGTCTTTCGGAAAGCGCGCAACGCGCAGGAAGTGACGATCACTTTCGGCGCCGGCGTCACCACTTTCGGCGCGAACTATACGGGCGTATTGGTGATGGCAGATTCGTTCTCCACCACGCCCAACGGTTACTTTATTCAACATTACACGCAAGCGAACCGGACGCGCCTGTATCACGTGCAGAATGGCCAAATCGAAGGCGCGACTTTGATCAATGAAGGCACCTCCTTCGGCCCGGCGCCCACTGCGGGCAGCACAATGAAGGTGGTGATTCGCAAAGAGGTCGATGCGCATTATTTCGACGTCTACATCAACGGCCAGTTCGATCGCACGTTGTTGGACGTGGCCAAACGCGAGAATGGCGCCTTCTCCGGCTTTGTGATGGAAAGCACATTGTTCGCGCAGAATGCCATCACGAAATTTGAAGCGGGCGCAACGCCGGCCGCACCCAAGGCGCTCATCGTGGTGAGCGGCGACAATCAATCGGGCCGCGTGGGACAGAAGCTCAACCAGCCGTTGAAAGTCCAGCTCAACGATGCGTTCGACAATCCGATCGCGGATGCCGAAGTCAAATTCACTGCAACATTGGGCGAAGCGAGTTTTACCAGATCCGACGAACACATTCGTCTCGAAGCCGAGTCCGGCGTCATCACCGCACCGCTTGTTACACTGGCGGACACCGCGGCCTCCGGCGGCGAATATGTGGTCTATCCTAACCCGCAGAACGAAGCCGGTTCCGCGCTGTATACTTTCGAAATCAAAAAGAGCGGCACATATTACTTGTGGACGCGCAGTTTGACGCCCGGCGCGAGCGGCCATAATTCGTGGACCGTGAGTGTTGACGGCGCATCTTCCTTTACCTACGACGTTTTTCAAAACGTGCGTTCGAGCACATGGGCGTGGGACCTGTTGAGCGAACGCGGCAGCGGCACGCCGGACAATCCGCAAGCCAATCCGAAAACTTACAACTTCGCAGCCGGCACACACACGCTCGTGTTTGAAGGCCGCGCGCACGACACCCGTTTGGATAAAATTCTCATCACCAGCGATCCGAACTATGAGCCGCAAGGCAAGGAAGAAGGCGGCAGCATCACGGATAGCAACGGCATCGCAGCGACTGAAGTGACGCTCGGCAATCAGATCGGCCCGATCGTGGTGGAAGCGAGCTACGCGGCATTGCCGCCGGCTGTTTTCAATCTCACCGCAAAAGCGGCGCTGCCTGCTGTGCTGGCGCTCGCCTCGGGCAACAATCAATCCGGGCCGGCCGGGCAAACGCTGGCATTGCCGCTCACCGTGCTCGTTTCGGACAGCTTCGGCAATCCCACGGCGAATGCCGACGTGGCATGGGTCGTGACCGCAGGCAATGGCACGCTTTCCACCTTCCGCACGAAGAGCGATAGCACAGGCAAAGCTTCCGCAAGTTTGACCTTGGGCAATGACGGCGCGAGCAACAAAGTCGAAGCGCGCGCGGCCTTCACTTCACAAGCCATCAATTTCACGGCGACCACGACTTCCGGCATTGGCAACAAGCTCGCACTCGTGAGCGGCTCTAATCAAACCGGACAAGTGGGCGCGAAGCTGGTGAACCCGCTGGTGGTGAAAGTGACGGATAGCAACAACGCCAACGTTGCGAAATTTCCGGTTGAGTTTGAAACATTGCGCGGCGGCGGCAAAACGAACGCGCACAATGCCGTGCTCAACTCCGGCTTTGAATTCGACACGAACAACGCGCCGAACGATTGGAACTTGGATGGCTCGCCCACGCCGCAAGAAGTGCAAGTCGCCACGCAAGCCAGGCATGAGGGCGTGCAGAGTCTGTTGATCAATTCAAGCCGCTCGAATATCGGGGTCACGCAAGCCGTGCCGTATGAATCGAATGTGGCCTATTATCTCTCTTTCTATGCGAAGATCGATAGCGGTTTGCTGCGCGTTTTGTGGCGCGTGAATGATGCGAACGGCAATTTTGTTGATCAGATTTTTGATATTGGCCCGGAAGCCACGGGCGCGAATTGGCAGCGCTTCACACTGCAAGCCACGAATGGTTTGGCGGGTAAACGCAATCTCTATTTCCGCACAAACGGCAAAGGCACGTTTTATGTTGATGATGTAAGAATCATTCCCGCCACGGATAACAACGGCCAGCTTGCTACGAGTTGGACGCTCGGCGACACCGCGGGCGCACAACAAGTGCAAGCGGTTGCGCTCGGCGCGGAGAACGCTTTGAGCGGCTCGCCGGTGGTGTTTAATGCGCAAGCAAATGCCGGCGCCGCGGCGAAAATCACCGAAGCGAGCGGCAACAACCAACTCGGGTCCGCGGGACAACCGCTGGGCGCGCCGCTGGTCGTGAAAGTGACGGACACTTTCGGCAATGGCGTTGGCAATGTGAATGTGCAGTTTCAAGTGACCGGCGGAAATGGCAAGCTTGGCAATGGCAACGCTACGCAAAGCGTGGCTGCAGATGCGAACGGGTTTGCGAGTGTGATATTGACGCTCGGGCCGAATGCCGGTGTTGACAACACCGTGACTGCGAGCGCGAATGGCTTGTCCGGCAGCCCCATTACGTTCATCGGGAAAGCCGCGATTCCGGCCAAGCTCGCGAAAGTGTCGGGCGACAATCAACTCACGAGCGCGGCGACATTGGTTGCCAATCCGCTCACTGTGCGCGTCACCGATGCGGACAATAATCCCATCTCCGGCGCGGCCGTGAATTTCATCGTGGATGCCGGCAGCGGCACGATCAATGGCGCGAGCAGTGCGTTGCTGCGCACGGATAGCAATGGCGAAGTGGGTGCGCCGTTCGTCACCGGCCCGGTGGCGGGCGCACAAAACAAAGTGCGCGCGACCGCGGAGCACAACGGCCAGGCGCTGCAAGGCTCGCCGCGAAATTTTACCATCAACACGGCGAGCTTGAAAGCCATGGCGCTGGTTTCGGGGAATAATCAAAACGGCGTTGCGGGCGACCCGCTCGTGAATCCGTTTAAAGTGATGATCACCGACACGCTCGATAAACCGGTCGCGCAACAAGACGTGGTCTTCACGATCATCGAAGGCAACGGCAAGCTCAACGGCGGCGCTTCTCCTCTCACCGTGAAAACCGATTCGACGGGATCAGCGAGCGTGAAGCTGACGCTGGGCAACATTCCCGGCACGAACAATAACAAAGTGCAAGCGGCCTCTGTAGCCGCGGTGGACGGCTCGCCGATCATCTTTCAAGCGAGCGCGCGCACGGGCGCACCGTTCGTGCTCAAAGAAATTTCCGGCGACAGTCTCTCCGGTGTTGTGAACAATCCTTTGCCCGCGCCTTTTGTTGTGAGGGTCACGGACAAGGTGGATAATCCGCTCGCCAGCGTTGACGTAATTTTTGAAGTCATTGCCGGCGGCGGCCATCTGAGCGGCGTGACGAAAGACACCATCAAAACGAATGCACAAGGGCTCGCGCAAGTGACGCTGACCGCGGGTTCGACTGCAGGTCTTTATAACAACAAAGTGCAAGCGCGCGCATTTAACGGCACGCTGGAATTGAACAACTCGCCGCTCACGTTTACTGCTTCGGCCACGCCGAGCCGTGCGCGCGCGCTGCAACTCGCTTCCGGCAATCGGCAAATTGGCCCTGCCGGTGAAGCGTTGAGCAACGCACTGCGTGTGCGCGTGCTAGATGCGCAAGGCAATCCCATCAAGGATCATGCGGTGCGTTTCCGTTCGAGCGGCCAGTCGAACGGCTCTTTCGGCAACGCCATGACGCGCGATACCACCGCGATTTCAGATGCGAATGGCTACGCGCAAGTGCCGTGGCTGCTCGGCAGCGCGATCTTGCCGGATAGCCAATTCGTCACTGCGAGCGCCAACGACGGTTTGCAAGATCTGCAAGGCTCGCCCGCGAGGTTCATCGCGTTCGCGACTGCGGGTTTGCCAAGCGCGAGCACTTCGACGATTGCGGGTGATAGCCCCATTCCGGCCGATGGTCAGGCGCGTTCGACGATCACCGTGTTTGTCAAAGATAAATTCGGCAATCCCATTGCAGATAAATCCGTGCAGCTCATCGTGTCGGGCAGTTTGAATGAGGTGCGGCAACCGGGGAAAACCGACAGCCAGGGCAAAGCCCTCGGCTCTGTGGCCTCCACCAAAGCGGAGCTGAAAATCATCACCGCGAAAGTGGACGGGCAATACGATTTAAGCAATGGCGCGAAGGTGCGCTTCGAGCCGCTTGCCGCAAAGGAGTTGGCGTATTTGGGCGGCAACGGTCAAACCGGAAATGTAAATACGGCGCTGCCGGATCAGTTGTGCGTCAGAGTGGAAGATCAGTTTGGCAATGGCGTGCCCGGCTTCACCGTGAGTTTTGAAGTGGACGGCGGCAACGGCCATTTTATTGGAGCGAGCCAAATCGTGAGCGATTCCGTGGGCATGGCGTGCGTGTCGTATGTTCTCGGCGCCAGCGCGGTGGAAAATCGCGTGCGCGCGACCGCGCCAGGCTTGCGCAATTCACCGTTCCTCTTCGTGCTGAATGCGAAGAACCAGGCCGCGCGCAAGTTGCTCGCGACCTCCGGCAACAATCAAGTCGGTGTGGTGTTGGAGAATTTGGCGAAGCCGTTGGTGATGCGCGTGCTCGATCGCGATGACCGCATCGTTGCCGGCGCGGAGGTCATGTTTGAGGTGACGTTCGGCGGCGGCCAAGTGAATGGCGGAACGCAAGCCCTCGTGAAGAGCAATGAACACGGCGAAGCCGTCGTAACGTGGCGGCTCGGTCCCAATGCCGGCACCAACGTGGTGCGCGCGAGCAGCAGCGGCCTCACCGGTTCGCCCTTCGATTTTCAAGCCTCGGCGCAATCCGGCTCGCCTGCGCACCTCGTGCTGCAAAGCGGCAACAACGCAAGCGGCACCGTGAATCAACAATTGGTCACGCCGCTCACCGTGCGTGTGACCGATGCGAACAACAACGGTATCGACGGCGTGCCCGTGATTTTCGAATTGATACAAGGCAGCGGGCAACTTGCCGACAATGTGGTGAATACCTCGAACGGCGGCTTCGCTGCAAGCAAGATTACTTTTGGACAAGAAAGCGGTCCGCGCCTCGTGCGTGCGACCGCAAGCAATCTGCAAGGCTCGCCGCAATGGTTCACGGTCATCGCGCGACCCGCGAACGCGACCACGATGCAAGCCGTGAGCCGCACGAACAATCAAAACGGTACGGCAAACTTGCCGCTTAATTTCCCGTTGCAGGTGAAGGTCGGCGATCAATACGGCAATCCCATCAGCGGCGTGTCCATTGATTTCGTGGTGACAAAAGGCGGCGGCAATTTCAACGGCCAGCCGACCGCCACGGCTTTGACGAACGACAAAGGTATCGCGGAAGTGAAGTGGACGGTGCGCGCAGGGCGCAATGAAGCGGAAGCCATGGGGCTGGGCTTGACCGGCTCGCCAATTCTCTTCGTGGGCACCGGCGTCACCGGCAATAATTTCCCAATCTTCGTGGACGTGCCCGACCAGAACGTGCGCGAAGGCGACCGCATCGAATTCGTTCTGCAAGCCACGGATGCTGACAATGATCCGATTCGTTACGGCGCGGCGAGCTTGCCGCCGGGCGCAGTGTTTGATTCGCTCGGCACGCGCAAATTCACGTGGACGACGGATGAAAACAGCGCCGGCCATTTCGAAGCGAGATTCTTCGTATTTGACATGCGCGGCGGTGTGGATGAAGAATTGGTGACGATCGACGTGGCGAATCGCAATCGTGCGCCGGTCATTGTTAGCCGCAACCCCGTGGGTACGCCGGGCGTTTATCCCGACACCTCGTTTGCGGGCGGCACGATTACGATGCGCGTGCACGCGGAAGACCCCGATGGCGACGTGCTCAGTTATCGCTGGCTCGTGAACAATCAAATGACCACGAATATTGCGAGCACGTTCGAGTTTGGCAACGAGCAAAAGTGGAATACCGTGGAAGCGTGGGTGTTTGATCGCGAAGACACGGTGCGCACGAGTTGGGTCATCAAAACGCCGGTGCAGTCGGAAGCAGTGGAGACCCTTCCGGAAATTTTTGAGCTGAGTCAGAATTATCCGAACCCCTTCAATCCCACCACCACCATCGGCTATCAATTGCCGCGCGACGTCATCGTAAGATTGACGATCTATAATTTGCTCGGCCAGTCGGTGCGGGTGCTGGTTGAGGAAAAGCAGAAGGCGGGTCAATACACGAAACTATGGGATGGCCGCGACGACCGCGGCATGCTGCTCCCGAGCGGCATTTACCTCTATCGCCTCGAAGCCGGCGAATTCGTGAGCGTAAAGCGCATGCTGTTGATGAAGTGATCCCGGTTGGAAATTTCAATAAACCCTTGCGCAGGTTTGAAGTCTGCGCAGGGGTTTTTTATTTGCCCCTACGTCTTTCTGCTGCGGAGATTTTCCCCTTGCATAGATTTGAGGCAAACAATACTTTGCTTCATGCTCATTAAAGATTTTGTCTTTTCCTTCAAGGGCAAGCTCACATTGCTGGTCGTCGCCGCCATCTTGCTGCCGCTGCTCGTGGTCGCCATGATCGCCAGACAAGTTTTGCAAGAACGCATTCACAACTCTTTCTCGAACGAGTTGAACGCCGGACTGGAATCCATTGCGCTCATTCTCGGCTGGCTCGAACAAGATTTGGTGATGGAAGTCACACGCATAGCTAGTGACGACGGGATTGAAGATCAGCTCGATGCGGGCACCGTTCCGGAGTTAAAGCGAATGCTTACTTCACAGCGCAAGGTGGTAGATCTGGCCTTGCTGGCGACTTTCAATCTCGAGCACGAGTTGCTCGCCTCTTCCAAATTCAAAAGCAAGAACCTGATGATCGACTTCAGCAAGCTCGAGCAACTGCAGGTGGCGCACAGCGAAGACGAGTTTTATTTGATCTACACGCTTCCCATCACCAAGAAGAAACGCACGGTGGGTTATGTCGCGGGCGGCATCTTGCTGAGCGACGAGAATTTGTTGAGCTATTTGCAATCCAAGCACATTTCCAACACGGCCTTTTGGCTGGATAACAAGCTGTTGTTGACTGACCTCGAGACGCAGACCGAGCCGGCTAGGCCTCGAGCGTTGGTTGGAGAAATGTTCGACGCACATTTCGCCGATAAGAACTACAAGGGGATTTTGCGTGCGCAACAGTTGGGCGCCCATCGTTTGGAATACGCGTTGTTCATTCCCACGATTCAGTTGGAAGAGGCCGAACTGGAGCTTACCATCGCGCTCGCCGTCGTGGTTGTAGTGCTCTTTGTTTTGTGCTTGAGTTTCTTGGGAAGCATTCTTGATCGCATGATCAAACCTTTGCAGCATCTCACGGCTTATGCGCGGCAATTGTCCGCTCATCACTTTTCTCCGCGCGTAGACTCCGCGCTGACCAAGCTCGCGGGCAGCTCGCACGATGAGGTCGGCAAGCTTGCCGACGCCTTTGTCCAAATGGAGCGCCAGTTGCGCGCCTACCTCGACGAGTTGACTGAAACCACGCGCACGAACGAGCGCATGCAAAGCGAGCTGCGTATTGCGCGCGACATTCAAATGAGCATGCTTCCACACGCCGCGCCTGAGTCGCAGCGCGAACGGACTTTTCAAATCGCCGCGGCGCTCGAGCCGGCGCGCGAAGTGGGCGGAGATTTCTATGACTTTTTCATGGTTGATGACAAGCATCTCTGTTTCGCAATCGGCGACGTATCGGGCAAGGGCATTCCGGCTTCGCTCTTCATGGCCGTGAGCCGAGCGCTCGTACGCGCAGTGACGAACATGACGCGCGCCTATGCGAACCACGGCCGCTTGCCGGAGGAAGTTTTGACGCGCGTCAATCAGGAGCTTTGCCGCGAGAATGACGTGCTCATGTTTGTCACGTTGTTCTACGGTATGCTCGATACGCAGACCGGCGAGATTGTTTATAGCACCGCCGGACACAACCCGCCATTTGTGCTTTCTCCGCTGCGCGGCGTCCTGCCTCTGCAACACTTGCACGCTTCGCCGCTGGGCGTTAAGAGCGCGACGCAGTATCGTTCGCATACGATCACATTGCGTCCGTATGAAATTTTGTTCCTTTATACCGATGGCATCACGGAGGCGCTTGACCCGGAGGGCCAGTTTTATTCCGAGCCTCGGCTGCAGCTTTTTTTGCAGAACTGCTTGCACAGTACCGCCGAGGTTCTTGCACAAAGTACATTGTCGGAGGTCAAAAAATTCAGCGATGGTGCGCCTGCCAGCGACGACATGACGGTGCTCGCGCTCAAATATCTTCCGCAGAAAAATCTTACCGCGAGAATTCACAATCGTCTCGACGATTTGCAACGGCTCATGGCCATGCTCGACGAGTTTGGCGCTTTGCATGCTATTGCGAGAGAAGATGTGTTGCATGTGCGCCTGGCCGTGGAAGAGATTATTACCAACACGCTCAAATACGGCTATCGCGACGAGGCCGAGCATGATATTGCTGTGGAGTTCCGCTTGCACGAAAGCGAATTAATGAGCCGCATCGAAGACGACGCCGAGGCTTTCAATCCGTTCGAAGCGCACGCGCCTTCTCGCAACGGCAAGACCGCGGGAGGATTCGGCCTGAAGTTGGTGCGCGAATTGATGGATGAATATCACTACTTGCGCCAAGAAGGCAAAAATATTTTGACAATCAAAAAATGTTGCCGGCTGGTGGAGAAAAGTTCTGCTGCCCAAATGCAAGTTGACACTCAGCAAAGCGATCGCATATGGAAATAAGAGCCAACCAAGAAAACGGGGTCTGGATACTGCAGTTGCACGGCAAGCTGGATTCCTTCACCTCCAAAGATTTTCAGGAAAGCTTGCTGGAGCGCATCGCGGATGGACAGGACAAGATCATCATCGACGCGGAGTTTCTGGAGTACGTCAGCAGCGCGGGTTTGCGCACCTTCTATCTGGCCGCGCAACGGCTGCAGGAACATCATGGCAAAATCGTTTTCTGTGCTTTGCAGCCACACGTGCGGCGCGTGTTCGACATCGTAGACATGTCCAGCGAGTTCGCGATTTTGCCCTCGCGTGCTGAAGCCATGAAGGAGTTTTAATATGAAGATTCGCTTTTGGGGTGTGCAAGGCTCAACGCCGATTCCGTTGTCCAGCGCGCAATTGCAGGACAAGATTAGGGACGTATTGCGGCGCGCACACGGCCGAAGTTTGCAAACGGAACGCGAGCTGGAAGCCTTTATCGCGGAATTGCCATTCTCGCTCACCCATATCACCGGCGGGAATACGACATGCTTCGAAATTCTTTCTCAACACGGGACGCGTGTGATTGTGGACCTCGGTACGGGCGCGCGCCGGCTGGGGTGGGAGCTTATGCGCGGCATTGCCGGCGAGGGCAAAGCAACGCTGCCGATTTTTCTCACGCATTGCCATTGGGATCACATCATGGGCCTGCCCTTCTTCATGCCGCTTTTCGTCGTCGGCAACAAATTGCAGATCTATGGCGGCCATCCCTACCTGCGCGAAGCTTTGGAGCGGCAAATGCACCCGCAGTGTTTTCCCATCCGGCTGGATGAAGTGGAGGCAGAAATATCCTATCAACAATTGCACGAAGACGATGTTGTGACGATCGATGACTTGAGCATTCAGTGCAAGCGACTCCACCATCCCGGCGGAAGTTTTGCGTATCGCATTACCGAAGGGAACAAGTGCATTGTGATTGCCACGGACGCGGAGTATAAAGAGCTCGACGCCGAGTCCCTGCGGCCGTTTGTCGAGTTCTATCAAAACGCTGAAGTGCTCGTTTTTGATGCGCAATACACACTGATGGACTTGTTTCAAAAGATCGACTGGGGCCATAGCTCATCAATCATCGGCGTGGAAATTTGCCTCATGGCCAACGTCGCCAAGCTGGTGCTGACGCATCACGATCCCACCTACAACGACGAAATGAGGACGGAGATTTTGGATAAAACGGAGGCCTTCAAACAGGAGGCGATGCGCCAGGCACACGTGCAATATCACCGGGCCAATCTCGAAGTCGTAATGGGGTATGAGGGGTTGGAGATTGAAGTGTAGCCGTTCTTCGTACTTTTGAGCATGCCGAAGCGTGTTGCGGCTGAGCTCCAGATCGCAACAATGTTGAGTGGAAGAGGAGGTCTCGCGCTCGAAGCGAAAATCAGGCGGATTTCTGAAAGCCCTTTACAGCAATCGATCTGGCCACATTCTCGAGCAATGCAAATTTGAGCGAGATGATTTTCAAGCAAATCCTACGCGGCTCCTTCACCTCACCTTCACTTCACCTTCACCTCGCTCACCTCTCCCGCCATTTCCACTTCAAACACCACCGGCAAACTGTCTTTGATTGATTGCTCGTGCGTGATCAAAAACACCTGGCGAAAATAGCTGGTCAAATGTTGCAGCGTCGAAAGCAAGAGCAGTTTGCGCTCTTCATCTTGCGAGCCGAACACTTCGTCGAGCACGATGAACTGCAGCGGCGGCCGGCCGGAACGCTGCGCGATGACTTGACTGATCGCGACGCGCAGACAAAGGTTCAACAAGTCTTGCTCGCCGCCGGAAAAGCGCTGCAATTCGAATCTTTGGTTTTGATCATAGAGAAAAATATTATACGACTCGTCGAGATCGAGCAGGGTGTAGCGGCCGTTCGTTGCCAGACGCAGAATCTCCGAGGCGCGCGCGGCAATCAAGGGACGCAGTCGCCCGGCCAGTTCCACGCGAAACTCTTTGAAATACTCCTGCAGTGTTTCCAGCAAATTGACTTCGTGCTGCGTTTGTGCGATGGCCGCGGCGCGTTCGCGCGCCTGCTCCAACGCACGCTCGAGATGGCGCATATCGGCTTCCGCCGCAGCGAGCGCGGCCTGGGCATCGCCGACCAATTTCTGACTACGTGAGTGTGCGGCCTGTGCTTCCGCAAACGCATGCTTGTGATTCGAAAAAACTTCTTCGTGATATTGCAGGCTATCCAGCTCTTGGTGCACTTCGAGGTGGCGTGCATTGAGTTGCCGAACTTTATCCTGCAATTGCATCAAACGCGCTTCCAAAGCGGGAAGGCTTGCCACTCGCCCCTCGAGATGCGTCAACTCCTGTACTTTCTTTTCTAAAATGTCCAACACAGCGCTCACTTCGCGCAGGCGCGCCTCCTCGACCGGCACGACGCCAAATTCTTGCACTTCACGCTGCAGCACTAGCGCCTGTGCCTGTAAATCCGAAAGGCGTTTGAGTTGCGTGGCCATGCGCTCTTGCTGCGCGTGCAAATGCGAACGCTCCGCACTCAAACGCCGCCGCTCGTTTTGCAGCTCGGCTTCGGCTTGTTCGGCCGCAAGCAATTTGGCCGTGATTTCTTTTTTCTGCGGGGCGTTCTTTTGATATTCGGCGCGCAAATCCGTGAGCGTTTTTTCAAATTCCGCCACCACGGTTTCAAAATGCTCGCGCAACGGTCGCGTGCAAACCGGGCACGGGCTGTCCGCGCCTAATTCCGAGACGCGCTGCTTTTTCTCTTTCAAATCGCGTCCGCGCGTCTCAATGCTGTTCAGTATCGCGAGCAGGCGCTTCTCCTCTTCGCGATATTGTTGTGCTTCGCTTTGCGCCTGTAACCAACGCTTTTCCGTCTCTTGCTCTTTTTCGGGCAGAGTGCGCAAGGGCGAAAGTTGTTGCTGGAGATTTTCCACATCGGCTTGCAATGCCAAAATTTGACTGGATAAGTTCTCCGCGATCTCGCGCTTGCCCTTCAACGCTAGTGCCTTGCGGTGTGCGGCTTCGAGCGCTTCTTTTTCCTGTTTGAGCTGCTGCGCTTGCATTCGTGCGGGCTGCAATTCGCCGATGCGGACTTGTTGTGCGAGCAGATCGCGCTTTTGCTCATCCTGTTGGAGATATTGCTGTCGCATGATGTGCAATTGCCCGAGCAGAGTATTCCTCTCCGCATTCAGGCGATTGAAGCGATCGCGGCGCTGGGTTTCTTCTTCCAATAAAGCTCGCGCCTTTTCCAACGCCACATGCACGCGCTGTTCCTCATCCTGTTGCTCACGCAGTGTTTGCTGCGCAGCTTCACAACGTCCCAACTGCATATCCAATTGCTTCTGCAACTCCTCAAGATTCGCTTGATGCGCGCGCGCCCCTTCGAGAAACTTGCGCTTTTGCAGCGCTTCGGCGGAAACTTTTTGGCGGGCGAGGTCGATGGCTTCTAATGCGATGAGACGGCTGATGAGTTTTTGGCGCTTTTCATCGGGCAGACTACTGAGCGCGGCAAGCTCTTTCTGCTTGGCGAAAATCGAGACTTCGAAGGATTTGCGATCCAGCCCTAGCACATGCGCGATTTCGTCATTCACTCCGGTTTCTCGCAAGGCAATAGGCTCCTGTTGGCCGGCATGATAAAGCGCCGCCTCGACATTGCCGGCCGCGCCGCGAATAGAACGCACCACGCGATAGTCTTGCCCGGCAATGGCAAAAGCCAGCTCGACTTCGCACGGCTCACTCGCGGGAGCGTGCTGGCGGCGCATGAGGAGCTTCTCGGTGCGCGCCGCATACGAGCCATAAAGCGCCCATCCGATGGCTTCCAACAGCGTCGATTTGCCCGCGCCGTTGCGGCCGATGATGCCGATGACGTTTTCCGGAAATTCGAGCATCAACTCGGCATAACGGCGGAAATTGCGCAAACGGAGATGTTTGAGAATCATGCTTCTTGTTCTAAAATTTCGGCTTCGGCGAGATATTGCCAGCCGAGCCTCTCCAATTCTGTGCGCGGCAGAACGCCGTTGCTGCGCTGCAGCAAGAAACGCGAGAATTCTTCGCGCAACGAGCCGATGCCAAGATGCTCGCCCGCTTCGAGCGAGGCGGCGGAGGCCGGCGTGGCGAAGGTGAATTGTTTGTTGAGATGAAAGGCGTGCGCGAACACGGCATCAATCGCCGTGAGATCGAGCTGCAAGTACATTTCGCGCGCGAGATTGCGCAACTCCAGGGTGAGCATGGCGCCGGCGAGGTCGTCGCTGCTGCGCTGCTGCGCTTCCAGCATGATCTCTTCGGCCGATTTGCCGCGGCATTCGATCGGCCGCAAACGCACCATGGGCCGCGAGGGGATGGCGACGTATTGCCAGCTCTTCGTGCGCAGATCGCCGATGATATAGCCGGAGGTGTAACCTGCTTCATTAAAACTCGTGCGTTCCGTGGAGCCGGAATAGAAGGTGTGATCGTTGATGGCGAGATAACGATGATAATGCCCGAGTGCGATGTAATCGAACGTGAGGTTGAGGCGCGCTTCGGGATCTTCGAGAAATTGTTCGTTGAACTCGCCCATGCGCGTGTCGATTTTGCCGGCGGCGCGCCACGAGCCGTGCGTCATGAGAATGTTCCAACGCGCGGACGCCTCCATCTGCACGGCCGCGTAAGCTTTTTCCAATTCTTCGCTCAAGGAACAATGTGGAATGCAGTGGATGGCGCAAGCGTCGCCACTATCGCGCGCGGTTAGCGTGAATTTTTCATAGGCGCCACGATAGGCCGCGTATACATTCGGCAATACGCTTAGCGCTTCGAAGATGTTGCCGGTGGCGCGAATGCGCGGGGTGGAGTGATTGCCGGCAATGATGATGAGAGGAATGCCTGCGGCGCTCAACTTGTGCAAGCCTTCCAAAGCCACGGCAATCGCGCGGTTATTCGGCCGCGGTGATTGAAACAGATCGCCCGCGTGCAGCACGAAATCCGGACGCAATGCAAGTATGCCATTGATCACATGCCACCATGCGTCGTAGAAATCCTGTTCGCGGCGATTGACGCCGGTCGCAGCCTCGACTTTGGACAAATCCGAAAAGCCGAGATGTGTGTCAGCAAAATGCACGAAGCGCACTTTAGTTACCACCACCTGTTGCTTTGGTTTCTTTCTTTGCGGTCTTTCCTGGCTTTTTTTGAGCTTTTTCCGCCTTTGCCCACCGGCATCAACTCTTCATAAGACCGTTTGGCCACGCTGCCTTTGATCCATGTGTGCGCATATTCGATTTTGCCGGCGCCGTCGACGAATTGCATGTGAAACTCTTTCGGCGACACACGCACCCACACATACCCCAGGTTGGTCGCAGCGAAAATCGTGTTTTTGCCATACATTGTGCTGCGGCTCTTCGCGCCCGTGCCGGAGATAATATAGTACACGCCATTCACCGGCTCGATAAGTTGCCGGTCGTGATCGTGCCCGCAGAAGTATGCATCGACTTCATACTTCTCCAGAAGCGGCCGCACCCGATCGATCATGCGACGTTCATTGCCGTGCTCGCCGTAAGAGAACACGGGATGATGTCCGAATACAATTTTCCATTTTGCTTTGGAGTTTTGCAGCTCCTGTTCCAGCCACTGAATTTGCGAGGTATTGTCGGGTTTGGTTTCAGCGATTACTTGTGTGTCCAATGCGAAGAACTGCACCTCGTTCTGAGCATCGATTTTCTGCGTGAAGGTATAGAACGGCGCAGGCATTTTCCATTTTTTGCTGCGTTGGGTGTATTCCACCTGAAAGTGCGCATTGTTTTTGTGGTGATCGTGATTGCCGAGTGCGGCATAGAATGGCACATTCAACCCGGGCAGGTTGTACATGTCTTCAAACTTCGTGCGCCATTGCGGATCGCTCACACTGTGCACGCCGTCGCTGTAGAAATTATCGCCGAGCAACAACACGAAATCCAGCGAATCCTTTTGCGCTTTGGCATTGATCAACTCCGCGACTTTCCGTTGTTCGGGCGAGCCTTCGCCTTGGTCGCCCATAGCCACGAAGTAAACATAGCCTTGCCCCGCCACTTTATCGGGAATCGTGAAGGGGGGCGTGGGTTTCGCGTTTTTGACTTTAGAGCCGCGACCAGCAAAGGAGCAGGGCAGAAATGCACACGTTACCAGCGCAAAGAGCGCCAACGGCAACCAACGTTGCGGCTTGCAGAAATTCTTTCGCATTCTGACGTCCCGTTGTTGAACTTGGAAGATAAGGGTTGATTTGAAATTGGAAGAGTACGCGGGTCTCAGACTTTTAGAATTACCACAGAAACAGCCCGTTTGCAGAAAGAAGTGGTTTACATACAAAACCAGATCACCAAGAACGAGTCACAAATAGCAAGTTGAAAGCGGGGCCTCAGGCCATGCCTCAGTTATCAGTGCCGAACGTAGCACGGTCATTTCTGAATGGTCCGGAGCTTTATCGCATAATACTTCTAACAGGAGCGCAAGATAGGTTACACTTCGCGCATCTATTATTGTCATCCCGTAGAAATCTTTTTGAGCGCTGGGCACGATCTCCGGCGCGTAAAAAGATTCTTCCAGGATGACACACTGGTGCGTTCTTCGCTTGTTTACCGAAGCGGCCTCTTCGCGCGAATTGACTTAAAACCGAGAGCATGAAGCACACCCGCTAAACATGCCATACAGACAATAGAGAGAAGGGCTTTTGCTTTTTGAAGTCCGCGAAGCGCTTTGAGTCAGCGTGGTGGACTAGTCCCCTCGGTAAACAAACGGAGATGATTCTCAAAAACGAGCAGCGACAAGCCAAAAAAGAAAACGCAGTTCAGTATTGCCTCAAAGGCCGGATGGCGACGATGTGTAACTGAAGAATTATGGCCTCAGCCTTTGCAATCTGTGTGGAATCTGTTGGCTGAAATTTTGAGATGCTTCAATCAATACACCCTCGTTAATCGCGCGTCGGTGTAATAATGCCGAATGATAGCGTCATAAGCTTTGCCGCGTAAGGCCATCACCGCGGCGCCCACTTGACACATGCCGACGCCGTGGCCGCGCCCGCCGCCGCGAAAAATGAACTTTGTTGCGCCGCTATTCGTCAAGCTCACGCTTTTGTCGATCACAAACATTGCGCTCGGCAAGCTTTGCGGCGCGAGAGCCTGCCGTATCGCCAGCTCTCCGGTGATTTCAAAACTTTTTTTCGAACCAACAACGCGCAGTCTCGTTACGCGACCCGAAACGCCGCGTTTGAGAGGCAGCAAGTCGAGCAACTCCCCGAAATTTTCACCCGTCTTCTTTTTGAGATGCGCCGCTAGTTCCTCCGCCGTGCTTTCAACTTGCCAGCGAAAATAACCGCGTGCATACTCCAAACTGCGCGCCGTCACGTCCGCCCCAATATAGCAATATGCCGAAGGCACGGAAGCGAGCCATTTGCGCACGCCTTCTTCATTCGCAAGCTGTGAAGCATACTCCGGCGAACCTTTGCCATCAAAAACGCCGCGCAAATGTGTGCGCGCGTTGCCGGCCCACACGCTTTCATTGTTTTCGGTGTGCCCACCACATGAACTCGAATACGGCGCCGTCACCACTTCTTCGCCGATCTTCAACACGAGACCTTGGGTTTCGCGAATAGCGCGATCGACGACTTTGGATTTGCGGCTAAGCCCCGCATAGACTTGGCAACCCATGTCGGCGCAAATATCGTAATCTTGATTCGGCAAGGGCTTCGCCAGTTTATAAAGCACCTCGCTGCGGCTGGCGATCGCTTGCGCTTTGAGCGCGTCAAAAGGAAAGCTCGGACTCATTTCCGCGGGCACCACGCCGGAGAGATATTTTTCCACGGGCAAAATGTTGATCACGGCAATCGCCGTATCGCTTTTGAGGAGGAAGCGCATGCGCCCGACGTAGTTGGGCAATGTGCCCTGGCCTTGCGCCGCGGCGGATTCCTTCACGCCGATGCGGTCCGTGTGAATTTCAAAGCCGCTGGGTAAAATGATCTTCTTCTTGGTTTCCTCATTGATCAATTCCAATGCGCGTCTGGAAGAACCGCGCTCCGCCGGCGCCAAACGCAAAGTCCAGTTCATGCCGCTTTCATTTTGCGCGAGCATCGTGCCCGCGGCATCGTGCACGGAGAACGGTTCGGGCGTTTGCAAATGAATCACGGAACGCCCGAGAATCAGGCCGACGCGCACTTCGGGCTGCGCTTGAAACATGGTTTTGGCCGGAGGCAACGGCTGCAAACAGGAAGTGAGTTGAAGTATGGCAAGCGCGACAAGGAGCGAAGCGAGCGAACGAACAACTTTGCACAAAGCAGTAGTCATGGCGTGCTCGGGTTCATTTTTCAAATACGAAGGTTTTCAAAAAAACGTGAGCGCAATATAACCCAAAGCACACGGACGAGCAAGGCGAAATTTTGTGTTGTGATTCCAGGCGCGGTTCTCTATCTTCACGCCACACGGGTGTTCCTGTTTGCCCGCTCTTCTCCTTGCGACGTTTTGCGTCTTCATAAGGGTGAAGCCTTGGCAGGCAGGAAAGAATAGGGAATGCCGTGCAAATCGGCAACTGCCCCGCAACTGTGAGCAGCGTTATTCCGGAGGCTTCGCCACTCTGTTCGAAGGGGAAGGCGAAGCTGCTAAAAGCCGGGCTGCAAGTCAGGAGACCTGCCTGTGGTTAAAATCTCCGGAAGGTTTGCGCCGCCGGCTTTGCGAAGATTTATTGGCTTCGCAAAGTGGACGAGCACCGCGAGCCTTCTGCAAAAAGGAGAGCCTTCGAGGGAAGGTTTCATGTTGCAGCCTTTCGAGTTTATGCTTTTCAGTTTTAACCAACCTGAAAGCTCCCTCCTCGCGCTCTCCTCCACTCTCTCTCCCTCATTGGAGGCGTTATGTTTCAAAAGTTCGTCAGTAGTGCTTTTTTGAGCGCAGGTATTTTGATTTCGGCGTTGCGCGGGCAAAATGCCGAAACGCTGCGCGGCAAAGTGATCGACGCGGGCACGGGCGCACCACTCGCACAGGCCATCATTGTTGCCGCCGCAAGTGGGCGCGGCACGATCACCAACACTGCCGGAGAATTTCATCTTTCCACAAAAGCGCAAACGGATTCGCTGATCGTGCGCTTCATGGGTTATCAAACGCGCCGTGTTGCGGTCGCGGATCTGCACGCGAGTCAAGCCATTGCACTGTTGCCCACAAGCATGCTCTTTCGCGAGGTGACCGTGACCGCGAAGCGTTATGCGGCAGCGGCCGCGGATATTCCTGCGGCCAGCGAAATTTTTCATGCGCACACGCCGCGTTTCGCGACGGCGCAAAACGCCGGCGAGGTGCTCGCGCAGACGCAGGCTTTGTTCATCAAAGAATACGGCGGATTGAGCGGCCTGAAAACCGTGACGTTGCGCGGCGCCTCGGAAGGACAAGTGCTCGTGCTCGAAGACGGTTTTCGCCTCAATAATCCGCAAGGCGGGTGGGTTGATTTTAATTTGTTGCCGGCGTTGAGCGTGGAAAAAATCGAAGTCGTGCGCGGCGGCGCTTCGGCGCAGTATGGCAGTGAAGCGGTGGGCGGCGTTATCCATATTCGCACGTTGCCGCCGCCGGAACGATTCACTCCGAAAGCAGAATACACGCTCGGAAGCTATGGCACGAATGCGGCACGTTTTAGCCTCGGCCAGCGTTTCGGAAAACTCTCGGCCATTGCCGGCTATGGCAGATTGCAAACGGAGGGAGACTATCCGCTTGGGGTTAGAACCGAGTTCGGCTTGGAGAATAACGCGTTCGCGCGCGAGGATTTTTATCTGCGCGGCGATTATGCTTTTTCTTCCACCACGAAGCTTTGTGCTTTTCATAAAGACGTTCACGCTGATCGTGAAGTCGCAGGCTCGCTCAGCTTTCCCACACCGGAAGCCGCGCAAGTGGATGACAACAGAATTTCCGGGCTTTCCTTTTCAACACAAAGCGGGCGAGGGCTTGATCTCAACGCGCAAGCCAGCGTACAACGGCTTGTGCAAGAGTACGTGAATCCCGATCCGTTTTTTCCAATCGCAAGCCGGCATCGTGTGGACGCGCGCGAGTTGATCATCCACAATCGCAGCCGCATCTGGCAATGGGATTTGCTTTATGGATTGGAGTTGGCGCACAACGAAATTCACAGCACGGACCTGCAAAATCCGGAGCGTGAGCAACGCAGCGCGTTTGTGCAGGGGGAATGGCGCTGGGCCAGCGTGAGGCACGATCATGTTTCTAGTTTCGCTTTGTTGCCCGCGGTTCGTGTTGATGACTACAGCGATGCGGGCACGCACGCCAGCCCAAAGCTCGGAGTCGTTTGGAAATTGGAAAAGGAATGGCATCTGTCGTTACACGCCAGCGCGGGCAAAAGTTTTCGCGTGCCATCTATGAATGATCTCTTCTGGCCCAGTGGGCCGTTTGTTTCCGGCAATCCCGCTTTGCAGCCGGAACGCGGCGAACAATACGAAGGCGGGCTCTTGCTGCAAGCGACCAATGCGCTCGGCAATTGGCAATTCGCTCTCGAGGCTTTTGAGTATTGTCTCACTAATCTTATCAGTTGGATTCCAGACGAGAATTTCCGCTTTTCGCCGCAGAATATTTCGCGCGCAAAGACTCGCGGCTTCGAGCCGGCGTTGCTTTGGCATGCGCCACACGAGCGCGTGAGGCTTCGTCTCGCTTACGCTCTGTTGAGTGCGAAGGACGACGGCAATGATCCGAACACGCGCGGCAAAAAGCTGCTCTATCGCCCCGAACACAAATTGGATGTGAGCGTGTCGGCGCAATTCTTTGGCGCAACGGCGGGGATGAATTATCAACTCATCAGCGCGCGCTTCGTGCGGCAGGATAATGCGTGGTCATTGCCGGGGTATCGGCTAACGGGTTTGTTCGGCAATTATGATTTTGCGCTCGCCGGCGGCTATCGTGTGCGCATTGCCGGCGCGATCAACAATCTTTTTGATAAAAAGATTCAAATCATCGAGGATTACCCTACACCTGGGCGCGAGTATCGTTTGACGATGGGAGTGGGGCGCTAGCATCGTCGCGCGCGCTTTTGCTGCTGCGGGATCATGGCATGGCGCGCTAGCGCACCAGCAACACCAGCGCCGCTTGATCATCGTGATGGCGAACCTTGCCATGAAAATCCGCAGAGTATAAAGTGAGGTCTTCTCGCAGAGTTTCGAGTACATAAGCCGCGCTCGCTTGGCGCGCCGACAGCACCGCCGCCACGATTCGTTCCGTCAAGCGCGTGAGGCCATAGTACTCGCCATTTTCATTTGCGGCTTCCGTGAGACCGTCCGTAAAAAGCACCAACACCGAGGCCGGAGGCAAACGCAATTGTTTCACTTCCACGCTGCACGTTTCCAATACGCCGAGCGCCGCGCTATTGCTGTGCAGAAATTCAATCGCCGGGGTTGCATCCGAGGAATGCATAAACAACCCCGGCGTATGGCCGGCATTGACGTAGTGCAACGTGCGCCGTTGCGGATTGAGCACGCCTAAAAAAAGCGTCGTAAAAATGGAGGGCGCGCCGACGCCGTATACGATACGATTTAAAGCGGAAAGGATTTTTTCCAAACGATTTTCGTAAGTGAGCAGCAAATGCAGCGAGATTTGCATGGCATTGATCAGCGTTGCTGCGGCCAGGCCTTTTCCCGCCACGTCGCCGAGTGCCAGCAAGAATTCGCCGGAAGTGAGCGGCACGATATCGAGATAGTCGCCGCTCACGGCCTCCGCCGGATGATGCCAGCACCCCAAATCATAGCCTGCGAGGTACGGTATGGTTACCGGCCGCAATTGTTGTTGCACGACGACTGCCAAGTCCGCCTCGGCCGTTTGCGAAAAAGCCGTGGCCTCTAATTCTCTTAGTGCAGAGGTAATGAACTGCACGCGATCAACAAAATTGCCGGCTTCTTCGAGCAAGCTTTGTAAGCATGCCAGCTTTGCAGGCGAAAGCCTTTGTGAGATCGGGTCGCATTCCAAGAACAGTGCGCCAATCGGGGGGCGGGACGCAAGAGCCTCATGGCCGCGCCGAGTCTCGGTGGTCACTCGTAAGGGAATGCCGAGTTGTTGGTAGACCAAATCCGAGTCGCGCGTGAGCCCTTCGCAATACACCTCGTTCGCCTCGCGTTGCTCGCGCACAATCGTACCGCCGCTGCGATAGACTTTGAGCGCCAATTGCTGTTGCTCGGCGAAAGATGGCGGCCAGAGAGCGGCACCACTATCCGAATCCACTGCTGTTACTTTTTCATTGGCACGCAACCGCGGAATCAAATCACCGGCGGTGTCCGGCAGCCACAATGTTGCTTGTTGCGCTTGCGCCAAATGCAACGCGGCTTGCAATAGATGATGCAATACATGTGAGAATATGCGCTCTGCGTTTGAACGTTGTGACATAGGAGTACGCACACTCATGGAAGCCAGGCTGTTGCTCGCCGGCGGCGAAACGCGGTTGCCGGCCGCTGCGAAGTACGCGTTCTCACGCAACACATAATAAATGCGCGCCGCGCCGATTTGCAGACAATCCAAAGAGGCAAGCGGCTGTGATTGCACTTTCTCGCCATTGATATAAAGGCCGTTCTTGCTGCCCAAATCTTCCGCGAAATATACCCCGGCGCGAAAACACAAACGCGCATGGTAACGCGATACGGACTCCTCGGCCAGCACCAGATCATTGTCCGCCTGCCGGCCGATAGTGAAGTCGCGAGCATGCAGCTCAAAGTATTGTTCTTTGCCGGCGTGATTGACGACGCGCAGCTTGGCTAGGCGGAGTGGTTGTTGGCAACAATTGCAGAACAGTTGATGAGAGGGGTTGGTGTGATGGCATTTGGGGCAGAACATGGGAAATATTTATTAGGTTGGATATAAGAAAGATGCCATCCCTTGCTTCCTGTTTGTATTGAGAGATTCCCTCGATGGTCAGGCCGCTTTGCGGGATGAATCCTTTTCAGCACGCGTTTGGCAAACACGTGAAGTCATCTGATCAAGTTGAGAATGCCGCACACGCAAACGTTATTGTTTGCACCATTCATCCCAGCTTCGCTCTCACCGCCAGCACCGCCTCGCGCAATTCCGTGGCGTTTTGATAGCGCTCTTCCGGCCGTTTTGCCAGCGCGCGATTGAGCACTTCATCCAATTCCAGCGGCAACTCGACGTTCTCAAGGCTCGGAGGCATGTGTGCTTTATGAACGATCTTGTAGGCCAATGCCGCCAATGAATCCGCCATAAAGGGACGCCTGCCCACGAGCAATTCATAGAGCACGATGCCCAAGGAAAAGAGATCGGCGCGGCCGTCGGTGGCTTGGCCTTCGATCTGTTCCGGCGCCATATAACTCGGCGTGCCGAGTACACGTCCGGTTTGCGTAAGCGAAAGGTAGTTGCTGATCTTTGCAATGCCGAAGTCCATCACTTTGACTTCGTCCTGTTCCAAAAGCATGATGTTCGAAGGTTTGACATCGCGATGGAAAACACCGGCGCGGTGCGCATATTCCATGGCACTGCAAACCTGCGCGACGATCTCCAATGCGCGGCCGCAATCCAACCGATGCTCTCTCTCCAACACCTGTTTGAGATCATGACCCTCGAGGTATTCCATGACGAGATAAGAAAAGTCGGCCTGATCATCGACGTCATACACGATCACAATATTCGGATGGCTAAGTTTTGCAATCGCGCGCGCTTCACGATAAATGCGATCCTTCAACGCCGCAATCTCTGCCGCAGAAGTGGAAATGCCGTACTGTACCGTTTTCAAAACCACGACGCGGTCGAGCTTCGGGTCCCAGGTTTTGTAGATTTTGCCGGTCGTGCCCTGCGCCAGTTCTTTTTCGATAATATACCTTCCGATGCGCTGCATCGTGAGCGCCGGAACTTCCATCGCGCGCGTCGTCGTTTGCAAAGTTGCGGGTGCAGGCGTTGCATGAGCGGCAGCAGGTGTTCTTTCCTGCACGGTGTGCACTGCACGTGTTTCGAGTCGCGACGTTTGAATTTCCGGCGAGGCGGCAGCAGGCCTGTGCTCAATCAATGTCACGGCCGGCGCGCTCGGGAGCAACGGAGTTTGTGAAATCCCGTCCGCGCCGTTCGCGTGTGATAATGTTGCCTCGTCGTCAATTGGAAGCGTATAGGCCACGGCGCTGGCTGCGCCGTGATCAAGCACGCCATTCGCTCGCGCAGGCTGGACACTGTTCGACTGCATCACCGTGCCATTGCTCTTGCCGTTGCCTGTGGCTTCATCGGTGCGAGGCATTGCAGCAGAAATATTGGTGCTTTCAAATGCCTCCGGCGCTGCCGCGATCATCTCCGCAAAAAGCATTTCGGTCTGCAAGCCGATTTGTGGCGACGCGGGCGGCGGCGTTGCCGGAGCGGGCAATGCGGCACGCGCTCTTTCCGGCGCCAATATCGGGAAATGCTGCACGTTCGGGGAGGAGGATACTTCCGCCGAGAGCGTTTTTGCCGCAAGCCGTGGCGTTTCCTCCGCAACAGCGCGACGCAACATGCGGACGCCATCGGCATTCAATTCCGCGGTTTCTTTAGACGGCAGCGCTTGCGCAGCGCGTGATTTGTGAGTGGTCTTGCGCTTTGCAAAGAAGCCCGCGATGAGGCCGAGCAAGGCTCGCCCGCTTTTGCGTTTCATGCTTCGCCATATGATCACACCGAGAGCAAGGACAGCGACGATCCAAATCGTTGCCCCCAAACTGTTGCGCTCAGTTGCGCGTACCGTGTTCCATTCCTCCGCCGGCGCCGGCAAGCGCGGCAGCACTTGAAGTTTCAGCGCGAACGTGTGTGTGCGCGGCGGTCCGACCTTGAATTTCGTAAACGGATATCTGGGCCATGAAGCTTTTGTTGATGCCGGCAACTTCGGTATGGGTGATTTTAGGGGCGCGACAGTTTGGGCCGAAACAGCCGTCTTGGGTTTTTGCTCCAACCTGATGCGGACGCTGCTCGAGGTTTTCTCCGGGATTTTTTTCGGCGCGTCTTTTTGAACGGTATTGAGCTGCTCGATCCTGGTTCGCACACGCGCCAAATTTTTTTGCGTTTCGAAGAGCGTCGGCTCGAGCACCAGTGCTTGCTGGTAGTTTTGCAGCGCCGCAGAGAGCTCGCCTTGCGCTTCATATGCCGCCGCGAGGTTGTTGTAATTTTGCGCGGAAGGCTGCAGTTTGAGCAATTGCTCGCCGTGCGCGATCGCGCGGCCAAATTGTTTGAGTTGATAAAAGGCCAGCGTCGCAACATTCAAAGCAGGAACGTTGCCGGCTTCGTGGCGAAGGGCGTTTTGTGCCGCTTGCACCGCCTCGGAGAGTTTGCCTTGTTTTAGCGCCTGCGTTGCCATGGCGGCGTAGGCCTGCGGCAGAAACGTGTCAAGATCGGTTTTGCGGGCGAGCGTTGCATCCAAGATTAGCACGCGCTCGAAATGCACCAGCGCGGAATCCAAATTTGCGCGTTGATGATATTCACGGCCGAGGCCATAGTGCAATTCCGCAGCGAAAGGATAGCGCGCCACGCCTTCCTGCAATAGCCTGAAGCGATCGGCGGCGTCTTTCTTGTTCATCGCCTTTTCATAAAGCGCATGTGCAGCCTTCGTTTCATCTTTGTTTTGCGCCGGTATGGCGGCCGATGCCTCGGCGTCATGATTTTCTGTAGCCCTGCCCCCTTGCGGGGCACTGATAATGTTAGGGCGAACGTCGGCCCACAAAGGGCGGGGGCTACAAAACCCGAAGCACTTTAGCGCGAGATCGGCGCACACGAAAACTGCGCAGAAGAATCGAGCGGCGAATATTTTTTGAAAACTAGCTTTCACTTTTTCAGCACAATTAGTTTTTGTGTGGCTTGAAAATTTGCTGCGGCCATGTGATAAAGATAAACGCCCGAGGACACGGCTCTGCCGCTGTCATCTTTGCCGTCCCAAAGTGCTTCGTAATGTCCCGGCGTATAAAATTGTTTTAGAATTAAGCCGCGCACTTGGCGGCCGAGCATGTCATAGATGCGCAGATCGACTTCACTCGCCTCCGGTATGCTGAAGCGGAATGCACTCACGGCATCACCTTGTTCGTGCAAACGCGCCGGATTCGGATAGGCGGGCGCCAACGCAAAGCGCGCCGGCACGAGCAAGGCGGCCACGCCTTGCTGCTGCAGTTGTTCTTTGGAGCCCATCCACAAAACAAAACGTCGCGACGCTGTGCCGCTACGGAATGAAATCCTCGTCGAGGTGTTGGTAGTCTCGTCGAACGCAAGCACACGTGCGGCGGCCGCGCCTTCTTCTTCCAAGACAAAAATATTTTCGCGCGGCCACGCGCCGTGCGCCTCGAGCCAAAGCTGCACGGTCCGGCCTTCGACGCCGGAAATAATTTCGAACGCCCAGGATTGCGCCGCGGCCGAAGGCGGACGAAAATCCGTGGTGTATTCTCCGCCGAAGCGTTGCCACGCACTACGATCAAAACGCAGCGCTACAAAATTGCCGAGCGCCGCCGGCGGCTCGCTCCATTCCAATTCATCCCACTCTTCATGAGCCGCAGAAGAAACGCCGAGCCAGTTTTCGTGATCGGCATATTCGCCATTGGTGACGTGCAGTTGGATTTGCCATTGCAACCGATCATTTAATTTTTTAGGAGTGCGACGATCTGCGGTGACACCCCCTTGGCCCTCCTCAAGGGAGGAATTGTTTGGTAGCGTGCTCACGAACTCCCATCTTGAATTGTTGAATGGCATCCGCATCAACTCCCCCCTTGAGGGGGGCCGGGGGGGTGTTATTCCCGATAAACTCAACCCCGCATCACAATTCCCGCAACGCGGTGGAATCACAATCTTCTCCGATGAGGCGCTGAGATTGCGCACGAAATAGCCTCGCCATGGCTGCAAGACAGTATTGTTGCCGAGGTATTGTTTGCCATCAAAAGCCCAGAGTTGCGATTCGACGAGCGGAGTTTTTTGGACGGCCGTCCAGTCCGTCGGGAAATCAAACGGCGTTGCAATCAAATTCCAGCCGGGCTGCAATTCCAAAACAAAATCTCGAGTCGTTGAAATCGAATACGCCGGACCGACGTCAAGATTTTGTGGAGAGGAAGTGATCAACCAGAATGCGCGGCCGGGCGCGGGCGGCAAAAAACCTGCATGGCCAAACTCGACATTGCCCAACATGGAATGATAGGAATAAAGCCGCCATTGTGTAGGCTCATATGCGCCGAGATCGTCCTGCAGCCAAGCAAGCGTCGAATCCTTCGCTGTCGCATAAGGCAACGAGACGAGTTGATAGTATTCGCCGCGTGTGGCGCTAGGCACAGCGACTTGCTGCGAGAGCACGACGACAGAGTGAACGGCTCGCGGCGCTGGCGCTGAAAGTGCAGTATTGCCCACCGAATCGCTCGCGGTGAGGACATATTCGAATCCCGCGGAATGAATCTGCGCGCTCTCGATGGTTGCGATGAATTCGCCTTGCTCATAAGTCATCGCGCGTTCGAGAAATCGCGTTTGTCCGGCGGAACGATGCAACACACGCAAGCTTGCAACCCCGGCGCCGGCATCGCTTGCTTGCGCACGCAACGTTAGAGCCTGTCCCAGTTGTACGGTGTCAAGCGGCGTGTGTGTCACACGAGGCGGCGTGTTATCAACGCGGAAGCCGAGGCGCAGCGAAGCTCTGCGATTGCCGGCGCTGTCGACAGCCACGATTTGGCAATTGTGCGCCGCTTCTTTTAATGCCGCAGTCAGCGTATAGCCCGTCGTCGTGCCCGCGATTTGTGCAATAGCTTTGTCATCAACATTAAATGTGTAGGAAGCCAAGCCGCTGAGCGCGTCCGTCGCCGGCTGCCACGTAAAGTGGATGGTGTCACCGCGCACCCAGTTGCCGCCATTCGCCGTGAGCACGCGGACATCGCTCGGCGCTTGCGGCGCGGTGTGATCGTAATAATAATCGATGCGGCTCGCGGTTTTGTGATCGACATTGCCCCGGCCATCCACGAGCCAAACATACACCGGCACTTTGCCCTCGGCTGTTGCTTGCATTTGAATCTCATGCACCGGCTCGCTGGCCGAGGAATTCACCAACGTGCCCTCGCGGCTGCTATTCGGTGGCGCACCGATTTTATAATACGCGCCCGCGATCTTGCTTGGGTCAAAAGGATTTTGCCAACGCAAGGTGAACTGCGCCGCGGTATTCCAGCGCGCCGGCGCGATCGTCAAGTTTTGCGGCGCAGCCGGCGCCTCGTGATCGGGCGTGCCGAGATCAACAACACGCACAGTAAAATTTTGAGTGCTTGCCGCTTTGTTCAAATCCTCGGCGCGAAGGCTGATTTGCACCGTACCAACGTCGGTGAGCTTTGGAACTCCGCGCACAGACTGGGTCGCAGCCTCCCACGTCAACCAAGCAGGAGCAGCGGCCGCCGTGAGCGTCACGCGATCGCCGGCATCAACATCTTGCACGAGCGGTTTATAATTGTAGGTGGAATCCACAAATGCAATCGTATCCGGTTTGCTCAAGAAAAATGGAATATCGTTGGTGTTTTCGACGCGCAACGTGTACTGCTGCTGGTCGCGTTCGCCCTTGCGGTCGCGCACTTCGATGAGCACGTTGTGCTGCCCGACATTTTCATTGCGCGGCGTGCCGCTAATTTGCTTCTTCGTGGAGTCCAATTGCAGCCATGCCGGCGCTTGCAGAAGTGCGAGCGTCAATTTCTCGTTCGGATCGGAATCGACGAGCACGAGTTGATACACATAAAGCGAATCTTCCTGCACGGTTGTTTTCGGTGAAGAAGTGATGGCCGGCGGCGTATTTTTGAGGTCGATGGGGATCGTGTAATTTTTTTGCTCACGAGCGCCGGCGCGATCGGCCACATAAACCGTCAACAGAGTATCCGTCAAGTTCGTGCGTACAGGTGTGCCGCTCACGGTCCCATTCGCATCGAGCTGCAGCCATGCCGGTTTGAGCACAGCCCCGAAAGTGAGCGAATCACCCTGGTCAACATCGACGGCTTCGAAGCGATAAGCATACGCCACATTTTCCGTGGCGCGCGGCGGCGGCGCACTGGTGATTTGTGGCGGATCATTGACGTTTTGCACGCGCAACGTGAATTGCTGTTTTGTAGACTTGCCTTTGGAATTGCGGACTGTAATAGTCATGGAATACGAGCCGACGTGCTCGTTCAACGGCATTCCGGAAAGCTCGCCTGCTGTGGAGAGCGACAGCCAACTTGTAGTGCTCGTGAGGGTGTATTGCAATGTCTCTTGCGGATCGGGATCGCTTGCGATGATCTGATAAACGTAGCGTTCATCCTCGCGCGCGAGCGTGTCCGGCTGAGAGAGAATTTGCGGCGCAGCCGTGTCGCGCAGAATCTGCAATTGAAAAATTTGCTTTGCGCGGCCGCCTGCGCTATCAACGGCATGAAATTCAACTCGTGCTTCACCGAGATCAATGCTGTTCGGAGTGCCTTCCAGCGTGCGAGTGGCTTGATTGAGGCGCAACCACGCTGGTGCGGCCAGCAATTCCAGTGCGGGCGCTTCTTCTGAATCATAATCGATCGCCGCAATCGCATAAACATAAGGCGCGCCGGCGTAGGCTTGTGTGATCGGCTGGGAAGTAATGAGGGGAGGCACGTTCTCCAACTTGCCCTCTGCCGTCAAGGATTGCGCGAAAATATCTGCGTTGCCGCTGCGCTCGTCCGCCCACGCGATCCACGCACGATTGGGCGCGCGCGCGAGCACGGCAGCCTGGGAATTTTTTTTGCCATGATCGGTTAGCAATGCACCACCGGCATTCCATATCGGTTGGCCGAGCGCATCGATTCTTTGCGCGTAAATATTCGTGCCGCTGCCGCGCTCATCTTCCCACGCCGCGATGAAGCCGCCTTGATTATCGGAAGCAACGCGCGCGCGAAACTGGCCTTGCTCCGCTTGCGCAACGGGGATTCCCGCGGCTTGCCACAAAGCTTTGCCTTCGGAATTCAAGTATTGCGCGAAAATGTCGCCTTTGTCATTGCGGGCATCTTCCCAAACCAGAAATAGGCCGCCCGCGCCCGCGGGCAAAAGCTGCAGCTCTATTTGCTCGCCGCGATTGGCGCCCGCGGCAACGCCCGCGGCGCCCCATTGCAAAGCGCCGGTCGAGCTGAGTTTTTGCGCATAAACATTGAACGCGAGCAATCGGCGATCCAGCCAAGCAACGTGCAGCGCAAAATCTCCAGCATAGTTTGGCTCCAATAGCATCCGCGGCTCTTTTTGTTCGCCGAGGGATTGCGCAACCCAAACCGGATTGCTCCAAACGCCATTGCCGGATTGATCGAAGTATTGCACCATGACACGATTCGGCGTCGCGTTGTCATCCTGCCACGCCAGCGCAAAACCGCGATTGGGAATCGTGACTGCATCGCCCAACGTTTGCGCGCGGCGCGTATTGACGAGCTCGACGCCCGAGGCATTCCAAAGCTTTTCGCCAGTGGCATTCAAATGCTGGCCCACGAGATCTTGCGAGCCGGTGCGCTCATCGTGCCAAATCACATATGCGCCGCCGGCGCCATCGGCAATCACCCGTGGTTGGCTTTGCTCTTTGTTGCCGCGATAAACTTCTTTGCCGTTCTCTCCCCATAAACGCTCACCGCCTGTGCCAATACGTTGCGCAAAAATGTCGCCGTCATCGTTCGTTACTTCCTGCCAAACGATGATAATGCCGCCCGTGCCGTCATAGGTTGCAGAAACGCGTGTTTGTTTGCCGGACGTCGTGGCGATTGCGAGACCGTTGCTTTGCCATTGCGGATGGCCGAGGCTATCGAGACGCTGGCAATAGATCGCCGTGCGCGAAGTGCGCGCATCTTCCCACAGGGCAAACACACCGTGGGTTTGATCGGCAAGAAGAAGCGGCGAATCTTGCGCGCCACTGGCTGTGCAAATGGGAAGATTATAAAAGGACGCGGCGATATTTTGCGCACACAGCGGAGTAGGAATATGTATGGCACAAACCCCAAGCATGCTGGCAAGCAGCACAGCGGCGGCATTTTTTTTATTCATCCATCCTGGCATCGCTACCTCTGAAAAACGCCATTACAGCAATTAGACTCCGTTCAATTCGGCGGCGGCCCCGGCGGCTCTGGCAATAGCCGCTTCCCACCGCCGTCCTTTTTATGATTCAATAACCAATACACCGAGCTGCCGCCGAGCAAAGCCGTGGTGGATAGATACCAAAGCCAGCGCCGCGATTTAGGTTGCTCTGTAAGGACGGGCGGCAAATCTTTAAGGGTGGGCAAGCGTGCCACTTGCTGGTCTTGCGCAAGCACCAATTCCGGTGCGTCGAGCAGTGCACGTATTGCGGCGGAAACGTCAAAGCCGATGAGCGCGGTGTCTTGCGGAGTTCTTCTATATTCTACGACGTGAAATTTGGTCATCTCCCCGGAAATCGCATCGAGCCAGCGTAGCCGCAAGCGCCAAAACGAAGCATCTTCACGGTTTGCTGATCTCATTTCGAGGGTTGGAAGGAGCAATTTTTGAAGCTGCAAGCTTGCACTGAATTGTCTTATGCTGTCTGCATGGAAAGGATTGAAGTCAGGTCGCGCGCGAAGGGCAGTCGCCAGCGTTTCTTTTGCAGCGAGAAAAATGCTTTCCTCGGCTTGCAAATTGATGGAAAGCTCGTGGTGTAGCGCTTGGAAATACTTTTCGAGCGCTGAATCCGGCTGAACCCGATAAGGGTTGGCTGCGAGCGGCGGATGCGTCAAGTCGAGCACCGGGAGAACACCTAAACGAATACCGGCAGTGGAGATTTGACTGAAAGCCGTTGCAACCAGGGCAAACAAGCCGCCGGCAACGAGGAAGATTTTTCTTTTGCAAAAGCCATCCATGAGCACAACTGTTGCTAAAGTTCAACAATAGGGCGGAATTGTGAAGCAACCCAAGAGTGAATGGAGGTGCGTCCTGTTGAATAGATTACCGACTAGCAGAAAATTTGCGGGCAATGTTTTTGAAAAATCGCAGGTGGTGAGCGGCTGTCCTAAATAGCGTGCCGTTGCCTTTGTTGAGAAGGCAAAACCGCTCATGTGAGGCAGAGCAAGTTGAAGTTGGAGAGTGGGGAGAAAAGGATTTACCCGGGAGGTGGAGATTGCAGAAATACGAGGCCTTCCAGGTTGCAAAAAAAACTGGAAGGCCCTGACCAATCAATTTCGACTGAGAGTTCGATCTTCTTCGATCAGACCGTCACGCAAGCGAATGATGCGGCGTGAGTGCGAAGCGATGTGTTCATCGTGTGTGACGAGAATGATCGTGTTGCCTTGTGCATTCAACTCCGCAAGCACAGCCATAATCTCTTCACCGGTTTTGCTGTCGAGATTACCGGTCGGCTCGTCGGCCAAAATGATCGAAGGATTATTGACCAACGCACGCGCGATGGCAACGCGCTGACGTTGCCCGCCGGACAGCTCATTGGGTTTGTGATGCATGCGATCTCCCAAACCGACGCGTTCCAGTGCGCCTTTCGCCTGCTCGCGGCGTTTCGAGGTCGGTACGCCGGCGTAGATCAACGGCAACTCGACGTTGTGCAGAGCATTTGCGCGTGGCAGCAGATTGAAGGTTTGAAACACGAATCCAATTTTGCGGTTGCGGATGTCGGCAAGCTGGTCGTCGTTCATCTTGCTCACATACTCGCCGCCGAATTGATACTCGCCGCTGGTGGGCGTATCGAGGCAGCCGATAATGTTCATAAGTGTGGATTTGCCCGAGCCAGAAGGGCCCATGATGGCAACGTATTCGTTGTCATTAATCTGCATGTCCACGCCGCACAGGGCATTGACTTGAATCTTGCCGATTTCGTAAGTCTTGACGAGACTGCGAACGTCGATGAGCATATACTGTTCACTCTCTTTACTTGGTTTGGCTGGCGATTGGCTTGATGTTTCGTTTCCTCAAAATCGGCACGGGCACAACGGAATAGGTCGCGACGGAATCAACCAGAAACGCAGTGTAAGCTATCGTTTTGCGACGCGAGAGGTTAGCTATTGCGACTGCCAAAACGATCTGGCCGACATTACTGTCCCAGCGTTCCCATGACCGACTGCAAATACGCATACGCGATCATGCTGTCATACTTCGCGCGAATGAACGTGGAGCGCGCACGCGTCAAATTGGATTGCGCGGTGATGATATCGAGCAAAGTGCCGGCGCCGACGCGATAGCGTTCCTGCGCCAAGCGTAAATCTTCCTGCGCCGACAGCAAGTTCTCGCTGTTGATGGCCGTGACTTCTTTCCAGGCTTGCAAGCTTAACAAAGCCTGTTCTGCCTCGAGGCGCAGCGAGCGGAGGCGATTTTGATGATCTTCTTCGGCAATCCGATAATTGAGCGATTCGCGTTCGAGCTCGGCTTGGTCAGCAAAGCCATTAAACAAATTCAAACTCATGCCCAGACCAATCGAGCCGAACCAGTTTTTGCTGAAGTCCGAATATACGCGATCAAACTCGTTGTGCGAGCGTTGATAAGAGCCGCGCACGGAAAAACTGGGCAGAAACGCCGTGCGCGCGACGTGTTTGCCATACGAGGCACGCTTCATTTCGTACTTGTAGCTTTGCAACTCGGGATTCTTTTCGACGGCAACTTGCACAACTTCATCGAGTTTGTATTCACGAACGGCGGGCACTTCTTCGATATCGACGATCTCCAACGCAGCATCCGTGGGACGAGCCATCGCGACATTCAAAAGCCCCCGTGCATTTGCGACCTGATTTTGCTGTGTGATCAAACTGATCCGATCATTGCCATTCGTCGTGCGTGCGCGAAAGACGTCACCTTGCGCTACAGAGCCGATCTCAAACATGCTTTCGGTGCGCTTGAGTTGTTCCTCACTGGTTTTTACTGCTTCTTCGTTGACTTTGAGCAGTTGCAATTCTTTGAGATAGCCCAGATATCTCTGGTTCACGAGCAGAATCGTACTTTGCTTGGTCGATTCAAACGTCTTGGTGCTTGCGTCTTCCGCAGCATTTGCTTGTTTAATTCGACTCCACGTTGCGCCGAAATCGAAAAGCAATTGGTTGACATTCACCGAGGCGGAATTGCTATTGGAAGAATAACCCGGTTGCGTAATCGTGCGGCGTTCATAGACTACTTCGCCCGTGTTTGGATCGACTCCGACGGGGACATCGTCCAACAACGTCCGATCCCCTTGCTGAATTCTTCCAGAACTGAGACTCACATCCGTGCGCGGCAACAAACCGGCGCGCGCCGCAATCACGTTCGTGCCCGCAATCTGTTTCCGGCGCTCGGCATTGCGCAAAGTGGAGTTCTCCCGCAAAGCGATACCCACGCATTCCTCTAATGTGAGCGGACGGCTGGTTTGTGCAAAAACCGAGGAAACAAGCAGCAGAAAACACAACGACAAAATCGATACTCTCAAATTTGAACTCACGGCGCAATACTCCTTCTGATTGAATACGAGCTAAAAGATGGCTTTTAAAGCCGTGCCAATGACGAGATAAATGCCCCAGCATACAAAGACCGTGGCCAGACCTTTTTGATTGGTGAATTTGTAAGCGGCCGCGAACCCGATTCCCAAAACTGCCAACCACCAAAGCGTGAACAAGTCAATCTGCGAGAACAGGAAGAACAAGGGCGAGCCTTGGTCGCCCGAAGATTCTAAAAAGCTCAAACTGGTGATGCTCGTAAACTCGCCTTTCGCGAGTAAAAGGGGAATCATAATGATCGCCCCTAAAATCGTAACCACTCCGCTCCAACAAGTCACGGAAAACGCCGTGTTGAAATTCGTTTGCCCGCCCAAAATGACATTGCCCACGAACAAAAAAAGCGCCGCGAAGATGAGATACATGATTGGCGCGCCAATGACGGCCATGACCCAGGTCATAATCTTGATGAAAGGCATGGCCTGGGCGATTTGTTCTTGGGTCATATTGGGATTCCCGGCAGTCATATCTCCAACGGCTTTGTCCAAAATGAGGTCTCCTAAAAAGAACACAAAGACCAGACTGTTGATGATCAGCAGAATGAGCGGGATGAGCCATGAGGGCCGCGCGACGATATCGTCCATGGTCTCGCGTGGATTGATGAAGACACCGATAATGCGTGAAAAAACGTTTTGCGATTGCGGCACTGCTGCCGCGCCGGAACCGGACATTGCAGATGACATTTGCCCTTCCTCCTCAAAAATGTTTTACCTGTAAAAACTGCGAATTAAGACGAGCGATTATGAGAAAAGTTTCGAAAGATAGCAAAGCTTGTCAAACCGATAGCACAAGCTCTTCGCCTTGTGTTCACCCATAATTCCTGATAGTGACGCAACAAAGAAATCCACTTCATGTGTTTTGGGCCGCAATTCGCTGGCGCTGCAGCTCTTTAGCAAACTCCAACTCGTCGCGATGGCGATTGGCTTCTTCAATCGTGCGGAACTTGAACACGCCGCGCGGATATGTGATCGGCCGCAGCTTATTGGCAAAACGCCAAAGCTCTGCGACTTTTTTATTATAGGCCGCGTCGGGATGAAAATTCCACAACGCGCGCTCGGCTTGTTCGAAGGTTTTATATTTGTACACGGGCATAGGCTTCTCTTTATGCTTGGCGTTTCTTTTCAGCCTGTCGCTCTTTGATCAATTCTGCCAGGAACGCGGCGTCGATTTTATCTTTGTCACGTAAAGTGTCCCGTTTAAGCTCGAAAAGCATTTCCGGCGTTGCGAGTTTGATTTTGATGCCTTCATCTTCATAGAGCGAACGCAAAGCGTCGCGCAGCTTGGCAATATTCTCCGGGGCCAAGCTGACGAAAACATCGACGTCTTGGGTCAATCTTCTCATGCCGTGAAGAATTACGGCCACGCCTCCGATGAGCACATATTCTACCTGGATTTTGCGCGCAGGTATACTGCTTTCGGGTTGATTTGTAATTCTACTCTGCAGAAATGTCATCCTGGAAGGAACTTCCCTAGTGCTCGCGACGCGCTTCAGGGCTTGAATTTCTTCCGAGCACGAGGGAAGGTTCTTCCAGAATGACAGATTGAGGGGCTTACAAACCAACCCGTAACGAGTATAGCTATCGGGTCGAAATCAATGGCGTGCTTTGCACAACTCCGATAGGAGTGAAATGTTTATAGAAAGCGAGGCTCGTGGGGGCTCCCGAACTCCGTAGGAGTGGCATGTAAATTTTATTAATTGGCGCGGCTTTCGTTGTGAAATCAAACATGCCACTCCTAACGGAGTTGTTCGGATTTCGCGCGCGTTTGCTAGAAACATTGCACTCCTAACGGAGTTGAAAGCAAACTTTTCGCGCAAAACTTTTTTACGCCACCCATTGGGTGGATCGGCCTCGCGATCAAACCTGCGACAGTCGCGGGTTCGATCAACTGCAGTGCAAAATTCAGGTTTCTACGTTGTGCTCTTCGAAGGCTTTGAAAACTTTTATAAAGTCGTCGAATTGATCTTTCATGGCTCATTCTATCTCGTTGATTGCTTTCCCCGTTGAATTTTGTCTCACGATAATTTCGTCTTTAATCTGCATCAAATACGCGCGCGCGGCCTCGGCCTCATTGGGAATAAGGTCGTCGAGTATCGCTTCTTCGATCGCGGTTTTCAATTTGCCCACCAATGGCCCGGGCGTCAAATTGCACAACGCCATAATTTCCTCGCCGCGCACGGGCGATTGAAACGCGCGCATGCGGTCTTTCGCTTCGACTTCATTGAGACGGCTCACGACGAAATCAAAATTCGCAAGATGGCGTTGGCGGCGTTTGACATTGCCGGAAGTAATATCACAACGGCAAAACGTGAGCAGGTCTTCGAGATCTTCTCCGGCTTGAAAGAGCAAACGGCGATAGGCCGAGTCCGTGCACTCTTCTTCGGTGAGCGCGATGGGCCGCAAATGCAGGCGCGTGAGTTTCTGCACGTACTTCATCCATTCAATGGAAAGTTTGAGCCGGCGAAAGATCGCTGGAATCATGCGGCCGCCCAACTCTTCATGGCCGTGAAACGTCCAGCCCTTTCCCGGTTTGAATTCCTTGGTGCGCGGTTTGGCAATGTCATGAAACAAGGCGACGAGCCGCAATGGAATTTTGTCCGAGACTTCGGCGAGATTTTCGAGCACCATGAGCGTGTGATTGAAAACGTCTTTATGTTGATAGCCTTCGTACTCCTCCACGCCCTTCAGCTCTGCCATTTCCGGCAAAACAATTTCGAGCACGCCGCATTTGTCCATCAACTGAAAGCCATAAGCCGGGCGCCGCGCCGCCACGATTTTGAGCAGCTCCTCCGTGACGCGTTCCTGTGAAATGATGCCGAGACGTTCGCGCATCGCGGCCATTGCGCTGAAAGTTTGCGACTCGATTTCGAATTGCAATTGCGTGGCAAAGCGCAGCGCGCGCATAATGCGCAACGGATCGTCATTGAACGTCGCAGCCGGTTCCAGCGGCGTGCGCAACCGGCGCGCGGCCAAATCTTCCTGGCCGTGAAAAGGATCGATGAGCTTGCCATATTCCGCCGGCGCGAGCGCGAAGGCCATGGCATTGATGGTGAAATCGCGGCGCGCGAGATCCGTGGCCAAATCCGCGGCTTCCACTGCCGGATTGCGCGAGTCACTGCGATAGCTTTCCTTGCGTGCGCCGACAAACTCAAGCTGATGCTCGCCCCATTTCAACATCGCCGTGCCGAACTTTTCGAACACTGCGGGCTTCGGCACGCGCAAGTGCCGCGCCAGCTCTTGCGCGAAACGAATCCCATCGCCAACGATGACGAAGTCAATCTCGCTGCGTTCTTCCAAGCGCTGAAGAAAATAATCGCGCACGAATCCGCCCACGGCATAAACTTCGGCGCCGCTCGTTGCGGCGAAAGCGCTCACGGCTGTTAAGATGGGATGTTCTTGCAGAGTCATCGTTATGAATTGTTCTGTTTTTCCCGCACGTTCAAAAAAAGATAGGCAAAAATGCCGCGGAAGGCAAGGCGCAAAATCCGGGAAGAGGACAAATGAGGGATGATTTACGGAGACGATCACATGGTGAAGCGTTGCGTCTTTTCCAAATGCTCTCTTATGGCGATAAAATTTTCAAAAGGCAGAAAACTCTTTCGCTCCTGCGCGCACCATTTAGACAAATCTCCTTTTGCAAAAATAAAGTCCGCTGCTTGTGCGCCGCAACGGTCGGAGAAACCGTCGCCGATATAAACGCGGCGCTCGCCCTTTTGCGCCAAACGCCGCACGTGCTGCCGCTTGCAGTTCGCGCAGCGTCCGCAGCTTTCTTCCCAATATGGAAAACTGACTTGAATGCGATCCGGCGCAATGAATTCGAGATGATTGCTATACACCGGAAGCGCCAGGTGATGCCGTTGCAAGATGCTCTGAATATAAGCTTCCAATCCATCGCTCAACACAACGAGCGGCCAGCGCTGTTCCCGGCAAAACTCCACGAACTCCAGAAAGCCCGGCGCGAGTGGTTGCGCCGCACAGAACGCCTCGAATCGTTCGGGCGTAACGCGCGCGCCGGCCGCGGCAATCTCCAACACCTTGCGCGAAGAGATTTCATTGCGTTCCCAGCGTTTGATCGCAGCCTCGCACGCCGGCCAATCGCCAAAGGTTCGAAAGAACGCATCGCCCACGTCGTTTTGCGCAATCGTGCCGTCGAAATCGGAGAAGATGAGCATATGGAAATTTAAAAAGGTTGATAGTGTCACAAAGGCTGCTTCAAGAAAAAATCGCCCACCGCTGCTTGGTTTGCAACGATGGGCGAAATGTTCTCTTGAAATTGTAGATCGTTGATTGTGGCTTGTGGATCGTAAAGAAACGAATCACGATCCACTATCTACTATCCACGATCCTCAATCTTTATCCGCTTCTTCCAACGCCGCCTGCGCTGCGGCAAGTCTCGCAATCGGAACGCGGAACGGCGAGCAGCTCACGTAGTTTTGGCCGATCTTGTGGCAGAACTTCACGGTCGCAGGATCGCCGCCGTGCTCGCCGCAAATACCGACCTTCAACTTCGGACGAGTCGCGCGACCGCGCTCCACGCCCCACTTCATAAGCTGGCCAACACCGTCTTGATCCACAGTATCAAATGGATCATCATCAAGAATTTCGTGCTCAACATAGTACGGCAAAAAGCGGCCGGCGTCATCGCGCGAGAGGCCGAACGTGGTTTGCGTCAAATCATTCGTGCCGAAGCTGAAGAACTCCGCTTCTTGCGCGATTTGATCCGCCACCACCGCGGCACGCGGCAACTCGATCATGGTTCCGATCATATAGTTGACCTTCATGCCTTTTTCCGCGAATACCTTTGCTGCGGTTTCGCGCACGAGTTGCGCTTGCAACTTTAGCTCTTTGATCACGGCCACGAGCGGAATCATGATTTCCGGCAAAACTTTCTTGCCGCTCTTCGCCACTTCGCACGCGGCTTCGAGAATCGCGCGCGCTTGCATCTCGGTGATTTCGGGATACACCACGCCGAGCCGGCAGCCGCGATGGCCGAGCATGGGATTGAACTCGTGCAGCGCTTCGACCTTCGCTTTGATCTTCTCCACAGAAACACCGAGCTTCGCAGCGAGATCGGCTTGCTCATGTTCCGTGTGCGGCAGGAATTCATGCAGCGGCGGATCGAGTGTGCGAATCGTCACGGGATAGCCGTCCATCACCTCGAAGATGCCGACGAAATCTTGACGCTGCATGGGCAGCAGCTTCTCGAGCGCGCGGCGCCGGCCTGCTTCATCATCCGCGAGAATCATTTCACGCACCGCGTCGATGCGATCGCCGCCAAAGAACATGTGCTCCGTGCGGCAGAGACCGATGCCCTCCGCGCCGAATGCAATCGCATTCGCGGCTTGATCAGGTTGATCCGCATTCGTACGAATGTTAAGCTTGCGATAGCTATCAGCCCAACTCATGATCGTCGCATAGATTTGATACGTTTCCGACGCTTCGGGCTGCATCGTTTTGTCGAGCAACACCTGCAAAATTTCGGAAGGCTTGGTGTTGATCTTGCCGGCAATCACTTCACCGGTGGTGCCGTCGATGGAAATCCAATCGCCTTCACGCAGCGTCTGGCCTTTCACGGTCATGGTGCGGCTGCGATAATCGATCTCCAGCACACTGCAACCCGCGACGCAGACTTTGCCCATTTGTCGCGCCACGAGCGCTGCGTGCGAAGTCATGCCGCCGCGCGCGGTGAGAATGCCTTCCGAAGCATCCATGCCCTTAATGTCTTCCGGCGAGGTTTCGATGCGCACGAGGATGACGTGCTCGCCGCGCTTCTTCCAATCCACCGCATCCGGCGCATTGAACACGATGCGTCCGCTCGCCGCGCCGGGGCCGGCATTGAGGCCTCGCGCCAATACGTGGCCGGCATGCACGGCGGCTTCTTTTTCTTTCGCATCGAAGACGGGACGCAGAAGCTGATTGAGCGCTTTGGGATCGAGCCGCGTGAGCGCTTCATCTTTCTTAATCAACTTCTCTTTCACCATGTCATACGCAATCTTGAACGCTGCGAAGCCGGTGCGTTTGCCATTGCGCGTTTGCAGCATCCACAGCTTGCCGTTCTGCACGGTGAATTCCACGTCCTGCATGTCTTTGTAGTGCTTCTCGAGCTTCTTGCGAATCGTCTGCAATTGCGCGAACACTTTCGGCATGTCCTGCGCGAGGCGTGAGATCGGTTCCGGCGTACGAATGCCGGCCACCACGTCTTCGCCTTGCGCGTTGATGAGATACTCGCCGTAGAACACGTCTTCGCCGGTCGCCGGGTCGCGCGTGAACGCCACGCCCGTGCCGCAATCATCGCCCATGTTGCCGAACACCATGGCCTGCACGTTGACTGCGGTGCCCCAATCCGCGGGGATGTCGTAGAGTTTGCGATACGCAATCGCGCGCTCGTTCATCCACGAGCCGAACACCGCGCCAATCGCGCCCCAAAGCTGCTTCATGGGATCTTCGGGGAAGTTGTGGCCCGTGCGCTCTTTGATTGCAATTTTGAACTCTGAGACGAGTTCTTTCAACTGCTCTGCGGAAAGCTCATTGTCATAATGCACGCCCGCAGCGTGTTTCTTCTTCTCCAAAATTTCTTCGAAGGGATCGATCTCGTCTTTGTGCTGCGGCTTGAGCCCGAGCACGACGTCGCCGTACATCGCCACGAAGCGGCGATAGCAATCATAAGCAAAGCGCTCGTTGCCGGTCTTGGCAATCAGGCCCTGCACAGTCACATCGTTTAGCCCGAGATTGAGCACCGTGTCCATCATGCCGGGCATCGAAGCGCGCGCGCCGGAGCGCACAGACACGAGCAGCGGATTGTTTTTGTCGCCGAAAGTCGCGCCCATGATGTTTTCAATGTGACGCAAGGCGCGCTCCACTTGCGCCGCGAGCTCCGACGGATACTTGCGATGATTCTCATAGTAAGCCGTGCACACTTCCGTCGTAATCGTAAAGCCCGCAGGCACCGGCAAGCCGAGGCGCGCCATCTCCGCTAAATTCGCGCCTTTGCCGCCGAGGAGATTCTTCATACCCGCTGCGCCGTCCGCGGAGCCGCCGCCAAACGTGTAAACGTATTTGGCTTTGGCGCGACCGTTTTGACGCGCTGCAAGTTTCTTATTAGAAAGAGTTTTTTTGGAAACAGCTTTCTTGGCTTTGGCTACTGCCATCGTTTTCGTTCTCCTCTTATATTAGGATTGGGTTATTGGGTTACTGGTTATTGGGTTTCATGTTGACTGCAAGTGCATGTTCGCCTCTCAAGCGCCACCTCCCCGAAAATGTCATTTTGGAAGAATCTTTTCTAATGCTTGAGACGCGCCTCAATTAAAAGGTGGGCCAAGCGTGAGGGAAGGTTCTTGCAGAATGACTATAAGAGAGGTGAGCATTCAATCAAATGAAGATGTCCTTAGCTACTCTTTACGGCAGATTTTCCATATCATTCAAATCCTTGAAGCGCGCACTTGCTTTCTTGTTTTGCTTCAAACGCTCCAAGCTGATGATATTGGCATCGACGCCATCGATGGTGTCGCGAATGCGCTCGGAATAACATTCGTCAAAGCTTACGCCGGAAATACTGGTGGTGATTTCAATTCGCATTGGTGGAAAGCCCATGCGAACAATACGCCGGGCTTTTAAAAAAAGCTCTGGCCGCACTTCCGGAACTGCATAACCGAACTCACGCAGAACCGCCGCCATGCGTTCGGCATTATCCGGGTGAATGGCGATCCAGAAACCAATATCATTGGTCGCGCGCGGATACCCATGATAAACGACGGCATATCCGCCGATGAGAAGATACTCGACGCCTTTAGCGTTCAGCAATCTCAAGAACTCTTTGAAGTCGTTCGGTAGCGCGAGCGCCATAATTAATCCGGCGCAGCAGTTCCATGTGCTGCAAACGTTCTTGCGGCGTGCGCGTCAGCCAGTACTCCTTCTCGTCGGAATTATCAAAGCTGGTTGACACGGAGAATGCGCTGCGGTCAACCTTTGGGAACGGAGTGAAACTTCGCTCATACCTCTTATTCCTTCATGACTGGCAACAATCGGTATTGCCATTCAGCAGGAACATTTTTGCGCGCTGGCGACACTGCCCAGTGCTCAAAAAGATTCCTGCTGAATGACACTCCCGAGAGACCTTAACCTCAATACCGTTCAATTAATCCGTCTTTTGTAGCCCCGGCTCCTTGTGGGCCGATGCTATTGTGCACGTTACAGCACCCCACAAGGGGGTGGGACTACTTAAGGAAGCGGCATTGGGGCAGGGCCACCAAGTAAACGGTATTGGCCTTAACCTTTCTTATTGAGGCCTAGTGTCGTCGCATAGCGCGTCTGATCGCGCAAGACTTTCACGGCCTCTTGCAAGACGGGGTCGTCTTCCAAGCCGGACTCGACGCGGGCGCGCGTGCCGAAGAGCTTTGCGGCAATCTCCTTTTTCAATTCACGCGCGATAAAATCGCGGCTGCGCGTGAAGTCATCGGTTTTGCCATTCGCAAGAGCCTTTTCCAATCCTGCAATTTCCGCGGAGAGCTTGGTGAGATAGCCCTCTTCTTCCGCGACTTTTTTCAACTGCGCCAGCACTCCTTCGCTTTCAGAAGTATAATTGAAATTTTTATCCGTAATGAATTTGCGGAATTCGCCGAGAATCTTTTCATCAACTTTGAAATCGCGCGGCAGGTCGCGATGCTGGTTCGCGTAGGTCAGCGCGAAGTGGAACATCATGGATTTGCGGATCAACTGCGCTTCATAATTGGAAAGGAGCGGACTATCGACGCGCACGTCGGGCTTGATGCCGCCGCCGCCGTGCATCTCGCGGCCGTTTCTGGTGCGATACATCTTCGTGCTGTCTTCGCTTAAACTCGTTGCTGCAACCGTGTGATTGTTCGCTTCATCAATTTCACCCTCTTCCTCGCTTTCAGCAATCACGGATTGCTCGCGATTGTGCGCAAGCTGCTCGGACTTTTGAATCAAACGGCCGCTGGGAATGTAATACTTTGCGGTGGTGATTTTGAGCGCGGCCTCGCGCGTGATCGGCACCACGGTTTGCACCAAACCTTTGCCGAACGTCGGCGCACCGATGATGACGCCGCGATCCAAATCTTGAATCGCGCCCGCCACGATTTCCGAAGCTGAGGCGCTGGCTTGATTCACCAACACAATGAGCGGCTCCGTGCCCCACGCCGGCTCTTTATCGGAGCGATATTCTTTTGCGCTGCCTTCCATGCGGCCTTTTGTCGAAACGATGAGATCGCCTTTCTTCACGAAGTTTTCCGAAACCGCGACCGCGGCATCAAGCAAGCCGCCGGGGTTGTTGCGCAAATCGAGAATCACACTCTTCAAGCCTTGCTTCTTCAGCTCGGTAATGGCTTGTTGAATTTCATAACCCGCATTTTTGGAGAAGCCCGAGAGCTTGATATAACCCACGCCTTCTTCTTTGTTGATGATGCCGGAGTATGAAACGTCGAGCACCGTGATTTCCGCGCGAATGAGGCGGAACTCCAACGGCTCGGGCTCGCCTTCGCGGCCGATTTTAATCGAGACCGCGGTGCCAATCTCGCCGCGCAAACGGTTCGCGACCTCGTTGATCGAAACGCCCTTCGTGCTCTCGCCGTTGATCTCGACGATGCGGTCGCCTTCACGAATGCCCGCTTTGCCCGCCGGGTCGTCTTCAAAGGGCTGATCGACCACTGTGGGCCAGCCGTCGCGGGAGCCGATGCGCATGCCCAAGCCGCCGTATTTGCCGGTGGTGATGATTTGCAGGTGCGAGTTCGCTTCCTGCTCGATCAACACGGTGTAGGGATCGAGCGTGTTGAGCATGCCGTTGATGCCGGCCTTCATGAACTTGTCCGGATCCACGGGCTGCACATACTTCTTTGAGATTTCCTGATACACCAGCCCGAAGACTTCAATGTTTTTGCGAATCTCGTGCACGTAATCGGCGCTCACGCCGACGCCCCAATTGAACGCCCAGCCCACAACCGTGAGCACGGCCGCAGTAAATACGATCATGGCGGTGGTCTTCTTTTTCATCGACATTTCGATCTCCTGTAATGGAGTTCTCAGAACGAAGCCGACTTCCTTCAATTTGTCATTCAGAAGGAATCCTTTTCAGCGCTTGCTACAAACTGAATTTCTTTCCAGTGCTTAAAAAGATTCCTCCTGAATGACAAGGAGGAGGCGCGGCGTTAAATTTTACGGCAATATTCATTTGTTTGCATGTAGCTCCCTCTCTTTGTCATTCTCTGGAAGAAACTTCCCTCGCGCTCGGCGCCAACTTTAAAACAAGAGCTATCTCAAGTGCTAGAGAAGATTCTTACAGAATGACATTATAGAAAGTGCGCACGCTATTTTGGAAGTCTTGAGTCAACTCACGGCGCGCGCGTTCTCACACCTTCAAGCCGAACCGTTGACGCACGACGGCGTTGATTTGTTCCGCGAGCGCGTCGAAAGATTGCGCACCATTTAAGACGACAAAGCGTTGCGGTTCGGTTTGCGCCATTGCCAAATAAGCTGCGCGCACGCGCTCGTGAAATTCCCGGCCCTCATTTTCCAAACGATCTTTTGCGACGCCCGAACGACTCTGCCGCGCCTCCGCTTCTTCCAAAGAAATATCCAACAAAAAAGTAAGCTGCGGCAAAACCCCGCGCGTGGCAAAATGATTCACGGCTCTTACAAACTCGAGATCGATGTGGCGGCCATAACCTTGAAAGGCCGTGGTGGAATCGACAAAGCGATCCGCGATGATGATTTTATCCGCGGCCAGCGCGGGCAAAATGCGCTCGCCGGTGATTTGCGCGCGGGCCGCGGAGTAAAGCAGAATCTCCGTGCGCTCATTGAGGCCGGCGTGCTTGGCATCCAAAACAATTTTACGAATGGCTTCGGCGATTTCTACGCCGCCCGGCTCGCGCAACAGCTCGGCGTTGTTGTATCCGGCTTCATGCAAGCGTTGGATCAACCTGCGGCATTGCTCGGTTTTGCCGGAGAAGTCGATGCCTTCGAAGGAGATGAAAAGACCTGCCACGGAAAATTCCGCCACGAAATGAGCGAATGTGCCAACGCGCACCCTTCTCAGGATTATGACTCGGAAGGGATCTTTTTACTCGCTGGAGAGAATCATTGCGCAAAGGCTTCTTCCCAGTACTCAAACAGATTGCTTCTGAATGATAGTTTGAAGAGGCGCTGAGTTCAAATTTCCAAAAATTTCCATTTGCCGCCGCGAAAGCGCCAATAGTTTGCGGACATGCGCAGCACTTCATCCAGCGTCTGCACCAGCCAAATTACAATCAAAGCCCACCAGGGCTCGCGCTCCGGCCATTTGACCCCGAACGCTAGCACTGAGTTCAAGCCGATTTCCAGCACCAGCACGCCGGCGACGACCAGCCACATAAGCCACTGCAAATCGCCCGCACCGCGCAGATTTCCAGAAAGCACGTAGTTCGTAGCTTTGGGAATTTGCGTGACGCAGAAAGCGATCATGGCGAATTTGCCGATCTCAATCACATTCCGGTCGATCGTGAACACACGCATGACGAACTCCGAAAACACCCATAGCGTGAGCATCAAAACCATCACGAGCGCGAACATGATGTTGCTGGAGACTTCCGCGGTGCGCTCCGCCAGCTTGTGCTCATCCGCGCCGAGATTTTTGCCCATCAGCGTCATCGCGCCCATGCCAAATCCCATGTAGAGCATCGAAAGAATGGCCTGCATGCGCATGAACACCTGGTGCGCGGCGAGCAACGTCACGCCGAGCAAGGCGACATAGCTGGTTACTACCAATTGACCGAAAGCCCAGACCAATTGTTCAATGGTGGTGGGCAAGCCGGTTTTGAAAAGGCGCTTAATCGTTGCAAAGTTCGGGCGCGAAAATTCGTGAAACGAAAGCCACAGTGTGGATTTGCGGCTGCGCAATAGGAAAAATGTAGCGACAAAGCCGCACGTATGCGCGACGCCCGCGGCGAGCGCCGCGCCTTTCACTTCGAGACGCGGAAAGCCCAACTCGCCATATATAAAAATGGGCGCCAAGATCAAATTCAGCAAATTGAGCCCGACATTGATCATCATGGAATGCTTCGTGTCGCCCACCCCGCGAACGACGCCCAGTGCGATGAAGTTGGTGACAAAGAACGGCGCAAAGAGGGCGAGCGTTTTGAGATAGACGACGCCGGCGCGCTCGGCATCGTCCGCGCCGCCTTCTTTGATAAGCTTGAAAATTTGCGTGGCGCCGAAATACCAAAAAACCGCGAGAAACAGCGAGAACACAAATCCCATCATCACCGTTTGCGCAAAGATGTGAACGGCCTCATGGCGATCACCGGCGCCGAGGCTGCGATTGATGATCAAAGATGCGCCCACGACGAAAGTGAGCAGCAGCGTGACCATGACCAGAATCACCTGAATTGCCATGCCCACGCCGCCAAAGGCCGCAGCACTGAGCCGACCGATGAAAATGGCTTCGATCGTCCACATGATGGTTTGCGAAGACAAATCCACCACCGCGGGCAAGGAGGTCTTCAACAAATTTTTGAGCGGTGAAGATTGGCTCGCGCCGGATGGGCGACTCGATTGTGACTGCATCTCGCCTGGTTGAGAATGTTTCGGCTCGGAGAAAATCCCTCTTAAGCAATCGCGCAAAACCCTTGCGAAGGCGGTGCGGGCCTTCGCAAGGAGAAGCCCGCTTAGTCGTAATACTCTAAACCAAGGTGCGTAATCAACTCTTCGCCCTTGAGGTGGCGCAGGGTATTCTTTAGCTTCATCAATTGGATGAAAAGATCGTGCTCGGGATACAGACCTGGCGCCGTCATCGGACTCTTGAAATAGAACGACAGCCATTCCTGCACGCCCTTCATCTCGCAGCGCTTCGCGAGATCGAGGAAGAGCACGACGTCCAACACGATGGGCGCGGCCAAGATGCTGTCACGGCACAGGAAATCGACTTTGATCTGCATGGGGTAGCCCATCCAGCCGAAGATATCGATGTTATCCCAGCCCTCTTTATTATCGCCGCGCGGCGGATAATAATTGATGCGCACTTTGTGATAAAAATCCTTGTACAACTGGGGATAAAGCTCGGGCTGCAAAATGTACTCGAGCACCGAAAGCTTGCTTTCTTCTTTCGTCTTGAAGGACTCGGGATCATCGAGCACTTCGCCGTCGCGATTACCCAGAATGTTCGTGGAGAACCAGCCTGCCAAGCCGAGCATGCGCGCTTTGAGTCCGGGCGCGATCACGGTCTTCATCCACGTTTGGCCGGTTTTGTAATCTTTGCCGGCGAGCGGAACTTGCGTTTGTTTGGCCAGCTCCAGCATTGCTGGAATGTCGGCGGTCAAATTCGGCGCGCCGTTCGCGAAGGGAATGCCTTCTTTGAGCGCGGCATACGCGTAAATCATGCTCGGCGCAATGCCGGGATGATTTTCTTTCAAGCCCTTCTCGAAAGATTCAATGGTTTGATGCACGGCTTCGGTGTGCAGGAAAATTTCCGTGCTGCCGCACCAGATCATCACCATGCGATCGAGGTTGTTCTTGCTTTTAAACTGTTGGATGTCCTCGCGCAACATTTGCGCAAGATCCCATTTCGTCTTGCCGCTCTTCACGTGCGTGCCGGAAAGTTTCTTTACATAGTTTTGATCGAAAACCGCCTTCCACGGCTTGATAGCCTGCAACGCATCTTTAACTTGATCGAGATGCGCGGCTTCGAGCACGCCGGCTTTCTTGGCAGCAACGTAGCAATCATCTTCAAAAATGTCCCAGCCGCCGAAAACCAAATCCTGTAAACCGGCGAGTGGAACAAAGTCTTTGATCAAGGGCGTGCGTTTGTCCGTGCGTTTGCCCAGGCGAATCGTGCCCATTTGCGTGAGCGAGCCGATGGGTTGCGCCAAACCACGCCGGGCAGCCTCCACGCCGGCGATGAAGGTAGTGGTCACGGCGCCCATGCCGGGGGTGAGAATGCCGAGCTTCCCTTTCGGGTTATTGATTTTGACAGGACTAGACAATTTACCTCTCCTCTCTTTCCAGAATCATAGGTTGTAGTGAATTTTATTTGCGAGCTCTCTTGAGCAGACTAACGAATCATAAAATTCAAAAAATTTTTAGGCCCACACACGGATCAAAAGCACGCGCTGAAAAGCCGGAGCTTCTTTCGTGTGCGTTTTTGATCCGTGTGGATGCCCAAAAGGCTTCGGCAGTCTGCGTGTCTGAGCTCCGAGTCGGCTGTTATGATCTCAGCGGCTCGTTCTTTCGCCCGTTTTCCACGGCCCACACGTGATAGAGACGTTGAATCGCGGTGAAATTCGCGAGCACAGCGATGATCCAAATTGCGATGTCCAAAGCGTATTCATAAAACAGCGTTGCAATCGAACCCAGCCCCAGCAGCACGATGCGTTCGGGGCGTTGCATGATGCCGACCTTGCACTCGAAGCTCAAGCCTTCCGCGCGCGCGCGAATGTAGCTCACCATCATGGAGCCGCCCAACGCGATGCACACCGCGACCGAGCGCCACAAATAACCGAGATCGACGAAGTGATAGGCCACGCCGAAAAACACGAACACTTCCGCATAACGATCCAAAGTCGAATCATAGAGCGCGCCAAATTTGGTGACGCGATTGGTCGCGCGGGCGACGCGGCCGTCAACGATATCGAACGTTCCGGCCAGGAGAATTAGGCCGCCTGCGAGCGGCAGCTTGCCGAACGCGAACACAAATGCGGTAATGACACTCAATATGAATCCCGCAGTGGTAAACCAATTCGGATTCAACGAGTGCGCGATGAAATAATTCACCGCCGGTGTGATCAGGTTCAAATACCAGTTCTTGAGCCCGTCCGGCAGCATGTTGATTTTGATTGCCAATGGAGTACTCACTTGCTGTTGCCTTTATTCTTTTTCCTGCAATTGCGAGAACGAGGTCGGGCCAGGTGATTACGCCGGTGCTACGTTCCCGTTGTCTCGTTCCTGACGATGAGAGTGCTTTTCCTCTTGGCATCCTGCCACAACGAGCACACATTCTCCTTTGAGTGTGCGGTGTGACAAAACTTCGAGCAATTCCGAAACCCGCCCGCGCCACACTTCTTCGTGCAGCTTCGTCAATTCGCGCGCCAGAGCGAGACGGCGATCGCCCCATAACGCCCGAATGGATTCCAGCGTTGCGGCCACGCGATGCGGCGCTTCGTAGAGCACGATCGTGCGCGGTTCCGTCGCGAGCGCCTGAAAAAACGACTGGCGGCCCTTTTTTGCAGGCGGAAATCCCTCGAAAACGAAGCGGTGGCAGGGCAACCCCGAGAGCACGAGAGCCGGAATCAACGCGGTCGGGCCGGGCAACGCCTCCACGGGAATGTTACGGCTGATCGCTTCGCGCACGAGATAAAACGCGGGGTCGGAGATGCCCGGCGAACCGGCATCGGTGATCAACGCCACATTCTCTCCCGCCAAAAGTTTTGCGATCAGTCTCGGCGTCGCTTCGCGTTCATTGAAATCGTGATAACTGGCCGTCGGTTTGTGAATCTCAAAATGCCGCAGCAAAATTGCGGAGCGGCGCGTGTCCTCCGCGGCGATCAAATCCACGGCGCGCAACGTTTCCAGCGCGCGCAGGGTGATGTCTTGCAGGTTGCCGATGGGCGTGGCAACCAAATAAAGTTTGCCGGCCACGATTACAGACCAGCGTATTTGCGTTGGAGCTCACGCGCGATACCGTTGATTTTATCTAGATGGCCCGTGATGCGCTCGGCCCGCTCTTCGTGTTCTTCATCAAATTCCTTAAGAAACGCCTCGGTGTCTTCGGAACGGCTGATGCCGAGAGTGGCGAGGTAGTCGGAGACACCCTCTCGCTCCGGCCGGCCTTCATTTTTTGCGCGTTCCATATATTGATGGGCAGCTTTTGCGCCAAATTTTTCTACCAATCTGCTCATTGTTTCACCTCCTGCTGCGGAAATAAGATCGTACTGATCAAATCTTCCAATTCGTGTTTTTCCCCTTCGAGAGTTTTGATCCTTATCAGGATCGCAATCTTTGCGGCCGGAATTGAGCCAATCATGTTCGCCCTCGCTTAAAGGCATCACTGATTATCGATCTGCGCCCTCTGCAATTTCCCCGAATAATCCACATATATCGTTTTCGTCTCGCTGAAAAATTCATAAACCGGCCAGCCGCCCTCGCGATGGCCGTTGCCGGTTTCTTTTACGCCGCCGAACGGCATATGCGCCTCGGCGCCGATGGTCGGTCCATTCACATAGGTGATGCCCGCTTCGATATCGCGCATGGCAACAAAAGCCCCGTTCACGTCGCGTGTATAAATTGAAGAACTCAAACCATACTTGGTATTATTCAAAACGCGAATTGCTTCTCCTAAATCGCGCACCCTTAAAACTGCAAGCACTGGCCCGAATACTTCTTCCTGCGCGATGCGCATCTCCGGCAACACCTTGCTGAAAATCGTGGGCGTGAAGAAGACCCCTTTGCGACATTCGCCTTGCGTATAAGGCTCGCCGCCGGTCTCGAGCTTTGCGCCTTCGTCCCGCGCAATTTTGACGTAACTCGCCACGGTTTCTTTTTGTTGGGGATTAATCAAAGGCCCAACATCGGTCTCCAACGCAAGGCCGTTGCCGAGGCGCAGTTTCTCCGTGCGTTTGATGAGCATGCTCAAAAATTTATCGTGAATCGCTTCATGCAGTATCAATCGGCTCGTTGCGGTGCAGCGCTGTCCGGTGGTTCCAAATGCGCCCCAGAGCACGCCGTCTAGAGCCAAATCCAAATCCGCGTCGGGCATCACGATTTGCGCATTCTTGCCGCCCAGTTCCAAAGACACGCGCTTGAGAGTTTTTGCGGCAACGGCGGAAATTTGCTTGCCCACTTGGGTCGAACCGGTAAATGAAATCAAATCGACCTCATCATGTTCGACCAATGGCATGCCCACGGCGCTGCCGCTGCCATGCACAAGCTGGATCACGTTTGCCGGCAAACCGGCTTCGAGCAAGATTTCGACAAAGCGTGTTGCGGTTGCGGGCGTGTCACTTGCCGGTTTGAATACCACGGTGTTGCCGCAAACCAGCGCCGGAAAGATTTTCCAAGTGGGAATGGCGAGGGGAAAGTTCCACGGAGTGATGATGCCCGCTACCCCGACGGGCATGCGCATGGACATGCAGAACTTGTCGGGCAGTTCCGAAGGCGCCGTGCGTCCGAAGAGCCGCCGGCCTTCGGTAGCAGCGTAATAGGCGGTGTCAATGCCTTCTTGCACGTCGCCGCGCGTTTCCAATAAGACTTTGCCCATTTCGCGGGTCATCAAAGTGGCGAGTTCTTCTTTGTGTTGCTGTAGAAGATCGCCCGCCCGCTTGATGATCTCCCCGCGTTTGGGCGCGGGCACTGAACGCCATTGCGCAAAAGCGCCGTGTGCAGAAGTTACCGCTTGACCAAGATCAATCTGGTTGGAATGGGGAAATCGGCCAATGATTTCCTCCCAATTGCTGGGATTGTGATTGTCAAAGTACTGGCCCGAGGCGGAAGCGCGCCATCGGCCGTCGATGTAGTTTTGAAAAGTTTGGCTCAAGCGTACCTTCTCACAAAAAATTGCTTTAACAGACGCTGATAATAAAAAAGAATTGCTCAAAAGTCAATTCCTGGCTTTGGCGCGCTTGCAATGGAGAGAACGTTCGTTCGCGAAGAAGTGGGGCTTGTTATTATTTGCGCTCGGCGCAATTGTGTGAGAGAGTAGGGCACAAGTAAAGAGATATGGCATCTACAAATTTGATCGGCACGGAAAAGAAAAGGCTCCGTCATGATTGACGGAGCCTCGCAAAATTAGTCAAGCCGGCGCTTAAAATTTTCAGCTCCCCGCTCAATCCACCCAATCCGCAATGAATACGTTCGTCTGCCTCGGCTTTGCGCCGTTGCGATTCGAGCAGAAAATAAGCTTCGTGCCCTCTTTGTTGAACATGGGGAAACCATCGAAGGCTTCGTAATGTGTCACCTGCTCAAGCTCGCTGCCATCAAGGTTGATGAGAAAGAGATCGAAATTCCGGCGTTGCGGACTCGTGTCGCTCACATTGGAGCAGAAGATGATTTTTTTGCCGCTGGGATGAAAGAAAGGCGCAAAATTCGCCGCGCCATTGTTGGTGATTTGGCGCTTATTCGAACCGTCGGCGTCCATAATGAACAACTCCACTTTGCTCGGTCGAATCAGATTCTCTTTAAGCAATTCGTGGTAGTCCGCAATCTCTTCCGCGGTTTGCGGGTGATACGCACGATACACGATCTGCGCGCCGTCGGGCGAATAAAACGCGCCGCCGTCATAGCCGAGGTCGTTCGTCAAGCGTTGCACATTCGTGCCGTCAATATTCATCGCGTAAAGATCGAGATCGCCGTCGCGCAAGGAAGTGAAAACGATGCGCGCACCGTCTGGCGAAATCGTGGCTTCGGCGTCGTAGCCCGGTGTATTCGTCAGGGGGCGCAACTCTGAACCGTCTGTCTTCGCCATATAAATGTCGAAAGAAGGATACAGCGCCCATACATAACCGCGATCAAATGACGGCGGCGGCGGGCAGGAGTCACCACCGGCGTGTGTCGAAGCGTAAAGAATATGCTCGCCGTCGGCAAAGAAATAGGCGCAGGTGGTCTTGCCCTTGCCGGTGCTCACCACTTTTACGTTTGAGCCGTCGGTGTTCATCGTAAAGATCTGGTCGCACGCAAACGGCGCCCGCGTGGATTGAAAGATCACACGCTGATCGTCGAAGCTGTAATAAGCTTCGGCAGAGTTCTCTCCCTCTCTGGTTAATTGTTGCACGTTCGCAAAGTGCGTTTCATTGGGGAAAACCAACGTAGCCGCCGCAGTCTGTGGCGCCGGCTTCTCGCCTTGACAGGCGGACAAAAAGTTGACGAGGCACAATAGCAGTAGTAGTCGCATCTCCCTTCCTTTGCTTAATCTTTCCAAAACGAAAAAAATTGTTACCCTTGCAGCTCACGAGACGACAGGAACACTTGCCATGTGTTTCGAGAGCACCACTTCGAATGTGGCTGGTCGAACTAGTGTAGTGTCTCACGCTGTTTTGATCTTATGCAGCCCTTAATTATCAAAACGTTCATTGGCTGGGAAGGGTGAAATCAGTTTCCGATAAGCTCAATTAACTTTGAGACACTGCACTAGCTAGTAGCATTTCCACGCAGCAATTCTGCGGCGCGCTCCGGCGGCACCCAATTGACATGAAAGCCCAAGCCGGATTCGTACGAAGCGTATCCGCGCAAACGCGGCGCGATCTCGATGTGCCAGTGAAAATCTTTCTCCACGGTTTTCCAATAACCGCGCTGCTTGCCGGCAGTCAGATTGGGACCGGAATGCACTTCCATGACATAGTTGGTGTCGCCGAGTAATTCATGCAACTTTGACAAAATCGTGCGCATCAAGCTGGCGAGCATGGGCAGTTCGTTGTTCCATTCGAAAAAAGTCTCGTGGCGTTTGGGCAGCACCCACGTTTCAAACGGCGAGCGCGCCGCAAACGGACACAAGGCAATGAACCCTTCATTCTCCGCGACGAGGCGTTGCGCGTCACCGACTTCCTGGCGAATGACGTCACAAAACAGGCAACGCTCTTTCATCGCAAAAAACTGCTGCGCATTCATGAATTCTTCGCGCACGCGTTGTGGCGTGATCGGACTGGCAAGCACGTGGGTGATAGCATGTCGCGCATGCGGTTCGAAACCATCGCTGACATGTTTGTGCACGAGCACGTAACGAAAGCGGGTATCGCGTTTGAGATCGAGCATGCGCTCGCGATATGCCGTGAACACATCTTGCAGTTCCGCGTCGCTCATGCTCGCCAAGCCTTTGTTGTGTTCCGGTGATTCGATCACCAGCTCATGCGCACCGATGCCGTCATACATATCATAAATGCCATAGCCGCGGTTGTTCAAATCGCCGTGGATTTGCAGCACGGGATATTTCTCCGGCACGACGCGCACTTTCCAGCCAGCCTCATTGCGCACCGAGCCACTCGGGCGCACCGCAAAAATTTCCGAAGGCGTTTCATTCTCGCGCCCTTGGCAAAACATGCAACTTTCGCTCTCCTTTGGGCGCGGAGATTGGCTTGCCGGATCGAACTTCAGGTCCGCCAGTTCCTTGCCATTTTGAACAATGATCGTCCAGATGCCGGTAATCGGGTCTCGTCGAAGCTGGTTCATGCGTTCGATCTCCACTTTCAGATGCTGCACCCTTTGAACCACTTTAAGCGTTCCGTTTGCGCTGCAATAATGATATGGTTCAGGGTATCAATAGGGAAGGCTTTCGTTGCCGCAATCCTGAGGCTTGCTCTGATGTTGGCATGGCAGAATGATGCTTGAGGATAGCAAGACCTTTTGCCCGTAAAAAGGCCGCCTATGGTATGGAAATTTTGCAAGATTGTCAAGCGAAAGGTCGGCGCAAAAAGCGCTTCGCAAATTGTGAAAGGGAGAGTTTTTCAGCGACGTGCCAGTATTATTTCTGCGCCAGTTTGATCACCGTCACTTCCGCGGGCGCGCCGAGGCGCAACGGCGGGCCCCAATAGCCCGCGCCGTTGCTCACGTATACCCACGTGTCTTGATGGCGATGCAAGCCTTTCACAAAAGGCTGTTGCAATGGCACGAGCAAATTCCACGGAAAGAATTGGCCGCCATGTGTGTGGCCGGAAAGTTGGAGATCGAAGCCGGCTTGTGCGGCAGCGGAGACGCTCCGCGGTTGATGGGCGAGCAGAATCTTGAGGTCAGCCGCAGGAGCATTTGACGCAGCAAGAAAAGGGTCGGAATGATGAAGTGAGATGATATGCCCTGCGTTGAAATCCGGCACACCGGCGAGCAGCACGCGTGCGCGGCCATGTTGAATAAGGCGATGCTCGTTCATCAACACCGTGAAGCCGAGCCGCCGCGCCTCGGCGATCCACGCCTCCGCGCCGGAATAGTATTCGTGATTGCCGGTGACGAAGAATTTGCCATAACGCGCGGAGAGTTTTGCTAATGGCTCGACTTCATATCGCAAATCATCCACGCTGCCGTCCGCGAGATCGCCGGTGAATGCGATGATATCCGGCGCGAGTTGCCGCACCTGTGCCACGACCTTTTCCACGAAATCCCGTTTGATCGTCGGGCCAACGTGCAGATCGCTGATTTGCACGAGGCGCAAGCTCGCCAAATCTTCGGGCAGATTTTGCAGTGGAATTTCTACTTCCACAGTTTTGGCTCGCCGCCGCGCGCCATATATACCGTAGAGCACGAGCGCTCCCGTGAGGCCAAGAATGGCAAGGTTCGTGTCGTGCACGAATGCACGTCGCTGCACGGCATCATGCAATAGAAGCGGTGAAGACGTGGCAGCAAATACCGAAGCGGCCGTTTTTTGAATTCCCCAAATGATCAATCCGCAAACATCGCGCAACAAAATGAGCAGGAATAGATAATTTAGCACGCCCATGCTCAAATAGGTGAGCCACGACATAAGCGTGTTCGCGCCGCGTTTTCTGCGCACGACGCGAAGTATGAGATTGAGCGGCGGCAGCAGCATGAAACCGAACCACGCTGCCCATGCGAGCAGCGACCACGGCGCAGGAAGAGCGGCTGGTTCGAGCAACCGCCAGCCGACATACGTGAGGCCGAGGGAGAGAATACTGAAGGCAACAAAAAAGAACATAAGAACTGTTTCTACAAAATTAATCTTCAAAAGACGGGAAAGCGAACACACTCTCTGAGCATGTCATTCTGAACGAGCCTGCCCTCGTGCTCGGCACAATTCTCAAAACGGCATTTGTTCGAGCACTAGAGAAGATTTCTCGGAATGACAGCTCACGAGCTTTGTGGCAAACTCAAATCATGGCAAGTCCGCGCGTCAAGTCTTCGAGCAAATCTTCTTTGTCTTCCACGCCCACGGAGAGGCGCACGAGGCCGTCGCTCAAGCCGATGCGCTTGCGCTCTTCCGCGGGCACGGAGGCATGCGTCATCGAAGTGGGATGGCAAATCAAACTCTCGACGCCGCCCAAACTTTCTGCGAGCGTGAAGAGTTTGATGCCTTTCAAAAACCTTTTTGCGGTATCAAAGTCCGCGAGGTTGAACGAGATCATGCCGCCAAAGCCGGGTTTGCCATAAGGATCGAGTTGCTGACGCTGCGCAAGCTCATGTTGCGGATGATTGGACAAACCGGGATAATACACATGCTGCACCTTTTTGCTTTCAACCAAAAAGCGCGCGAGCGCGATGGCGTTTTCGTTGCTCTGTCGCATGCGCAGCGGCAGCGTTTTGGTCGAGCGCAGAATCAACCAGCAATCAAACGGGCTCGGCACTGCGCCCACTGCGTTTTGCAGAAAAGCTAAACGCTCCGCAATCTCCGCGCGATTGGTAATGACGATGCCGCCGACCACGTCGCTGTGGCCGTTGATGAATTTCGTGGTGCTGTGCAACACAATATCCGCGCCGAGCTCGAGTGGGCGCTGAAAATAGGGGCTGAGAAAAGTATTGTCCACCACGAGCCAAGCGCCACGTGCTTTGCAAAGTTGCGCAAGCGCAGCGAGATCGGAAAGAATCATAAGCGGATTGCTCGGCGTTTCAACAAAGAGCAGCTTCGTTTCATTGCGCCACGCTTGTTTCACGCCGTCAAGGTTCGAAGTGTCGGCTGTGCTGAATTGCAGATTGAAGTGCGACATCACTTGCCGAAAATAGCGCGCGGTGCCGCCATACACGTTCGCAGTGCAGAGCACGTGATCGCCGGCTTTCAAAAGCTGCGCAACGGTCGAAGTCGCCGCCATGCCGGATGAAAACGCATATGCGAACTTGCCGCGTTCCAATGCCGCGAGATTTTCTTCGAGCGCGTGGCGTGTGGGATTGCCGGTGCGGCCATATTCATAGCCCGTGTGCTCGCCGGGTCCGGCTTGCGCATAGGTCGCGGTTTGAAAAATCGGCGTGATCACTGCGCCCGTGGTTGCTTCGGGATGCTGTCCCGCGTGGATGGCGTCGGTCATGAAGCCCATGAGGTTGTTCTCCAAGTGCTGTTCAAATGAACGTGAGGTTGCTTCTAAGCGCTCCTTCTTCTTTGTCATTCTGTAAGAACCTTCCCTAGTGACTGCGACACAGACCATTTTGAGAGGTGTTCCCGGCGCGAGGGAAGTTTCTTCCAGAATGACACTTTGAGAGACGGCGCTTTTATACAATAAAATTGATCAAATCATACTTCGTGATGATGCCCATGAACTTGCCGTGCTCTTGCACGAGAATCGCGGGATAGCGGCGCGCGAGCAAATATTTTGCGTGCTCCAGCGTGTCGTCGTGATGCACAATGGGGAAGCTCGCCTCCATCACGCCGCGCACCGGTTGCTCCAACAAGGTCGCGGTTTCGAGCACTTGGCCGAGCAATGTGGATTCTTCCAAGCTGCCGACGCAGCGCTGCTCTTCGATCACGGGCAACTGCGACACGTTGCGCTCTTCCATGATTTGCAGCGCTTCGCGCACTTTCGTTTCGGGCGCAACGCTGAGCAAGCCGGGCAAGCCGCGGCCTTTGGCTTCCAACACGTGATGCACGAGCGCTTTGCTCATGTCGAGAAAACGGTTCTCTTTCATCCATTCATCGGAGTAGAGTTTGGAGAGATAATAAAGTCCGGTGTCGGGAAAGATGGCGACGATGATTTGCTCCGCCGCACAATCTTGCGCGAGGCGCAACGCCGCTGCGGCCACACTGCCCGAGGAACCGCCGACCAGCAAACCTTCTTCGCGCGCCAAGCGCCGCGCCATTAAAAAAGATTCTTTATCAGACACGGAGCAAACTTCATCAATGTGATCAAAACTCAAATTGGGCGGAAGCGCGTCGTGGCCGAGGCCTTCGAGCAAGTAGGGATGCCCCTTCGTAAGCTGGCGCGACTGAAAATATTCCCGCACGATGGAACCGAGCGGATCGACGCCCACGACACGCACGTTGGGATTTTTTTCTTTCAGAAATTTTGCGAGGCCGGAGATCGTCCCGCCGCTGCCGATGCCGCACACGAGCACGCCGAGCTTGCCTTGCGTTTGCTCCCAAATTTCCGGGCCGGTGCTGTGATAATGCGCCTCGGGATTTTGCCGGTCCGCGTAATGATTTGCGAAGAACGCGTTCGTGGTTTCTTGCGCGAGTTTTTTCGCGACATTGTAGTAATGCTCCGGCGAATCCGCGGCCACCGCAGCCGGGCACACGATGACCTCCGCACCATACGCTTTGAGCATGCGTAATTTTTCCGCGCTGATTTTATCGGGCACCGTGAACACCGCGCGATAGCCCATCGCCGCCGCGAGCATCGCAAGCCCGCCGCCGGCATTGCCGGTCGTGGCTTCGATGATGGTGCCGCCCGCTTTCAGCTTCCCGCTCTTTTGCGCGGCTGCAACAATGCGCTGCGCCGTGCGATCATTCAAGCTGCCGCCGGGATTGAGATATTCCAGCTTGCCGTAGATTTTGCATTTGATGCCAACTGTGACTTGGCGCAAACGCACGAGCGGCGTTTGGCCGATGGCTTCAGAAATGCTTTCGAATACTCGCCCTTGCATGCTGTTTCCTTTGCACGATGTGTTTGGGGAGAAAGAAAATTCAAAAACGCGCTCATTATACGAAAACCGCGGCGCTCATACAAAATAAAAAAAGCCGTCGTGAGAAAGTTTCGCAAACGGCTTTTCCGAAAAGCTTCCGCGCATTCCTATAAAATTTTTTTGAAAATTCACGTGACTTTTTGCCTTCGAATTGCGACTCTTGATTGAAACCAGCAAAGCCCATCTTGCAACCTCTTCCTTCCTGCTTGGCATTGCCCGCCGCCGCAATCTTGCACGCTCCTTAAACATGGAGAACACGATGAAAACGAAAATCATTCTGCTCGCCACCTGTTTACCTTTTTCCCTTTTAGCCCAACCCTCGTTCATCTCTGCACTCTATCCCCCGCAGCACGGCCTGAATATACCTGCCGATGTTGAATTGCGCGTGGGCTTGCAAGCGCCACTTGACCCGGCTTCGCTCTCGGACTCTTCGATTTATGTTTGGTCGGACATTACCGGCCTGCACCGATTGACCGTGACATTGGAAAACGGCAACAAAGATTTGCGTATCGTGCCGCGCCATTGGCGGTTGAATGACCGCACGGCTTTTAACGCTGGCGAACGTGTGACCGTGACGCTGACGACGCGATTGCGTTATGCCGATGGACGCCAGTTTGAAGGATTCACTTGGCATTACACCGTAGCCGTGCGGCAGAATCACGGTGGGGATTTTAAGCCTGAAGCACTATTTGGAGGAGTTTTATCAACAAGTTTTATTGTTTCAGATTTCAATGGCGATGGTTGGCCAGATTTGATTGGCAATGCGGATTTTGATTACAAAATGCTCGTGTACTTCAACGACGGCAAGGGAATCATTCGATTTAATCACAAAAATGATCCTATTGGTATCGGCCCTGGTAACGAAACAGCAGACCTAGATCGTGACGGTGATCAGGATATTCCATATACCGGCAATAGCTCCGTCTTGAATGATGGAACCGGCAATTTTTTTGAAAAGAATTTTCCCTTCAGGTTGAATGGCTTTGCAAAAGCCCAGGATTTCAACAATGATGGCATAATGGATTTTGTCATTGGAAGTGTGATATCAGATACGTTGTATTTTGGTTTGAGTCAAAATGGAATATCCTTCAACAAGCTTTTAAAATCCAAGCCACCGATTCCTCAACCGACTTTCTATCATCCCGGTATATCCTATGACCTTGATAACGATGGGAAAACGGATTTTGTCTATGTTGGCGGTTCAATAGTTGACAAAACTAGAGTTGGCTTTGCAAGTTTTCGCTCAACCGAGTCGGACAGCATGAAAACTCTCCAGGTTCAGGAACTTCCTTATGAGCAAACCTATTTCTATGGAAACGACCTGGATCAAGATGGCGATATTGATTATGCCTTTGTGCCTGGAGCAGCCAGTAGATATCTGACTTTCTTCAACGATGGCAGCGGTCAATTGAATCCCTCGGGCTTGCAAGTTGATACGTTGCTTGCCCGTTACGCTGAAACCGTGGAAGGCGGAGATTTTGACGGTGATGGCGATATTGATTTGGCTTTTGCTAGCTCAAATCGCGTATCCGTGATGCCAGAAAGCTTTGCTCCCGATGTTTCCATATTTCTGAACGCCGGGAAGGGTGGCTTTGCATTAGCCAGCCGATTTCGTCTTCCTTTTGATAGGCCATTGAGTTGGGTTTTAAGAGCGGTAGACTTTGATCTGGATGGCGATCTCGATCTGATCGGCATCGCGAATGGTCTTTTCTATGTTGTATCGAATGGTAGTTATGCAACGGCAGTTGCAGGTGAAGAAAGATCGTTACTTCCTATTCGGTTTTCGATAAAATCTCTTTATCCCAATCCGGCAAAAGATCAGACAACAATCGAGGTGAAAATACCGGAAAGAACCGAAGAAGGGATTACTGTGACTATCTTTGATATCACAGGCAGGTTGATTCGAAGCTGGGTTGTCAATGGCCATGGCGGCATTGTTCAACTGAGTTGGGAGCTTCGCGATCAAGAATCCAATTTGATACCCAATGGCGTTTATTTCGTGCAAGCGCGAATGGGCAACTTTATGGTCAGACAAAAGCTTTTGGTTTTGAGATAAACAAGATTCATCATTCAAAACACGAAGAGGTAAGCCATGTTTCAAAAAGCTTTTTTGCATCTGCTCTCAACTGCCGCCTTGTTGCCGCTCGCTCTCTTTGCTCAACCCAGCTTCATCACCTCACTCTACCCGCCTCGACACGGCCTCAACATCCCTGCCGATGCCGAGTTGCGCGCGGGTTTGCAAGCGCCGCTCGATCCGGCTTCGCTTTCGGATTCGTCGATTTACGTTTGGTCGGACATTACCGGCTTGCACCGATTGACCGTGACATTGAAGAACGGCAACAGAGATTTGCGCATCGTGCCGCGACATTGGCGCTTGAATGACCGCCCGCCATTTAATGCTGGCGAGCGCGTGACCGTGACGTTGACGACGCGATTGCGCTATGCTGACGGGCGGCAGTTTGAGGGATTCGCTTGGCATTATACCGTTGCCGTGCGGCAGAATCATGGTGGGGATTTTAAAGTGGAAGCTTTGTTTGGAGGAGGTGGCTCGACTTATTTTTACGTGTCTGATTTCAACGGTGATGGTTGGTGTGATCTCGTTGGCCCCGATGATGGGGTACAGCGTAAAATGATCGTCTTTTTTAACGATGGTAAAGGAGTGCTTCAGTTCAGCCATTTAGAAAGTATCATCTATCCTTATGGCGGTGAGACGGCGGACCTTGATAGAGATGGTAATCAAGAATTGATTCAACGAAGTGATCGTTTGCTTCAAAACGATGGAACCGGACATTTCACCGAAAAAATATTCTCCAATAGACCTGTTGCCCTTGCCAAGGCACATGACTTTAATAATGACGGCATCATGGATTTTGCCATGGGAGATGTGATTTCTGATACGATTTATTTCGGTCTTAGTGCTAGCGGCAAGTCATTTCAAAAATTGCAGAAGTTGATAACCCCTATTCGGCACCCAACTTTTTATATTCGGGGTAGTTCTTATGACCTAGACAATAATGGCAACGTAGATTTTATCTATTTTGCCGGTTTTGGAGGAGGCCGAGAACTTGTCGGCTTTGCAAGTTTTCAAGCCGCCCTCACTGATAGTTTTCAGATCTTGCAAGTTCAGGAGCTTTTTCACGAGCAAGGTAGTTTTTATGCGAACGATTTGGATAAAGACGGAGACATTGACTACGTCTTTGTTCCAGGCGATGCCAATAACTATATCACATTTTTTAACGATGGCAGTGGGCAGTTGAAGCCTTCGGGTTTACAACGCAATCCCCTTGATACACGGCTTGCCGAAGCAGTGGAAGGCGGCGACTTCGACGGCGACGGCGACATTGATTTGGCCTTTGCTAGCTCAAATCGCGTATCCGTGATGCCAGAAAGCTTTGCTCCCGATGTTTCCATATTTCTGAACGCCGGGAAGGGTGGCTTTGCATTAGCCAGCCGATTTCGTCTTCCTTTTGATAGGCCATTGAGTTGGGTTTTAAGAGCGGTAGACTTTGATCTGGATGGCGATCTCGATCTGATCGGCATCGCGAATGGTCTTTTCTATGTTGTATCGAATGGTAGTTATGCAACGGCAGTTGCAGGTGAAGAAAGATCGTTACTTCCTATTCGGTTTTCGATAAAATCTCTTTATCCCAATCCGGCAAAAGATCAGACAACAATCGAGGTGAAAATACCGGAAAGAACCGAAGAAGGGATTACTGTGACTATCTTTGATATCACAGGCAGGTTGATTCGAAGCTGGGTTGTCAATGGCCATGGCGGCATTGTTCAACTGAGTTGGGAGCTTCGCGATCAAGAATCCAATTTGATACCCAATGGCGTTTATTTCGTGCAAGCGCGAATGGGCAAATTTACGGTAGGACAAAAGTTTTTGGTTTTGAGGTAAACAAGTCTCATCATTCAAAACACGAAGAGGTAAGCCATGTTTCAAAAAGCTTTTTTACATCTGCTCTCAACTGCCGCCTTGTTGCCGCTCGCTCTCTTTGCCCAACCAACCTTTATTACTTCTCTCTACCCGCCCCAACACGGCCTGAACGTGCCAGCCGATGACGAGTTGCGCGTGGGCTTGCAAGCTCCACTCGACCCGGCTTCACTCTCGGATTCTTCGATTTATGTTTGGTCGGATATTACCGGCTTGCATCGATTGACTGTAACGCTGGAAAACGGCAACCGAGACTTGCGCATCGTGCCGCGCCATTGGCGGTTGAACAACCGCCCGCCTTTTAACGCGGGTGAGCGCGTGACGGTGACGTTGACGAAGCGACTACGTTATGCTGATGGGCGGCAGTTTGAAGGATTCACATGGCACTACACCGTTGCGGTGCGGCAAAATCATGGTGGAAATTTTAAAGTAGAAGCTTTATTTGGAGGCGGCGGCTCAACTTATTTTTATCCATCAGATTTTGACGGCGATGGCTGGTGCGACCTTGTCGGCAACGATGATGGGATTCAACGCAATTTGATTGTCTTTTTGAATGATCAAAAAGGTGGATTGTCGTTTCATCACATATCTGATGTCCTAGGGTCGTTGGGAGAAATAACCGATTTTGAAAAAGATGGTGATCAAGATATTTTTTTCGGGTTCCAGCGTGCAATTCTAAATGACGGAGCAAGCAATCTTACGCAAAAAGACTATTTTGATTGGCCCAACGGTCAAGGAAAGGCACATGATTTTAATAACGATGGCAAGATAGATTATATCATTGGCTATGTCCTGTCGGATACGCTTTATTTTGGTCTTAGCGTGAATGGAGAATCTTTCAAGAAATTGCAGAAAGTGCGCGCCCCCATTCGTCATCCAACATTCTATCAACATGGTATCTCTTATGACTTGGACAATGACGGCAGAATTGATTTTATCTATGTCGGTGGTCGGGGGGGAGGTTCAGAACTGGTCGGTTTTGCGAGCTTTCACACTAACACGAATGATAGCTTGCAACTCTTACAGGTGAAAGACCTTTTTTATGAACAAGGAAGCTTTTACGGAAATGACTTTGATGGCGAGGGCGATAGTGATTATGCTTTTGTTGCTGGTGGGATCGACAACTACGTTACTTTTTTTAACGACGGTAATGGTCAGTTGAACCCATCAGGCCTCCAACGCACTCCGAATGGTACCCGAATGGCCGAAACCGTAGCGGGAGGTGATTTTGATGGTGACGGCGATATTGATTTAGCTTTTGCCAATAGCAATTTTGTGCGTGCAATGCCTGAAACTTATGAGCCAGACGTTTTAATTTTCTCAAACGACGGCATTGGTAACTTTTCATTAACCAGTCAATTTGGGCTTCCTTTTGGTCGTCCCATCAACGGGATTTTGCGTGCTATTGATTTCGATGGCGATAGCGATCTTGATCTCATCGGTATTGCCAATGGGCTTTTTTATTTAATTGCGAACGGTGAATACCCCAATGCCGTTGCTGATCAACCAGAAACTTCACCGCCGAAACAATTTTCGATTGAGGCGATTTTTCCGAACCCTGCCCGAGATCAGGCCGAGATCGTGCTGAATTTACCCGAGGACATTGTTGAAGAAATTTTAGTGACCATCTTTGATACGACGGGCAAAGAAATTAAAAGTTGGCACTTGAATGGGAGCCAACGACGGTTGCGATTGCTTTGGGATGCTCGTGATCAAAACGCCAAGCCAGTGCCAACCGGAATTTATTTCGTGCATGCTCGAATGGGCAAATTTACGGTAGGACAAAAGCTTTTGGTTCTGAGATAAACAAGATCATCATTCAAAACACGAAGAGGTAAGCCATGTTTCAAAAAGTTTTTTTACATCTGCTCTCAACTGCTGCCTTGTTGCCGTTCACTCTCTTTGCCCAGCCCAGCTTCATCGCCTCACTTTACCCGCCGCAACACGGCTTGAACCTTCCTGTCGATGCCGAGCTGCGTGTAGGCTTGCAAGCGCCGCTCGACCCGGCTTCGCTCTCGGACTCTTCGATTTACGTTTGGTCGGACATTACCGGCTTGCACCGATTGACCGTGACATTGGAGAACGGCAATCGAGATTTGCGCATTGTGCCGCGCCATTGGCGTTTGAACGACCGCCCGCCTTTTAACGCAGGTGAGCGCGTGACGGTGACGTTGACGACGCGACTACGTTATGCTGATGGGCGGCAGTTTGAAGGATTCACTTGGCACTACACCGTTGCAGTGCGGCAGAATCATGGTGGAGATTTTAAAGTGGAAACTTTGTTTGGAGGCGGTGGGTCAACGTATTTTTACGTATCCGATTTTAACGGTGATGGTTGGTGTGATCTCATTGGCCCTGATGATGGAGTACAGCGTAAAATGATCGTCTTTTTTAACGAAGGTAAAGGAGTGCTTCAGTTCAGCCACTTAGAAAATATCATCTATCCATACGGAGGCGAAACCATAGATATAAATCGTGATGGCGCTCAGGAAATGACTTACAGAAACAATCGATTGATCCTAAATAACGGAACGGGTCATTTTACAGAAAAAACGTTACAAGGCATACCCAATGGAGGTGTAAAAGCGCACGATTTCAATAATGATGGAGTCATAGATTTCGCTGTTGGAGATGTGCTCTCGGACACGCTTTACTTTGGCCTAAGCATGAATGGAGAGCCATTTCAGTTGTTGCAAAAGGTCAAAGCACCTATCCGACATCCAACCTTTTATCGACACGGCATTTCCTATGACCTAAACAATGACGGCAAGGTTGATTTTATCTATGTTGGTGGCTTTGGTGGAGGCACAGAAACAGTCGGGTTTTCGAGCTTTCAAATGAGTGTTGCTGATAGCTTAGAATCATTTCAGGTTCGTGGACTTTCTTACGAACAGGCTAATTTCTACGGGAACGATTTGGATTCAGATGGAGATATTGACTACGTTTTTGTTCCAGGCGGGATTGACAATTATATCTCATTCTTTAATGACGGCAGTGGTCATTTAACCCCGTCTGGCTTACAACGTGATCCCAATGACACTCGACTGGCCGAAACGGTGGAAGGTGGAGACTTTGACGGCGATGGAGATATTGATTTGGCTTTCGCTAGTACCAATACAATTTCGGTGATGCCGGAACGTTTTGCTCCCGATGTGTCGATTTACTTGAACGACAGTAATGGCAATTTTTCATTAGCTAATCGGATTCCCCTTTCTTTTAACCTACCATTGAGTTGGCTATTGCGCGCTATCGATTTCGATTTGGATAATGACTTAGATTTGATTGGCGTTACAGGAAACGGCCTCTTCTACATTTTGGCGAATAGCCGCTATCCTAACGACGTTGCTGATCAAGAATCGTCACTAGCTCCGATTCGATTTTCCATCGCTCCAATCTATCCCAATCCGGTCAAGGATTCTGCTACGATTGATCTGAGTTTATCAGAAAAAATCAACAATGAAGTTAGTGTTTCCATTTTTGATATCACCGGTAAACTCGTTCGCCGTTGGCAGCTTGACGGACGAAATCGGACTATTCATTTCACATGGGATACTCGAGACCAAGTACTAAAAGCCGTGCCCAATGGCGTGTACCTTATCAAGGCACAAATAGGCACAGTTCGTTCAACACAGAAACTTTTAGTGTTGAGATGATCTTTTCACCGTTCAATCCAAAAGGAGGTGCATCATGCGTCAAAGTTCTTTCTGTTTCGCTGCCGTGCTTGCCCTTGTTTTGGCGATTTTCCAAAATGGACTTGCACAGTCTGTATTTCGTGTTGGTGCGTGGTGTTTACACCAGCCTGCCCCGGCACTTCAGGCAATCTATTTTAACACAACAGTCGGCGAATGGCGTGTCAAGGGAGGAGAACGCGACAAACTCCTCAACCTCGGGCTGAACTACTTTATCGCCTGTTCGTATGGCTTGAATGCCGAAGATGCTCTGGTCTTCATGGGCGATTCCCTCGACGCTGCGCCAGTGCGAAAGGAATTTGAATCGACATTGGAGATTGTTCAACCCGGCGGGCCATATTTTCCGCCCGGACACACTTACGATTTCTATCAAGTCTGGCGGAGGTCTCGTACTGCGGAATTATACCCTTCAGACATGGCATGGGTAAACAGCGTCGTTGTCGGATATGATTCCATGTACGCTCGTCACGCCGCTCGGCTCGATGGCGTGCACAGCTTCATCATCGGCCACGAAGGCGGCATTCGCCAAAACCAAAAAATTGCGGGCATCAATTTCATGGGCGACAACACCAATGTGGACTCCTTTATTCTCCCAAATTATTATGCCCAAACCGGCGATACGCTTTCGCCGTATCAATTCGCGAAGCGGGTTGTCCGCGCCGACCATTTTACCGGAGGAGGATATTATCTGACGAACACCACGCCGTATACCGGTCCGCTTTTTCAAGCGCAGATCGATACCTTCGTGGCCTCGTTGCGGCATTCCGCGCGCGGTATCAGAGACACGACTTCTGCGACCAAGCTCTGGATGCTGGTACAAACGCAATATGGCAGCAATGACCTTCGTTTGCCCACGAAAGATGAAGTTCTGTGCCAAGTCAATTTAGCGCTGGCTCATGGCGTGAAGGGCATCATTTATTATCTTTATTCCAGCTACGTAATCCACCCGCCCCCGCCACTCCCACCAACTTATGAAATCGGCCTTTTGGATACGACGACTCGCACACCCACAGCGCAATACACCAACGTCCAAGACATCAACACCAATTACCAAGGCACGGGCCAATCCCTCGTCAACATCGGCTCGAATTTTCTCAATCTCACTTGGAAAGAGGATTTCACGATTCACCAAAACACCAACGAGCCGATCAGCAGCACCTACAAGCTCTACGACGTGACAGCGAAAATTCCCGGCGGCGCGACGGATGCCGAGGCTGAAACCTACGTCGAAGCCGGCGTGCTGCAAAACGGCTCGACCAATCACTACATGGTCGTCAATCGCCGCTGCACGAGCACGGAGACGCGCGAGATTACGATGACTTTCCAAAGCACGAGCGCGAATGCGTATCTCATCACCGATGTTTTCACGGGCGATCAAAAACGTTTCCTGCCCGCGAATGCCGCGACGATCACTTACACTTTCACGCTCGGCCCGGGCCAAGGCAAGCTGCTCAAGCTCGAAGATCTCGGCAATTGGAGCGGCACGATCTCTTCCAACACCACGTGGTCGGGCACGGTTTGCGTCAATAACAGCATCACGGTGAGCAATAACGCCATGCTCACGATTCAACCCGGCACCACCGTCGCGTTTGCCGACGGCAAGAGTCTCACCGTCAATGCCGGCGCGAAGATCATTGCTGACGGCACTTCGCAGCAGACCATCAAATTCACTTCCAACAGCCATCCGCCGGCGCGCGCGAAATGGGGCGGCATTACGCTTTACAGCACCGGCAATGTGTTCGACGATTGCACGTTCGAGTATGGGAATTGGGTCGTGCGTTTCGTCAACTCGGGCGGCACGATTTCCAACTCCGTTTTCCACACCAACACCCAGGCGCTGCGCTTGGATTATGCCAACGTCACCGTCAGCAATTGCGAAATTTACAATAACGCCACCGGCGCCGTTCTCGGCGGTCAAAGCTCCAATTCCAACAGCGCCACTTTCCTCAATTGCCACATTTACGAGAGCGACCGCAGCGGCATTGTCGCTGGAACTTGGGCTCACGCTGTGGTGCGCAACGGCCACATCGAGAAGAACGGCAAGATTCCCGCGGGCAACGATTATCAAGGCGTCTACGTGCTCAACAATAGTGATCTCACTTTTTACGATCCGGACGTGGAGGTTATTCCCTCGCTTGGCTTGAACACTATCCGCAACAATCAAGGCGCCGGGGTTTATTCTTCAAATTCCACCATCAATCTGGGTATCGGTTCCAATTTCAATACCCGACGAGGGGACAATGCGGTTTTCGGAAACGGCATCCTGGCCGGCATGTACAACGGCAAGCAGATTTATAACGCCGCGGGTGCGACAGTGAATGCTCGCTGGACTTATTGGGGCCAAGGCCAATGCCCGCCGCCTTCGAGCTTCTTCTTCGGAAGCGTGGATCGTGCGAATTGTTTGACCACCTCGCCCACGGGCTTTTCCAAAATCATGGCGGGCAGCGATTCCACGTTCGACGCCAAAACGCTCCTCACGCAGCTCAAAAGCTATTTGCTCGATCGAAGCGGCGTGCCCTCGGGCTTTGACTCGCTTTCAACCTACGATGCGCTCGCGCTCTACTTCAGCATGATTCGAAATGATTACCAAGACCTCTTGCAGGAACGCGCGCAAGCCGATAGCGTTTTGCAATACGTTTATGACACGCACAAAGGCAGCGCCGCGGGCGACAAAGCCTTTCAATCTCTCGTGGGCTATGAAATGATCTATGGGGATTGGAGCCAAGCTGAAATTCTTTGCGAGCAAGCCTTGCTCGATCTTACCAAAGCTTCGCACGCGGACATGTTGGGTACGCTCATCGGCCTTGAGCTCAAGCTGGGCAAATTCACCGAAGCGCAGCAGCACTTCGACGACTATGCTTTGGCCTATCCGCAAGAAGAGACCGCCATTCAAATGCTGAAGGAAAGCTTTGAAACTGCCGAGGAGGATTATGAAAACGGCTGGAAGAACGGCTTGAACAAATTCGTCGCTTCATCGCCTCACAGCAGTGGTGAACCTCAAACACTGCCCACAAATTTTTATCTCACCCAAAACTTTCCCAATCCCTTTTCCGCGAACGGAACCTTCGGCAATCCGGAAACTCAAATTAAATTTCATTTGGAAAGAGAACAGCGCGTGAGGTTGCGTATTTTCGATGTGTCAGGGCGATTGGTGCGCCGGTTGGGGGAAAGAGTTTATGGGCCAGGCGAGCACGTGGTGAATTGGAATGGCCGCGACGAGGAAGGGGTCACGGTTGCGAGCGGGATTTATTTCTATGAGCTGCTCGCGGGAGAGCAAAGCTTGAGAAGGAGAATGGCATTGGTGCATTGACCAGAGCAAATGGCCGCACACTTTCTTCACTCTGCACGCTCGAGTAGCAGATCGATGAGCGTGAGCAAAACTTTTTTCGCGCTTTCCGCCTCGTCTTCTTTATAAAAAGTAAACTTGCCTTGTTGATTGACGAGAATGCTCTTGTTGCTCAATGCCTGCAATGCAGGCGGCTCCGTGTCGCCGACGTTCGCGGCCACGACCAACGCCGTTTCCGGGCGCGTGGCCACTTGCTCAAGGCATGGTTTGATGCTCTCGAACGAAGCTTTGTCATGCCAGGAAAAGAGCACCACGTAGCCGAGCAATTTGCGGCTGAGCAAATCCCAAGACTGTGTTTGGTTTTCCGCGGGCGTTGCCAAGCCATAGAGGTGCAACACCAGTTGGTCGTTGACGGCCAAGCGCCCGACCATGAGCTGCTCGCTTGCAACTTCGAGCTGGCTGCAAATGGCGGTGATGAAATTTTTTCTCTCCTCGGCCTGAGGAGCAATGACAGCTATTTCAGCAATGCGCATGTCCGATTTTATCGCGCTAGTTTTTCTCGAATCATCAACAACTCGCTCTTCTTTAAGGAGAGCGGGGCTTTTTCATTGGCATTGAGACCCCGGCGGCGATCACTTTGACGACGATCGCCAAAGCGGCGTTGCAGGCGCCGGCGTTCGTTGGCGCGCGGCGGGGCTTCTTCCTGCGCCGCGAGCAAATGCGCCAAGCGCGTGCTCAAGTCCGTTCCGTCGCGGGTGGCCTCGGCGTTTTGTTCGCGCCATTGTTTGAGATGCGCGAAGTATTCGCCGTTTTGCTGCTCGGGCGCCGATACCGAGGCGTTAAGGACGCCGCGCTCGTGCAGCTTTTTGAGCACGGTCAAAGTGCGCAGCTCGTCCGCAGAGCTTTCTTCGACGATCTCCAGAAAGCTCTTGCCGGTTTTTTGCGCGGCGATCACCTCCAGCAAAGCGGCCTCTTCTTGATTCAAACCGGCCCTGGGCGCTTGCGGTTTGACGGAGACGAGCGATTGCAACGGCGGCATTTGCTTGAGCAATCGCGCCCACCGATCCTGCCGCGTCAAGCCTTCGGAGAGCAAGTCGTGCGTGGGCGTGGTGAGCATGCGACCGCGCTCATGCGGGCGCAGCTCTACTTGAAACGCGCCCTCGGTCCACGTGAACATGCGCAGCAGCGCGCGCCGCGCTTCCACGCCTTCCAATTCGGCATCGATCACTTCACCTTCGGTAATGTACACCGTCCCGGTTTTGCCGTTGGTTTGCAGTTTGATCACGCAGGTTTTCTTGCCCACACTGATGGTCTGCAAAAGATCGAAGAGGTTCATCTCCGCGAGCGCGCCGTTGAAGCCGCGCCATTTCGGACGCGGCGCGCTCGAACGCAGCTCCGCTTCTTTGATGAGATTTTCCAAACGCACCACCGCCTCTTCCGCTTCGAACGGCTTCTGAAAATAGTCGTCGAGCGGCAGCTTCATCAACGCGAGGCGCTCTTCTACGGTTTTTAATTTGCCCATGAGCACGACGGGCACGGCTTGCAGCTCCGCGCGCTTGCGAATTTCTTCGAGCAGCCGCGGGCCGTCCATTTCCGGCAAGCGCGTTTCCGCCATAATCAAACTGGGACGGAAATCTTCCACGAGCGCCAAAGCATCGACGGCTCTGAGCACCACGCGGATATCGAAGCCCGCAGTCAACAAGGCCTTGCGCAGCTCGGCGACGGCGTTCGGTTCTTTATCCACCAAAATGATTTTTTTTCTGTCCATGCTTTGGTTGTGATCCCATTGCAGAGCGATTGCGAGGAGAGCTACGCGAAGCGGGAGGTGGCAGGCTGAGGCAGGGCTTCTCTATTCGTCCCACACTCGGGTTGGGTGGCGACACGCGCCCAATGCCGTTTCCTTAAGCGATTTTTCGTAGTCCCGGCCCCTTGTGGGCCGGTGCTCGTGCAAGTATTTTCAGTGCCCCACAAGGGGGCATGACTACATAAGGAAACGTTATTGAACACGCGCCCCTTGCCGCGGTCATTCCACAAGCAGCTTTTCCAAAACTAAAGCGGCTTGGAAAACGTGAAGCCTTCTTGCAGAAAGCTTCCTTCGGAACGACAACGACTTCAAATAAGAATCCAGCTTGAGTGCTCGCCAACTGTATCGAGGTGCAAGACTGCAACTATTTTCTCTCAGCCCAGTGCGCGAGATTCTCGTCACTTGCCAGGCCGGAAAGAAAACCGGCGACCTCGGCAGCGTCGAGAGGATTGCACTCTTGCAAGTAATCAACCTCCGCAAGATTAAGCAGGTCGCGAATCGTCTCCTTGGATAAATTTTTTTGATCCTTCGACCGCATCATGGCAATGCCGAAGGGCAGGCGATAGCTCGTTTTGAGCGTGGCCAGCAGGTACGACAGATAAGTGAACTCCTGCTGGCGATGCGCTTCCACGAGCATCACGTAAGCGGACAACTCCTGCGCGGCGGTGGCCAGCAATTTCGTGAACTGTTGCTCCATCGAAATGCCGATCACGTCGCAGGGCTGCCCCATCAATTTACGCTCACCAATCTCCAAATGCTGAAACGTCGCGCTTTCCATCTTGCGCAGGGTGGATTCTGCGCCCAAAGTATTTCGAACAAAAGCTGAAATCGCAAGGCCATCGCGTCCGATCACCACCAGTTTTGGCCGTTGCAGGCCTCGACGCTGTGCCAGTTTAAGCAAAGCGGCGGTGATGAGGTCGGCGGAATTTGTTGTGACCGGCGCCTCACCGACTGGGGTTAACATAACGGGCGGAACTGCCGGTTTCGGAGGCGGCGTTATGACTGGGACAACCGGCTTGGGTGGTTTGAGATCAAAGAAGGGCTCGGGTTGCTCCGCCTCCGGCATAGCTTCGTGCGGAACCGCGGGCATATGTTGCGTCTCAACCAACGCAGGCTTTTCCTCTTTTGCCAATGCAAAAAATGGCGAAACCTCTTCCGGTACTGGTGGCGTCGTGCTGTCCTCTTCTGCGGGCGCGTCGGGTTCTACGAATATTTCCTGCGCCGGCCATTTCGGAGGGGGCGCGTCCAATGGCGCTTCGGTAGCAGCAGCCAACCTCTCTTGAGATTTCGGCAAATCCACAATCGCAGAGATGTCAGCAACAAAGTCCGACGCCGCTTGTTCGACCTCCGCCAGCGAGCCCGCCGCTTCTTCCGTTTGGTCAGATGCAAACGGCGAAGGCTCGGAGGCAGGCGGCGTTGCGATGAATGGAAAAGTCGGAGTGGCCTCGCCGTTCTCCGCGTTTTTAGTTTCTTTCAGAAAAGGCGGCGGCGCCACCGGGCGCTGCATGATTTCGCGGAGGTCCAGCGGAAGAAGATCCGGCTCGATATACTCCGGCGAAAGGCCGCGACCCACGGTGCGCATGAAACGATCGACATCGAAGCCGGAATTCAAATCGGAATCGGGTGAGGAGGCAATTTCGTGAATCTCGATGGCGTCTTCATCCTCGGGTGCTGCGCTTAAATCCTGGGCGGCGAGGGCGTCTTCTTCTGAAATGCGATCGTCTTTCGCTCGGAGATCATTCGCCACGCTCGTTTCGCCGCTGCGCTCCAAACTTTCCTTGGCAAAGGGGTCGTTAAATTCGTCGGGAGGCGCCGGTGTGATCGCGGTGAAAGGCGTGTCGGGTTTTTGCGCCTCACCGTTTTCAGGCGGAGCGAGGCGATTGGAAAAATCCTCCATGCTCTCTTCTGAAGTAGCGAACGCCGGCAAGCGCAAATCGGGACGATAGGGCGGCAAGTCCACCACACGCGGCTCGGGCAGGGCTTTGGCCGGTCGCTTCGTTTCCGGAGGCTCCTGCAAAATTTTTTGCACAAGCTTTGGCTCGGCAAGGTTTTGTGAGAAAGGTGTTTCTTCCTCCGGGGGCGCAATTTGCGGCGCGGGTTTGGCGGGTTTGATGAAGCCCTGCTGATATAATTTTACCAAGCGCTCGAGCGTCTTGATGTCGTCATACGTGCTCTCATCGATGATCTGCAAAATGTCGCGCCGGCCGTCGATCAGGCTGATAAATTTCGCGACCTCGGGGGAGGCTTCGCGCTTTTGCATGATGCTGCGGAACGTTTCCGTCATCGCGAAAGTGGTTTCCGGCGAGGGCAATTGCTTGAACAATTGCTCGCGTTCCTCGATGCGCTTGAAGCCCTGCAACAGCAAGCCGAGATTGCTCACGGAGATTTCATCGGGCACGGTGATGTCTTTGAAGATCATGGTGAAATGGCCGCGTTTCCACGGCAGCATTTGATACACCGCCTTCTCGGCTTTGAGATTGCCCAACGAAGAATTGACCACGGCGCCTTCGCGAAAGTAAATCTCGCCGCTGCGATTGTTCTCGTTGTTGAGGGTGAGCACGCCGGTCTTGCGTTCCACGCCGAAGCTTTCGATGAGATCGACCGGGCTGAATTCTTCCAAACGCCCCACCAATTTGTGCGAAGAGTCCACTTCTTCCTCTTTAACGCGTTCCATGCGCCGCAGAATCATGCGAATGCGCGCGAGCACTTCCTTCACGTGCAGCGGCTTGATCATGTAGTCTTTCACGCCGCCGCGCAAGCTGCGCACGCGATCCTGCAATTCGCGCCGGTTCGTGAGAAACATGAGTGGAATGGTGGAAGTTGCGGGATCGGCTTTGAGTTTTTCCAAGAGCTGAAAGCCGTCCAACTTGGGCAAATTGACTTCGGAGAGAATGAGGTCGGGAACTTCGGAAGAAATTTTTTGCCAGGCTTGTAGGCCGTCTGCCGCTACAATTACCTCGAAGCCGGAAGCTTCCAGGCTGTCGCGCAGGATTTGGAGATTTTTGGGGTCGCCATCAGCAACCAAAATGGTTGGATTTTCCATGACTCGCCGCACTTTCGTCCGTGGCGAATTTCAATAACAATTTGAATTCGCCGTGATGTCGTGTCGTCGGTGATTCCCGTCGTATGCGGGCCGGAATCACCTGCTGCTGAATTTTCTGAGAGGCGAATTTTGCATAACGCACCACCTCCCCGCCGCCACTGACTTGGTAGGACGGTGAGCATGACCATGTGAAGCTCTTCAGGCAAAATAGTTGGAAGGCAAGGTGAGTGAAAATGCTGGAAAGCTTTTGCCCTTCCCGCAAGTTGCCTTTAAATTTTTCAGGTTTTGCCGGTTGGTGCGCTTTGCAAATGCAGCGCAATATAACCGCAAAGGCCCTAGCCAGTCAAGCCTTTTTTAGGACGTGGAGCAGAGAAGGGGCGCTCGCGTGCCGTGAAATTTTTGCAACAAGCAAAGATCGCGGTGTGCGCGTGCTCGCCCGGCGCATTGAAATGCACCGAGGTATCCGGCGTGAATATGCGGCGCCCGAGGTGCCGCGCCGTTGTGACAAGCACGCACTGCGAGGAAAGTTTTGGAAGGCGGACCGTCAATAGTCTCGAGTTGCGGTGGAATAAAAAACTGCGTGGACGGAACGGCTTTCCGCCCACGGCACAAAGCGCGAGGCGTTTTTTATTCGACTGGTTCCGCCAGTGTCCGCGCTAACTCAACGAGTCGCGGAGAAGCCGGTCGCTGAAGCTCGCTCTCCAAAATGCGATAATACGTTGCCAGGCCGCGCACGCGGCGCATGCAACGCTCGCACGTCAGGAGATGATCTTCGAATTTTTCGTAGAGTGCACGATTCCGCTGTGCTGAAAGCAATACGAATTCCAACGACTCGGCATCCAGACACTCTTCCCTGATCACCTCGGACGTCCGAGGGATCCAATCCCGCTGGCGAAAATAGTTTTTCTTCATGCGTTGATCGTGATTTTCTCCTCACTGCCTCAACAGCCGTCAGTGTAAGGAGGGTTCGGGGTCGTTTACGCGTCCGGCGGTGTTTCGTCCAATTGTCTCACCGCAGGACGCTGTACTTTCGAATTTGTACTTTTATGTACTGACAATACCCCTGATTCACGGAAAAACTATTTTCCGACAAGTCGCAAAAAACGGCCAGGTCCTATTCTTCTACTGCGCGGAGTCGCACGGCCCGCGCCACACGCGCAAGGCTTAAAAAAAGCCTTTCGCGTTTTCCGTATGTTGCGTGGGCACCAGCGAAGCCGTCTAGTTAGAAGTGCCTGCCTACAGCAAATCCTTGAGGTATTCGCGAAACCACTTTTTGGTGAGTTTCCCTAGATACTCAAAGATGGTACGTTCTTCCTGACGGTACCGTCGCTGAGTCAAATCTGGCATGTACTTGCGCAAATGGCGGAAATACGATTCGATCTTCTTGCTGTGGGTAATGTCTTCCAGTACATCGGCAAGAGTTCGGTAATAAATCTCACCTTTTTCCGGCGCAATTTTACTGCTGGCGACATATTGGTTCTGTATCTTTTGACGTACGCGTTGCAACACCTTCTGTTTGGCCCGTTCAATTTCCTTCAAGCGCACATAGTCCAACGGCGAGACGTCTTCGATCTGCGCGATCAGACGATTGCGCACCACTTCGAGATTGGTGTGGCGAATCAAGCGCGCCACCACGTCGGTCGGCAGAAAATTCTGAAACCGCTCGTCGCCGCCCACCACCGACAGCATTTTGCGAATCGTGGTGGAGACGTGATCCTTCGGCGCGTACAGCTCGAGATAATTCTGCTTCAAAGATTTTTCCGGAATGGTCGGTTTCGCTTTGCGCAGATAATTCAGTTCTTCATGCGAGAATTCGGCGACGCCCGCGGGCGCTTCCACTCCGCAGACCGGGGCATGCTCGTGATGCGCCGCGGCACGCATCATACGGCCATTTCTCAGATAAATGTATTCTCTTCCCATCTCACGAAACGTGGCCAAGTCCGTGGCGTTCTTCACCGCCACGCGAATGTTGCGGATGATCTTGGCGCCTTCGGGGTCGCGCTCTTTGAAAATCCGCGAAAGCTCCTGCTTGGTTTTTTTGATGACCAAGCGCCGCAGCATGATCAGCAACTCGACATCGTTGGGCGCAGCATTCGATTCGATGTGCGGCCCGAAATAGCGCCGCAACTGCACGAACTCGTTATTGTCATTGCGCATGAACAAGCCGGCCACGCAATCGATGGCGAGATCATCAAGCTCGCCGCTTTTGCGTCGCCGCTCCCAACGGATGTGTTTGCCGATCACTTCTTGATACTTCAAATAACTCAATGAAATCTTCTGCACCAGGTTGATGAATTCAACCAGTTCCCCTTGCGTATAGCCCCCGTGCACGATCTTCGGGATGAGTGAGGAAAGTTTTTTGGAGTCCATCTGCTGTGTCTCGAGTTGTGTAAACTTTTCCCAGTGATTTGTTGGCGGTAGGCCGTGAAGCAAAATCTGAAACGCAATCGACAACGTTCCGGTTTTTAAGCAAACCATATGCCCACTTGGATACAGTGCAACACCACCTGTCTTGACGATGAAACAATGAGTTGCTTGTCGCTGCGCGATTACATCGTGATCCCTCGCGAGGACTCGTGTACTTCATTGAGACATTGTTTCTCACTGAGACTTGCACGGAGTGCTCGTTGTTGGTTGCTCAAATAATCAGCGCGCGACCACGAGCAATCCGCAACGAGAAATGCTTTGATTTTGTAATCAAGATTATTTATTGTTGCCGCGCACTCACAAACACTCCGCCTCGCATTCGCGTTTCGTCGTCTGCAAAAATAAATCGTCCAACGGAGGAAGCCTCCCTTGACGCATTTTACCATGAATCAACAACGAGCCTGAGGGATTCGCTATGAGCTCTACCAATCCAGCCGAAGCAAAACAACTCCGCGAACAAACGCTCTCCGCATTGCGCGCGCGCCCGAATTCTCTAACGCAACAAAACGTGCTCGTCGGCTTCGACGGCTTCGTGGATGAAATCATTCGCGTCGTCGACAAGCGCGACACGCCGAGAGACTTCACTTTGATCGGCGACATCAACACTTTCGCGCAACGCATCGCACAGGCCTCCGGACAGAGCACGAACATGGAAATGATCGTGCAACAAACCAAGCTCGGCGGCAACGGCCCGATCATGGCCAATGCGCTTGCCGCGTTCGGCATGCCCGTTACATATATAGGAATGCTCGGCTATCCTAACATTCATCCCGTATTTCAAGAACTCGCGCGACGCGCCAATGTCATCTCCGTCGCCGAGCCGGGACACACCGACGCGCTCGAATTCAACGACGGCAAACTGATGATGGGCAAACATGAATCCTTGCACACATTCACGTGGGAGTTGATCATCGCACGCGTTGGCGCGGAAAAATTTTTATCCGCGTTTCAAAACGCGACGCTGCTCGGCTTGGTAAATTGGACCATGTACGCCCACATGTCCGATATTTGGAAACATCTCATCCATGATATATGTCCCAAGCTTGCGGCGTCTCCGCGCAAAACGATTTTCTTCGATCTCGCGGACCCCGAAAAACGTTTCGCAGACGACATTCTCGAAGCGCTCAACCTGCTCACGCAATTTCAAAAATATTTTTCCGTCATATTGGGCGTGAATGAAAAAGAGAGCTACGAGCTTGCCAGTGTGCTCAATATTCCAACCTCCGACAACTCTCAAGCGGCGCTGCAAACGCTCGCACAAGCTCTGCGCACGCGCCTGCAACTCGAATGCGTCGTCATCCATCCGCGTTCATTTGCGGTGGCTGCCACCGCGAACGAGGCCGCATACCTCGAAGGCCCCTTTACTGCCAGGCCGCTCATCTCCACCGGCGCCGGCGATCACTTCAACGCGGGCTTCTCGTTGGGATTTGTTTCGAGCTTGCCCCTTGCCTCGTGCCTCTTGCTCGGCGTGAGTACTTCGGGATTTTATGTGAGGACGGGAAAAAGCCCGAGTGTGGAGGATTTGATGGAGTTCATGGCGAATTGGCCGAGGGATTAGTATGCTTTGAAAGCGGTACTCATCAATATGAATACCACTGGTATGAACACCCTGGCCTTGCTCGTGTTGAACTCAAACTTGAAGAGGTGAGTTGATCATGATTGTAAAGCTCCGCCGCAAAAGCTCCCGCTACCCGGATTTGACGCCGCAGCAAGATTATGTCGTCATCGGCATCGAAGCGGATGCCCTTCGCATCTTGAATCACCAGGGCCGGCCTTATTTGTATCCCGCTCGCCTCTTCGAAATTGTCGATCCCAAAGAACCGAAAGATTGGGTGTCGGAGTGCGGCGACGATGATGAGCGTTATGCCTATTCTCCTCCACTGAATGATGTAGGCTTCTTTGAAGATTTTTTTGAGGAGAAAAAGAAAGCCGTCGCAGCATTCTGGCAGGTTGTCAATCAACGTCTCGCAATGGCGAGAGCCGTGTCGCAAGCTTCTCCTAAAAAGCCATTGACGAAAACGAGGTTCGACGCGCAGGCGCCGTCGGCACAGCAGCATGCCGCTTGAGAGATAAAGGCCATCGAGCATGAGCAGAAAGTCTATTTCCAAGACCTCCAAAACCGACTGGGCGCGGCTTGAGAAGATGGCGGACGACGAGATTGACCTCTCCGAGATTCCCGAAACCACAGCCGAACAATTATCCCGCGCGACATTGCGTTTTGGTGGCAAGGCCATATCGACGGGCGATAAACAAAGCAATTTCTTTTTGGAAAAAAGATCAAAAAATAGTTTTGCCAGCAATCGTTTTGCCTCATCACACCTCCTATTAAAATGAAAAGCCAACCTCACGTCATGCTCCTCGGCGTCGGCGCATTCGCGCACGCGATGATGCGCATTCTCAAAGAAGACGGCGCCGAAGTGAGTTGTTATCTCACCCGCAGCTACGGCCATTACGGCCCTTCGCTCGAAGGCGAAGTTTATCCCGCGTCGTATTTCCCCAGCCCGTGCCGTTTCGTGCGTGATAAAAAAGTCGACGTGCTCGTGCCCATGTCCATTGATTGGATCTTGCAACCGTGGTCCGAAGAGTTGCGCTCACTCAACGTGCCGATCTTTTGCGCGGTGGATGAAGCCATGCGCCTCGAACGGGAACGCGATTTCGCGCGCGAGTTGTGCGAGCAATACGGCGTTGCGTTTCCGCGCGCGTATGTTGCGCGCAATCGTTTGGAGGCCGAGGCCATTATCAAAAAAGACCAACGACCTTACGTCATCAAAAACCCGTTGTGCTCGCCCACGAGTCCGATTCACACGATCGTGTGCGAGAGCGTGGAAGACACATTGGGCTGGCTCGAACGCCTCGATTACGCCGAAGGTGTTTTTCTGCAGGAATACATGGACCGCCGCGAAGCGGGTCACATCGCGCTCGTGAGCAACGGCGAGATTCATTCGCTCGTGACGAATCAAGAATATAAACGCGCGTTCGACGGCAACATGGGCCCGGTCGCGGGCGCGCCGCTCGGCGGTTTGGCGGAAAAAGATCCGCACGACAAATACGGTTTGGCGCAACAGCTTTTGCACCCGCTCTTGCCGTGGTTTCGCGCCACGAACTTTCACGGCCCGGTGCAAGTGACCGCTGCGCTGCGCGAGGGCAAATGGCACGTGCTCGAATACAACGTGCGCATGGGCGTCACTTCCACCCAAATGATTTTGCGCTTTCTCAAAAATCCGCTGCACGTGGTCATGCAAACCGCGGCCAATGAAAAGCTCGCGCTCGCGTTTCGCGAAGACGTGCAATTCGGTTGCAATTTGACGCTCGCGGGTTACGGCTATCCTTACACTGCGATTCAAGGCCCGTCATTGCCCGTGACGCTCACTTCACAGCCAACGTGCGACGTGTGGTGGAATGAAGTCGCGGAAAATGCGCGCGGCCAAGTGGTGATGACCGGTCATCGCATCGCAGACGTCGTTGCTGTTGCTTCGACATTGGCGCAAGCGATTGCCTCGGCATATGAAAACATCAAAAAGCTCAAATGCCTGAGCAGTTATTATCGCACGGACGTTGGCGCGAGCTTATGGCCGCCGGGAAATGAATAAGAGTAGTTGCACAGCCACGGCTAAGTCGTGGCTGTGCTCGTGAATGACGTAAGTTAGGACGAGCCGCGACCAAAACTTTACTACCTGAATTTTGCATCGAGGCTGGCCGAATCCGCTGTCAGCGCGGATTGCATCGTGACGCTAATCCACCCATTGGGTGGCGCATAAAAAATTTTGCACGCGAGGCTGTTCGCAACTCCAAAGGAGTGAAATGTTTCTAGTATCGGCGCACACTTCGTTTCTAAAAACTCCGTTAGGAGTGGCATGTTTAATTTTTACGATAAAACCTTTGCAATTCTACATGTCACTCCTTTGGAGTTGAAGACACGCAAAACACAACCTTGTGCTATAAACATTCCACTCCTAACGGAGTGGAATGCGGCGCGCTGTCCGCATGCCAATGAACAACACCCGTGCAAAATTCAGGTACTAAACTTTTCAAGTTTAGTAAAGTTTTTGCTTTCTCTGCCTAGACTTCACACTGAATGGAATAACAGCACAATTTGTGCGAAGGCCGCAGCGCACTAGCGCGAGGCACATGCTTTGTAAAACTTTTGGGAATGGAGCTTATGAGGAAATTCTCTTTCTTCTTTTTATTAATCCTGTTTGCGTTGCTGGCGGCGTGTTCGCCGCAAAATGGCGTTCGCGCACAAGCGTGGGAGAAAAAGGTCGATCCGCGTTTGCGCGCTGCATTGCAAGGCGAACAAACACAAACACAGAGCGCGCAAAACTGGCAAATCTTGCTCAAGTGCAGTGCGCCTCTTTCAACCGCACAGAAACAGGAGCTCGCCGGCCTCGGCGCGCGTGTGCAGGCCGAAGTCGGCGCCATCGTTACGGCCGTGCTCCCCTCGCCTGCAGTTACGGAAGTGGCAAAGCTGGATTACGTAATTTACCTCGAGCTGTCGAAGGACCGCAAAATACAGTCGCAGGGAAATCAACCATAAGGAGATCCGCGCATGTTGGGAAAAATTTTCAAAATCGCTGTGGGAGCGGTGGTGATCACGAGCCTTACGGCCTCATTGCGGGCGGGCGAATTGAGCGCGGAGATTGGGCGCAAGCTCGACCCCAAGCTGCGTGCGTTGCTCTTGGCTTCAGATTTTTCCAAAGCACAATTGGCGAAGAGTGCGACGCTCTTCGAGCATGCCACGGGCAAAGCCGTGCGCGTGCTTATCAAAAGCACGGCCACGCGTGAAGCTTTGCAAGCTCAGGGAGCGCGCGTCATCGCCGTTGCCGGAGACATTGCCACGGCGCTCGTGCCGCAAGATCGGCTCGTCGAGCTCGCGGGCATGGATGAAGTCATTTACATTTCAGCTTCACAGGCTTTCCGTCTTTGCAACGACGTTGCCGTGGTGCAAACGCAAGCCGCGAGCGCGCGGCAGCAATATAACGTCACCGGCAAAAACGTGATCTTCGCCTGCATCGATTCCGGCATCGATTGGCGCCACGCGGATTTTCGCAACGCCAACGGACAAACGCGCATCAAATATCTTTTGGATTTCAGCGATCCCGGCGACACCAATGGCGATGGCGATTTGGACGGCAACGGGCCTTACGGCGGAACGCTGTACACGGAAGCGCAAATCAATGCGGCGCTCAACGGCGCGGGCACGGTGAATGAAGTGGATCGCAACGGGCACGGCACACACGTGACGGGCAGCGCCGCGGGCAACGGCCGGGGCACGAGCAACGGTATTCCGGCGGGCACGTACGCGGGAGTGGCGACCGAGGCCGACATTATTTTCGTGAAAGCCTCCCGCGGTGATCAAGGCAGTATTCCCGATGCGGAAATTATCAGCACCCTCGCGTTTGTCGATAGTATCGCGACGAAAGTGCTCAATCGACCCTATGTCCTCAATCTCAGCTTGGGCGGACATGAAGGCGCGCATGACGGCACAAGCTTGACTGAACAAGCGATCGACAACATCGTGGGCCCGAATGAAAAAGGCAAAGCGGTCGTCATTGCAGCGGGCAATGATGGTGACGAATACATTCATGCCGGCGGCACGATGAGCGGCAGCCCTGTGACTGTACAGTTTACTCTTCCGGCTTACACCGCCAATGCCGGCACCAAGAATGATTACGTATTGTTTGAGGCATGGTATTCCGGTTCTGCGAATCTTTCGTTTCAACTCACCGGTCCGTCGAACGTCGTGTATGGCCCGGTTGCAAGCGGGAGTAATATCGGTGTGGATCGCGCGGATGGCGCAGTGGTTATTGAAAATGCTCGCTTCGGAAGGGATCCGCTGAACAATGACAAGCAAGTCGTGATTCAAATCTTCGACAACTCCAGCAACATTCCCAAAAGCGGCACATGGCGATTGACGATTACGGGCAGCTCCGGCCGCTATGATCTCTGGCTGTATGCCTCGACAATGAACGCAGAAGTTGCTGCGGCCTCTGCAGATTTTACGCGTCTCGTTGCGATTCCGGGCACGGCGAAGAATGCCATCACCGTCGGCGGATGGATTAGCAAAAAAACTTGGACGGATTTTGACAACAACAATCTCGAAATTTCCTCACTCAACGTTGGCGCTGCGGCAGCATTTTCCAATCCCGGTCCCACGCGCGATGGCCGCATAAAGCCCGACGTTTGCGCGCCCGGCCAAATGATCGCATCTACCCTTTCCGTGAGCGCGCCACCTACTGAGCCAAACAGTATTTGGCAAGGCACGGCACAATTTCCAAATGGCTTTATCTTGCGTGACAATCGTCACGCCATCGGCAACGGCACCAGCTTCGCCGCGCCGCTCGTGGCCGGCGGCGTGGCGTTGCTGCTGCAACGCAACAATGCGCTCACCACCGATCAAATTCGCAATGCACTCACGACCACTGCGGACACGGATAATTTCACCGGCGCTGCGCCGAACAATAAATGGGGCTATGGCAAAGTGGATCTGCGCGGTGCGGTGGGAATCATCACTGCGGTTGCAGACACAAAAGAGGAAGCGGGATTACCTTCCGCCTTCGCACTTTCACCGGGTTTCCCCAATCCCTTCTCGCAAAAAGCCGGAGCGCGAACGACGATTGTTTACGAATTGCCGCAACGAGGCCGCGTGGAAATTGCAGTTTTCGATTTGGCGGGACGCAGAGTGCGGACATTGCTTGCAGCCGAAGCCATTGCCGGCCGGCATGAGGTGCAATGGGATGGCCGTGATGCTGCCGGGCGTGCGGTCAGTGCGGGAGTCTACTTCTATAGAATGCAAGCGGGAAAAATTTCGCGCGCACAAAAACTAGTGATGCTGCCCTAGCGTTGTTGAAGCTGCGATGCTTTAGAATGGATTCTTCGAATCATACCAGCCCTCGCTGTAGAGACGTTCCGCCGGAACGTCTCTACCTCCATCAGCGCGACCAGCAACGGGCGCATAAATCATTTCACCTTTAGCACTACGAAAGTCATATCATCCTGTTGGGGTTTGCCTTCGGCCCAAATCTCTCCGGCGCGCAGCAAGTGCGCGATGATTTCGCGCGGCGATTGCTGCGCCACCTCCGCAAAAGCCTGCTGCACACGAACCATGTCGAACATTTCGTTTTGTTGATTGAACAACTCCGGCAAACCATCACTCATCAAGAGCACGGCATCGCCGGAGGCAATGGCAGTGCGAAGTTTTCGATATGGAAAATCGCGAACGCTTCCCAGCGGCATGGCCTTGATCGTGATCTCCTCCAGCTTTTGCGTGGCCGCGCGATAGAGCAACACGGGCGGCATCCCGGCCGTGCAGATTTCGAGCGCATCATCTTTGATCTTGAGCATCTGCAAAGCCATATAATGCCCGCGCAAATTCATGCGTTTGAGCGTGCGGTTCATTTGCGTGAAGAGCCTGGTAAGCTCAGGCTCGTCGGCCATGGTTTCGAAAATACTTTTCGTTGCCGTCACCATCATGCCGGCGTTGAGGCCGTGGCCGGTCGCGTCGCCAATCACAACGGTGAGCGCGCCGGCGCTATCACTTTGGAAGTCGTAATAATCGCCGCCGACCTCCATTGCGGTCTTCATGTAAGCGTCAATGGCGAGGTGCGGCAGTTGTGGGATCTCCTTCGGCAACATGGCAAGCTGCAATTGCCGGGCTTTGTCTAATTCCGCGGTTTTGCGGTTGTGCTCCACGGCCAGTGCGCGACTTTGTTCCCGCAGAATGTGCGTCTGCCAAAACGCGGCGCGCATGTAGTATTCCAGCCCGTAGCTGGAGAACATCCCCATGATATTGGCGGCCACTAAAAAGAAGGTGCTGTTCAATACCAGGTTCGGCGGCGTTGACTGGAATTGCAGCGCCGCGATTTCATACACAAATACCACGAGCCACGTCGTTATGCTGGCATAAACAAAACGCAAACGCAAAAGAGCGTTGCCGTAAATGATGGCGAGAATGAGGCCAACATAATAATTGTGTCCACCGTAAGCTTCGGAGACACGAATGATTTCAACAATGACCAGCCCTCCCACCAAAATAACGCCGCTCATGAGCAATTGTAGATGCTTTTGCAGTGCTCGCAGCAGCGTTAAGCCGAGCGCAGTTGCAAAACACAAATTCAGGCCGATACGAAGACGCAGAACTTGCGCTGCAGCTTCCGGAATCAAGTATTGATCCATGATGGCGAATACAAAAACCAGCGCCACCGCCAGCGAGAGCGTGAACCGCACCAGCTTTTTCGACTTTTGCGCGTGATGTTCCGCAAAAGCTTTTTGCAGGTCCGGAGAATGGAACGACAAAGAGAGCGGGTGCAGGGGCGGCTTGCTCGGAAGCTGGACGCCGTGCGAGTTTTCAGGCAACGCAAACGTCACGTTCATTCTGGGCAGCAAAAGCGTGTTGTTGATAGCGAGCGACAAAGTGTTTCTCCAAAAAAACGCAAAAATCCGGTCGTCACGTTGATCAACGGCAGCCCAGCCGCAACGCCACACATATCATACAAAGCGCTGGAGCGAGCCGCAGCGGGTAATTGATTTGCGCCGGTGTGTGGCCGTTGCGTCCGGCAAAGCCCCGCGCTTCAAGCTGTGCGCGTATTTTGATGGCATGCGTTGGCATGTGAACGATATTCTTCGCCCCAACGCGGTCAAGCCGCAACCAAACAGGCAGAATAATTTTTCGGCAGAATGATTACGTCATTATTCTGCCGATGAATCATTCTGCCATTTGAAGTCTTTGCTTTCTCTGCACAGAGTGCACTGTTAGTAGAATGATGTGCAATTCGTTTCACGCGGCCTTTTTCATCACTGCCATCGAAGCGCCGGCCAGCTCGTCGCCGATTTCCCGCACGCGGTCGGCCAAGCCGTCCACTTCCGCCAGCGTTGTGCGCGGATTCACGTAACAGGGCCGCAGCGCGAATTTTCCCGCGACCGTTGTGGTGGAGGGCACGTACTTGCCTTCCGCACGCAAGCGCCGCGCGATTTCCTGATTGAGCTGATCCAGCGCGGCCTCCTCCAGATGCGGCGCGTAATAGCGAAACGCACAAATCGACAAGGTCGGCATGGCTAAAAGCTCCAAACGATCGTCGGCCATCACGCGGGCAGCGAGATGCCGCGCGAAACTGTTGTGACGCACGACGCGTGCGCGCATGCCCTCCGCACCAATCTCTTGCAGAATCGCCCACACCAGCACGCCGCGCGAAGGCGCGGATTGCTCCACCGTGAAGTTGTGATACAAATCGCCGTAATGATCAAATGGGGACTCTGCTTCGCCATGGCCCGCGGCGCCTTCGAGATAGGTTGCGGGTTCGAGGGTGAATGCTCTTTCCAACAGCGGCCGGTCGCGCACGAACACAGCGCCGCATCCCACCGGCGCCGCGAGCCATTTGTGTGGATCGACCGCGATCGAGTCGGCGCGTTCCAAGCCGCGATAGAGCGCGGCCACTCGCGCATCCAATTTTCCGAAGAGGCCGTAAGCGCCGTCCACGTGCAGCCAGGTGTTGTATGCGGCTGCAATTTCCGCCATCAGCGCGATCGGATCCACGGCGCCGGTATTGACCGTGCCCGCGTTCGCAACAATCGCCAACGGAAAAATTCCTTTGGCGCGATCGAGTTCGAGCACCGTGTAGAGATGATCGAGGTGCATGCGATGCTGTGAATCAGCCGGCAGCTTGGCAACCGCGTCGCGGCCGAGTCCGAGCACCGCCGCGGCGCGCACCACGACGTGATGCACTTCACTGCTGGCGTAAATGCGCCACCGTAAAAATGAGGGCATGCCGTTTCGCGCGGGATCGTGGCCAAAACGCTCGCATGCACGTTGCCGGGCCGCACCCAATGCGATGAGATTGGCCATCGCGCCGCCGCTGGTAAAGGCGCCTTGCATGTCGCGCGGAATCTCCAATAACTCCGCGAGCCAGCGCAGCGCCACGGTCTCCAAATAATTAAAAGGCTGTTCCCACCAGCGCTGTGATCCCGCCACGGTCGCCGCCAATGCCGCCGCCGTTCCGGAGGTCGTCGGCGCGGTGGTGATCCATCCGCTAAAGCCCGGCGCGCCGTTGCGCAAGCCGTTCGGTATGATGGTTTCAGCCAGCGTTTGCAACACATGTTCAAGACCGGCGCCGCGCTCGGGCAGAGGTTGATGCAATGCCGCTTTCCAGTGCGCACTTTGCCGCGCGGCGAGATCGGCGCCTTCGTGTTGTGAAAATTTTTCCAGCGCCGGCAAGATTTTTTGTACCGCTTCGGCGAGCTGGTCCGTGGCCGCGGCTTCTTTTTGTATCAAGCTCATGTTTTTCCTTTTGATTTTAAAACAATCCGCGCGCTACGCAATACGGCAACACGACGTACAGCAACGTATCGCGCACCAAGTAATAGGCGCAAATCGCGCAAAAGAATTTCAACCCGCGTTGGCGAAGCAATTCTTTGAAACCGGATTGCTTGACGAGAAGAATGCTGTCGATGATGTAATGTTTGTAGAGTTTGAATAGAAAATTTTGCCGAACGCTTTTGGCGACGAAGGCGAATGTGCTCATGTTTTTTTCCTTTCAAGTCCGGAGCAGGAAAATCGGGCTTGCGCGCGGCGCCGCGCAATACGCACGGCTCGCAACACCAGCCCGATTGCACCGGCGGCGTCAATTTGTAGCCGTTTCCGAAAGCACCGGTTGCGGCTTCAATGCCGGAATCAGCATGGGAACTCGGGTGCGATAATGCGTGTAGCGGGCGCCGTGCTCACGCACCAAATCGCGCTCTTCCAGTTGAATGGCGATGAGGATGTAAGCCGTGGTTGCAATCGCAAAGACGAAGTGCGCTGCGGTCATCGTGGGCGTGGCCCAGAACGCGAACAACCAACCGACGTACAAAGGATGACGAACGACTTTGTATGGGCCGGGGGTGACGAAACCGAGCGGCTTATAATCTTTGCCGCGCAAGTAAAGCCACACCTGGCGCAAACCGAAGAGATCGAAATGGTTGATCAAGAAAGTCGTGACCAACACCAGCAGCCACCCGAACGCAAAAAGACCATTTAAAAGCGCGCGGAAGTATGGCTCTTGCACGTCCCAAATCACGCCGCCCATGGGTTGCCAATAAGCGAACAACAGAATGAGGCAAACACTGGAGAGCAGAACGTACGTGCTGCGCTCCGCGGGTTCCGGAATGATTTTCGTTAACGCCTGCTTGAAGCTTTTGCGCGCCATGATGCTGTGTTGTATGGCGAACAACCCGAGCAGCGCGGCGTTGATAAGCAGCGCGGCACCGAGCGGGCCGACGGCGCCGGAGTCAATTGATTTCGGTACGAAGAGGTTGCCGATAAATCCGGCGGCGTACAGAAAAGTGCCGAAAAAGATCGCATAGCAAAGGATGCCATACGTGAAGACCAGAACGCGTTTCATAAAAGATTCCTTTCCAGAAGTGAATGAAATGTTAAAATAAGTGCTTTTGTTAAAACAAGCGGAGCGGCAAAACTTTTTTGCCGTCGCGTCACGCCTTTGTCGCGACCACTTCGAGGTACTCGGCTTCAACTTCCGTCTTGCCGTTATTGGAGCGGTTATGTTGCGCCCACAGATTTTCAAGATCACGGCGCAGCGCGGCTTGTCCCTCTTCCGGCAGTGCTGCAAAGGCGCGATTGGTCGGGCCGTAATAAACGCGGAAAAATTCCACCACCTCTGCGGGCGAAAACGGATAGTCGAAGGAATAAAGCCGTTTTGTCATGCGCAAATCCGCAACGCCATCGCTCAGGCGCTCACGCACGATCGCTTCGTCGCCCCATTGCACCGGCGCCGGCATGAGGGGCGGCGGCGGCACATGCTTGCCCATAATCTTAAACATCTGGCCGACAAATCCCTCCGGCGTCCAGTTGCCCATGACGATTCGGCCTTGAGGTTGGCACACGCGCACCAGCTCGGCGGCAACGCGATCCGGTTGCGGCGCGAACATGGCGCCGATGAGCGTAGTGACCAATTCGAAGGAGGCGTCGTCATACGGCAACATTTCCGCATCGCCTTCATCAAAACGGACTTCGAGGTGTTCCGCTTGCGCCCGTGCGCGCGCTTGCTCAATCAAGTTGGTCGCGATGTCAATACCGGTGACCTGCGCTCCGGCGCGCGCCGCGGGAATCGCAATCTGTCCCGCGCCACATGCCACGTCGAGCATGCGCGTTTGTGGTTGAAGTTGTAGGCGCGCAAAAAATTCCAAAGCGCTCGGCTCCATGTATTTGGCAAAATGTCCGTAATCACCGGCCATCCACACGGTCTTAAGGCGAGCCTTCAACGCCTGCATTTCTGTGGTCATCATATTTCTCCTGTTTGGTGAATTTATTACTGCAAAGCGCGTGATTATTTGTTGGCATAATCTACGCGATTTTCGCTGCGATTTCCGCTGGACAAAGGGATGGTTTTGGAGGGAAAAGAGAGGAGATATGCAACCATTGAGCGCGCGCGCCTATCTCATGAGATAGGTGGGCGAAATAATTTCGGGTTCGTGCTTTTAAAGCAAGCTTTTGGAAGGCAGATTTTCACAAAGCAAATCAGGGGGAAGCGACGTTGCTCCGCTTCCGAAAGTCGAAATCGTCACACGTTCGTGATTCGAGTGCAAAGCATTTCTTTAACGCAGCCCTTCAAATAGATCCGTTTCAATTCCGCGGCCGCCATTCACCAAACTGAAAACGCGATAGAATTCTTGCGTGCCCCACAGCGCCTGGTGATGTTCTTCCGCCAAATGCTCCAAGTTGCGATAGATCGACATTTGCGATTGATGGCACGAAACCGCGCGCCAAACCGTGAGCCAGTGTAACGCCGTATCAATGCGCGTGGTGATCGCCCAATCGGGCCACGGCGCTGCTCTGCGTTCGACGCCGTCGATATTCATCCTGAGCTCTTTTAACGCGGCTTGAAATGCAGTCCACTTGGCTTGACTCCACGCCATGTAATAAAATTTGGAGACGCGATGGGCGGCAAGCGCATCACGGCCGCCATAGCTCGAATCGGCCGCGCATACTATTGCTGCAGTGGTCAATTGTGAAATCGCAATGTGATCGGGATGGCCGTAAGCGCCCTCGGGACCGAAGGTGAGCACGACGTGCGGTTGCACACGGCGCAGATGCGCAACGATTTTGGCCACGGCTGCGCGCGGATCGGCGCGATCCAAATCGCCGTCGATATAATCGAGCCAGCGCACTTCGCGGAGGCCCAACTCGCGGGCAGAGGCGAACAATTCCATCTCGCGAATTTTACCGACAGTTTCCATGGGCAGCGACTCGCGCCGTTCTCCGACACGACCGCGTTCGCCGCGCGTGGCGGTGACGAGATAGGTTTCCACACCTTCGTTTGCATATTTCGCCAACACGCCGCCCACGCCGAGCGCTTCATCATCGGGATGGGCCAAGACGCACATCATTTTGAGTCGATCAGTCAATTGGGGATCGCCGCCTCATTTGATTCTTCCCTCCACCGCTCTGAGCACGGCTTCCGTGCGTGAATTCACGTGCAGCTTGGCATAAATGTTTTTGAGATGAAAGCGCACGGTGGGCACGCTAATAAAGAGCTGGGCGGAGATTTCTTTGTTGCTCAATCCTTCCGAAAGCGCATTCAGCACTTCTTGCTCGCGCTCCGAAAGGGTGGCCGTGTACTTGGTGATCTTCCTTTGGTTGTGGAAGTAAGCAATGACTTTTTGTGCGATTTCGCCGGACATCGGCGCGCCGCCATGATGCGCCTCTTTGATCGCCTCCGATAATTTTGCCGTGGAGGAATTTTTGAGCAAATACCCAATCGCCCCCGCCCGCAAGGAATCGAAGATGCGATCATCATCGCTGTAATTGGTGAGCATCAAAATTTTGAGATCGGGATATTCGGTTTTGAGCCGCTCGACGCATTCGATGCCCGAGACGCCCGGCATGTTAATATCCATCAGCACGACGTCGGGGGGATCATCGGCAATCGCTTCGACGACTTCCGCGCAGCCCGAGAGCGCGCCGGCCAGCTCGAAATCCGCCGAATGCTCGACCAGCCACGTGATGACTTCGCGAACCTTCGCATCGTCATCGACAATGGCAACGCGAATCGCTTCTGTGGACTTCTCCATTTCATGCGCCTTTCGTGTAGTGACGGATTTTTGTGCGCCTCAAAATAGGCTGAAAAAAATTGCGCAACATGTATGCTGCGGCACGATGTGCTTCTTCAACTGAGCTTGAAGCCCGGCATTTTGTGCGGAATGCTCGCGGACACGCGCGTGCCCTGCGCCAACTGCGAGGTGATCTCGCATCTCCCGCCAAGCTTTTCCGCGCGGCTGCGCAAGTTGAGCAAGCCGTTGCCGGTTTTCGCTTTTTCCACTTCAAAGCCACGGCCTTGATCTGCAATCGTTACGCGCACTTCCTTTTCATGCGCTTCAAAATGCACCGCGAGCGTGGGGCTGGCCGCATGCTTTGCCACGTTGTGGATCGCCTCTTTTGCAATGAGCAAAAGATTGCGGCGGATTTCGGGATGGAGTTTCATTTGCGCGATTTGCGGAGCGAGGTCGAATTGCAGCGCGATGTTGTGCGCGCTGCAAATTTCATGGGCAAAGACTTTGATTCGGCGCTGCAGCGCATCCAACGAGTCATGCTTCGGATTGATGGACCACACCACGTCGCTCATCGCGACCGACAGCTCGCGCGCAATCCCGCCGACCCGCGCCATGGCGTCGCCGAGTTCTTGCACAATCTCGTGCACCGGCGCGCCCGGAGTTGCAGTGAAGTGGGCAGAGGGCTGCGCCCCGGATTTTTGCAGGGCCATTTCAGAAAGCAAGCCGATATGCGTCAACCCTGCGCCGATTTCGTCGTGCAAATCAGTGGCGATGCGCGCGCGAATTCTTTCGATCGCCAACACGCGATCGAGGCGCACGATGTGCATGGCATACAAAGCCGCCCCGCAGAAGATCACGAGCAGCGCGATAAACCACCAACGCTGCCAGAACGGGGGCAAAATTGTAAACGTATAGGTTGCCGGCGCACTGCTTTCCACACCGTCGGCGGTGAGGGCCGTCACTTCAAAAACGTACTGGCCGGGCCGCAAAGAGGCGTAATTAACCGTGCGCTGGTTCGTGGGCTCCTGCCATTCCTCTTCCAAGCCGCGCATGCGATAGCGGTAGCGCAGCGCTTTTTCATCCTTAAAGCTGAGCCCGGCAAAATCCACGCGCCAGGCGTTTTCGTGATGGGGAAATTCTGCTGCGTTGATGAGCGCGCGCTCCTTGCCGTTCACGCGCACGCCGGTGATATAAATATACGGCGGAGGCGTGCTCTGGCTTTGCAGACCATATTCATAAATCGTCAATTCCTCATTGCTCACCGCCCAGATTGCTTTGGCATGCGGGATCGTTCCGACCGCGCCGAAGTGCTTGCCGAACAATTTGGTCTGCGCCAAAAAACGGCGCGAGTTTTCCGGCGCCGTATATTGTATGCCGACCGAAGTGCCAATCCACATCGTGCCATCCTCAGCTTCCGCCATTGCCCAAATCGCATTGTTGAGCAAGCCTTCCTTCATGGTCAGCGTCTGAAACATTCCATCTTTATAGATCGAAATGCCGTTGAAACGCGTGCCAATCCAAATCTCGCCGTTGCGGCGTTGCACCAGCGAGCGGATTTGATTGCTGGCCACTCCGTCCGGGCTCGTCAAGCGGCGGCGCAAATGGTAGCCGCCATTTTCACGCGCCAAAACGGAAATGCCGCCGTTGAACGTGCCGGCCCACAAATTACCTTCGGCATCATGGCAGATCGAACGTGTGGTGTTGCCCTCGAGTTTATACGCAGTTTGCTGCGTGAGCTCATGAAGATTTATTTGTACAAGCGGGCCATTCCAGACATCATACCATAGCTGATTGTCGCGATCAATCATGATTCCGACCGGCTCGCCTTTCGGCAAATCGAGGCCCGGTCGCAAAGTATGAATGAGCGTCAGCAGCGAAGATTGATTTGCGCGCGCCACGCGTTTATAGCCGAACAATCCACCGTTCGTAACGGTGAGCCACAAGAGACCGCCTTGCGCAATATCGGCGGAGACCAAGCGTTTTGATAATTCTCCTTGCTGGCCTTGCCGGTAAATCGCCGGGATGCGGTGCAAAAATTTTTGCCAGCCACCCGCGTGCTGCTTCCAAATTTCCCAAAGCCCTTCGCCGGAAACCACGAACACGTGGCCGTTCGAATCCACTACTGCGGCGCGATTCAAAACGTCGGCGTGTAGATTGTGCATGGGAAAAGTCAAGAGGCGTGCTTCCGATAATTTGACCAGACCCCCATTCTTGCAGGTGAACCAGAGATTGTTTTCGCGGTCGCGCAGGCAAAACCGGATATCGATATCCGGTAAGCCGTGCGCCGTGGTATATTCAGTAAATTCGCCTGCCGCAAAATTGCTTTTGGAGATCTTGATGAGGCCTGCCCCGGTCGCAAACCAGAGATTGCCGTCGGCGTCGGCAAGCGCGGCGTTCATGATGCCGAACGGTGTTTGCCGTGCAGCTACGACGCGGTCGTCGCGCACCTGATAAATCGCGCCATTTTGCGCGCCAAACCACAAAGTCCCGTCTTCATCTTCGACCATGCACGTGAGGAGCACTGGGGCAATATTGAGCGGCACGCGCTCGGTGGTTTGCGTTGCCGGCGAATAGCGATATAAACCCGTTCCAATGCTTATCAGAATCCGGCCGTCTCTCATTTCTTGCAGAATCGGCACCCAGCTTGTGTCTTTTCCGGTTGGAAAAAAACTGATGCTGTCGCCCTCGACGCGGTAAACACCCCAGGCAGTGCCACACCAAATCACGCCTGCGAGGTCTTCAAGAATTGCTGTAATGACATTTGCCGTGCTTTGACTCATCTGGCGGTCCAGGAGCTGCGAGGTGATCTTGCCATTCCGCATTTTGCTGAGGCCGCCGCCATGCGTGCCGATCAACATCGTGCCCGGCGTTTTGCGGCTTTCTTGAATGCACCACACGTGCCCAACTGGCAGGCCATCGTCGGTGCTATAGTTTTTGAAACTCTCGCCGTCATAGACGGACATACCGCCGTCGCCGCCGATCCATAAATAGCCGCGCGAGTCCTGGAAGATCGTCGTAATCCAATTCGAAGGCAGACCATCTTTGATGGAATAATGATCAAAAGGCAATACTTGCGCATGCCCGGAAAGCGGGAGGGTGAGCAGAAGAATGCAACGGAGGATTTTAAGACGATTTTGATTTCTTGTCATCGCGTGCAATCGTGCTTTGGGAAGAGCTGCTCGTCTTTTGCGATCATTAAATTTTATCGCCGCCTTTAGCTTTAATTTGCCGCGCGTTATTTCTTCAAGAGCTTGAAAGCGTGCGTCCATTGGCCGCGCAAAAATCCCGGAATGCACCACAGAATACACAGCGGCTCAATGGCGCGCGCCGCCTCCACGCCGCCCATGTCTTCCACTTCATAACCGAATAGGTCGAGGATTTTGCCCACTTCCTTTTTTGCATTTTGATCATTGCCGCAAATGAACATGCTCGGCTTGAGACCGCCAAAATCCGGATTCACCATTAACGCATTGCCGACGCTGCTGAATGCTTTCACGAAATGCGCTTCGGGGAAGGCGGTCTGCAATTGCTCCATGAGTGAGTGATCGAGCGAGGTGAAGAATTTTAGCACACCTTTTTCCGGCGGCGCCTCGGCGAGCGGGTTGGTCGTGTCGATCACGGTTTTGCCGGAGAGATTTTTTGCGCCGGCCATGTGCAGCGTCTCTTTCGCGGTGCTTCCCTTTGCGGCCAACACCAGCAGCTCGCCGAACGCGGCCGTTTCCGCAAAGCTGCCGACGCGGCCGCTCGTGCCAGCCTTCGCCTTCCATTGCGCCAGCTTTTCGGGACTGCGCGTGCCCACCATTACTTCATAGCCGTGTTTGATAAAACCATTGGCCAACACCTGCGCAACGATCCCGGAACCGAGTATGCCTACTTTCATGGGTGACTCCTTTCGTGGTAGAGTTGCTTGTTGCGATTAAAGCGGAAAGTGTTATCTTGACAATGTTAGTTTAAACGCGAAGTGAGCGAAGGAGGCGCAAAGCACGCAAAGATTCAAAAGAAAGTGTTAAGCTCTCTGCGATCTTAGCGTCTGCTTGGCGGCCTTTGCGGTTAAAAAAGTCAACTTAACATTGTCGAGTTATTTTATGTCAATAAACTTTCTCCGACCCATCGCATGGGAAAAACTATGAACACTTATCACGAAGCAGAAAAACTCTTGGCCCACATGACGCGTGCGGAGAAAGCGCAACTGCTGCAATGGGTCGTGCGCGACATCGGCGATTCGTTTCCGGGAATCGAGAGCAACCCGAACGTTTCGGGCGGCGAGCCGTGCATCGTGCGCACGCGCATTCCGGTCTGGTTGCTGGAACAGGCGCGACGCCTTGGAACGAGCGAAGCGGATTTATTGCGCGCGTATCCAACTTTGCGCGCCGAAGATCTGGCGAACGCTTGGGCCTATGTGCGCTCGCATCGCGCTGAGATTGAAGAACAAATTCGAGCGAATGAAGAGGCTTGAATCATGGCGCGGCTTTACTCAAAGGACGAGTTCTACTCATGAAATCAAAACAGCGCAAAGTTTGTCGTTGCGATTAAAGAGGAGAATGCTATTTTATCAGCGCCGGAAATCATTCAGGAGGCTGTTATGCTGATCAACACAAAACTGGAAGACGGCATTGCCGAAAAAGTCGATTATCTCCTAAAGACCACGCAATTGACGCTTGCCGAAGTTTTGAAAAATTCCATCAACCTCTATTATGAGCTGACCCGAACACCGCCGGCGCCGCTAGATCATCTCAAGGCTTTTGAGGACTCCGGTTTTATCGGTTGCGGTGAAGGTAATGAACAACTGTCGGTCAACTATAAGACTGATTTGTTCTTTGCCAAAAGTTGACGTTGTTTTACGCCGAGGTTCGCAAAAGTCACGATGCGCACCGGTTTTATCGCGACCTCAATCCATCCACAGATGACTACATAAGAACTGCGCGATAAGTTGCTCGTAACTTCGCTTGGAGTGCAATGTTTATAGCAAAGCCGCGCACCTCATTTCCTCGAACTCCGCAAGGAGTGACATATTGGGTTTACATGATGAACTCCGCGCCAAATTCACATGCCACTCCTAGCGGAGTTCGAGATCGTCCCAACGTCACGTTTCTATAAACATTCCACTCCTAACGGAGTTTTGTTGAGAGCTTGTTCGTTTGAATGAACTCCGCCTGCTTTCTTTCTTCCCTCACTCTTCCGCCCAAACAACTTCTTCGCCAAAGCCATAAACTCTTCTACGAACCTGCGCTCGTAATAACGCCTTCAGGCGTCGGATGCGAATGGGCGCGAATGCCTAATCGGGTTTGGCGTTCGTAGTCCCAGCCCCTTGTGGGCTGCTGTTCTTGCACGTTGCATCGCCCCACAAGGGGGCGGGACTACGCTTGCCCAAACAGCCTCTTCGCCAATGCCATAAACTCTTCGATGCCCGCGGGCGGCATGGGCGCGGTGGCGAGCAATTGCCAGTCGGTCATGATTGCTTTTTGCTCGCCGGGCGTGAGCTTGAACGCAGCGACGGTTTCTTGCAATTGCGTCTTCCCCTCTTCCGTTCGCTCCAAGCCGAGCAAAGCCGTGGCTTTGTTTAATTGACAAGCAGCGGAATGCTCGCGACAATTTTCCAAGCCGAGCACAAAATATTTTTTGCCTTCTTCGATCTGCTGCAAACGATAGTAGGCAATGCCGAGGTTGATTGGCGCAACGTAGCCTTTTGCATTAAGCACTATCGCCTTTTGCAACGGCGCAATCGCTTCTTCGAATCTGCTAATGAGAATTGCGTGGTAGCCCCAACTGTTGTAAGCCGAGGCATATTTCGGATCAAGCTCAATGGCCTTTTGGTATTTCTCTATCGCTTGTTCGTGTTGGCCGAGCTTGCCCAAATTCCAGCCCCAACTGTTGTAAGCCGAGGCAAATTTCGGATCAAGCTCAATGGCCTTTTGGTACTTCGCAATCGCTTGCTCGTGTTGGCCGAGCTTGCCCAAACTGAGGCCCCAATTGTTATAGGCTGCCACATATTTGGGATCAAGCTCAATGGCCTTTTGGTATTTCGCAATAGCTTGTTCGTGTTGGCCGAGATCGCCCAAACTCCAGCCCCAATTGTAATAGGCTTTGGCATATTTCGGATCAAGCTCAATGGCCTTTTGGTATTTCGCAATAGCTTCCTCGTG
>JBBILN010000001.1:0-238872 GCA_037444905.1 bacterium | reverse complement strand
ACGACCTGAAAAAAGCTTGAAATCCCATTGCCAAATGGCATTATCTTCGGAGTTGCAAACAACTTCTCGTGCAAAATTTTTTGTGCATCACCCAATGGGTTGCTTGACGTCACGATTTAATCCGCGCTCATAGCGGCTTCGGTCAGCATCGATGCAAAATTCAGGCACTAAGCTTTTTCAAGTTTACTAGAGATTTGCTTTTTGCCCTGCTGCTTGGTTCGCCATTCCACCGCGCTCTTTGCCGCCAAAGTTACCAAAGCCAGCAGAGTGAGCAGTGAAGCCACGGCAAACGCGGCGACGGAGTTGTATTCGTTGTAAAGAATTTCCACGTGCAAAGTCATCGTGTTGGTCAAGCCGCGAATGTGCCCCGACACCACGGACACGGCGCCGAACTCGCCCATCGCGCGAGCATTGCTGAGAATGACGCCATACAACAATCCCCATTTGATATTGGGCAAGGTCACTCGCCGGAACGCCTGCCAGCCATTGGCCCCGAGGGATAGTGCCGCTTCCTCTTCTTCCAGGCCTTGCGCTTGCATCAGAGGTATTAATTCGCGCGCGACAAAGGGAAAGGTGACAAAGACTGTTGCGAGTACGATGCCGGGCACGGCAAAAATGATTTTGAGGTCGTGTTCGTTCAGCCACGGTCCGAACCAGCCGTTGAGTCCGAAAATCAAAACATAAATCAATCCGGACACGACTGGTGAAACTGAGAAGGGCAAATCAATGAGCGTGATTAAAACGCTCTTGCCTTTGAAGTCGAACTTGGCAATGGCCCATGCGGCCGCAACACCGAAGATGAGATTCAACGGCACTGCAATGGCCGCGGTCAGCAGCGTGAGGCGAATGGCCGCCCAAGCATCCGGCTCGCGAATCGCTGCGAGATAAGCGGACGCGCCTTGCTCCAGCGCGGAAACAAACACGACCGCTACGGGCAAAATCACAAACATGCCGAGAAAGCTCAACGCTACGGCGATTAAAGCCCAGCGCACACCGCGCGGCTCGGTGCGGGCTTGCGCCGCGCGCTTCGCTGTTTCTGCGATGATGCGATTCCGCATGGCTGAATGCTCCGAGTTGTATTCGTTGCGGTTGGTGTGTAACTCCCCTTGATTTGTCATTTGAAGAACCTTTCCTCAAACTGGGAAGAGCGCCGAGCGCTAGAGAAGTTCCTTCAGGATGACAATTCAGAAAAAGGCAAGTCATTTGACTTTGTTCAACGCTTACCTCTTTTGGCTCCACGCCTGCAATACATTGATGAGCAACAACAATGCGAACGAAACTACCAGCATCACCACGGCCAGCGCGGTCGCGCCGGCATAATCGTATTGCTCCAGCTTGGTGATGATCAACAGTGGCGTGATTTCCGTGCGCATCGGCATGTTGCCCGCAATGAAAATTACGGAGCCATATTCCCCGACGGCGCGCGCGAAAGCCATGGCAAAGCCCGTGATCAGCGCGGGCCAGACCGCGGGAAAAATTATGCGCGTGAACGTTTGCCACCGATGCGCGCCGAGAATGGCCGCCGCTTCTTCCACCTCCGATTCGAGGTCTTCCAGCACTGGTTGCACCGTGCGCACGACAAACGGCAGTCCGATGAATGTGAGAACTAAAACAATGCCCATGGGCGTGAACGCGACCTGCAACCCGAGCGGTTCGAGGTATTGCCCAATCCAACCTTTGCTCGAATACACTGCGGTGAATGCAATGCCAGCGACCGCGGTCGGCAACGCGAAGGGCAAATCCACGAGCGCATCGATGAGGCGCTTGCCGGGAAATTGATAGCGCACCAACACCCAAGCGAGGATCAAGCCGAACGCCGCGTTGAGCAATGCTGCAATGAACGAAGCGCCGAAGCTGAGGCGATACGAGGCGAGCGCGCGCGGCGCGGTGACGGTATCCCAAAACTGCGGCCAACTCAGCGTCGCGGTTTTCAGAAACGTGCCCGCCAAGGGAATCAACACCAGCAAGCTCATGTAGAGCAGAGCATAACCGAGCGACAATCCGAATCCGGGCAACACGCTGCGCCTCTTGAGCAAAACGGCCATGTCATTGCTCCTGTTAAAGCAATTAAAGAACAAAGAGGGCAGAATAATTTGCCGACAGAACGATTTGAAATCATTTTGCCGAGAAATCATTCTGCCAAAAGTTTTCGCACTATTTGTTGAGATAGATCTGATCGAACACGCCGCCGTCGGCGAAGTGCGTCTTCTGCGCTTTTTGCCAGCCGCCGAATACTTCGTCGATGTTGAAGAGATTGATCTGCGGAAATTGCGCGGCATACTTCGCGACCACTGCGGGCGAATGCGCGCGATAGAAATGTTTGGCTGCGATCTCCTGGCCCGCTTCCGAATACAAATACTCCAAATAAGCCTGCGCCACCGCGCGCGTTTTGCGCTTATCAACCACCTTATCGACCAACGTCACCGTCGGCTCGGCAAGAATACTGAGCGAAGGCACGATGATTTCGTACTTCTCCGGATTGAGCTTTCGAATCAACAACAGCTCGTTTTCCCAATTGATGAGCACGTCGCCGATGCCGCGCTCGACGAACGTGGTGGTTGCACCGCGCGCGCCGGAGTCGAGCACGGGCACGTTTTTGTAAATTTGCGCAATGAACTCTTTTGCCTTCTGTTGATCGCCGTTATTCTGTTTTAACGCATAACCCCACGCGGCAAGGTAATTCCAACGCGCCACGCCGGAAGTTTTTGGGTTCGGAGTGATTACGGAAATGCCGGGACGGATCAAATCATCCCAATCTTTGATCTTTTTCGGATTGCCTTTGCGCACGAGCAAGGCGAGCGTGGAAGTATAGGGCGCGCTGTTATGCGGCAAGCGCTTTTGCCAATCTTGCGGCAGCAGCTTGGCTTGCTCGTAAATCGCGTCGATGTCGTATGCGAGCGCGAGTGTCACGACATCGGCTTGCAAGCCGTCGATCACTGCGCGCGCTTGCTTGCTGGAACCGCCGTGCGACTGTCGAATCGTGACTAGCTCGCCGGTTTTTTCTTTCCAATGTTTCGCGAAGGCCGCGTTGTATTCTTGGTAAAGCTCGCGGGTGGGATCATAAGAGACGTTGAGCAGCGTGATCTCTTTTTGCGCGTGCAGCATTGTGCTCATGATGAACAGCAGGGCGATGGGGGCGAATATTTTGATGGCAAGCATTTGCGTTCGCATGAGGATTCTCCAAGTTTGAAATCAATTTTACCAAACTTGGAAAGTTTGGTAAAGTTTTAAAAGGTTAGTCGGCATAACATCCTTGCTCAATAACTGATCTGCAAGCGGCTGAAAATGACCTTCTCCGCAGCGCGATTGCCAGTGCCGGCGCCGCCTTTGAATTCGGTTTGCTCATAGTCCACGGTGAATTTGACGTTCCGATTCAAATACCAATTGAGACCGAGTGACCATGCCGTGGCTTCTTGCGCTGCTTTTGCAGGATCGGCAAAGATGGGAAAGGCCGCGTCGTCAATTTCGATTTTGCCGTAACGTGTGGCCAACTCAAACGCACCCCAATTGCCGTCCTTCGGCTCGAATGGCTTGGGAAGCGCCACGCCGCGATAAGAAAGTTTATGGCCGGTGAGCATAAATGATCCCGCCATTTGCCAAGCTTCGTTCCGGAGCTCCGCAGTCGTGCTGCCGCGCGTTACCTCTTGTTGCGAGCGCACGTATTCGCCAAAGAGGCCGAAGGCTCCGGCATAGTAGTAACCTTGCGGAGAGAAACGCTGGCGCTTGCCGCTTGCAATAGTGGTATTCGCAGCCGAGCCGTCGGCGCGATAACTAAAATAGGTTTGCTGTGCGGGAGTTCGGAAAGCAGGAAGGCTCGGCGAGGTCGCGCTGCCGATGTGCGCGCCCGTGCTCACGGCGATGCCTAAACCGAGGCCTTGCAACGCGACTGCTTTGCTATTTTTGAAGGGGAGAAGAAAGAGCCGGGCAACGTAATCTTTTTCATCGCCGGCGTCGCTATCGGCGCTTCCGCCATCGGCCACGCCATTGAATGCGCCGAGCGCATACGTAATCGCGCCCTTTGCGACCTCACCGTGAAATTGCACGCCGATGTCGCGATTCGGCACGAGATTGTTTGGCAAGCCGCGTTCAATGAAGAGCAGATTGGCGCCTGATTGCAAACGCTCGATGCCGAAAGGCTCCTTGAGTTTGCCGAGGCGTAAGCGTGCTTGCGGCCAATAATGAAAATCCACGTAGGCGTCTTGCACGACCGTCGTGCCTCCGCCGAAATCCAGCATGAGATAATAATCAAAATTTTTATCGAACGTGCCCTCGAAGATCGGGCGAACGCGCCGCAATAGGAAGGTATTGACGAGGCGCTTCTCATCATCAGCTAGATAGAAACGGCCATCGGTTTGCGCATAACCCCGCAGCTTCAATTGAAATCTGCCGTCCGAGGATTTCAGCGCAAAGCCGTCTTTGCCCGCAACCAGCGCCGGAGTGTCTTTCGCTTTTACGGCAGCCTCTTCTTGCTGCAATTCCCATTTGCGTTCGAGGATGCGCTGCTTTTGGTCGATTTCTTCGAGGCGTTGCTGAAATGTTGAATCCACGCCGGACCGGGTTTGAGCGTGAAGCGCAATGGCAAGGTTGAAGAACAACAGCAAGGTCGTGCTGCGTGCGAGTAACTGATGGGTTTTCATCTCGTGCCTCCTTTTGATTACGAGGGAGACCTCCGGTTGTCCGGTCAGTTCGCCGTGAGAAATTAAAGAAGACTTGCAAACGCCTCCAGGAGTCTGGTCGGCGCAATTCATGAGAGCCGTAACACGGTCATGCTGAATCCATGCGGCGTTTCACCTCCTTTTGGTTGAAGCGGACTTTTTCTTTGCGTTCGATTTGAACGACTTTGGAATCTTGAATGATGATTTCGAGGGAGCCGTACTTCAGGCCGGCGAGCGCATGCTGAATCGCTTGCATGATATCCGTTCCGCGCTCTTCGTGTAGGGCTTCGTGGTGGGGAGATTTCTCGCGCATGGTCGCACTCCTTTGCTGATCTACTCATTCTATTTAGTCCATCAAATTAGTAGATTAATCAAGAATAAAAAACTGCGCGTTTCAGCGCTTGCGACGCCTTCGAGGCTGGGGGCCGAGCTTCATCATATCCGCTAGACTGGTACCGTCTAAAATTTGCGCGGTGGCGTCGCGGACTTCCTGCATCACGATGCGGATATGACAGGTTTTCTCGTCTCGGCACTCCAGGCACTTCATATACGCGGTCTGGCTCACGCACGGCAGCGGCGCGAGCGGCCCGTCCAGAATGCGGATGACTTGGCCCATGGCAATGGCTTCCGGCGGCTTGCCGAGAAAATAACCGCCGCCTTTGCCCTTCTTGCTCTGCAAAATGCCGTGTTTTTTCAGATCGAGCAAGATCGCTTCCAGAAACTTCTTGGGGATGCCCTCCTGCTCTGCCAACTCGGCAATCAGTATCGGAGACTGCGGCGTCGCCTTTGTCAGGCGAACCAGCGCTTGCAAAGCGTATTTGGCTTTCTTTGAGAGCATTTTCTATTAAATCCATATACTCTATAAAACTGATAGGCTTTTCCACAAAATAATATCTTCACCCGCAATGTCAAGCTTTTTTTATGGGCGCTGCGATTTTTTTTGCATGTATTGAACGGAGCGTTGAATCAACTGCTGCAAGGTGGGCCGATCGATATCGGTGAGCTTCTTGACGTACAAGCACGATTTTCCGGTGGTATACTTGCCCAATTTCTTCATCAGCTCGTCGTATACTGCGCGAAGCCCGGCATGATATACAGCGTCAAATTCTGTTTGCGAGGCGAGAAGCCGGTTAAGAACCAGTCGCCTTCGCGCCCGCTTTCGTATTTATAGTGATAGCTGCCGAAGCCGACAATGCTGCTGCCCCACATCTTCGGCTCTGCGCCGGTGACCTCTTTCATCATCGCCATGATGGTAAAACAATCCTCGCGCGTTTGCTCGTCTTTCAGGCTGCGAAGAAACTTCTCCACGCTTTGATCATTCACTTTGGTCTTAAGTTCCGCCATGAGCCTCTCCTTTAAACTTCAGGTTTCCGCAGCTAGCCGGATTGAATGTAGATTGGTTCATTTGCTTTACGCAGGGCGCGATGCGCCAGAATATGAGGGAGGAGCCGTTACGATGCAATGAAAAACCTTCCTCAGCTTGACAATGGCGAAACAAAACTCTACTCTTGCAAAGTTCAAAATCCTTGCAAGGCATATCACTGAAAGATGATGGAGGCTCAATGGCAGTGAAGTACTCAGTCAGTCCCTCCGGTGAAGAATTTCCTCTCCCCTCGCCGGAAGATTACCAGTTGGAGTTCGAACGCATTCAGCAATTGGTGGAAGAACAGCGCAAGCTCGGCCGCGAGATCGTCGTGGTCATGGGCGTCGGCTTTGTCGGCGCGGTCATGGCCGCGATCGTGGCGGACACCGTCGATCGCACGACCAAGCAACCGAGCAAGTTCGTCATCGGCATGCAGCGCCCGAGCGGCCGCAGCTTTTGGAAAATTCCGTTGCTCAATCGCGGCGTCTCGCCCGTGAAAGCCGAGGATCCCGAAGTCGATCCCATGATCTATCGCTGCGTGATGGAAAAGAAGACGCTCATGGCCACGTATACGTATGAAGTGCTCAAGCTCGCGGACGTCGTCGTGGTTGATGTGCAATGCGATTATTTGAAAAACTCGCTCGGCAACGTGCGCACCGGCAGCGTGGACATGGCCGCGCTCGAAGATTCTTTTGGCGTGATTGCCGAGCACATTCCGGCGCATGCGTTGGTGTTGATCGAAACCACGGTCGCTCCGGGAACGACCGAGCAAGTGGCGTATCCCATCATGCGGCGCGCGTTTCGCAAACGCGGCATTGAGAGCGAGCCGTTGCTCGCGCACAGCTATGAACGCGTCATGCCCGGCCGCGATTACGTTGCCAGCATCCGCGATTTTTGGCGCGTGTGCAGCGGCATCAACGACGAAGCCAAAGCGCGCGTCACGAAATTTCTCAACGAAGTATTGAACACGGAAAAATTTCCGCTCACCGTGCTTGATCGCCCGATTGAAAGCGAGACCGCGAAGATCGTGGAGAATAGTTATCGCGCCACCACGCTCGCTTTTCTCGATGAATGGAGTCTCTTCGCGGAGCGCAACGGCGTGGATTTGATGAAGGTCATCAAAGCCATCAAAGTTCGCCCCACGCACAGCAACATTATTTTCCCGGGGCCCGGCATCGGCGGCTATTGTTTGCCCAAAGACGGCGGCCTCGGCATGTGGGCGTACAAACACATTCTCGGCTTCGACGACGACATTTTCAAAATCACGCCGATGGCGATTGACATCAACGACACGCGCGCGATTCACGTGGCGCAGCTCGTGCGCGACGCGATGCGTTTGATGCACCGGCCCATTGCCGCGGCGGAGGTGCTCATTCTCGGCGCGGCCTATCGCGAAGACGTGGGCGACACGCGCTACAGCGGCTCGGAAATTCTCGCGCGCAAGCTTTCGGAAATGGGCGCGGAGATTCGCGTGCACGATCCTTATGTCGAGCACTGGTGGGAATTGGAGAATCAAGACGAGTATCCCGGCAAGGGCCATGGCCGCAAAGAGTTTTTCCGCAATCAAGAAAAGCTGAAGGACGTGCGCGTGCAGCAAGACCTCGACAAAGCCTTTACCAGCGCGGATGCAGTCGTGTTCGCGGTGCGGCATCAACCGTATTTGCAACTCACGCCCGAAGAAGTCGTGCACAAATGCGGCAAGCCCGTGGCCATCGTCGATGCCTTCGGAATTTTAGATGATGAAAAGATTCGCGGCTATTTGGAGCTTGGTTGCGAAGTGAAGGCGATGGGAAGAGGGCACATTGCGAGGATTAAGGAGCAGGTGAGGAAGAAGGATTGAAATGAGAAATCGCCTCCAGTAAAGTTTGAGCAATCCCTTTTAACTCCCACGGAGAATCATTTTTTTGTGGGAGTTTTTTGTTTTGACTTCACTCTCAGAAATCAAGCGGCTTGACTTTCCTTGCTTCCTGCCTTACCTTGAGCCGTCAAATACAGGGATGCGTGATGACGAAGCTCGCAGTGCCCTATCACAAGCAAAACTGCGATTACACTTGCGGGCCGACGTGCCTGCGCATGGCGTTGGAGTATTATGGCGTTGATGAAGACGAAGTTTCGCTCACATGCTTTGCGGAACTACGCTTGCCGGAACGAGTCTTTCCGAAATCGCCGAGGCCGCGGAGCGTTTAGGATTTCTTGCAGATTGGAAAATACACGCTACGCTAGCGGAGATAGAGAGTGCGGTCAAACAGAATAGGCCTGCAATTGTAATGGTTGATGCGAACGTCCTGAACGAGGTCAGCTCGCCGGTACAAGTTGGGCATCTGATTGTTGTTCTCGGGATCAACGGAGGCCGAGTTTATTATCACGACCCGGAAGTGGGTCGCGATCAACAAGCACCTCTTCGCATTTTCGTGGATTCTTGGCTCAATATGAGAAAGGGTATGGTGACCATATGGCAAAAAAATTAAGTGCAAAAAAAGCCCAAGCCGCCGCTTTGGATTACTTGGTGGCGTATGTCGGCGAGAAGGCCGTTCCCGGCAAGCCGCAGTTTGATGAGAAGCGAAAGGCATGGTCGATTCCCGTGCTTTGCCGAACCTCGCGCGGTATCTTTTTAGGCGGGAAGATCGAGTTGAATGAAACTCTCGAAATCATCTTTGCTCCTTCCAAAAGTGAGTTTACCCGCGTCGTGGAAGAGCAATTGAAGCGGCTGCCGGTTGTTGTTTATGCGGATGAAGAAGAGCTTGCGGCCAAAGGTTTTGAAGTGCCGCGCATGGCTTGATAAAAACAAGGCCGCCGGCTTCATGGCTTTTGCTTTTTGAAGTCTGCGAAGCGCTTTGAGTCACTTTGCTTGAAAAGACAAAGGTGAGAGAAACAAGCAATGATGACACGTTGGTGGAGCAGCGACCCAACATGAAAAGTTTTTGCCTCGCTGCCCTGTTGGTGATCCGTATTGCACGTGAGCCGAGCACGAGAAAAGATTCCTCCTGAATGACACATTGATGATACTGTGGTGAAGCGGCGACCCAACAAAAGCAGCGGTCGATGAGAGAAAAATTTATCGCACACCTATTGGAAACTTTCCCGCCTAAAAACCTGTCTTACCAATCGTGTTTCCGCACTGGATTTTTTTAACGGTGCATGCTATCTATCCTTCGTTCGGTGCAACGTTTCCGCGTGGCGTTCGTCATTGTTGATATGGCTTTCTCAAGTCTTCATTCCGGAAAATTTTGCCGAGCACGAGGGAAGGTCACGCCTTTGCAGGATGACATTGTTGGAGGGAGCGTTGTAAATGACTTCTCTCCTTTGCGTTGTCATTCTGAAAGAATCTTCCCTCGTACTTGGAAGAGAGCCGAGCACGAGGGAAGGTCCTTCCAGGATGACGGCACAGAGAAAGGCGTTGCAAGTCGCTTCGGAAATGGCAGGGCAATAACGCGCAAGGCTTTTTCAAAAATCCATTGCTCCAATACTCCAGCAATCCATGTTTCAACCGCTCCAGCAATCCATGCTTCACCTGTTCCATCAATCCATATTCACTTTCCACAGGAGGATGCCAATTGAAACGACGTGATTTTATGCGCATATCCGGCGTGGGCATGGGCGCGATGATGATCCCGCTGATGGGCTCTCGCACTTCGCTCTTCGGAGCGGTGACGCCCGTGCCCAACGGCGATAAGAAAAAACTCGCCGATATTGCGCTCAATGCCGCACGCGCCAAAGGCGCAACGTATGCCGATATCCGCATCGGCCGGTATCTCAACCAATTTATCATCACGCGTGAAGACAAAGTGCAAAACATCGTGAACACGGAGTCGTATGGCGTGGGCATTCGCGTGCTCGCGAACGGTACGTGGGGCTTTGCGGCCACGAGTGAGGTGACCACGGATAAAATCGCGAAGGCCGCGGAACAAGCCGTCGCAATTGCAAAGGCTAACTCTGTTTTGCAAACCGAGCCGGTGCAGCTCGCGCCGGAAAAAGGCCACGGCGAAGTTTCATGGCGCACGCCGATTGAGAAGAATGCGTTCGAAGTACCGATCTCCGAAAAAGTCGATTTGCTCATGGCGGCCAACGCCGCGGCCATGAAGAACGGCGCAAATTACATCAACACGTTTCTCTTTTTGGTGAATGAGCAAAAGTATTTCGCTTCCACCGACGGCTCTTACATTGATCAAGACATTCACCGCATTTGGCCGAATTTCACGGTGACGGCCATTGATCCCGAAAAAGGAAAATTTCAAACGCGCGATGCGTTCAGCGCGCCCATGGGCATGGGCTGGGAATATCTCAGCGGCAGCGCGGCCAGCAAAGTGACAGGCGTGACCACGCGCTACGGCAAGAATTATGATTTGATCGAAGACGCGACTTTAGCCGCAAAACAAGCGCGCGAGAAGCACACGGCGAAAACCGTGGAGCCGGGCAAATATGATCTCGTGCTCGATCCTTCGCATTTGTGGCTCACGATTCACGAATCCGTCGGCCATCCGCTCGAGCTCGACCGCGTGCTCGGCTACGAAGCCAACTACGCGGGCACCAGCTTCGCGACGCTCGATAAGTGGAAATCAAAATCCTTCCACTACGGCAGCAAGCTCGTCAATCTCTTCGCGGACAAAGTGCAGCCCGGCTCGCTCGGCGCCGTCGGCTATGATGATGAAGGCGTGAAATGCAAACGTTGGGATTTGGTGAAAGACGGTGTGCTCGTGAACTATCAAGCGATTCGCGATCAGGTTCACATGCTCGGAGAAAAGGAATCGCACGGCTGCTGCTATGCCGACAATTGGAGCTCGGTGCAATTTCAACGCATGCCGAACGTTTCCCTGGCCGCGGGCAAAGCGCCGCTCACGGTGGAAGAAATGATCAAAGGCGTGGAAAAGGGCATTTACATCATCGGCGACGGCTCGTATTCCATCGATCAACAGCGCTACAATTTTCAATTCGGCGGCCAGTTGTTTTATGAAATCAAAAACGGCGAGATTGCAGGCATGCTGCGCGACGTGGCGTACCAATCCAACACGCAGGAATTTTGGAACTCGTGCGCGCAAATTTGCGACGAGCGCGACTATCGCCTCGGCGGCTCATTCTTCGACGGCAAAGGCGAGCCGGGACAAATCAGCGCGGTCTCGCACGGCTGCGCCACCACGCGCTTCAACGGCGTGAATGTGATCAATACCGAGAGGAAGATTTAGTTGATCGTGGCTCGTAGATTGTGAGCGAGAATCCGAGGATTGAAGATAGATAATCGAGGATCGAGCATCAAGCATCCAGAATCCAGCAACCAAACTCATATGAGGTTGAAGATAAAATGGCTCTCTTAACCCAAGACCAAGCTCGCGACATTCTCAAAAAAGTCATGAGCTATTCGCAAGCGGAAGAATGCGAAGCCAATTTGAACGGCAGCGTTGGCGGCAATCTTCGCTACGCACGCAATACCGTAACCACGAGCGGCGTGCAGAACGACACCACACTCGTGGTGCAATCGAGCTACGGCAAGAAAACCGGAACGACGACGATCAACGAGTTTGACGACGCTTCTTTGGAGAAGGCGGTGCGCCGTTCCGAAGAGCTTGCCAAGCTCGCGCCGGAAAATCCCGAGTACATGAATATGCTGGAACAGCAAACATACTCCACGTCGAAAGCCTATTTTGAGAGCACGGCGAACATTACACCGGAGTATCGCGCGCAAGCCGCGGCAAGCAGCATCAAACCCTGCCGCGCGAAAGATCTCACCGCCGCGGGCTTTTTGCAGAATAGCGTGAGCTTTCAAGCTATGATGAATACCAAAGGCTTGTTCGCGTATCATCCGCAAACCGACGTGAATTTTTCCGTGACCGTCCGCTCGAACGACGGCACCGGCTCGGGCTACGTCACGCGCGATGAAAACGACGCCGCGAAACTTGATGCCGCGGCGGCTTCACAGATTGCGTTGGAGAAAGCGGAAGGCTCGCGCAACCCCGTTGCGATTGAGCCCGGCAAATATACCGTTATTCTGGAGCCGGCGGCCTCCATCGAGCTTTTGCAAAATATGTTTTTCAGCATGGACGCGCGCCAAGCCGAGGAAGGCCGCAGCTTTCTCTCAAAACCCGGCGGCGGCACCAAACTCGGTGAGAAGCTTGTCGATGAGCGCATCACAATTTATTCGGACCCGACGCATGCGGATGTGCCCGCAGCGCCGTGGAATGGCGACGGCCGCGCGCGCGAGCATACGGTGTGGATTGAAAAAGGTGTGATGAAAAATCTCTACTACTCGCGCTATTGGGCGCACAAAAAAGGCGTGAAGGCCATTCCGTTTCCCGCGAACGGCATCATGGAAGGCGGCAGTGCGACGACTGCGGATTTGGTGCGCGACACGAAGAAGGGCATTCTCGTGAGCCGCACGTGGTACATTCGCATGGTCGATCCGCAAACGCTGCTGCTCACCGGCTTGACGCGCGACGGTTTGTTTTATATTGAGAACGGCAAAGTGAAACACGCGATCAAAAATTTCCGTTTCAATGAAAGCCCGGTGATCATGCTCAATAACGTCGAAGCGCTGGGCAAACCCGAGCGCATCAATGGGAACTTGATTCCGCCCATGCTGATTCGCGATTTCACGTTCACGAGTTTGTCGGAAGCAGTGTGAGCGGCATGGCGCGAGGAGCAAAGCGCACGGCGTGGTTTCGAACGCAGAGTGGCGCGGGTGAAGGGCGAGCGACGATGGCGTCAAAATAAATCCGAGTTGCTCGGCGTTCGGTTTTTTGCTTATCTTGAGTTCAACGAGTTTGAGAGGCAAACCCAGGACTCAAGCGAGCTTGCTTTCATGCTGGATCTATATGTTGAATTCGAAGCGGCAATTAGCATCATCAGGTGAACTATGCCTTGTGTGGCGGGTTGGCGGTGGCTTTTTTCGCTCTGCCGAGATTCACACAAGATATTGACGTCTTGATTGCGCCGGATGAAACCGAGCGATGCAAAACGATTTTGCTGCCCTTGGGCTTTAAGTTTTTTTCAACGCCGATGCGTTTTGATCAGGACGCCGTCGAAGTGCATCGGCTCACGAAGATCGAACAAAGCAGCGGCGATCATTTGTTTTTAGATTTGATTGCCGCAATCTCGCCAGAGACACGAAGCATATTAGCCGCACGGATTCGTTCAACGTGGAAAGAAAAACCTATATGGGTTGTGTCGAAAGCGGGACTGATCGAACTCAAGAAAACCGCAAACCGCCCCAAGGACTTGCTCGATCTCGACGCTTTGCAGGAGACCACGGAATGAAGCCCGCCAAACTGAATCTCGAACAAACCGTTCAACGTGTCTCGCAAATGCGCAAGCTCGGCTTGAGCCTGCGCGAAGCGCACGACCGGCAATACCGGCTTGAAGGCTGGCTCAAGCGCGTGGCAGAGCTTCGTGCTCTGCCTGATGAGCGATGCCAAACGGAGGTTTCGACTGCGGATTTGAATGCGCTCCGCGCGGCCTTTCGCGAGTTTTGGAGGCAGAGAGATTTCGCCGCTATCGTTGAAGCAGCGGCGAAATTGCCGGAAACAATTATAGCGCGCGATGATTTATTGCTCGCATATGCCGCCTTGGCGCGTGAGCGAGTCGATAAACACACGCATGCTTCGAACTCGAAAGCAGGCCATCAGCAAATATCCCGGGACGAGGTGCGCGAAAAAGAAGCTCTGGAGTTTGGCCAGGCCGTGATTGGAGATGTCAGTTGAGTTCGTTCACTCTCCGCCGCGCCGATTTCTTTTTCACCCGTTTGCAATACAACTCCGGCGATTGGGACGTGGATCAACGCATGCCCGCGAATCTGCTCAACTCGCTGGTGGAATACACCACGATTGCAATCGACACCGAAGAGAAAATCATACCGCTGAGCGACCCCGAAGTTTTGCACTCGCCGTTTTGCTATCTCTCCGGCCACAAGCTTTTGCAATTCACCCACAAAGAGCGCGACAATTTTGAAAAGTACGTGCGCAACGGCGGCTTCGTGTTTGTGGATGACTGCAATCACGACATCGACGGCTTGTTCGCGAAGTCGTTCGAAGCGCAAATGGCCGCGCTCTTCGGAGCGAACGCGCTCAAAAAGATTGCCAACGATCATGAATTGTATCGCAGCTTTTTTGAATTTGAAAAAGGCCCGCCCACGACTTCCATCGAGCTGAACGGCTGGGGCGATGATCTCGTGCATGATTATCTCAAAGCGATTGAGATTGACGGGCGCATTGCCGTGCTCTACAGCAACAAAGACTACGGCTGCGAATGGGACTATGATTTCCGCAACAAACGCTGGCTCGCGGAGGACAATACCAAGTTCGGCGTGAATATCGTGATGTATGCAATGACGGCGTGAGGCTGATGATCTTCCTATTGCGCAAACTTATCCATCCATACTGTCATTCTGTAAGAACATTCCCTCGTGCTCGGCACACCTCGGATATATACCGAGCACGAGAAAAGATTCTTCATAATTGAGCAAGAGCATAAAATGACCGAACCCGAAGTTCACGACCTGCTGCACAAACTCTCCGCGCTCAAAAAGGAGATTCAAAAAGTCATCGTCGGGCAGGAGCGCACGCTCGACGAATTGCTGACCGCCTTCGTCGCGGGCGGCCATTGCCTGCTCGAAGGCGTGCCCGGACTGGCGAAAACATTGATGATTCGCACGCTCGCGGAGGCGGTGCATCTCACTTTCCGCCGCATTCAATTCACGCCCGATCTCATGCCCACGGACATCGTGGGCACGGAAATTCTTGAAGAAGATCACGCCACCGGCAAACGTTTTTTCAAGTTTATTCACGGCCCGGTGTTCGCGAACATCGTGCTTGCGGATGAGATCAATCGCACGCCGCCGAAAACACAAGCCGCATTGCTCGAAGCCATGCAGGAGTTCGCGGTCACATATGGCGGCACGACTTATTCGCTGGCGCGCCCGTTCTTCGTGCTCGCCACGCAGAATCCCATCGAGCAGGCCGGAACCTATCCTCTGCCCGAAGCGCAATTGGATCGCTTTCTATTATACATCAAAATCGAATACCCGCGCGAACGCGAAGAGTTCGACATTCTCGCCACGACCACGACGAGCAAGAAAGCGAGCGTGCAGCCGGTGATGACCACGGAAGAAATTCTCGCCGCGCAAACGCTCGCGCGCGAAGTGATGATCAATAACGATTTGATTGATTACGTGAATCGGTTGGTGAGGGCCACGCGGCCGGCGGAGACTGCGATTGCGTATGTGAAAGAATGGGTGAGATGGGGCGCGGGTCCGCGCGCGGGACAGGCAATGATCCTCACCGCAAAAGCGCGCGCGTTGTTGCAAGGCAGATTCGCCGTGACGCTGGAGGACTTGCAAGCCATGGCCGCGCCGGTGTTGCGGCATCGCGTGTTGATTAATTTCAAAGGAGAAGCGGAGAGGATTACTTCGGAGGAGGTGACGCGCGAGTTGCTGCAGAAGATTCCGTTGCCGCGCAGCCCTTTGTTGTAACCGAGAATAGAGGAGTGAGGATAGAAAATCGTAACACCCAAATTACGACCCACGATCTACTATCCTCAATCCTCAAGCCCTAAACTAGGCCTTCCGTTTCGCGTTGTACTCCTGCAAAATCGCGGCGACCATGCGCTTCAGCTCTTTCGAGTCTTGAAAGCGCAGATCGACTTTCAAAAACTCCATGGCCCACGTGTTTTGCATTTTGTACAGCGTGACCAGCGCCAGTTTCCTCACGCGCTCGTCTTTGTGATTGCGATAGACGTTCATGACGCTGTAAACCGCATCATTAATGTCCAGCTTATCCGAATGTTTGACGAAAAAGTCCATGGCAGACTGCCGCAGGCCGTCGTTCTCAGAAGCGAGCGAGCGCACCAAGTTTTTGCTGACTAATTTCCAATTGACTTCTTTTTCTTGCGCCGAGCCGTTGTTCCAACTCAACAAGGCAATGCTAACGGCCGCAAGCGTCAAAAGCTTCAATCCCGATTTCATGAGTCACCTCAGTTCTAAACGGTTCGTAGTTGTTGCGGATCGCAAGTGTAGTCGAACATTTTGTGCCGGTCTGCAAAACGCGACACGCTACGACCTCGCCCATGATTTGAATGGCGCATTCTTACGGTAAACTGCCGCGCAAGGTTTCAAAATCAACCGCCCTTGAAAATTTTTTAGCCGTTCGAAAAATTGTTTGTAACTTTTTCGCGTCTATCGTGGTCTCAAACACGCCTTGATGAAAACCTTACACGTTACACTTTACACGCGGCTGCCATGACCGTCTCCACCTATCGTTTCATCGACCCCCATATTCTCGCAGCGATTTCGGATTTGCAGCTTTTGGCGAAGACCGTGGTTGATGGCTTTATGCTCGGCGCGCATCAAAGCCCGCTCTCGGGAGTGGGATTGGAGTTCAATCAATACCGCAGCTATCAGCCCGGCGATGATTTGCGGCGCGTGGATTGGAAGAGGTACGGCCGCTCGGATCGCTATTATGTGCGCGAGGCTGAAATCGAAACCAGCATCACGGTGCGTTTCCTGCTTGATGCGAGCGCTTCGATGGCGCACACGGAAAACGGCACACGCAAACTCGACTATGCGCGCTTTCTCGTGGCTGCGCTCGGATACCTCGCGCATCAGCAAGGCGAGGCCATTGGGCTGGAAATCTTGAATGACACGGCGCCTTTGCAATTGGCGCCGAAGCGCGAGCCGCAGCAATTGCATCGCTTTCTGCACGAGCTGGAGCGCTGTGAGCCGCGCGGCGCATGGCCGAAGCTGCAGCACTGGCAACGATTATTGGAAACCGTGCAGCGCCGCGAAATGATCGTGGTCGTAAGTGATCTGCACGAGTATGGCCACGAAATCACTGCCGCGCTGTCTAAATTGCGCGCGCGGAAAAATGAAGTATTGCTCATTCAGCTTTTGGGCAGAAATGAAATCGACTTCCGCCACGAAGGCTATTTGACTTTTGAGGACCTCGAAACCGGCGAGAAGGTGCAAGTGGACACCGCGGCGGCGCGACCACGTTATGTCTCCGCGCTGCAAAGCCGTTTGCAGCAGCTCAAAAGGGACATGCACGACCAAGACCTTGCCTGCGAGCTTTTCACTCTCGATCAACCTTTGGACTTCGCGCTGCGCCGTTATTTGACGCAGAGACTGAAATCGCTTTGACCTAAGCGTTGCGCTTATGTTCGCCCTCCCGCTTGGAATTCTCCCTCTGCCGGATTATTTTCTCTCCGGCTCGTGCTTGAACACTTGCCGGCCCTGCCAAGTCATGTTGTAAAGTCACCAGATTTCAGCACCTGTTTCGCTAATTGCCTCCGTCCTTCATGATCCAATTTTTTGCTCCACTCGCGCTCTTTGCTCTCGCTGCGCTGCTCGCACCTCTTTTGATTCACCTATTGAGCCGCAAAGCTGGCAAACGTGTTAAAGTGGGAAGCATAAAATTTTTGCTCGCAGCGGAAAGCCGCCGCCTAAAGAGCTTGAAACTCAGCGAGCTTGCGCTCTTGTTGCTGCGTTGCGCTTTGCTTGCCGTGTTGGTGCTCCTGCTCGCGCAACCGCAATGGTTAAGCTCTGCGCAGCAACACACCTCACAGGAATTGATATTCGTCGCGCCAGATTTGCTGCGAGCGCCTACTGCGGGTTTTCCTCAAGAGCTGGATTCGCTCATTCGAGCCGGGAACGAATTGCGTTTGCTCGCTTCCGGTTTTCCGAAATGGAGCTCCTCCCGCGTTCAGAATGAACACGAAAATTATTGGTCGTTAATTCGCGAGCTTGAGACGAGCATGCCAAACCAGGCCGTGCGGATTTTTTCTTCCAACGCAATGGGGCGCTTTCGCGGCGAGCGCCCGGCTTTGCCTGCAAGTATTGTTTGGCAGGCTTTTTCCACTGCACGAACGCGGCAGTGGCTGCAGTATGCTAAGCGCCTCGAAGCGGACAGCGTGCAACTGCTCGTGGGCCGCAGCGAGGCCGAGCACACGACATTCGCACGCTTCAACCTGCACCTGCCTTTGCAAGCAACGATTCTGCCCCAACCCGGCATGCCGCAGATTGAAGTTCAGGCAACGCCAAGTGGGCGTGCGTTAAGGCTTGCGCAAGGCGATACGTCCGGGAGCAATATCGTGCACATTATCGAAGAACCGAAAACGGTTAGGATTTATTTTGACGAGCACCGCACGGACGACGGACGATACGTGCATGCGGCATTGGAGGTCGTGGCCGGCGTTGCTGCCATGCCTTTGCGAGTTCATTCGACACTCCTCACCGGCAACGGGCAAGGCTGGGAGAAAAGTGCTTTTGTGTTTTGGCTTTCCGATCGCCCTGTGCCGGAAAGCCTGATTCCTCACCTCACAGAGGGCACGATACTATTCACCGACGCGGGCGCACGTCCCTATCAAACCGTCGCGAGCGCGATCATCACGGAAGACGCGTCTTCTGTTCCTCTGCCGCGCCTGTGGCGAAGAGTTGCAGCACAAGCACACCGAGTGGTTCTCTGGAAAGATGGATGGGGTGAGCCGTTGCTGGAAGCCGAACAAACCGGCGCGGGTTGGCACTATCATTTTCACAGCCGTTTTCATCCGCAATGGAATGAGCTGGTATTGCACCCAAGCTTTCCGGAGTTGTTGCTGCGGCTTATTGAGCAACACGAAGCTGTGGCCGCAGTGCGAGAGCCGTTCGAGCAACGCCGCTTGAGCGCGACGCAAATGCGGCCGCAGAAAAAAAACATGGCAACGCCCAGTTCTCCTCCCACTAGCGCAACCAGTTTGCATGTTCCGTTCTGGCTACTCGCGGCGGTGTTATTCGTATGGGAGCGCTGGCTCTCTGAAAGGCGCAGAGCATGACGCGCGAGCAGGCCTTAACGTGGTTGCACGATCTCATGCGGCGTTGGCGCACGCGGGTGCAGGTTGGCATTGCGTTAAAATCTTTGAGCGTTGCGTTCATGGCTGGTGTTGTTGCGCAGAACTTGTTCGGTGGGCGCTTCGCTTATGTCATCGTCGCGGGGCTCTTTGCGTTCGCGCTGTGTGAGCTTGTCTTGCAACGCCGGTATCGCCTTGACACGCATTTGGTTGCGCGCCATCTCAATCGCACCGAACCAGTTCTGGAAGAAAGCTGCGAGCTTCTGCTCAAGCCGTCTTCATCACACTTCAGCCTTCTTGAGGAGCTGCAGCAAGAGCGCTTGCTGCGCGCACTCGCACAAACGCATCACGAAGTACGTTTGCCTGCGGCGCCACTGACGAGCGCAATAAAACTTGCGGCCACTTGCATTGTAGCGGCGCTCGTGCTGCACGTAACTTGGGGAGCGCTACGTCGTAATTCGCCTCACGCTATTTCCGCATTCACCCGCATTGCACCGGCGGCACAAACGCAACCCAACGCCTCGTCGCCGCCAAAACTCAAATCGTTTGAGATTGCGATCACGCCACCGGCATATACGAACAAGCCACGCCGCCTGGTTTCGGATTTCAACTTGACAGTTGAAGAAAACGCATTGGTGGAGTGGCGGCTCACGTTCGAACAAACGCTCACGCGCGGCGTGATGATTTGGAACGCCCAAGACACTTTGGCGCTGCACTCCGCAGGAGGAACAAAGTATGTGGCGCAATTGCAGGCGCGTGAGCACAGCTTTTATCAATTCTTATTCGAGAGCAACGCCGAGCCGCAAGCCTCGCACTATTCTCGTCTCGAGGTGATCAACGATAACGCGCCGGCGTTAGTTGTCACTTCCCTCGCTGCGCGGACGGTGATCATGCCCGGCCAATTGCCGCATCTCAGCTTGCAGGCGGAGGCGGAAGATGATTATGGCCTCGTAACCGTTGCGGCGTTTGCCACGCTCGCGCGCGGCACGGGCGAGGCGGTGCGTTTCCGCGAAGCTACATTGGATTTCGAAAAGATTGCAAAAAACTCCCCGCGGCATTGGCAATTGCAGCGTGCTCTCGATCTTGTGCAACTCGGCATGGCGCCGGGCGATGAATTGTATTTCTTTCTCGAAGCACGCGACAATCGCGAGCCGGTCGCGAATCGCAGCCGTTCGGAAACATTTTTCGTGGTTTGGCAAGATACCGCGAGCGCAATGATGGTGGAGAGCAGCGGCCTGGTAATCAATCCACTGCCGGAATATTTTCGCAGCCAACGCCAAATCATCATCGATACCGAAAAGCTGATCCGGGATCGCGCGCATATCAGCGTGGCGGAATTGCAAAAACGCGCGCAGAACCTCGGCTTCGATCAACAGGCTTTGCGCATGCGATATGGCGAATACTTGGGTGAAGAGATGGAAGAGGGGGGCGCGCCGGAACCCGGGCACTCCGGCGAAAAAATTGACAAGAGCGCAACAGACACAAAAGAATCCGCGGTCGACAAGATCGTCGAGGAGTTCGAGCATCAGCATGACACTGCGGAGAACGCCACGTTGTTTGCGCCCTCGGTCAAAACGCAGCTCAAGGCGGCATTGGCGGAAATGTGGGAGGCGGAGCTCCATTTGCGCCTGTACCACCCCGAGGCGGCATTGCCCTACGAATATCGCGCGCTCGCGTTGTTGAAAAGCGTGCAACAGCACAGCCGCGTTTATGTGCAGCGTGTCGGCTTCGAAGCCACGCCCATCAAAGTGGCGGAAAAACGCTTGACGGGTGATTTAGAAAAGATTGCGACGCAAACGGCGCAAAAAACAACGCCGCGTGACTCGAGTTTTCGCGAGGTGCGTGCGGCGCTCCAGCTTCTGCGCCGCGCGGAACAAACGCAGCCGGCATTTTCTCAAGATGAGATTGCGACCATCGAACGGGCGAGCCGCGAGCTGGCGCGGGCCGCGCTCCAACAATCACACGCGAGCCTGCAAGCTTTGCAGGATTTGCATGCGCTGCTGGCAGATTTGAAGAGCCGCCGCAGACCGCGCGAATCATGTTTGCTCTCGGCGCAGCGCGCGTTGTGGCAACTATTGCCGCAACCTGCGCCCGCACCCGCGCAAAGCGTCGAAGCGAAATCCGTGCTTGCGCAAAGATATTTTGAAAAGCTTGGCGCGCCATTCTAAAAGATTTCATTATAAGATTCTGGCAAGTAGGCTTTGATCATAAAAACTCCTCGACGATATGCTTCTTCACGAAAATAATGCTTTTTCATTGCTACGAACAACACCCCCCTCAAGGGGGGACTTGTTGAGGGCACACTCTCTTGGCTTGAATGACGGCGATTATGCCGTAGTTTTCATTCTGCTGTGCGCGCTGCTTTTCATTGCCACTTCATTTTGGATATGGCGCCGCGCGCCGCGCAAAAGGCGAATCTGGCGCGTGTTGGCGAACACGCTGGCAATCTTGGCGTTGCTCGCCCTGGCGTTGCGGCCACGCTGGATCTCGGCGGCAGACCCGGCAACCGCGGTGTTGCTTACCTCCGGTGCAGAAAATTATCGTGCAACGCCCTCGTACGATGCACCGCCAAACGCCGCTTACACATTTGCATTGGCGGAAACGCAACTCAAGCCGAATGAGTCTTCTTCTTGCAAAATCATTCCCGACCTCGGTTATCTGCACAGGCATTATCCCGAAGTGCGGCGCTTATACGTGTTCGGCCACGGCTTGCGCGAGTACGATTGGCAGGAGTTGGAGGGCGTGCAGATCACGCCAGATTTCGCGCCGCTGAGCACAGGCTTCCAGCAAGTATACTGGCCGAGAGAATTGCAGCTTGGGCAAGCATTCTTTGTTCAAGGCGAGGCCGTGTGTGGGGACAGCGCGAAACATTGGGTGACGCTCACCGATCCCGGAGGCGAAAGCGATTCTCTTGCGCTCACGCCCAAACCCTCGCCGCAGTTTGAATTGCAGATGAGGCCACGTGAGTTGGGATTGCATCTTTATGTTCTGCGCCTCAAATCTGAAGCAGGCCGCGTGCTCGCGGAAGAACACCTTGCCGTACACGTACAGCCGCCCCAACCGCTGCGCATTTTAATTTTGGAGAGCGCGCCGAAGTTCGAAACGAAGCACCTCAAGCATTGGGCCGCGCGGGAACAATGCCGATTGGCAATACGAACGACCGTGAGTCGCGAACGGCATCGCTTTGAGTTCATCAATCATCCGCGGCTCAAGCTCGCTGCGATCGACGCAGAAGTGCTGGAAGATTTCGACGTCGTTCTGCTGGATGGCCACGCGCTCGAAACGTTGAGTGCGCAAGAGCGCCGGGCTTTGCGTGCGGCGATGGAACGGAAAGGTGTGGGCGTTTTGCTCGTCGCAGATGAAGTCACGTTGGCGCCGGAACAACAAAATTTTTCTGAAGCGAAGTTCTTTCTGCCGTTTCGCTTCGAGGCGTTTCCCGATCTCGAATCACGTATGGTCAAAGCGCATTGGCAGCACTCGCCCACACAAACCTCGCGGGCGATCCCTTGCGAGCCTTTTGCGCTCATGCCCTCGTGGGGGGGCACGGCGCTTGTTAGCGATGAACAAGATCGCGCGCTCGCAATGGCCGTGCAACGCGGAGAAGGCCGGGTGGGGCTGAGTCTGTTGCGCGAAACATATCGTTGGCTTCTGACCGGCCAGCCACAGTTGTATGCTTCCTATTGGTCACACGTGTTTTCCGCATTGGCGCGCCGCAAAGAGCAGCGCGAAGCATGGGCGTTAGCGGTGGACAAGCCGATTTGTGTCGATCAACCCCTCGCATTGCAGCTCACGACTACGAATCCGCTTCCGTTTGGAATCATCAAACCACCAAGTGCGCCGGCAGACACGTTCTTTTTAAGGCAGGATGAAGTGGAGCCCCAACGCTGGCGCGGCACGTACTGGCCGCGCGAATCCGGATGGCATGAGGTGGCGACAAAATGGTTTTACGTTTATGCGCGCGAGGATTGGCGGACTTGGCAACAGGCAGCAAGAATCGCTGCAACCTCACGCCGGGCCGTGCGTTCAAACGAAAGGACTTCTTCACCTGTCTCATCTACTTTTGCCAAGACGGAAATAATTTCGCCCTTCTGGTTCTTCCTGATTTTTTTGTTGAGCAGCACGTTTCTCTGGTTGGAAAGAAAACTTTGAGCGCGCACTGCTTACCCTCATTCTTAAATCGCTGCAGCAAGAATGTTAAAGACAGGAGATAGTAAAATGTCATGCAAAGCGAATTCGTTGCGCCTGCCGCTTGTGCTTGCCGGATTGTTGGCCATGAGCACTTTTTGCTTCGCGCAAACCGCGGAAGTATTGGTGAAAATCACGGCGCCCTCGCCGCAAACTTTGGCGGGGCTGCCGCTACAGATCTGTTTGCACAGCGAGACCTACATGCTCGCGACAATGAACCCCGACCTTCTCGGAACCTTGCAACAACGCGGAGTCGCATATGAAATTCTCGATACCGAGCCTTTTAGCGAGCCGTATTATTTTTTCACGCGCACAGCGCACGCGGCGGGGAAGACCTTGCCGGCCACGGGCAAAATGCTGTTAAAAGAAAGCGACGCAGTGCTGCTCAAAGTTTCTGAGCAGAACGCACAACGGCTCGCGCAACAAGGCTGGCAGCTCAATCGCATCTTGCCACGGGCGCTGCCGCTGCGGCGCGCGAGCGTCGGCGATGCGCCGCAAATGCCAACGAGCGCTGCGAGCCTGCAGCTCATCCAAAGTGTGCGCGCGCAGATTTCGGATTCGAGCGTCGCACGCTATCTGCAGCGCCTGGAAGCTTTTCGCACGCGCTATTCCTTCTCCGACTCGATCGTAGCTGCGCGCAATTGGCTGGCCGGACAATTTCAAAGCATGGGCTACACCGACGTGCGCTTCGATCCGTTTCCGGTGTATCAAAGCCTGCAACAAAATGTCGTCGCGACCAAGCCCGCCGCGCTCTCCACCGCGCGCGTGATCGTTATCGGCGGCCACTACGATTCCATTCTCTTCGATGCAGATCCCATGCTCTTCGCGCCGGGTGTGGATGACGACGGCACCGGCACCGCCGGAACGTTGGAGCTTGCGCGCGTCTTCGCTGGAACGGATTTGGAAGCGACGCTCATGTTCGTGCCTTTTGCCGCGGAAGAGCAGGGCCTGTGGGGCAGCTCGCATTTTGCAGAAATGGCCTACCAGAGCGGCATGAATATCGTTCTCATGTTGAACATGGACATGATCGGCAACGTTGCGGATCAAGTTTTGAACATGAACGTGCTGACCGACGACCGCAGTCGCGGCTATGCGCAGCTCTTTGCGAAACTCACTACGCAACACACCAACCTCATTCCCGTGCTCGGCGCCAGTAGCGGCAATAGCGATCATTTTCCTTTTCAGCAATACGGCTTTCCGGCGTTATTCATTCATGAGGGTGACTTCAGCCCGAATTGGCACCGTTCGACGGATGTGATGAGCAACATCAACGTGCCTTATATCACCAGCGTATTGCAAGCGACCGCGGCAATGATCGTAACGGTCGCGAATGCGCCGGGAGCTCCACAAGGGCTCACAGCGATTGAGTTGGGCGATGGGCGCTCGCAGCTCGTGCAATGGCAAGCGAACAGCGAGCCGGACTGGGCCGGCTATCATCTCTATCTCGGCGCCCAAAGCGGAGTTTATGACACCGTGCTCGCGCTGCAGGCCACGAGCGATACGCTGCGCGGCTTGCAGGAAGGCCAAACCTATTATCTCACGCTTTCCGCTTTTGATGCGCAAAACAATGAAAGCGTGCTCGCACCTGAAATCAATTTCAAACCGCAGAGTGTGCCGCGCACGCCCGGCGGCTTCGCAGCGACTTCACAGCAGAGCAGCATTCTTCTGCAATGGCATGCCGACAATACGGAGGCGGATTTTGCCGGCTACACGCTCACGCGCATCGGCCCAGGCGCCACACAGCAGGAATACTCGCTCACGAATCTCACCAGCTTTCGCGATACGAACGTGCAGCCCCATGTGCTCTATCGTTATGCCGTACAAGCGCGCGATCACGACGGCAATCTGAGCGCGCCGTCCGCGCTCTTGCGCGGCCAGCTCGCAACGCACGATCGCGGCGTGCTCGTCGTCGATGGCACCAAAGATGGCCCGGGCCGCCCGCTGCAACCTCCAGATGAGGACGTGGATGCTTTTTATGCGCGCATTTTGCAGGGCTTCAACAACGCCGGACAATGGGATTTGGCAGACAGTGCACGCCAAAGTTTAATCATGAGCGACGCGGACTTGGGAATTTATTCCACCATCGTCTGGCATTCGGATGTCAGCTCGCCGCTCCGGCGCTTGGCGGAAGACACACTGGCATTAAAAAAGTATCTACAGAACGGCGGCCGTTTGTTGTTGAGCGGCTGGGGATTGGCGGAGGGCTTGGCCGGAAAAAATTTCGTTGAAAACAATTTCTCGCCCGGACAATTTGGTTATGACTATTTGCAGCTCGCCAGCACACGCATCGGCTCAGGCTCGGATCGTGATTTCAAAGGCGCAGATGCGCTCTTGCCGAATTATCCTGCGGTCACGGTCGATGCCGTCAAAGTGCCGGTGTTCAACAATAATTTGCTAGCCATGGAAGTTTTCACCGCGCTGGCTTTCGGTTCATCCGCGCAAGAGCTGTATACGTATCGGTCCTCCGCATCGCCGCCGTCGTTCTATCACGGCAAACCGGTGGCGTTGAGATTCCTCGGACCAGATTTCAAATGTATCGTGTTGGATTTTCCGTTATATTTTATGGCCGAAGCGGAGGCACAACAACTCGTGCGGCAGGCTTTGCAGGATTTGGGTGAAACTTCGACTGCGGTTGCCGCTGCGCCAACCGAGCCTTTGCCGCTGCAGTTCGAGCTGGAACAAAGCTATCCCAATCCGGTGCGCATGGTTGATCTCGCGCCGGGCGATGAAACGCAGAATGCAGACGTAGCCATTCGCTTTCATGTTCCGCGCGCCGCGCACGTGACCGTGCGCATTTACAATCTTTTGGGGCAAACGGTGCGCACGTTGATATCTGCCACGCAAGCCGCTGGCACGCAGGTTTTGCGATGGAATGGCAAAAATGACGCAGGCCAAACGCTCGGCGCCGGAATTTATTTTTACGAAATGCGTGCGCAAGATTTTCGCCGCGTGCGCAAACTCGTCATCGTGCCGTAGCTGAAATTCTACCCGAATGAACGAATGTCGAAGAAAAAGCGATCGCGAAAACAGCCATATTCCGCAACAAAACCGCCGTCTCGCAAAGAAGACGTAGCATCAAACTCGGCGAGCCAACGCCAGCGTCGTATCGCATTGATGATGTTGGTTGCTGCCGTCGTGGCTATTGCGGCGCTTTTTCTCGGGCGCCGGCAGCTTGGGTGGAATGGCGCTCGTGTCGCAGTCGAACGCCAATCGACATTGCCGCCGCTGCCGGCAGCACAATCTCATTCATCCGAAAGCAAGATATCCTTCACTGATTTCATCGGCGCAGAGGCCTGTCAGCCCTGCCACGCCGAGCAGTATGATTTGTGGAAAAAATCCACGCATGGCAACGCAGGTGGTGAGCCGGGGCAAACGAAAGTTATTGCGAAATTCAATGGTGTGCCGCTGCATTTCAAAGACGCGGTTGTCGTGCCTGCGCGCAACCCAAACGGCGAGTATGTTTTTGTCATTAAACCAAACGGCCAGCCCGAGGAAGAAATAAAAGTCGCGGCCATCATCGGCGGGGGCCACATGATGGGCGGCGGTACGCAAAGTTTCTTCGCGAAGTATCCGGATGGCACGCTGAAGTTTTTGCCTTTCGATTTCATTCGCGATGAAAACACCTGGTTCGTGCAATTGCGTGCGCGCAACGATTGGGCGCCGGTGCGCCGCGACATTTCGCTCAACGATCTCGCCAATTGGCCGCCGCATCGTATACTCGGCACGGAGCCGCAACATTCGAATTGCCAGAATTGCCACGGCAGCCAGATCTTCGTGCAATACGATGCCACAACGCGGCAATTTGTGACGCGCTATCAAACCCTGCAGATCAATTGCGAATCCTGCCACGGCCCGGGCCGCCGGCATATTGAGTTGATGCAAAGCGAAAATGCGGCGCAACTCGCGGACATTGGCATGGCGCCGCTTTCCACGTTATCCAAAGAGCAATCTTTGGAAGTCTGTTTTCAATGTCACGCGACGAAGGACGCCATGCAAAGCGGATATCTGCCGGGGAAGAGTTTTACCGATCACTACGCCGTGAAATTTCCGATCTTGGGTAGCGCGCCGTATTTGCCCGATGGGCGCGTGCGCCATTTTGCTTATCAAGAGAATCACCTCTACAGTGCATGCTATCTCGAGGGCTCCATGACGTGTGTGGATTGCCACGATCCGCACTCGCAAAATTATCGCGACGTGTTTGGCAATGCTTTGCCGGGAAGATTTGACAATGCGCAATGCACGGGCTGCCATGCGAGCAAAGCGCAAAATGCCGGGGCGCACTCGCATCATCGCACAAACTCGCCGGGGAATTCATGCGTCGCGTGTCACATGCCGTACTTGCAGCACCAACTGCTCGGCACGCGTTTGAGATTCGCGCGCTCGGATCACAGCATTCCTATTCCACGGCCGGCATTCGACGCGCAGTTGGGAATCGAGAATGCTTGCAGCAAATGCCATCGCGAACGGCCAGTGGAGGAATTGCAGGCGCAAGTTGAGAGATGGTATGGCAAGCTCAAGCCGCATCATGTGCAGGTGGCAAATTTCATGACCGCGCAAAGTGCGAACGATTTCAAAACCGCGGCGGCGCTTTTGTTGAATGCTTCGCCGTCGCATCCCATGGCGCAAACGGCAGCGCTCAGCCAGTTTGTGAAGCAGCATTTGCGGCAAGACATGGAAGGATTGGATGCGGAAGTTCTCACGCGCCTCAAACTTTTGGCAGAGAGCAACGATTTGGAAGTGCGAGCATTGGCACTCGTGGCCTTGCACGCGGGCGCCGGGAACGATCGCAACGTGCGCGCTTTCTTGATTGAGAAATTGCAAACCGCAGGCGCTTCCGAAAATGCGTTGCGGCGGCGTTGGGCGATTGCCATGGACTATCTAGGCGTCATGGCGGGCGAACGCGGCGACTTCAAGCAAGCGATTGCAGCGCACCAGAAAGCGTTGGAGATTATTCCCGAGGATTATGCCACACTGATGAATTTGGGGATTGCTTATCAGAGTGAAGGAGACCTCAAGCAGGCCATCGCAACCTTGCAGCAGGCGCTCCTCTTCGCACCGGAGCAGGCCGCCCTACATTTCCAATTGGCACAAGCGTATCTCGCGGCACAACAATTTTCCGCGGCACGCGCCTCGTTGCAAGAAGGCTTGCGTTACGATCCCGACAACGAAAGTGCGAAAGATTTATTGCAGCAATTGCAGTCACCATAGAAGAGGGTGATTAGCGCGGCGCGGCTTCCGAATCCACGAGCCAATACAACTCTCCCGACTGCGGCTGTACCAAAGAAGCCGGCCATTTGAATGCAGGCTGCTGCAATCCCAACACTCCTGCCACGATCTCCGCTTTGGTTTTTCCCGCCACGAGAAAAACGACTTTGCGTGCTTGGTTGAGGATTGGCAACGTTAAAGTGACGCGCCATTTGTCCAGTTTGGGAACGAATACTTCGGTCACGGCGTGCGCCATTTCCTGCAAGGCCGTGGTCTCTGGAAATAGCGAAGCGGTGTGGCCGTCTTCACCGAGTCCGAGCAATATGAGGTCAAAGATTTGTTTGTGCCCATTGAAAAAAGCTTGCAACGCTTCGCGATAATCCTGCGCAGCTTGTTGCGGCGCTAACTCGCCTTTGATGCGATGCACGTTATTCTTCGGAACCGGCGCACGCGAGAGCAAGGCCGCTTGCGTCATGCGATAGTTGCTCTCGCTATGTTCGGGCGGCACCATTCTTTCATCCCCCCAAAACCAATGCACGCGCGGCCAGTCAATCCGCTCTCTGAAAGATTCGTGCGCGAGCACTTCGTAAACTTCCTTCGGCGTCGTGCCGCCGGAAAGCGCGATCGCGCACACGCCGCGTGCATGAATTGCATCCATGGAGGTCACGGCGATCATTTCCGCAGTGGCCTGCACCAACGCGGATTTGTTTGGATAGATTTGCAGGCGAGGTTTCATGCGAATGGAGCTGCCTCAGCATTTATGCGTCATGCGATTCACTGCAACCACTTTTTCATTTGCCGGATTTGTGCTTTGACTTGCCGCAGCGAGGTGCCGCCGATCGCGTTGCGACGCTCGACGCTCGTTACCGCTTGAAAGCAGGAGAACAGTTCTTGATCACAACCCGAGTGCAGCGAGCGCCAATACTCCAATGGCAGTTCATGCAAGCCGCAAGCGCAACGCTCTGCATGTTGCACGGCCTGGGCGACCAGTTCATGCGCTTTGCGGAAAGGAATGCCCTTGCGCACGAGATAATCGGCAACGTCGGTTGCAAACAAGGCGCTATCCAACGCGGCCTGCATGCGCTCCACGCGAAAATGGCAAGTGCGCAACGCGCCGGCAAACACGCTCATGCAATCTTCCGCAGTCTGCAAAGCCTCGAATACGAGTTTTTTGTCTTCCTGTAAATCGCGGCTATACGTGGCAGGAATGCCTTTCTGCACAGACATGATACCCGCAAGCAAACCGAGCAACGTTCCGGCTTTGCCGCGCACCAATTCGAAGGCATCGGGGTTTTTCTTGTTGGGCATCATGCTCGAACCCGTTGCGAACTTCTCGCCGGGGTCGATAAAACCGAACTCTTGCGTGCTCCAGAGAATGAAATCGTGTGCATAGCGGCTGAGCGTCACGCCGAGGTCGGAACAGATGAAAATCATTTCGCCGCAAAAGCTCCGCGTGCCCGTGGCATCGATGGAATTCTGCATCACCCGGCGAAAGCCGAGCGTTTGCGCGAGCTTTTTGCGGTCGATCGGAAACGCCGTGCCCGCCACTGCACCACAGCCCAATGGCAACTCGTCAATTCTTTCAACGCATTGTTGCAACTGTTCGCTGTGACGCTGCAGCGCGAAGGATAGTGCAAGGAGGTAATGCGCGAGGCGAATGGGTTGGGCCTGCTGGGTGTGTGTATAAGAGGGAAGAATTATTTCTTGTGAAGCTTCGGCTTGCTCGACCAAAGCCGCGGCCAAATCGCGCAGCGCCGTTTGCAAATCCCCGACGCGGCGTTTGAGATAAAGCCGAAAATCCGTCACCACCTGATCGTTGCGGCTGCGGCCCGTGTGAATCTTCGCGCCCGTTGCGCCGATCAACTCGGTCAATCTGCGCTCGATGGCAACGTGAATGTCTTCGTCTTCCGGCAGAAACGCGAAACGCGCGCTACGAAATTCCGTCTCAATTGCACGCAAGCCGCGTTGAATTTTTGCCGCTTCCGAAGCCGTCAGAAGTTTTGCGTCACGCAAAGCCTTTGCCCATGCGCGATTCACCGCAAGGTCTTCGCGCCACATGAGGCCGTCGATGGCAATCGAACGGCTGAAGCGCTCCATCAACTCTGCCGGCTTGGATGAGAAACGCCCGCTCCAAACTTTCACGCGTGGCCCTTTTTATGAGCGCGAGCCGCGCCATTGCGTTTGCGCGCCTTTGTGCGCACCTTGTTCAAATAAGCTTCGATAGCTTCCGGCGGCAACCTTTTGAGGAGGTCTTCGACCGGTAAACCCTTTAAGCGATCTTCGACCGGTAAACCCTTCAAGCGATCTTCGACCGAAAGCTTTGCCAATAGCTCTTCCTTGGGTAACCAGTCGAGATGCTCTCGCGTGATGTCGCGATAGTAATCGTCCCAGGTGTATGGCATGTGCATACCCTCGATTTCATAGTTCTGAAACAGTTGATTGATGATGCCGCTGTTGTCCGAGCGGCGCCAACGATAATTCGCAGATGCGTGCTGAACGTGCTCCGTGATACCGCTGAAAAGTTGCCACAGCGCATTGTTTTGCGTCTTGGGTACTTGGCTTGTCACAATGACGCGCACGAGCTTGCTGCCCCATCGGGTTTCGTACACGCCGGGTTGTAGAGGAAGAAGCGTTGCCTCTTTTGCGAATTTCTCCGGAGCGCGCGTGCAGACGGCGTATAATCGAAAATCTTCAATCGGCAGGAAAGCTTTCGCAGCCGAACTGGCCTGCTTGCGATAGTTCACGTAATGCCCAATCAGTTCGTCCAGTGCCCAAGCGTCCAACGGCTCGTGCAGCGACTTGTACGTGAGCAAATTATAGTGTCCGAGGTTTTCCAAACCGTCCGGTGTCTCCGGCAGCGGATGTCCGGTTTCGTTTTCGATGATGATCACGTCAATGAACTGCTGCTTGAGCGAGAGATCTTTTTCCAACTCGACGCGAAATGCCGTGTCGGTAAAAAAATCCGTCAACGTCAAGCCAAAGAGCCGGTGCCACCCGATCATAGTGCCGTCTCCATTTCGACGTGCGACAATAACAAACGCGCTGCTTAAAATCAAGCCCGCATGCTTACCGATACTCGCTCTTGCCCTGATTCGCCATGTCGATCAACGCCTTTACTTTCATCGGCAATCCAAACAGATTGATGAAGCCCTCCGCGTCCTTTTGATTGTACACTTCGTCTTCGCTGAACGTGGCAAAGTCTTCGCGATAGAGCGAGTGCGGCGATTGGCGGCCTTCCACGATGACGTTGCCTTTGTACAATTTCAAACGCACCGTGCCCGTGACTTTTTCCTGCGTGCTTTGTACGAACGCATCCAATGCTTGCCGCATCGGCGTGTACCATTGCCCGAAGTAGACCAGATCGGCATAACGCGGCGCGAGCATTTCTTTCATACGCAGCGTCTCCCTTGTGAGCACGAGGCTTTCCAGCTCGCGATGCGCCGTGTACAAAATCGTTCCCCCCGGCGTTTCATACACGCCGCGCGACTTCATACCCACAAGACGATTCTCCACCAAGTCGATGCGGCCGACGCCGTTTTCGCCGCCGAGGCGATTGAGCATTTGCAGCAGAGCGACTGGCGACAGTCTTTGCTCATTGACTGCAACCGGCTCGCCTTTTTCAAAGCCCACAGTAATGACCGTTGCACGATCGGGCGCGGCTTCCGGGCTGACGCTCATACCGAAGATCGCTTCCGGCGCGGATTGCCACGGGTCTTCCAGTTCTCCGCCTTCGCTGGAGAGATGCCAGAGATTTTTGTCATGGCTATAAATTTTTTCCAATGTCGCGGTGATGGGAATCCTTCTTTCGTGCGCATAACGAATGGCCTCTTCGCGCGATCGAATGTGCCATTCGCGCCACGGGGCGACGACGTGCAACTTGGGGTTGAGCGCTTTGTAGGTCAACTCGAAACGCACTTGATCGTTGCCTTTGCCGGTGCAGCCGTGCGCAACCGCATCCGCGCCTTCTTTTTCCGCCACGAGCACTTGGTGTTTGGCGATGATCGGCCGCGCAAACGAAGTTCCCAAAAGATATTTGCCTTCATACACCGCGCCGGCTTTCAAAGTGGGATAAACAAACTCGCGCACGAATTCTTCACGCAGGTCGTCGACATATAGTTTGCTCGCGCCGGTCTTCAGCGCTTTTTCTTCCAAACCTTCCAACTCCTCGCCCTGGCCGATGTCGGCCGTATACGCAATCACCTCGCAGCCGTAATTTTCTTTAAGCCACGGAATGATGATCGAAGTATCCAACCCGCCGGAATAGGCGAGCACCACTTTACGAACGTGCTTTTGCATGCGGCTCCTTCTTTCAGTTTAGGGCAAGCCCTACACAATGTTTCTCATTTGCGCGCACCAGCCTCATGGTGCCATTCTGGAAGAAACTTTCCTCGCACGCGGCAGCATTTCCAAAATTAGCTTTTATTTGAGCATTAGAGAAGATTCTTACAGAATGACATTGTAAGGAAGGGGCGCTGTCTTTTATCGTTTGCCCATCAGCATCACGAGCAAAGCTTTTTGCACGTGCATGCGGTTTTCCGCCTGCGTGAAGATGAGTGAAGCGGGGCCTTCCATGACCTCGTGCGTCACTTCATCGCCGCGGTGCGCGGGCAGGCAATGCATGAAGCGCGCATCTTTGGCCGCTAGCTTCATCAAGGCAGAATCGACGAGATAATTCTTGAAAATTTTCTTCCGCTTCTCGAGTTCTTGCTCCTGCCCCATGCTCGCCCACACGTCGGTATAGATCACGTGCGCACCGCGCACCGCTTCTTTGGGCTCGCGATAGATCTCCACACGCCCGAGATTCACACTCCGCGCGTAGGCCTCCACTTCGGCATTCGGCTCATAGCCTTCGGGACACGCGATGCGAAAAGTGAATGGCAGCCGCGTGCTCATGTTGATCCATGAATTCGCCACGTTATTGCCGTCGCCGATGTAGGCCACAATCAAATCATCCAAGGTGCGGCGATATTCCCAAATCGTGAACATGTCACTAATCACCTGGCAGGGATGCAGGAGATCCGTAAGGCCGTTGATGACCGGCACGCTCGCATAACGCGCCAATTCGATGATATCCTCATGGCCAAACATGCGCGCCATGATGCCATCGACGTAGCCGGAAATGACGCGCGCGACATCGGAGAAGGCTTCGCGTTTCTCCAAGCCGATGTCGTCCGCGGGCAAATACAGCGCATGCCCGCCGAGCTGAAACATGCCGACTTCGAAGGAAATGCGCGTGCGCGTGGAGGGTTTCAGAAAAACCATTCCCAACGTTTGATCTTTGAGATATTGATGCGCCTCGCCGCGCACGTATTTCGCTTTCAGCTCTTTTGCCAGCTCGAAGAGCGACCATACTTCGTTGGTGGTGAGATCGGTGATACTCAGAAAGTCTTTTTTCATGCCTTCCTTCCCTGAAGGATAATCCAAATAAGTGTAAACGCCATTGCGTCTGGGTCTGAAAATTTTGGCCGCAGCTCGTTTGCCTTGTGACAGACTCGGCGTGGCAGCCGTTGCGGTCGGCAATTTACTTATTCTTTTTAGAAAAGCAAGCGGCCTTCGTGTTTATAAAAAAGTCGCCGGCTGAAGTGTGTCCTTGTTTTTGAGCGTCAAAATGCTAGCTTTGTAGTCACCGATCGAGTATAAGAGGACATGATGAAGGCCGGAGGCGTAAACGAGGCGAATTAACTTTTGCAAAGGATGTTATGCGATTTGATGGGCAAGGCTTTCTTCGCTTGAGCAACGAGAATAGAAGTTTTTTTATATCCATATGCATATTCGTGCTCGTGCTGTTTTGCCTCATTCGGCAAGCCACGGCACAGCAAGACTCCACACAAACCGCGGCAGACTCGCTTTTGATCAAGCAACTGGAACAACAGCTCGCCGCATCTTCCCAGCCCAGTGCGCCGCAAGCAGCCACGCGCGCGGCGCAATCTACGAATCCCAACATCAGCGTCATCGGAGATTTTCGCGCGAGCTATCTCGCGCCGGCGCGCCGTCATCTCGATGCGGAGTTTCATGAAGCCGAGATTTCATTGCAATCCATCGTCGACCCATATGCACGCGCGGATTTCTTTGTGGCGCTGGCGCGCGACGAAGAAAGCGGCGAGTTCGGCGTGGAATTGGAAGAAGCGTTTTTAACGACGCAAACATTGCCTGCGGGCTTGCAGCTCAAACTCGGCAAGTTTCGCAGCACGTTTGGCAAGATCAACGCGCTGCACCCGCATGCGCTGCCGTTTCTGGACATGCCGAGTGTTTATGCCAATTACTTGAGTGAAGAAGGCCTGAACGACGAGGGCGCCTCGTTGAGCTGGCTCGTGCCCAATCCGTTGAATTTTTATCAAGAATTGACTTTCGAAGTCACGCGCGGACCGCGTGAAAGCCCGAGCTTCATAATGAGCGAAACCGATCGCTTTTTATATTCGAGCCATCTTAAAAACTTTTGGGATCTCACGCCGAACGCGACACTGGAGATTGGGTTGAGCGGCGCCATTGGCCCGAACGAAGCAGCGCGCAGCTCCGTGCTCGGTGGAATCGATCTCACTTACAAATGGAAGCCATTGCGCTTCAACGCGTACAAATCTTTCGTGCTGCAACTCGAAGCCTTGTTGAGCGAGAAAAGAATCTCCGCGAACGAGAAGCCGCAAACGTGGGGCATGTATGCGCTTTCGAGTTATCAAGTGGGCCGGCGATGGTTTTTGACGGGTCGTTTCGACTATGCCAATCAACCGGGCGAGGCGAACTACGTGGAGCGTGCTTACTCGGGCATTTTGGGATGGTATGCCACCGAGTTTCAAAAAATCGAGCTGCAATACAAAACTACAGCGTCAAACGCCTTCGAGCGCGTTCATCAAATTGGCGTGCGCGCCCTCTTCATCATCGGCGCGCACGGCGCGCACGTGTATTGATCCTGAATGCGGTATGCAAATGAAAAACGCCGTCATGCTCTGAAAAGGAAACTCTCATGAAGCTGAAATTGCAATGGAAGCTGTTGGTCGGCATGCTCCTGCTGTCATCTTTGTTCCGGCAAAACGTGCATGCAAACGACAAAGTGCGCATAGTGACTTCCTTACCCGATCTGAAAAGCATTGCGGAATTCGTCGGCGGCGACAAAGTGGAAGCCTTCGCCATCGCTACCGGTTTTCAAAATCCACACTTCGTCGATCCCAAGCCTAGCTACATATTAAAGCTTACCAAGGCGAACGTGTTCGTGACCGTCGGTTTGGATTTGGAAACCGGCTGGGTGCCGTCGCTGCTGAATAGCGCGCGCAATGCCAATATCAATAAGGGCGGGCCGGGTTATGTGGATGCTTCACTCAATGTTCCGCTGTTGCAAATACCCACGAGCGTGAACCGCGCTGAAGGTGACATTCACATTTTCGGCAACCCGCATTACTGGCTCGATCCCGCAAACGGCAAAATCATCGCGCAAAACATTTGCGATTGCTTGGTGCGCATCGATCCCGCCAACCGGGCGTATTTTCAAGACAATCTTCTGAAGTTCAACGCGCGCATCGACGCGAAGCTCAAAGACTGGGTCGCAGCCATGCTCCCGTTCAAAGGCACAAAGGTGATCGCATATCACAATGAGTGGCCTTACTTCGAGCAGCGCTTCGGACTTGTGATCGCGGATTTTTTGGAGCCCAAGCCCGGCATTCCGCCCACGCCTTCGCAATTGGCTAAAGTGATCAACACCATGAAGCGCGACCATATCAAAATCATAATCAATTCGCCTTATTTCGCGGCGCAATCCGCGGAATTGGTGGCGTCGAACACCGGCGGCAAAGTGGTGACGCTGGCAACCTCTGTGGGCGCCGAGGAGAACATCAAAACCTATTTCGATCTTTTTGATCATAACGTTGCGCAGATGGTCGAGGCATTGAAGTAGCCAGTCAGACTCATGACGGTTTTCCATCCGTCGCCTACTAGTGAAGTTTTGCAAAGAAATCTCTAAACGGATTTGCCGAATGAAGCGGATAGCGCCTGTTTCTTCATCCGCTGCATTTGTATAATCCGCATCTCGGGCTTCATGTTTGAAGCGCGAGTTTGTTGTGGTCATGTGGAGAGAGGAGAAACGCAGCATGTCCGAAATGTTTAGCCAGGATTTTATCATCAACGCGCTCACCGTCAGCCTCGTGATGGGGCTGTTGCTTTCTTATCTTGGCGTACATGTCGTGGGGCGCGGTATCGTTTTCGTGGATTTGGCGCTGGGACAGATTTCGATGCTCGGAGTTGCCTTGGCAAATTATTTGGAAAAGGATCCAACGTTCATTGCCATTCTCTTTACGTTGCTCGGCGCCTTCTTGCTTTCGTTCATCAACGTGAAGGACAAAAGGCTGAAGCAGGAGGCGATCATCGGCATCGTCTATGCGGTCACTTCCGCGGCCACGGTGTTGTTGATCTCCAAAGCGCCGCACGGCGAGTCGGACATTTCAGAAGTCTTATTCGGCAGCTTATTCACCGTGACCACACAGCAAATCCTCGTCATGGCCGTGGTCTTTGGCGTGATTGGCTTGCTGCATTTCATCTTCCGAGCAAAGTTCTTTGAGTTGACGGAAAAGTTTGAGAATCATGAGGCGGCGAATCTCGGAGTCTTCAATTTTTGGAATTTTCTTTTTTATGTTTCAATCGGCCTTGCCATCGTGCTCGCGGTGCGCGCCGGCGGCGTGATCCCGGTGTTTTCTTATATCGTCGTGCCGCCGGTGTCCGCCATTTTATTGACGCGCAAGAACGCCGGCTTGGTGCTCATCGCAACGGCGATCAGCCTGCTCGGCAGCTTCTTCGGCATTTATTTTTCGATTCAATTCGATTTTCCGGCCGGCTCCTCCGTGGTTGCGATGTTGGGCGGAATTTTTGTTTTGGCGGCGCTGTTGCGCTTGGCGTTGCAGCAAAAGCCCAAGGCACATTAAGGAGAAAAGCGTGTTTCAATCGGATTCTATGCCCATAAGAACGTGGCAGAAAAATTTGCGGCTGTATGATAAGCTCACACTCGCCGTGCTCGTACTGCTGCCATTACTTGCCCTGCTTGCCGGAAAGCGGGACACGACAACGTTGCGCTTTGCGGTGCTGCATGCGTTCGCATTCGTTGCCGTGCTCATGTTGATTCGCACCGAGGCGCGGCAGCCCGCGTGGGCGCGGTTCCTGCGGGATTGGTATCCGGTCATCCTTTTGACTTTTTTCTTCGGCGAAGTGGGGCGCATCGTCAATCTGCTCTTGCCGTTTTGGCTGGAGCCGCATTTGATCCAAAGCGACTATGTGGTGTTTGGCCAGCATGCTTATGAATATCTCGCGCCACGCTTGACGCCGGCGACGACGGAGATTTTTGCCTTTGCCTATTGGGCGTATTATCCGCTCATTCCTTTTGTCCTCGGGCTGTTCTATTTCAGCCGCAGACGCACGGCCGGAGCGCTACAGCCGGCATTTGAGCAAGTGATGAATCGCATCTGTGCGAGTTTATATCTATGCTATGTCTGCTTTTTACTCTTTCCTGCCCGCGGTCCGCACCATGCGCTGAACGTTTCCATTGCAGAGCTGACCTCGGGCGGAGTTTTCTTTAATTTCGTGTTGGCGGTGCAAAAACGCGGCGCAGTGGTGGGCGCGGCGTTTCCAAGCTCACACGTGGCCGCGGCATGGACGATGTTGCTAGTGCTCCGCCGGAGCTTTCGAACAACTTTTTGGCTGCTACTGCCATTGGTGTTCTTGCTTTCGATTTCAACGTTTGTGCTGCAATATCACTATTGGGTGGATGCGCTGGCGGGAATCATCCTCGCGCTTGTGCTGGAGAGGTTTATGTCTTGGCGTGAAACTAGATCACACGACGGGATGCGCCACGGCGACAACGAAATTCTCACATCGCGAAGACTCAAAGTGGACACTATAACGGATTCACAGACACGCTGAGGACCGAGGCTCTTGCCAAAGGCACACGACTCTAAAGCATGAATTGAAGAACTCTTGCTGTATGCGCTTTTGATCTATGCTCGCGCCCAAAGGTAGACAAGTCTGCCCAAAATCTGAGCGGCAACTGCGCCATCAAAACGGCACGCCGAAATTGAAATAAATGCGCCGCTGCCGTCTTTCATAAATTCCCAACGCCACGCCCACCGGACCGAGCGGAGTGTCAAGCGTGAGTGCGACGCCCCAAGAGTGATGAAATTTTTTGTAGGAAGCTTCTTGTTGATCGTCCCACAATCCGCTCATTTCATAGCGCAAACTCAAATAGGTATCGAAGAACGGGCGCTTGCGGAGCTGATACCGATAAACGACGCCGCCGAGCGCGAGTTGGCGGCCGTATAATTGTTGATCGCGCAAGCCAAACACTTGCTGCGGCCCGCCGAGGCGAAACTGCTCGCTGAAAGGCGTGGTGCGATCGGCGAGGCCGCCGAGAAATCTCGTTTGCAACGTGTGCGGACCGAGCGTGTGATATGATTCTGCCTGTGAGAAAAACTTGATGAAAGACTTTGCGTCGGGCAGTGCGGGCTTCGCGTATTCATACATCAAATTGAAGTAACGCCCGCCACGAGTAAAGGGCACTTGATCGCGGGTATCAACCACCGAATGCAAACCCAATGTCGTAATCTGAGACGTGCCCACCGGATATCCCCCACCGGAAATCCTTCCGAAATGAATCTCTTCCCACTGCAACTCAGCCGACAATGCGCCGAAGCGACGCACCTGTTGTCCCACGGATATGCGCAAGCCGGAGCGGCGCTCTGAAAATTTGCCCAGCGTCTCGTCGAGAGCTTGATTGCCATAAATAAAGTTTTCCTGCATGCGATGATAAGCGCTGGCAGAAAGCGTAAGAAATGTTTTGAAAATGCGGTCCGAGCGCCACGCGAGGTTCGCCTTCTGCTCGCGCGCGCCCAGAGCGCCGTGCAAGAACAGCTTGCTGCCCGTGCCCAAGACGTTTTCGTTGCCCAGTTCCAGGAACGCTAAGTTGCCACGCTCGCTTTGATAATAGTCGCCCACTTGGATGACGTTGTAGGCCTTTTCTTCCACTTTGATTTTCAGCAATGCTCCGCCTTCGTCGCGCCGCTGCGGCATCAGGCTCACGTTCTCAAACAATCCGGTGCTGTGAATGTTGTCGATGCCGCGGCGCGCGCGCTTGGAATTGAAAATCTCACCGGCCTGCAATGAGAACTCGCGCAATACCACCATTGCTTGCGTGCGCTGCAAGCCCTCGATTTCGATTTGCGCCACGCGGCCTTCGTCGATCGTGATCTCTAACACGCCGGAGGTCGAATCAAATTGCACGTTCGCGATCTCCGCCAACGCATAGCCATCGCGGCGATAGTGCTCGATCAATGCCGTGAGATCTGCTTCGCCTCGTTGATGATTGAGGCGCGCGCCGCGCGGCGATTTCAAACACGCAAGCAAAACGGAATCGGCATAAACGCTATTACCGTGCACCCGGACTTCGTGCAAAATGGGATTGCGTGTGAGGATATAGGTCAAAGTATCCTGCGTCAAGCGCGCTTCGACCAAGCCGTAGTCGCCGCGCGCGTATATTTCCTCGACCCGTTGCTGAAGCTCGTGTGAGGTAATTTCAAACGCGTTGCCGTTGCGCGCGTGCGCCCAAGTGTTATGCTCTGTCGCACCACGCACGTTGACCTCGCGAATGAGATGGGCTCGCTCCGCGGGTTGTGTGAGCGGGCGATTACGGCCGCGATAAAGTTCGCGCAGCTTCGGCATTTGCTCCAGCATTCGTTCATAACCGATCTGTATGAGTGTATCCAGCGCCGTGAAATCGAGCGAAGTGCGGGACAAATCTTCCAGCGAGATTAGAATATCTGCGGCGGCACGCTGCCGCGCGTTCTTTTCCTGTTGCATAATCGTGGTGACTTGATCCGCAAATTCCCACGGCGAGGCAAGATTTTCCTTCGGACGCAAGTTCGAAGTGGCGTCCACGGCAATGACGATTTCGATGCCGTAGCGCCGCACAACATCCACCGGGATGTTGTTCGCAACCCCGCCGTCGACCAATAACATATCCTGCCGCGGCACCGGCGCAATCAACAGCGGCAATGCGCCCGAGGCGCGAATTGCCTCGCTCAAATCGCCGTTCTCCAACACCACTTCTTCACCCGAATACACGTCCGTGGCAATCGCGCGAAACGGCAAGCGCAAATTGTCAAAACTGCCGCTCGCCCAGTAATTCGCGTTCCAGGTAAGCTCGGTCAAAACTGAATGGAGCTTTTGGCCCGCGGTGAGCGCACGCGGGAGGTGAGGCTTGAGCCCTTGCAAGCGAATGCGCAACAAGGCAAGATCGCGATCCTGTTTTTGACTCAGCAGCAAGTTCTGGCGCGGCGGCGTGTCTTTCATGATTTCATCCCACGCGACCTCGTGTACGATTTTGCGAAGCTGCGCGGCGGAATAGCCTGCTGCATACATGCCGCCCACGAAACTGCCCATGCTCGTGCCCACGATGAAATCGATGTGAAAATCGTTTTCTTCCAAAGCCTGCAGCACGCCGATTTGCGCGAGACACCGCGCGCCGCCGCCGCTTAGCGCCAGTCCAATGCGCGGATGCGCCAACTCGCGATACGGAATGAAAGCGTGGGGATTGCCGCGAAGCTTGCCAAGCCGGGGCTGAAAGACCAAAACTTCACGGTCGGATGAAAGAGTGCGCGAGGAATCTTCAGGATTTCTGGCGTGCTCGTATCTGGCCAAAACCAGTTGAGGATGATAAGCGGAAAGAAAGATCAGCAAACCAACCACGCGGCGCAACGAGACAATCTTAAACAAAATGCTCATGAAACGATTGGCAAAGAATATTTAAAACCGGCTCGCATCTACAAACAGAGGCGGAGACAACTCATTCGTACTGGGCGCTGCCCGGCTCCCGTCGATTTTCAGTTTGCGGTTTGAGGAGAAATCAGCGGGTAGAATTTCGCGATGTTACAATACAAAGTCATCACAATATATTTTTTCATGAGCAGAGAAGCAAGCTTCGCTTGTGCACTAGCCGTGCAATTGACTTTCCAGGGTTGCGTTTGTATATTGCCCGCGGTCCAAACAAGCGCTGGTTTACCTCATTTCAGCAAAGATGCAGCAATGAATCGCCCACACATTCGCATGCTTGTGCTCGCCAGCTTCTTTACGGCCTTGACCGTGATGGGGGCACAGTTGCGCGTGCCCCTGCCGTTCGCGCCTTTCAGCTTGCAAACATTTTTTGTTTTGCTCGCGGGCCTCGTGCTCGGCCCGAAACATGGCGCGTTGAGCCAGTTGCTCTATCTCTGCTTGGGTCTGGCGGGATTGCCGATTTTCACCAAAGGCGGAGGCCCGGCTTACGTGCTGCAACCAACCTTCGGTTATCTGCTCGGCTTTCCGCTGGCGAGTTTTCTTGTTGGCGCGCTCATTCATCGCAAACCCGGACGGGAAACATTTATGCCGCCCGCAACGTGGCCGCAATTGCTGCTCGCCAATACCCTTGCCATCGCCACGATATTGACATGCGGCGTGTGCTATCTTTGGCTGAACACGAATTGGATTTTGGGAACAGAGCTGCAGCTCTCGCAGGCAATAATCGTCGGTGCTTTGATCTTTTTCCCCGGCGATGCGTTGAAAATTTTCGCCGCAACATGGCTGTATCGCACATTGCAACCACGTCTTGCCATGAGGCGCAATAGCGTCGAGTTTGTGAAATCTGTTGTGAACAATTCTCCCCTTGCGCAGAGCGTCGTTCGTGATTTCAACGATGTGCGACAAGAATGAACCTTCATACTTTGCATTACATCATCGGCATCGACAGCGGCGGCACGGCTATGCGCGGTTGCTTGCTGCGCAGTAACGGCGAGCTACTCGCTCTCAAAGATGCTCCTTCGGCAAATTATAACAAACTACGCGGCGCGATTGCGGAGCACGTCGTGCAACTTACGCAGCAGCTTTGCGAAGCGGCGCAAATCTCCACACACGACGTTGATCTCGCCGGCTTTTGCGCGACGGGTGTGGGCCGGCCCGCGGATCGCCAGTTTGTAACGGAGTTGCTGCAACACGCGCGACTCGCGCAACACGTCGTTGCGGAAAGCGATGCGCTCGGAGCATTGACCGGCGCGTTTGCCGGCGCACCGGGCATCATTGTGAGTGCGGGCACTGGAGCTTTCGCGCATGCGCGCACGCATGCGGGCCATATCGTACGCGTCGGCGGTTGGGGCTATCTGCTCGGCGACGAAGGCAGCGGCTATTATCTCGCGAAGCAAGCGCTCAACGCCGCGCTGCAAGATTGGGATGGCCGCGGCGCGCCGACGCAGTTGCGCGCAATATTCGAACAACATTTCGGCGTGGCGAGTATCGAGTTGATCATCACGCAAATTTATGATCCCGCATTTGATCGCGGGCGCGTAGCGGAACTTGCGCCGTTGGTGTTTGCTGCAGCGGAGGAAGGCGATCATGTCGCGCAACGCTTGGTGGAAGAAACCGGCAGCGCATTGGGCCAGTTGGCTTTTGCCGCAATGAAGCGCTTCGAAGCGGATACCAGCATTCCGCTCGCGCTGTTGGGAAAACTATTCCGCCGCCGTGAGGCGCTCTTGCCGGCGTTCTGGAAAGTTTTCGGTGACGCGCAAGAGCGCATACAAGTCGTCGATCCGCGCTTCGAACCTGTGATTGGCGCGGCCTTGCTGGCAATGCAAACATGCGATCATTCCTTTGATGAAAGCTTTCTAAAAAATCTCGAGCGCTCTCTTTATAACCGTTCCAACCGCGGCTGGGCCGTGGTTTCCCCGACACAAAGATGAGTGCGCCTTATCACAGGCCGGATGAGCTAGAAGCAAACTTTGCTAAACTTGAAAAGTTTAGTAAAGTTTTTGCCCTTGAAGCAAAGGCCACACTTTTAATAGAGCAAAGCATGCAACGGTGAAGCCGTGGCATAAGCACGATTTGAAATCTAAAAATCTGCAACGCTACATGCAGCGTATACTCAATCTCACACAAAAAAAAGAAAAGCTCATTATCGGTCTGATCTCCGGCACTTCTGCGGATGGCATCGACGCGGGTTTGGTGCGCCTCACGGGTTGCGGGCTGGAATCGAAACTGCGCTTGCTCGCCTTTGAAACTTATCCCTATCCACAAGAACTGCGCGAGCGGGTGCTCTCGGCTTCGCTTCCTGGTCGAGGCAGCGTCGATGAAATCTGCCGCTTGAATATTGCCGTGGCCGAATGCTTCGCGCAAGCCGCTTTGCAAATCATTGCGGCGGCTCGGGTGCAAACGCATGACGTGGATGTGATCGGCTCGCACGGACAAACGATTCACCACCTGCCTTATGCCGAGCCGATTGCAAACGTGACCTCGCGCGGAACACTGCAAATCGGCGAGCCAAGCCTGATCGCCAAACGCACCGGAATTATCACCATCGCGGATTTTCGCGCCGCGGATATGGCGCTCGGCGGGCAAGGCGCGCCGCTCGTGCCGATCATGGATTATCTGCTCTTTCGTTCGACCACACAAACGCGCGGATTGTTAAATCTCGGTGGCATTGCCAATCTCACCATTCTCAAAAAGAACGGCGCCTTGGCAGACGTGCTCGCTTTCGATACCGGCCCGGCAAATATGGTTGTTGACGGCTTGATGAAAGAGCTTTTGGGTCGAGCGTATGATGAAAACGGCGCAACCGCTGCGCGCGGCGAAGTTTCTTACGAGCTATTGCAGCACTTGCTCACGCATCCCTACTTCGCGCGCCCGATTCCAAAGAGCACGGGCCGCGAAGAATTTGGCGCTGAGTTCGTCGCGCAACTTTTGTTGCGTGCTCGCGCGCTGAAACTTGCGCACGCAGATATCATTGCCACGGCCACGGCATTGACCGCGGAGAGTGTTTGGCGTGGCGCAAATTTTTTGGAACAAAGCCACGGCCGCATTGAAGAGTTGATTGTGAGCGGCGGCGGCGCGCACAATCTCGCGCTCTTGCAAATGCTGCGCGAAAAATTTTCCGGCGCGACGATTTCCACTGCGGACGAATATGGCGTGCCGAGCGACGCGAAAGAGGCAATGCTCTTCGCGCTGCTCGCCAACGAAACCGTTTCAGGCAATGCCGGCAATGTGCCTTCCGTCACCGGCGCGCGCGCTGCGACGGTCTTGGGAAAAATTTGTTTGCCGTGAAAGATGCGTTTCTTATTTAAAGCTTCACCCAAAGAAATGCAGTATGAGTATGAAGTCAACAACCAGGAAGCCCGTTGCGAAAAAACCCAAAGTCATTCGCGCTCCCAATATTCTTGGCGGCAAACCGGTGATTGCCGGAACGCGCATCCCCGTGCGCTTGATCCTCGATCACCTTGCCGAAGGTTACATGCCTGAAGAAATCATTGTCGAATATCCGGTGCTCTCACGCGCAGATATTAAAACTGCCATGCGCTACGCTTCTCGCGCTGTGGCGCAAATCGAAAACGGCAGATGAAAATTCCGGCACTGGCTGATAGTCACATCGCGCGGTCAACGCAACGTCTCTTGGAGCAATATGGCTTTCAAGTTGATAGCATCACGTTCGTCTCGGTAGTAACGTGCCGGACCGAACGGTCGCTGCGTTGGCGCAAAGTGAAGGGCGAGTGCTGGTTTCGGGCGATAAGGCTTTTGCAAACGGGCGTCAATACCCTCCCGAGGCTTATGCCGGCATCGTTGTGATTCGCGTTAAACCTGTTACTGCGGAACGCATGAATCGTGCGCTGCTCCGTTTTTTGGAGCAATCGGATATTGACGATTATCGCGGTTTGCTCGTGGTCGTCACAGCAACGAAATTTCGTGTTATTGGAAAAAGGTTCTATTAAAACCATGGCCCCCAACCTCTGCCTCTTCGAAGACGAGCGATTTGCGCAATTCCATCCGCTCACGCTCACGCGGCCGGTGTTTGATTTGCGCTGCGGCATGGCTTCCTTGCGCGAGAAAATCGCGCGGCAATTCGAGAACGCGCAGCTTTTTCTTTTCTGCCGCGAGTATCTTGCAGACGCCATGCGCGAGGCGAATCCCGCGTGTCGTGTTAATGAAATGCCCGCCGTCGCGAGCTGGTTTGTGAATGCACGCTTTCTCTTCAGTGCCAGGCTTCCGGAAAATCCCCTGCAAGAGCTTTTGCTGCGGCATCATGATAAAACCGTTGCAGCTTTTATCAAACCGGAAAGGCTTGCGCTTGTTGATGGAAACATTAAGCTGCCCGAATCATTTCCCGAAATCGCCGAGCACGAAGTCGAAGGCCATTGGCTCAACTATCCGTGGGATTTGGTGCATGCCAACGCGAAAGAGATCGCGCGCGATTTTGCCTTCTACAATCGCGGCGGCCAAATTTTGGGAAAGGTTTATCCCAATGTCACGTTGCTGGAGGAGCAAAACATTTTCATTGCACCGAGCGCGAAGGTGAAGCCCGGCGTCGTGCTCGATGCCGAAGACGGCCCAATCTACATTGACGAAGGCGCGACCATAATGCCCAATGCTTCCTTGCAAGGCCCGCTGTATATCGGAAAAAATTCCACGATCAAAATGGGCGCGAAAATTTACGAAGGCGCCTCCATCGGCGAAGTCTGCAAAGTCGGCGGCGAAGTGGAGGAGTCGATCATTCACGGCTATAGCAACAAGCAGCACGAAGGTTTTCTCGGCCATGCGTATTTGGGCGAGTGGGTCAATCTCGGCGCGGACACGAACAACAGCGATTTGAAGAACAACTACAGCACCGTGAAGGTTTACATCAACGGCGAAAGTGTTGATAGCGGTTCGCTCTTCGCGGGTTTGTTTATGGGCGATCACGCGAAGAGCGGCATCAACACCATGTTCAATACCGGCACTGTTGTCGGTGTGATGAGCAATGTGTTCGGCGCGGGCTATCCGAGCAAAGCCATTCCCTCGTTTGCATGGGGCGGCGTGCCTAGCTTTGAAACGTATGCGTTGGAAAAGGCGCTCGCCGTCGCACGCCGTGTCATGGCTCGGCGCAAACGCGAGCTGACTCCGGCCCAAGAAAAAGTCTTGCGGCAGGTCTTCGCCATGACCGAAGCCGAAAGAAAAAGCGTTTTGTTTATTCAATGAAAAGCTTTGGCAGAATGATGCGGCGGAATTATTCTGTCGAAAATCATTCTGCCACAAGCGCTTTTAAAAATAGTTTTGACAGAAATAGTTTTGCATAAAAGGAGCCTCGCGTGCAAATCGAAAACCTCCCGCTCGCGAAGATCGATCTCGATTCGCCCGAGTGGAATAAGTATGTCTTCACGTATCCAACCGCGCCGGGGCCGATATTGGATTCGGTGCGCGCTGTGGGCTTACAGCAGCCGCTGGCAGTGACGCCTTCGGGTCGAGGTTTCAAACTCGTCATCGGCGTGAAACGCGCGCTCGCGTGCCGCCAGCTCGATTGGAAAGAAGTGCCGGCTCTTGTTCTGCGCGATAAAAGCGAAGAGGAACTGTTGTGGTACAGTTTGCACGAACAAATCGGCGGGCGTCCGCTCAATGCCATCGAAAAATCGCGCGTGCTGCAGCGCTTCGCGGAACTGTGGCAAGGTGATTTGGAGCGTCTGCAAAAAGACGTGTGTCCCTTGCTCGGCTTGCCGCCCACGATTGAAGCGGTGGAGAGTTATCTTTTTCTGCACGAAATGCCGGAAGAGCAACAGCACGAGCTTGCCGAAGGCCGGCTCACGCCGCAGCATACGGATTTGTTGCGCCCGCTCCGCCCGGATGATCGCCGCTTCGCCGCAGAAAGATTGTTCGGCGGGCATCGTGTTTCATTGCAAGAAGCGCGGGAGATTTTGGAAAATGCCAACGGTCTCGCCGCACGTGATGGCGCGCGACTGCGCGACATCTTCGAAAAGCCGGAAGTGCAGGAACTGTTTGTGCGCGACAATTACACGCCCAAACAGCGCACGACATTGCTGCGCACGTGGCTGCACCAAGAACGCTATCCGCAACTCAGCGCGCTCGAAAAGAAATTCGAAGAGCTTGCTGCAACCCTTTCGGCAGGCAAGAAACTCTCCGTCAAACCTCCGCGCGATTTCGAAGGCGACGAGATTCAAGTCACCTTCCGCGCGCAAAAGCCGCTTGAAATTCGCGAGATCGTTGCCGCCTTATCCGAAGCCGAACGCAAGGGCGTGTGGAAGAAACTTTTCGCGTTATTGCAAGGCGCGGGTGAGGAAGAAGAACCGTTTTGATGCTCCAAATGTCTTCAGTCACCATCTCCTGACAATTGTCATTTGGCAGAATCTTTTCTAGTGCTTGGCTTTTTCGTCGTCACAATGGAATTGAGAAATCAAATTAACTGTGGGGATTTGCCTAAGTCTAATCACCCCGCTTTCTATGACCTGCTCCTCGGATTTCACGATGTGCTGCAGGAATTTTCATAATCTTCTATTTTGCACGCACGAAAGATGGATCCCAAGCCTCGACCGCATCACAAAATTTATATCGACATCTTACGCCGCATGACGCCCGAGCAACGACTGATGAAAGCGTTTGAGCTGTCGGAAATGAGCAAGAGCCTCTTTCAACAAGGCTTACGCGCGCGCTTTCCCGATTTGCCCGAAGAGGAATTTCATCAACTCTTTCTGAAACGGCTAGAACTATGTCACAACAGAAACTATTAGTCAAAGTCGTGCGCGAGCTTGAGAGGCTGCAGATCCCATACATGGTGACCGGCTCCATTGTCTCAAGCCTTCAAGGCGAGCCGCGCTCCACACACGACATTGACTTGGTCGTCGCAATTGAAAAGCCGCAAGCTTCCGCACTGGCTCAAATTTTCAAGATGCCGGATTATTATCTGGATGAAGAAGCGGCGTGGGATGCCATTGACAATAAAATCATGTTTGGTTTGATCGAGATTTTTTCGGGTGACAAAGCCGATTTTTGGATTTTGACGGAAGACGCATTCGATCAAAGCCGGTTTCGGCGTCGACGGAAGGAACATTTGTTCGATGAAGAGGTTTATGTTTCCTCACCCGAGGATACTATCCTGATGAAACTCAAGTGGGCGAAGATGTCCGGCGGAAGCGAAAAACAATTCAAAGATTGTTTGCGGATTTATGAAGTGTGGAGCGGAGATTTAGATGAGGTGTATTTAGAACAATGGGCTGAAAAATTATCCGTTACGGATGCCCTCACTCAAATTAGAGCGCAAGCTGCTCAAACCAGCACTCAATAGTTCGTTATCTTCTCAATGCTTTCTCGATAGGCTCATGTTGCAAGCGAATTCTATCTCCGCCAAACTTTTCCAACCCGAAGCGCTCTTTGTCGAGCACGAAGCGCGCGACTATCCGCTCACGCAGGGAATTCTCGCGCGCTTGCCTCATCTTCCCGTGCAGTTTATTGACTCGTATCACAATATGGCGGTGCAAAAGCTCGGCATCAATCGCCGCATTGCGGAAGAAAAGCGCGCGCTGATTTTGGCGGTGAAGAAAGGCGAGTTGGTCAAGCACGTGGAGCGCGATCTCTTTCGACCCACACCCAACGAGTATTACATCATTCATTCGATGGGCTGCCCGTTCGATTGCGAGTATTGCTTTCTCTATGACTATCTCGATCATCAACGCCCCACGATCTTCGTGAACCTGCCGGACTTGCTCGCGCGATTGCACGAAGTGATCGACGCGCACACGGGCGAGGGCGAGTTGATCTTTCACGCGGGCGAGTTTTCCGATGCCCTGGCTTACGATCATCTCACCAATCTTTCTCAACCTTTTGTTGAGTTGTTCGCGCAAAAAAACACTGCGCGTTTGGAAATGCGCACGAAGAGTGATTACGTTGAAAACCTGCTCGGTCTCGAGCATCGCGGGCGAACTGTAGTTTCATGGACGTTCAATGCGCACGAAGTGGCGAAAGGCATCGAGCATCACACCGCTTCTCTCGCCAGCCGCATTGCGGCAGCGCGGCGCGTGCAGGAGCACGGCTATTGGGTGGGATTGCGTTTCGATCCGCTCGTGTGGTTTCCCGAGTGGCGCGCGGGCTATCGTGAGATGATCGCGCAAATCTTCACGTCGCTTGATCCCGAAAAAATTTCCGACGTTTCGCTCGGTGTGTTTCGCGCCACGCCCGGTTTGAAGCACGTGGTGCAACAACGTGTGCGCCGCAGTTGGTTGCTCACCGGCGAAATGGTGCTGTGCACGGACGGAAAGTATCGCTATTCCAAACCCGTGCGCCGCGAGATGTATCGTGCGATTGTGGGATGGATTCGCGAATACGCGCCGCAGATGAAAATCGAAAGCTGTATGGAGTCGCCGGAAGTCGCAGCCGCGTTATGATACGCGCTTGCGAAAGCCGAAAACCTTTGCATGGATACGCGCATTGAGGTACGAGCCAACGCCCTACAGACAGCCGCCTCGCCAATCTCGCCGCGCGCGTGTTTGCTCGGGCTTTTGATGAATATCAAACCCAATTTAATGCGATCACGCGACGAGCAAAAGCGCGCTTCGAGGCACAAGACTGGCACGGCATGCAGGCGGACGCGGCAGAACGATTGGACCTTTATAAGCACGTCGTGGATCGGGTGCTGGCAGAGTTGCTCGCTTTGCGCCTGCGCAGGCCGGGGTGATAGTGGATGCCGTGTTGCTGCATGAGGAGGAAGTGAGCGTTTTATTCAGCTTCACGCGCTCTTATTTTCACGTCGAAGTGGACCGGCCTTATGATGTCGTGGGTTTCTTGAAATCGTTGATGCCGCGCAAACGCCTCGCCGAGCTTTACAATGCGATCGGTTACAACAAGCAGGGTAAAACCGAGCTGTATCGCGACCTCTTGCATCACCTCGCCACCGGCGCCGACAAGTTCGAAATCGCGGCCGGCACGCCGGGCATGATCATGATCGTGTTCGCGTTGCCGGCTTTTGATTCGGTCCTCAAAATCATTCGCGATGATTTTCCGCCGCCCAAAGATACGACGCGCGCAACAGTGCGGGAGAAATACCTTCTGGTTTTCAAGCACGACCGCGCCGGCCGCTTGATGGACGCGCAAGAGTTCGAGTACTTGCAGAATCGTTTTCACGGCGGAGAAGTGATTGAGATCTTGCCGTATGATGAAACCCAAAGATTACGGTATTAACGCGCAAGCTGCGCCCACGACTTTCGTTGGTTCACAACTGGGCCACGCTCAAGGCACTAGAAGAATGGGAACCGTTTGCGATGAAAATGATTTGATCTTAAAAAATCATTTGTGCTTAACTAACCGGGTTCAAGCTTTCGGAGGGCACCAATATGTCCAAAAAGGTTTTAAGGGATTCCGCTCCGCACGTTTCACCGTTCGAGCAAATCCGCCGAACGAACGACTCCGGCGTGGAGTATTGGTCGAGCCGTGATTTCGCGCGCGTGCTGCAATACGAAGATTATCGCAATTTCGAGCAGGCCATTGAACGAGCGCGTGCCGCTTGCTTCAACAGCGGCCAGCGCATCGAGGATCATTTCGGTGATATCACCGAAATGATCGAAATTGGCAAGGGCGGCATGCGCGCGGTGAAGACCGTTTATCTCTCGCGCTATGCCTGCTATCTGGTGATTCAAAACGCCGATCCTACGAAAGAGATCGTAGCACTAGGACAGACGTATTTCGCCGTTCAAACCCGCCGTCAAGAACTGGGGGATATGTATCTTGAAGATCAGCGCCGTCTGCTTTTGCGCGACGAGATTAAGAAACACAATGTCAAGCTCGCAGATGCCGCAAAACAGGCCGGTGTCGTTGAGTCCAAAGATTACGCTATTTTCCAGAATCATGGCTATCAAGGCCTTTACGGCGGACTGACCGCTGCTGACATTCATCATCGCAAGGGGTTGAAGAAAAGCCAGCAAATACTTGATCACATGGGCAGCGCCGAATTGGCTGCGAATCTTTTCCGTGCCACCCAAACCGAAGAGAAACTCCGGCGCGAAAACATCAAAGGAAAAGAAAAGGCCAATCAAACACATTATCAGGTGGGAAAGAAGGTGCGCCAAACAATCAAAGACCTTGGTGGCACGATGCCAGAAGAACTACCGGTGGCGAGCAGCATCAAAAAGTTGACGGCACGCAAACACAAACTGCTTAAATGAGCAACGAAAGGCGGACCATTGCGGTGACGTCACTGCAATGGCCGAGTTTTATCGTGTCGCAAACATCAAATGCCAGGGTATTCCGGATCATATCGGTGATCTCACCGATATGATCCGGACCAATAAAGACAAGGTCAAAATTGCACTGAAGATTTCTATGCGCAAGCCCAATATTCCTCCCAATTCTCTCTTCAACCGTTCCGCAAGCGACTTCGAAGCCGTGGTGCCGCTCCTTCCCGCGTTCCGTTTTGCGCACGAACCGGTGCGACGCGAAAACGCCGCGCGCTTTGTCGGGCGCGAAGCCGAGTTGGCAACTTTGGTGGAACGCATCGTCTTCTCCGAAGGCGGCTCGTTTCTCGTGACCGGTTATCGCGGTGTGGGCAAAACTTCCTTCGTCAACCAAGTCGTGCGGCGGCTTGCAGAGAGTGTGCTTTGGGCTGCGCCGTTGCTGGGCGATACCGAAATTTTGGAAGTGCAACTCAACATCGCGCGGCCGCTCGAGCCGAAAGAATTGATGCACCACATCATTCGCCGATTGTATGACGGCTTGGTGGAGAAAGGTTTGTTCTCGCGTTTAAGCGCGACACTGCGCGAAGAGCTGCTCGTGGCGTATCAACGCACTTCTTTTAACATGGCGCGCAAATCGGGCGAGACTTCTGAAAAAAGTTTTGGCGTCGGCGAAGCCAGTATCGGTGCGGAGAAAATCAAAGCCGCGCTCAAAACCTCTTTCCTCTACAAACGCAGCCGTTCGCAAAATCTCGAAATGACGTTCATGGGATATGATGACAAAGCCGCGGAGTTCGACATCATTCGCCTCGCGCGCCAACTTTCGGAAGGCTACGAGGAAGAACTGACGTGGTTCGAGCGGCAAATCAAAAAGCTGCGCCGCGTGCCGCCCACGCGGCGGCGTTTGAAAATCGTCTTTGTGTTCGATGAGTTGGACAAGCTCGAAGAATTCACGGCAGTGACGAACGGCAAAGCCAAGCCGGTCATCGACGAAATGCTCAGCGTGCTCAAAAATCTTTTCACCACTTCGGGCATTTCGTTCATCTTCGTAGCCGGCAAAGATCTGCAAGAGCGCTGGCTGGAAGATTTGGGGCGCGGCGACAGCGTTTATGAGAGCGTGTTCTGCTACGACAAATACCTCGCGTGCATGTGGGCCGATGCCAATGAAATCTGCGACGGCTTTGTGGATTGGGACAAACTAAAGCGCCACGCAACAACCGCTGCTCCACAACCTGCGACCACTTCTTCTTCCGACACCGTGACGTTATCGCGCAACGGCGCAGCGCCGCTGGTTTATGATGATTTCAAAAAGTATCTCGCTTATAAAGGCCGTGGCATTCCGCGCCGCATCATTCGCGGCTTCAATGAATACGTGCAATGGCACGGCAAACAGCCGCAGCTTGCCTTCACGCGCCAAGACGTGCGCCGCATGCGCTTCTATGCGGGCTTGCAGGATTTGCTCGCGCAACACGAACGCCGCCTCTTCGGCAAAATTACTGAAGAGATTTTAAACACGCAGCAGGACAAGAGCCGCTTGGGCGTGTATTATCTTTTAGATTGGATGCTGCGGCGCGGCGAGATGGAATTCACCGCGCTCGATGTCATCGGCGCTTCGCAACAACTGAGTGCGAAAATCGCACCCACCGAGGAAGTCGCGCCCGAGATGATTCGTGATTTGATCGACATCTTGTTAGAGGGCGAGTATCTCATTGCCGTTGGCAACGAACAGGATCAGGTACAAATCGGCGACGTGAGCGCGCAAAAAGAACCGCGTTATAAATTAACGCCACGCCGTTTGGCCGAATTGCGCGGCTTGGCCGGCGTGTTCGAAGTTGAGGCCGCGGCCTTCAAAAACGAGCCGGCAGTTGCGCAGAAGATCGGCCCGTACAAAATCATTGCGAGCGTGGGCAAAGGCGGCATGGGTGAAGTCTATCGCGCGTGGGATGAAAAGCATAATCGTCTCGTCGCCGTGAAAGTGATGGCCGCGAATTTGGCGAGCGATCCTTTGGCAGTCGCGCGTTTCAAACGCGAGGCGCAAGTATTGAGCGCATTGCAGCATCCCGGCATCACGCGGTTTTACGAGTTGGGCGAAGACACGGGCCGGCCGTTTCTTGTGATGGAATTTTTAGAGGGCGTTAATCTCGGCGACTTGCTCACGCGACACGGCAAGTTGGCGAGCGACGCGGCGACGGCCATTGCCAAAGCCGCTGCGGATATTCTGCGCTACGTGCATGACCAAGGCATCGTGCGCAATGATGTGAAGCCCGGCAACATTCTGCTCTCAAACGCGGGCCGAATTTATTTGATGGACTTCGGCATCGCACGCGAGGCTTTGCGCAATGAGCAATCCATCACTTCGACCGGCGTTATCGTCGGCACGCCGTATTACATGTCGCCCGAACAAGCCGCGGGCAAACCGCTCGATGCCCGCTCGGACATTTACTCGTTCGGCGTGGTGTTGTACGAGATGGTTACGGGCCAGCGCCCCTTCGCGGGCGAGTCCGCAGTGCAGACGATCATGGCACATCTGCAACAGCCCGCAAAGTTGCCGTCGCAATTCGCACAACTCTCGCCCGAGTTGGAAACGCTCATCATGAAATGTTTGGAGAAGAATCCCGAGCAGCGTTTTCAAACCATGGCGGAAGTTGCGCAGGCATTGGCGCTCGCGCCGGAGAGCAACACGAGGATTGATCTCGCGAATTTTGCGGCGCAGGCCATGCAAGAAGTGCAAACCGCGAAAGCCATCGAGCGCGAAGCCACGCAAGTCGGACCGCCGCCCGCGATTGCGGAAGCGGAGCCAACAACTTTGGGTGCGACCGAGAAATCACACGCCGAAGAAGAAGCTGCAACACCGGTTACGCCACCGCTGCCACCGCCACCGCGAGCAGCAACACCGCCACCTGCCACGCCGCAGCCGCAAGCGGAAACGCAATACGCCACACAAGCGAGCACCACGGTGAGCACACCTGCTTCTGCAGGCGCATATTTGAAAATGACAAGCGCACCACAAATCACACGCAGCAAAGCTTCGATGCGCGGCAAATTCAGTTCGAGTGAAGGTAAGCAGTTTAGTTTTGCGCAAGGCAAACTCAGCATCGGTCGCGGCAGCGAGAACGACATTCAACTTGACAGCAATCTGGTTTCAAAATTTCACGCGCGCGTTTACGAGCAAGACGGGCTATTTTATATCGACGATTTGAACTCCGGCAACGGCACGTTTGTGAATGGTAAGCAGATCCGCGAACGGCACCCATTGCGCGCGGGAGATGAAATTCGTGTGGGGGATTGTGTGATGGCGTTTCGGACACCGTAGAGACGTTCCGGCGGAACGTCTCTACAGGGTATAATGTTTTCAAATTGCGTGTGTAGCCCTCGCCCCTTGTGGGCGAATGGCGGAACAATCAGATTGCGTGTTCCATCAGCGCCCCACAAGGGGGGCGGGGCTACGAGATTTTGGGAAGGGGCGCGCCGAGTTGTTTGAGCATGCGCTCCGCTTCTTCGAGCGCAGGTTTGTAGCAATGCGGCGGGCCATCGCACCAGGCGCGTTCGTACGCAATGGCCGCGTGGTGCTGCGCGGTTTTGCGGTCGTTCTCTGCCAACGCGAGGCCAGCGAGAAAGTTGTGAATCTCTGCCTGCTTGAGACGATACTCGCACCGATCTGCAATGGTCAGCGCCTCTTCTGCCTGCTTCTTTGCCCCTTGCAATCTGCCCTTTGCTTTTTGCCAGCCTGCCCACGCCAGCAGAATATCCGGCTCCATTTCCACCAAATTGATGCGACGGCAGCGCGTGAGCGCTTCGGTCAAATGGGTTTCCGCCTCAGCCAGCAGCTTGTCTTGCTTTTTGGAAGATGCAACAGCAGGGCCGGCGAGCGCTGCGCCGAGCAGCCATTCGGATCGAATGCGATCTCGCTCAACAGAGAGCTTTTTTTCGGCAACACCAGAAAAATCTTTTTCGGTAATTTTTTCCAGAACTTCAAATGCCTTTTGCGCCGCAGTGCGCGCAGCCTCGTGGTCGCCCATGAGCAAAGCCCGATGCGCATAGAAGGCCCACACGAGACCTTGTGCTTGAAAATGATCTTTTTTGGCTTCGAGCGCCAAGCCAAATTCGGTTTCTGCCTCTTTGAATTCACCCCTATAACTCAAAATGCGACCGAGTTCGTACCGCGCTGTGCCCTCATCTTTTTTGTTGTCAATCTTACGATTCAGTTCAATGCGACGCCGCTGGTTGCGCTCCGCAGCTTTCAGTGCGCCAAGAGGAAGATAAGCTGCGGAACCAACGGCCCCTAAACTGATGGCGAGATCTCGTTTCTCCATCGTCTCATGTTCGTAAATCTCAATGGCCCTTTCGTATAACGTCAGAGCGCGGCAGGGTCGTCCGGAGAAACTATAGGAATTCGCCAATCCGCTCAAAAGCGAAGCTTGGGCGCTTTCTTCGTTCAAACACGGCGGTTTGTCTTCACCTGCCGGAAAGAACTCACGCAGCATTTCAATGCGAAGCTGATAGGCGCCAAAGCTATAAAAAGTATCATGATCAAGTCGCTCATAAAACAAGTCCCACGCCTCATCAAATTTCCCCGCCCGCATGGTGTGATGATACAACTCAATCACCGGCGTCAAGTCTGCGAGCGTTTGAATCTTATCTTTTTCCGGGCCTAGCGCGTTGCTAAAGTAGTCGCGCAGTTGCGTGTGTACGCCGGCTTTGTCGGGCAAGCGATCGTAGCTGTATTGCCGCACCACCGGGTGCAAGTCGTAGCGACCGACTTCGGCATCAAAAAACAGCAAACCGCGCTCGCGCAATTCCTCCAGCGCGCGTTCGAGCTGTTCTTCTTTTTTAAACAGCTTGAGCGCGGCTAACGTGTCATACGCCACCGGGCTGCGAAACGCAGCCAAGCGGCTGAGCAAGTCGCGGGTCGCGGGTGCCACGGCTTCATAAGCCGCTTGCAAAATGTGGTGCTGCGCCTTGCCTTTCAAATCCTGCAACACGGCGTGGCGCGCGGCGGCTTTTATGTCGCGGGGCGAACGCGGGTCGCGCACAATCAAACCGGCGAGCAAACGCAGCGCGAGCGGGTGATAGCCATAAGGAGTACACGCTGCTTCAATCTCCGCTCTCGTGCCTTTAATACTCTGGTTTTGAAAAAACGTGACGGCATCTTCCGGCGCGAGCGCGCGCAATTCTTCGGCGCGGCAACCGGCCAAGCCTTCCACCTCACGCGGCAACAAACGGCTGGTGAGCAGCACGCGGCTGGGCATGGGCACAGAGGCAATGGCCTGCAAAAACGCGGCAGCATACGGATCAACACAGTCGCGCACGTTGGGCGGCAAGTTCTCATCAATTTCATCATTTTGATATGCGGCATTCATATTCGCATAGAGGCGCAACTCGCGCTCGAAACCATCCAACACCAACAACAAACGTTGCCGCCGCAAAAGATTGAACAAGGCCTGCACGCGGTCGTGCGGGGAAGGCAGTTGCGCGGGATCGAAACGGCCGTGACTCGCATAGCGCAAGGCTTCGTTCACAAAATTGGCAAAGCGCGCATCGCGTTCATAAAATGACCACCACAACACGCCGCCGGGTCTGGCGGCTTGGGGCAAGCGGCACGCCTCGACAAGCTCGGCGGACTCATCGGCATAACCGGGCAAAGGCAAACCGAGCACGTCGCGCTGCAGCCACGCCCAAGTGAGCGCAGATTTGCCCATGCCGCCCATGGCGATCAATGCCAGAATTGGTTGCGAACTGGTGGAGAGCCAAGTCGTCAGCAGCTTCCGTTCATTCACGCGACCAGTAAAATTTGGTTGAATCGGATAGGGATGAACGAAATCCGGGTGCGGCGGGTTCGGCAGTGGTCCTTTGGGTCTTGGTTGACGAGGAGGCGGAGTGATTTGCGGCGCAATCTCCTTGCGTTCGGGCGAGATCGGAGGCGGCGCCGATTCTTCTTTTGATTGGCGCACGCTGAGGAAGACAAAAAGAAGCGCGAGAATTCCGAGCAGAGGCCACGACAACCAAAGATGTGGCTTGAGCCAGTCCGGCATTTGGCTCGTGGCAATATTGGTCGTGATGCCGACCGCGACCGTTAGCAAGGCAAGGAGAAAATACAGGCGCGCACGCGTCATCGTTCCATCCGGGTTTTCACATTCCGATCGAGTCTCACTGATCCGTTGGGTTCTTCTATCCGCTGGAAATTTTTATTTTGATTCCGACTCGTTTGGGTTGTGTGAGATCGCGCGCAAAATAGTTCGAGCGCTTCCGAATGTCAAACGCTTTTTGTGGCGAGAATCGGCTTCCTCATCTGCTTTGGAGAAAGATTTGACAAACGCACCTCCTCTGCTTATATTGATTTCGCAAAAACCATTAACCGAATAAACCGTGAGGCCAATTCACAACCGCGCAGGTGCGATATGGAAGCATTGACAAAAGGCTTGAACACCGTGAGCAAGTCCGAGTTGCGCGACAAGCTGGATGAAGTGCTGGCGCAAGTGCAAACCGGTGAGAAAATCCTCATCACGGATAACGGCCATAGCTTGGCGGAAATGATACCGGTGGCTTACGCCCAACGCGAAAACACGAAGCGCGCGGCAAAGCTGCTGACGACGAAGGAAGAATTTCTCGCGGAAATCGCCGGCCTTGAAGCCGCATATCTGGCGGGCGAAATCTCGCCGGAAGATTGCTATTTGTCACGTGTCGAGCCGCTCGATATGGGACCGACAAACAGTTCCAATCTTGACCGCGAGATTTACAAATGACCAGCGCGGACACATACTTTCTCGACACCTCCTTCTTGGTCGCCCACCACAACCTCAAAGACGAGAATCACGCCGAGGCCGTGACGTGCTTCGCAACATTGAAGCAAAGTGTGCCGCGTTTGAAACTGTGCTCACTGATTACATTTTCGATGAATTGGCAACGCTTCTAGTCGTGCGCCTCAACAAAGCAAAGGCCGTTGAGATCTGCCGCGCCGTTCACGATGATCCGATCATTCGTCTTTTTTCGGTTGGCCGATCTTTGTTCGACGAAGCATGGGAACTGTTTCAAAAGACAACCGATAAGGATTGGAGTTTTACCGATTGCACTTCTTTTGTAACGATGCAATACCTCGGCATCGAACGCGGCCTTTCATTTGATCATCACTTCAAGCAGTCCGGCTTTGTCGTTCTGCCGTGAGGGCATGAGCTTACAATCCGCAGTAGACAACGCTTTCAGCTTTTTGATGTCTTGTTAAAAAAGAACTCCCACGAGAGCGCATCACATTCGTGGGAGTTCTTTTTTTGTGGGAGATTTTTCGTGAGAAGTTATCGCCCCTTGGCAAACTCCGCAACGATTTTATCAACCTGTTCGGCGCTCATCCCACTCGTTCCAAATTTCTGCTCGGAGGCTTCGGGCGCGCTCGCCATCGGTTTGATCGAAGCCGCGGCCGCAATTGCGGGCGCGGGAGTATGCGCGGAGCCTTTGCGCGAAACCTCGGAAGAGAGCGCCTTTTGATACGGAAACGCTTCGCGGCTGCGCGACTCGATTGCAACCGAAGGCCGCCATCCCGCCTCGGCGGGACGCGATTTCGCGAGCGGCTTGGTTTCCCACGCGACGCGTTTGATGTTCATCAAATGCACCGGGCCGATGTTGTCGCTCGTGATGTTGCCGCCGTATGAGCCGCAACCGAGCGTCATGCTCGGATCGAGATCCGTCGTGTAACCCACCGCGCCGATGGCCGTGGGCGAATTGACGATGATGCGAAACGCGGGCTTCTTCAAACCGAATTGCAGAATGATGTTGCGCTCGTTGCAATGAATGCCGAGCGTGTGGCCGCGTCCGCCGAAGTTGAGCAACTCCATGCAACGGTCGCAGCCTTTTTGCCAACCGTCTTCCACATACAACGCGAGCACGGGCGAAAGTTTCTCCATCGACAGCGGATATTGTTTGCCTACACCATTGAGCCGCGCCACGAGCACGCGCGTGTCTTCGGGAATTTTGAGGCCCGCGGCTTCCGCGATGCGCTGCGGCGCTTGTCCCACCATCTCCGCGTTGATGCGAAAATCCGGGGTCACCAAGACCTTCGCAACTTTATCGGCCTCGGCTTCATTCAAAAAATACGCTTTCTGCTTTTTCAATTCTTCAATAACGCGATCCGCAACCGGCGCATCGACCACGAGCGCTTGCTCGGAAGAGCACAACGTGCCCCAATCGAATGTCGTGCCCGCAACCGCATCACTCACGGCTTTGGGAATATCCGCGCTGCGATCGATATACACCGGCACGTTGCCAGGGCCGACGCCGTATGCGGGCTTGCCCGCAGAATACGCCGCGCGCACGAGTCCCGTGCCGCCGGTCGCGAGAATCACCGCAGTATCGCGATGGCGCATGAGTTCGTTCGTGCCCTCTTGCGTGGGCAGCGAAAGGCAGAGGCACAAATCTGCAGGCGCACCCGCGCTCTCCGCGGCTTTGCGCATCACATGCACCGCCTCTTGCGTGCAATCTTTCGCGCGCGGATGCGGCGAGACGACCACCGCGTTGCGCGCCTTCACACTGATGATGCATTTGAACATCGCAGTCGAGGTAGGATTGGTCGTGGGCACAACCGCGGCGACGATACCCATCGGCTCGGCGATTTCGAGAATCTTCTTCTTTGTGTCCTCGCGAATAATCCCCGCGGTCTTGAGGTGCTTGATGCCTTCGTGCAGATCGCGTGTGGCAAACTGGTTCTTGATGATCTTGTCCTGGACTTTGCCGTACTTGGTTTCTTCCACGGCCATGCGCGCCAAGCGCTCGCTCGCTTTGAAACCGGCCTCGGCCATCGCCGCGACGATGCGATCGACTTGCTCTTGCGAAAACTCTTTGAACTTGAGCTGCGCCGCCTTCGCGCGCGCGATGAGGCTGCGCACTTCTTGAAGGGATTGGAGGTCTTGATCGAGGAGGACGGACATGAGTGCTCCGAATTTAGTCACAGTAGCAGCATCAATTGCACAAGCCTGACGAATGACGCGATTGTTTTTTTAAACCTAGTGCATTGTTACCTTAGTCTTTGTAGCCTCGCCCCCTTGTGGGGCGCTGTTCGAATCAATAAATTCGCGGATCGCAGCAATGCCCCACAAGGGGGCAGGACTACGAAATCATGGTAACAGTCTACTAGAAAAGTATCTTTACTTTTTCCAACGGATAGAAGAACCCAACCGACAAAACCTCAACCGTTGGGTTGTTTTATCCGTTGGAAAATTTTTGTGCTGCACGAAGGCCGTTTTGTAGTTTGCCTGAAACGTGTGTAGATTCTCTTGTCGCTTCACTGATGCGGCCACCCTTTGGGCAGCTTGCCGTACATGTTCCAATACGCAAACACCACCGTGGGCAAGGGCTTGTCTTTCGCGGCTTCGACTTCTTCTTCGTAGGCGCGGTTCAAGTCTTCGCGCAGCTTGCCGGCTTCTTGTTTATCTTTTTGTCGCGCCAGCTCCTGCTCAAAAGATTGATTGGGATCATAAGCGAGCGGATCAACCTCCGCCTCTTCTTTGGCCGAGGCCATGTCGATCAAATAGAGTCGCGGAAAACTATAAACCCAATCGCATCCGCGTTGCCGGAGTTGCCGGAAAATCCATTCATACACCGGCGTCAAGTCCGCGCGTTGATCGAGCCAAATCGAGCCCATGTAAAAATCGAGATAGTCGTATGAAGGCGAAATCTCGGGGAAGTGCGCGTTGATATAATCCGCGATAAAGCCGGCGGAACCGCGAAACGAGCCGAGATCGTAAACGCGCCCGTCCTGGCTCGCCACTTCATGGTTGTTGGAAAAAACATCCCACAAGCAATGGCCGAGCAAAGCGACAAGCTCTTTGCGCGGCGCGACGATTTCTTCCTGCGTTTCCTTCAAAAAATCTTCCAGCCGCGGCTCCGCGGATTGCTCCGTCTCTTCCTTGCGATGAAAAAGATTTTTGAGATTGCGATGGAAACGCAGCGCTTCTTCATAACGCTGCCGCGGCGTGGGATGAAACGCAAGAAAGAGCGGCGAGTTTTGCCAACCCTCGGGCGAAAAAGTTTCGAGCAAAGCTGCGCTGTTTATGAAAAACTGCTCGAACAGCTTCACGCATTCGCTTTCAGTGTGGTTGTCTCGTTCGGAAGGCATGGCGGAGAATCTAGCAAAAGCTGAATAAGTCGCAAGCGGGTTCTTTTGTCCGCTGCAAACCGAGGCCTGCTGCTGCAAGCATCAGGCTAAAATGTAGAAGCCTCGCAAGCGGGGCTGTTGCTCATGTCGTGGCAGCGTCGTTTACGACGCTTGCGCCTCGCAGCCTGATGATTCATCATCAAGCGATTCTCTTCACGATCCCAGCGCCATGCCCGTCAGCAAATAATGCACGGCGAGATTCGTGAAATCGCCCCAGCGTTGCGCGAATGAACGAATCACGTCTTCGGATTGCGGTTCGTCATTAAAATAAAAATGCTGCACGGCTTTGCGCACGCCGAGATCGCCCGCGGCGATGGCATTACCGCGTCCGAGTCCGCGCGCGAGCAGCCAATCGACCGTCCATCTGCCAATGCCGCGCAAAGGCAAAAGCTGCGCGGCGATTTCTTCGTCGGAGAGTTGGGGCAATTGCGCGAGATCAAGCTTGCCCTCGCAAATGGCGCGCGCGAGGCCGATGATGTATTCGGATTTTTTCTCGGTGAATTGCAAGGCGCGGAGTGAAGCGACGCGCACGCGCGCAAGTTTCGCCGGTGTGGGAAAGGCGAAGTAGGTTTCTCCGTTGAACAAAAGCCGCTCGCCATAACGCCGCACCAAACGGCTGCGCACGGCGAAGGCGAATTGCAGATTGATTTGCTGCGCGGAAATGGAGGTGATCATCATTTCAAAAAGATTCGCGGAGAGCGTCGGACGTAGGCCGCGAAAGCGCGCGGTGAGTTCGCGGAGCACGGGATCGCTTTGCGCGAAGGCATAAAACTCCGCGAGCGGAAATTGCAGGCCGAAAATTTTGCGCGCGATGCGCTCGGCTTCGTTCCAAATTTTTTGCGCGCGCGTCGCGGGTGAAATGGCCATCTGCGCGTGCTCTTCTTTTTCAAAAAGAGAAAGCAGATGAAGCTTTTCCTCTACAAAAAAAGCTTTGCGAAAAGTTTTGCCATCAAAACGATTCGCCGCGTCTTCGCCGAAAGCTTGATAGCGCCGCAGCGTGAGTGGGAAGTTGAGTGAATCGCCGGTAGGGAAAATTTTTCGCATGAGGCTCTTTTGAGTTTGGTTACGCATTCTCACCTGAAACTGTCATTCTGAAAGAACCTTCCCTCGTGCTTGAGACACGGCCACTTTTGAGGTGTGTTTCAAGTGCCAGGGAAGATTCTTCCAGAATGACAATAAGGGAAACGCGTTCGATCAAAGCGTGTCGTCTTAATTGAACCGTTCGGGATGGAGCGCCGACATATCGAGCGCAATGGGTTGTTTGAGTATGAGATCGCTCACGAGTTTGCCGGTGACGGGCGCGAGCGTGATGCCGAGCATGGCGTGGCCCGTGGCGGCGATGAGATTGCCGTGCTCCCGAAACGCGCCAATATACGGCAAACCATCCGGCGTGCAAGGCCGAAGTCCCGCCCACACTTCCGCACGCGATAAATCGACACCACCGAGATTGGGAAGATACTTCGGCACGGCGGTGAGAATGGCTTGCACGCGGCGCTGATTGATTGCAAGATTATTGCCCGCGAGCTCCATCGTGCCTGCAAAACGCAGGCGCTCGCCCATCGGCGTGACGGCGACGCGCGCTTCGGCGAGCAAGAGCGGCACACGCGGCGCATTTCTCGGAATTGGAATCGTAATGCTGTAACCCTTGCCGGCCTGCATGGGCAAACGCAGTCGCAGACTCTGCAACAAATCCGGCGACCACGCGCCGCTCGCCAGTACAAACGCATCGGCGTAAATATCGCCGCGCGTAGTTTTGAGTTTCGAAATCTTGCCGTTCGCGGCGTGGAGTTGCAACGCCGCGGTGTGCGTGAGCATTTGCACGCCGCGTTGGCGCAGAAATTCTGCGAGCGCATTCACAAACTGCGCGGGATCAAGATGCCAATCGTGCGGATAATAAATGCCACCCACGGCTTTGGTGTTCAGGTTGGCATCAAGCTCTCGTATTTGCGCGGGAGTGATCGTGTCGACCGGCATTCCCATTTCACGCGCCAGCTCGACCGCATGTTGCTCTGCCTGCAATCCTTTTTCGGTTTGAAAGAGATTCAACAATCCGCGCTTTTCCAAAGTGAAGGCGAGGCCGGCCTTTTGATGCAGCTCCTCAAAAAGCTTTGCGCTTTTTTGGCAAAGCTCATGCAGAATGGGCGCGGACTTGCGCACGTGCGCGGCGCTGCACGAGCGGCTGAATTTCCATAACCAAGAAATAAACTTGCGGTCGAATTGTGGCTTCATATAAAACGGGCTGGAAGGATTGCACATCCATTTCAATCCCTTCATGACAACGCCGGGCGCCGCGAGTGGAATGATGTGACTGGGCACGATGAGGCCGGCATTGCCATACGAGCAGCCGGAGCCGATTTCGTTCTTTTCGGCAATCGTAACTTTGAGGCCGCTTTCCAAAAGGAAATAAGCCGTGCAGAGGCCGATGGCACCGCCGCCGATGATCACTACTTCGCGCGCATTGTTCATGGCTGCCTTTGAGTGGAAGAATTATTTTCTGTGCCGACAAGATAAATAACGCAACAGCATAAGGCAAGATGTGACCGCCAGGATAGGAATGCCTCAGTAATTGCGCCGTCATTTCTGGCAAGCTCCGAGCTGCTCGCAAAAGTCTGGGCTTTTTTTTCTGTCGCTGCTGCACCGAGGGTTCTTCTCTTGTTTATCTCGGCGCCCTCTTCGCACGAGGTGACTTGGAGCCGAGAGCATGTTGAAAACTGAGCGCGGACTTCCTGTTTGCAGTGGGCTGTTTGCGTGCTTTTGCTTTTTGAAGTCTGCGCAGCGCTGCAAGTCAGCTAGGTAAACTAGCCCCTTCGGTAAACAAGCGCAGATAATGCTCAAGAACACGCGGCAAAAAAGCAAGACGATGCAAACGTGACAACCGATCTATCTCCCCGGATGGCCATACGATTCGAGGCGCGGCATGTGTTGCAAGTATTGTTCAGCCGAAATGGAGTTTTGCCAAAGCCCGGCCAGCATGGCTGCGCCGGTTATGGCGACAAATAAGCCGAGCATGAGCGCGGCCAGCACCGGCGCGGGCACACGTTGCGCGGGAATTCTCGTTTTCAAATCGAGCGTGTCTTTTACCGGGCATACTTGGGTGCAGGCCAAACACGCCATGCATTCATCGGAGCGCACGCGGGTGAGTTGATGAACTTTAATGCTCGAAGGACAAGCTTTCGTGCACAACTCGCAATCAATGCAGCGCTCGCGATTGCGCGTGATTTTGAGCGGACTCAAGAGGCTGCCAATGCCGAGCAGCGCGCCATAGGGACAGAGATAGCGGCACCAAAAGTTTTTGATCGGCAGCGAAAGCAGCGCAATCACGCCGATGATGATCAAACCGGTGCGATCCAATTCCGTGAAGAAGCGCAGCATTTTGAGATCGGCCACTTGATTGTACGGGCTGTAAATGAACGCCGTAAGCTCGCGCACATTCATCGTCCACACGATGGCGTAGAGGAAAAAACAGAGCAGCAGATATTTGATGAGTCGCAGCGGCCAGTCCAGAAACTTGGGCAGCCGCAAATTTCCACCGAACAGCATGCGCCCGAATTTCCAATGCAACTCTGAGAGCAATCCCACCGGACAGAGCCAGCCGCAAAAAGATTTTTTGAGCAAAACTCCGATCGCGACAATCGCCACAAAGATGAACACGGCGGAGGGATGAATGAGATTAAGAGAGCCTGTCAGCCACCAATGTTTGAGCGAGATCAATGCACTCAGCGGCAGAAAGCCTTCGACTCCCGGCGGACGATTTGGCGCCGCACCAACGCCGCCGCTTTCCAGCCAATGCACGAACGCGACGAACTCGATGCCGATCCACAGCACTAATACTGCAAACGCAATTTGAATGTGCAGCCGCAAAAATTGCGAGTCATATTTAAGCCGCCACTGCCAACGTGCGAAGCGCGAGACTGCGCGCGGCGGACGCAATTGGCGGCGCAGCGCGGGCGGAATTTTTGGGGACGGGTTTGGGGCGTTGTTGTGCACGAGTGTTGGAGCAGGATTCACAGGGGCTTCCATTTTGAGAAATTAGGATTCAAAATCGGATAAAAGCGTCTCATACAAACCAGTTGCCCGAAGACAGAGACAAAGAACGTGCCTTCTTGCTTTGAACAAAACTCCGGCTGAATAACATGAGCTTATCTCAAGCTAAGGGTGGCGAGCTGTGCGCCCGACACAAAAACTTCTCCTAATTTTAAGAAAGGAACGCGCGCACATTCCAAAAATCGCAAATGTGCGCCAACCCGCCGGGAAATAATTCTTGAAGGTCAGATTAGTTTTTATTACCTACCAAAAGCGAAACGCCTGAAAGCCTCGCCAACAAAAAATTCGAGTATGCTCACGCCACGGTGAGTGAAAACACATGCACGATTGTTGGAACAATCTACCGCAAGCAAGCTCTCGGCATGCAACGCATAACAAGCACTGCAGGCGTACTCAAATGCTCGCGCTTTTGCGGCGGACGGCTCTTTGCGTTGCGGCGTCATGTTCATTATACGCGCGCGCCACTCCGCTTTGCCCTTTGCCTGACGATGCACTGCACACCTCTGCGCAATATTTCTCGGCTTTGCGCGCGGCTGATTCGCTCACTTTTACGCAGCAATTCGAATATGACTTCCGGCTCTTGCTCGAAGCCCGGCAGTTGCAAGTTTATGATAGTCTCCCAACCGTGGCCGGACGCAAAGAATTTATCACGGGCTATTGGAGGGCCGTGAACCCCGCGCCTTTGTTGCCGGACAATGATCGTTTGGTGGATCATCTGCGCCGGCGGCTTTACGTGCGCAAACATTTCGCGCAAAACCAGCCGCCTTATTTCGATGCGCGCGGTCAATATTATCTCAAATACGGCAAGCCCTCCGTGCGCCATGAAGATCCGGGAGGCCTTCGGCGTGTGGCGTTTTTCAATTCGGCAAACTACGATCTCATGAGCAAAAGGTACTCGCGCAAAGGCCTGCCCGAGCAGTATTACACTGTGATCGCAAACGAAACCTGGGCCTATGAAAATGTGGCGCACGACTTCGTCGTGCATTTCATCAAAACCGGCACAGGCTTTCGTGAGATTGCCAGCCTGTCGGAGGTCATTGCCAACCGCCACAGCAAAGACCGGGCGTGGCAATTGAGTGATCTTATCAAACAACGCGCCGCGGTTTCACCCGTGCTCGGCCGCACTTCGATGGCGATCGAGCAATTTGAAGTGGCGCTTCAGCACGGGGCCGGCCAGCAGCGTCGCGACGATTTGTTTTTGGGCGAAATGCAATCACCGGCAGAACACATCATCGCGATCGCGCGTGACCACGAGCGGGAAGCGGAGCTAGCGCGCCTCGCGATTCCGGCTTCTGCGCACGAACCGGTAGAGGCGGTCAATCGGGTGAAGTTCACGGAATTCCTCGCACAGTTTCGCGGACCGAACGGACATAATCGCGTAGAGATTGCGCTCTGCGCGCCGATCAAAAAGAATTTTGTGGAGAAGGTTGACTCCACGAATGCCGATACGCTGTTTTTGGAGTTCGCTGCGCTGCTGCGCAATGAACATCTCGAAGAGCTTGGTGAGCAACGTGAGCGCCGCGCGATTCCCATAAGACTGGCGGCGCTAGAGAATCTGTCCAACGCCGCCGGGCATCTGTCATTTCTCGCATCGCCGCAACCGCTTGAGTTGTTTCTGCAAGTGCAGGATCGCATCAGCGGGCGAATCGGGTTTTCACGCCATGCGTTGACGCTGCGCGATTTCAGCGGAAAGGACCTGGCGCTCAGCGATCTGCAACTCTACGCAGAAGTGCAAAACGAAAAACAAAGCAGCGTGTTACCCATCATCAAAAAAGAAAACCTCGCGCTCGCGCCTTATCCGTATCCCAAAATTCGCAAGCAGCTTCCGTTGTATTGCTACTTCGAGATTTACAATCTGCGTTCTGCGGGCATTGCCGGCGGCTATGAAATCAATTATCGCGTGTGTTCAGATCTCAACCAAGAGAGTCTCTTCAAAAAATTTTCACGCCTGCTCACGGGCGCCAAAGCATCCGCGGTGAGCATGTCGCACGCGCAGGCCGTAACGGAGGATACTTCGCAAGAGTTGATCGCCATTGATCTCGGCAATCTCGCGAGCGGAGCTTATCGTTTGGAAATCACGGTCACGAGCGTCGAGAGTACGAATCTCAACGTGCGCGTGACGCGAGAAATCGAGGTTGAGGATTAGCAGTCTAGTGTTCTGTTACCGTGATTTCGTAGTCCTGCCCCCCCTTGTGGGGCGTTGTTGCAAACCGCGAATTTATTGGCTGCGACAGCGCCCCACAAGGGGGTGGGACTACAAAAATTAAACTAAAAGTCCACTAGGCTGCAACTCCGGAGTGCTCGGGCTTCGGCAGAACCGAGATTGCTAAAGCCACGCGTGTCGCAAGGCTCGAATTTTTTGATCCAACGCCGAAACTTCGCGGTCGCAGGAACATTCTCTTCTCACGTTCGGAAAATTTCGTTATGAAGCCACGCACCCTCGTTCGCATTGCGAGTATGTGGGCATTGCTGATCCTGTGGGGCAGTGCTGCCGATCCAGCTCGCGCTGGCACTGCCGTTTCCGCAGCGGATTCCGTGCTCGCGGAGCAAGCCTACTTCACGGCGCTGTACGCAGCCGATGACACAACTTTTCAGCGCGAGTTCGAGCGCGAGTTTTTGCTTTTGCTCGCAAAGCCGGAAGCGCAAATGTACACCAGCCTGGTCACCTCGGCGGCGCGCAAAGATTTTATCGTGCAATACTGGAAGGCCGCGAATCCGAATCCGCTTTCGCGTGAGAATGACTGGCTGAAAGATTTTCTGCGGCGGCGTGCGTTTGCCCGCAAAAATTTTCCGCATCCGGAGCCCCCATTCGTGGATGATCGTGGCAAGTACTATCTCAAATATGGCAAACCGCTGCGGCGCTATGAAGACTTCGGCTCGCTCGAGGTGCTTGCCAACGAAACCTGGTCATATGAAAACGTAACGCGCGACTTCCTCGTGCATTTTCGGCGCGAGGGCAAATACTTTCGTGAGGTGCAAAACCTGATTGAAATTTTGTCCGGCAGAAGACGCTTCGATCCGGACGTTGAAGCCAGAGTGCTGATTGCGATGGCGCGGCAAAGAGCCTCGGTCTCGCCGGTATTTGGGCGCGTCTTTGCCAAGTGGCTTGATTTGAACACCACCCAGAGGCACGAGCAAAGTTTCCCCACCAGCCACTTGCCGCTGGCAATCGAATGGCAACAGCCGCACGATATTCTCTATGCCGCGGCGCAACTCGCGAAAGCCGAAGTTGCACAAGCGCAGCGCCTCGCACCACCTTCGGCGCACGACGAGGTTGAGGCTCGCAACAAGATTGAGCTGCACGAGGAGTATGTGCAATTCCGCGGACCGAAGGGCAGCACGCGCGTCGAGCTTGCCGTGCGCGCACCGCTCAAAAAGAATCTGACGAAAAAATTTTCACGCGAAACGCAAGAGGTTTTGCGCCTCGAATATCGCGCCCGACTTAACGACGCCTCTTTCAAGCCTTTGAGTGAAGACAGTCTGCGCCTGGAATTGCCGATACGCGTGGCCGCGGCTCAGGAATTTCCGAGTGCCGTGGGGAAGCTGGCCTTGACCGCAATGCCGCAGTCGGGCGACGTCACGGTGCAGATTAGAAATGCAAACAACGACAGGCTGGGTTTCACGCGCAAAGAGCTTGCGCTGCGCGAGTTCGCAAGCACCGGCCTCATGCTCAGTGATTTGCAATTGCTCTTCGAAGTTGTGAATGAGGCAGAGAAGCAAATCTTGCCCACCGAAACGAAACAAGAGCGCGTCGTCGCGCCATATCCGTTCGATGCCATCCGCAAAGCCTGGCCCGTGCTCTGCTATTTCGAAATCTACAATCTGCACATGACGAATTACGAATTGACCTATCAGATCACTGCCGCCCACGGGTGCGCCGGCTTGACGGAACATGAGCAGCAATTCAAAGCGGATAAAAACGCGCCTGCCATCAGTGTGACCACGGTGCGACCGGTAACCGACAAGACGCAAGAAGAACTGCTTGCGCTCGATTTGAGCCAGCTCAAAAAAGGCGAATACTGCTTAGAAGTCATGGTGGCGGACGCAAATGATCGCGCGGTCGCCGTGCGCGCACAAAAGCATATTGTGATCGCAGATTAGTTTGTTTGAGCATAAAACTCGAGCTATTGATGACTAAAAATTGAGGAACCCTCCCATGATCGATTTCTCCCTTTCCGAAGAGCAGCAACAGTTCCGTGAGCTGGCGCATGAATTTGCTAAGAATGAAATTTTGCCGGTGGCCGCGCAGCTTGACGCTGAAGAAAAATTTCCCGAGGCGGTTTGCCGCAAAGGCTGGGAGCTCGGCTTGATGAATGTGCATATCCCGAAAGAGTACGGCGGCCTCGGGCTGGGCGTGCTCGAAGAGTGTTTGATCGCGGAAGAGACCGGCTGGGGTTGCACGGGCGTGGGCACGACGATGACGTGCAACACGCTCGCGCTTGCGCCGGTGCTCGTCGCCGGTGATGATGATCAAAAACGAAGATTTCTTTCACCGCTGGTGGAAGAATATTCGTTTGCGGCATATTGTGTGACGGAACCCGGCGCGGGCAGTGACGTGCAGGCCATCAAAACCACGGCGCAAAAAGTGGGGAATGATTACGTGCTCAACGGCCAGAAAATGTGGATTACAAATGCGGCGCAAGCGCAATGGTATTTCGTGCTCGCATACACGGATCAGAGCAAGGGTTACAAAGGCATTAGTGGCTTCGTAGTGCCGAAAGATTCGCCCGGCGTGAAAATCGGCAAGCACGAACACAAGCTCGGCCAGCGTTGCTCGGACACGCGCGGCGTTACGTTTGAGGAAGTGAGAGTGCCGGCGCGCAACATGCTCGGCAAAGAAGGCGATGGCTGGAAAGCTGCGATGGGCGCATTCGATCACTCGCGCCCCGTGGTCGCCGCGATGGCAGTGGGGCTGGCGCGCGCGGCAATGGAGCATGCGGCGCATTATGCCAAGGAGCGCAAAACGTTCGGTGTGCCGCTCGCCGCGCATGAAGGCATCAGTTTTATGATTGCGGATATGGCGCGCGAGATCGAAGCCGCGCGCTTGCTCACGTGGCTGGCGGCATGGACGATCGATCAAGGCAAGCGCAATACGTTGCAGGCTGCCTATGCAAAATGTGCGGCAGCCGACACCGCCATGAAAGTCGCGACGGATGCCGTGCAAGTTTTCGGCGGCTATGGCTTCTCGCGTGAATACCCGGTGGAGAAACTCATGCGCGACGCGAAGATTTTTCAGATTTACGAAGGCACGAGCCAGATTCAGAGGTTGATTATTGCGAAGGAGATTTTTGAGAGGAATTGAAACGAAGTGCGACGCACTTTCAAGGTGCGTCGCAAGTAGTTCTCAGCCAAGCGGTCAATTCTCTCCAGTTATCGAACTGATAATCGGGTTGAATTGCAGGGTAAGCAGCACAAAGATTTTGGCCGATGAATGCCGGGGGCGCGTGTGCGCGCAAGAGCACGGTTTGCATGCCAACACTTTGCGGCACGGCCACGTCGAGATCGAGGCGATCGCCGATCATCAACGCGCGCGCCGGCTCCACTTGTGCGACTGTGAGCGCGCGGCGATAGATTTCGGGGTCGGACTTCGTCACGCCCACGGCCTCTGAAATCAAACAAAGGCCGGGCGAGATCTGCGGCAACAAGCCCAACCGAAAAAGCACTTCGCTTTGACCTGCGATGCTGCCATCACTAACAATGCCGCGTTGCACGCCCGCTCGTTCCAGCTCACGAAATAATTCCAGCATTTCTTCCGACGGTTGAATCTGTGCGCGCATAGAATCCCGAAAGGCATGGAGAAAGCATCCGAGACGGCGAGTATCGGTGGAAAGCTGCGCCAACTCTTCAGCTTTGTAAATGACTCGCACATCGGAATAGATGTGGCTGATGTGGGGAGGGTGTATGCGGGCATCGGCGTGCAGATAGCACGAGAGAAAATTTTTTGCGCTATGAATAAGGCCGTTGTGGGCAAGTTGCTCGCTTGCTTGCGCGGCCGCGCGCGCAATAATCTCCGCGCTGTGAATCAATGTGCTGCCAATATCAAAGAAGACGGCGTCGAAAAGAGGCATGGATGGACGAAGGGCTGTGCAATACGAATGCTTTACTTTTCAGCGACAATGGCCTGCACGATGGCGTTTGCCAATTGCTGGCGAAACTGCGGCGTGCGAATGCGTTTTTGATCGCTCGGGTTCGAAAAGTTCGCGGCCTCGATCAGCACGGCCGTGGGCACGCGATTGTAACGAATGATGCCGGGCGTCCATTTTTTCCCGCCACGATAAACATACTTGCGCACCGGCTTATAAGCGTGCACCGGCAGCTTGGCTTCGCGCAAAGCGGAAATCACCGTCTGACTGAAAGCCCAGCTTGCGCTTTCAGCCTGCCGGTTTTCTTTGGCAGCGAAGAAAATAGTGCGATCGCGGCTTTCTTGATACTTTTCAAAAATCTCCTCGCCGGCTTTGAACTTTGCAGCGCGTTCGTTCGCACCCGGAATGTATATCATCGTGCCGCCCACCGAAGGGTGCAGATGATCGAGATGAATGCTCATAAAAATGATGTCCTCGGCGGCCACGCCTTCACGCAGAAGTTTGCGATAAATTGCATCGACGAGATAGATGCGCAGATTGAGTCCGATGCGGCCGTCTTCGATGTAATACGCGGGCGTGACGTTGACGTACTCATGCCGCGCAGCTTTGCGCGTGTGGCCGTTGCTCATTTCCGCCTTGCCGTTTTTCGAAACGAGCGAATGCACGCGCACGTTTTTGCCCGTCAAGCCGTCTTGAATGCGGCGCATTAAATCGTACGCGATTTCATCCTCGCGCAAATCGCGCATCATGGTGCCCGGGTCTTTGCCGCCGTGGCCGGCATCCAAAATCACATGGACTGAACGGCCGCGACGCGGCGCCGGCGCAATCTTCACCTGCGGCGGCTCTTCACCCAGCAGGGCTTCGTCAATCAATTCCAGCGGCACTTTGATTTCAGTGCCAATGGGAATCTTGCTGGCATCGGCAATGCCATTGACGAGCATGAGTTCGCGGGCGATTTGATTGACTTCATCCGCATCGACGCGACCGGTGAAGCGCACGACAACGGCGCTGTATAATGCTTCCCCGCGCTTCAAACGATACGTGCCATAAGTTTTGCCGGATCGCGTGACGAGCTTCAGCTCCGGGTCTTGCGAATGCAGCGGCTTGGCAGAGGGCGCGACAGGTTCTTGCGGCGTGGGTTTGACTTCGGGTGCCGGCAAAGTCACGACCAGCGGGTGTCGCCGCAAAGATTCATCTAACAAGCGTGCGGGGATTTTGACAACCTGCCCAAGGCGAAAATCATCTTCTTCCTCAAAGCCGTTTTCTTGCAGCAAGAGATCGGCGTAATCAACTTCCTCGCAAAAAATCTCCGCAGTGCTCGACCACGTTTCGCTCGGATACGTGACCACGTGCACCCAACTGGTATCCGTCTCCGTGTCATTGGGAAAGATTTGCAGCAATGCGCGCTTTTTGTAGGCGTAATTCAAAAAAGCGAACGGCACTTTAACGTAGCTCGCCGTTGTGCTGGACGGAGGCAAAGGCAGGAGATGCCAATCTTCGGGATGGTGCAAGATGCGTTTGCCCAAAGCCGGATAACTCTCTCCGAGGCTTACTAATACTTGAATTTCAATTTCACCGGAGAGGAACTGCGCGCGCAAATCTTGTTCTGCTTTGTTGGGGACTGGCGAAATAGGCGCAAGAGGAGGCGTTTGCGAAACGGCTTTCGTGGTGTCTGCTGCAGCGGTTTTGGAAGTCGTGTCGGTTTGATAGAGCTTCGGTTGCGGAGCGATGCAAGCGCTGAGTGTGAGCAGGCTTGCCAGTAACGCGCCTCGGCGAAAGCCGAAAACTTTCGTAAGGTTTACCTCGGAAGCAAAAATCCTTTTCAACAGAATCAGTCCTTTTTGAGGTGATTGCAAAAGGTGGAAACGGCGCTCTGCCATTCCACCTCCTGCGCGTAGAAAACAATCTGCAAATTCGGGTCGGTGTTGCCGGTGAGCATGCGCGTGAGAAAAACCGCTTTATCACACAAACACAAAACCGGCCGCGGACGCTGCAATGCCGTTGCGATTTCAAAACCCACGCCTAACGACGGCCGGCTAACTTCCGCAATCATCGCGTCGCATGCGTCGATCATGCGCAGGTCGCGCGCAAAAATTTCTTGCGGCGTGAGCTGCGCTTCGGCGTGTAACACGTTGTCGTGCGCGACGTGCGCGGAAAGCACATTCACGCCACATGCTTGCATAAACTCCACCATGCGCGCATAAAGCGGCTGGCGCTCGCGGCCCGCGCTAATCGCGCCTGCGAAATAGATTTTCATTCCGCCGCAGCTCGCATGGCCTCGTGGATTTCCGCATCGGTGAGATTGCGATTGACCGACTTCGCTTTGGCAAAGATCGCATCGATCCGTGCGCGCGTCGGCTCGTGGCCGTTGGTCTTGAGCCAGTAAATGACGTTCGATTCGCCGCTCATATGCCCCACTTCAATTTCTTGCGAACGCCCAAACCAGCCTGCGGGCACGCTCGAATACACGCGATCGGCAAGCCAGTCTTCGCCTTTGTCCTTCGCTTTGATAATGGCCGCTGCGTGCACGCCAGTGCCCGTGCGAAATGCGTCGCGACCAAAGACGGGATAGTTGGGCGGGATGGGCACGCCGCACTCTTGCGAAACGAGATCGCAATAGGCTTGCAGATGCGTGAGCTCGTTATCAATCCACCCGAGCAATTTGCAGTTCACGAGCACGAGATCGAGCGGGGCGTTGCCCACGCGTTCGCCAATGCCGAGCATCGTCCCATGCACGCGATCAGCGCCCGCTTCGATTGCCGCGAGGGTATTGATCACGGAAAGCCCGCGGTCTTTGTGGCCATGCCAATCGACTTTGACGCTCGCATCGATTTCATGCACGGCGCTGCGCACAAACCGGATGAGGGCGCGCACGCCGCTCGGCGTTGCGTGTCCGACCGTATCACAAACTACAACTCGTCGCGCGCCGCATTGCACCGCGGTTTGATAAAGCAACCGCACCGTGTCGGGATGTGAGCGAATCGTATCTTCGGTGACGAACATCGCCGGCAAACCTTGTTTGACCACAAAGGAAACGGCTTTTTCCACGGTTCGGCGCAAAAAATCAACTTCCCATGATTCCGCATAAAGGCGAATGGGGCTCGAGCCCAGAAACGTCGCCGCTTCGATTGGAATGCCGACTTCCTGCACGACTTCGACGATGGGAATAATATCCGCTTCGACCGTGCGGGCGGCGCAATTTGGAAAAATTTTGAGCTTGCTCGCCACAAGCTCTTTGGCAAGCGCGAGCACGTCCGCGCGCGCGCGGGGCCCGGCGCCGGGAAGCCCGAGGTTCGCCGCTTGAATGCCGAGCGTATGCATGAGATGCAGCATGCGCATCTTGTTGAAGATGGACGGATCCTTCACGGAGGGCGATTGCAGGCCGTCGCGCAAAGTCTCGTCATCAAACTCAACGGGATGACTCGGCTTCCAAGCGCTGTCGTGCACGTTCCAATCGTAAATCAATTCACGCTCGTTGAGAGTGTTCATGCTCGGCCTCGCGACGGTAAGATGTGCAATTTTTATTTCAAATTAACGTCAGGCGCGCAGCAAAGGCAAGGAGATTTTTTCGGCAGCCGCATTTTTTCCGAGACAATGATCGTGATTGCGAGCAAAGCTTTCGGCTGCAAGTCACGCCTCATTGCGCCAAAATTCGCACGCTAGCGCACGTAAGTAAAGGAACATGTAAATGCCAAGAAAGGGCTTGCATTTTTAGGAGCATGAACATAAATTCGGCCTTCAGTTTTGACGAAGTGTCCGTCTGCAAATAACCCATACACGATAAACTCATGAAGCGATTTTATATTTTTCTAGTGCCGGCCTTGTGGCGCGCCCTTGCGGGCTTCTCGCGCGTTTCGCATCAAGGCAGATGCTGCATGAGCAAAGCTCGGTCTATGACAAGATAAGAATGCACCTTCACAAGAGGTGCATTCTTTGTTTAAAGGCGGCTCGTTGCGGTGGGATTGGCGGTTTGGAGTTCCGCGCTACGTAGTTCGCAGCGGAATCGTCGCACGAATTCTTATCACACGGTTTCAGGTTAGGAGGTCGTTTTGTACGCAAAGATACAAACGTTGCTCGAGCTGCAAGAGATCGATCGCCAGCTTTATATGCTCGATAGAGCCAAAGGTGATCTGCCGCACACGCTGGAAGAACTCAAGCGCAAGTTGACGGAGGTGACGAGCGCGTACGATCAAAAAGTGGCCCACTTAGCCAATGCGGGGCAACAGCGCCGCGCCGCGGAAAGCGCCATAAGCATGGCGAAAGAGCGCAAGAAGAAGTATGAAACGCAGCTCTACGCCGTGAAGACCAATCGTGAATACGACGCCGTCACGCTCGAAATCGAAAATACGGACAAGGAGATCGATCAAAGCGAGACGAAAGTGCTGCAAGCGCTCGAAGCAGAAGAGAATTTGAAACAGGAAGTCGCACAACACCAAGAGCAAATCAAAGCCCTGCAGCAAGAGCGTGATCAGCAAGAAGAGCTTCTCAATCAACTGCTGGACCAGAACCGGCATCAAGTGGATCAGCTCAAAAGCGCACGGCAAAACCTGATCGCCGGTTTCAGTCCGGGCTTGTTGCGTTCGTATGAGCGCATTTTGCGCGGCAAAGACGGTTTGGCGGTCGTGAAGGTCGTGCGCGGCTCGTGCGGCGGTTGCAGCACGCGCATCACCTCGCAGCGCGCCATGGAAATCCGCGAGATGAAAGAGATTTACTATTGTGAAAGCTGCGGCCGTATTCTGATTTGGCAAGAGGAAGAGCCAGTGCTGGCGTAACGCGGCCAGTTTTGCCGGCGCCAGCATTTCAAATTTTAAATTGAAAATTTGCAATTTCAGATTTAGCCTGTTTTAGCCGTCAGTTTGATCGCATAAGTCACCTTTGAATGAAACAAGCCGGCCGGACCATCGCGTTCCGCTTGCGGAATGAGGAAAGTCCGAACACGATAGAGCAAGGTAAGAGGTAACACCTCTCGTCAGCGATGGCGTTATAGGGCCACAGAAACCAGGTCTGTCCCGCACATGTGCGGGATAAGAGTGAAAAGGGTAACCAATACCTCGTGCAAATGCAAATAGGCTTACGTTTCCCGATTCGTCGGGATGAAGAGCGGCTCGCTCAAGTAAGCGGGTAGCATGCTCGAGGCTGTTGGCGACAACAGTCCCAGATAAATGATGGTCATTCCGTTTCGACGGAATACAGAATTCGGCTTACAGGCCGGCTTGAAATTAGAGGAGGGCACAGTTTTCCAACTGTGCCCTTTTGTTTTGAAAACAGCGCAAGATTTCCACGATAAATAGGAGCACACCACATGAAAGGCATTATCCTCGCGGGCGGGAGCGGCACCCGGCTTTATCCCATCACCCAAACGGTGAGCAAACAACTCTTGCCGATTTACGACAAGCCCATGATCTATTATCCGCTCTCCGTACTAATGCTCGCCGGCATTCGTGAAATTTTGATCATCTCCACGCCGCAAGATTTGCCGCGCTTTCGCAGCCTGCTGAATGACGGCAAGCAAATTGGTTTGCATTTCGAATATGCCGAGCAGCCGCGTCCCGAAGGGTTGGCGCAGGCCTTCATTATCGGCGAAAGGTTTATCGGCACCGACGACGTCGCACTCGTGTTGGGCGACAATATTTTTTACGGCCACGGCTTGCCGGAGATGTTGCGTCGCGCCGCCGCGCAGGAAAGTGGCGCAACCGTATTCGCATATTACGTGCGCGACCCCGAACGCTACGGCGTGGTTTCGTTTGATGTCAACAACAAGGCGCTCACCATCGAAGAAAAGCCCAAACAGCCCAAATCGAGCTATGCCGTGACCGGGCTTTATTTTTACGACAACACTGTCGTGCAAATCGCCAAAAGCCTCAAACCCTCGGCGCGCGGCGAGTTAGAAATTACGGATGTAAATATGAGCTATTTGCGCAAGAGCCAGCTTCGCGTCGAGCTATTGGGACGCGGGTTCGCATGGCTCGATACCGGCACACATGAGTCCCTTTTGCAAGCCGGCAATTTCGTCGAGACCGTTGAAAAACGCCAGGGCTTAAAAATTTCTTGCGTGGAAGAAATTGCCTATCGCATGGGCTATATCGATGCACAACAACTCCGCGCGCTGGCCGCGCCGCTCGTCAAAAGCGAATATGGCAATTATCTTCTGCGGCTTTTGGAATAGGGAATTGCTCCAACCTTGGCTTGGCCGAGGTTTCTAAATACTCGCGCATCGTAAAAACACCCAACGCTTTGATGCAACGGCCAGGCCGTTGCGGAGCGTTGCTCATAGCCACACTCTTCCCCGCCGACTTTAAAATTGACAATCTCTCCTTTTTTGCCTACTTTGCTCAACCTAAATTTGATGCGTCATTTCGTTCACTATGCGAAAACTCAAGCATCTTTTTGAATATGGCGGCGCGTTGCTGCTCATTCAACTCGCAGCAAGGTTGCCGCTCAAGTGGTTGCTCGCACTCGGAGCCGGTTTAGGAAGATTCACCTTTTCGGTGCTGCGCATTCGACGCAGCGTGGCGCTCGATAATCTGCGCCAAGCCTTTCCCGAAAAATCCGAAAACGAGGTGTGCGACCTCGCGCGGCGCAATTATGAAAACTTCGGCATGATGATGCTGGAGTATCTGCGCCTGCCCAAGCTATCGCAAGCGGAACTCGCCGAGCTTGCGCCGTTTCGCAGCGCGCAAGATTCCGCGCCGTGGTTTGCGACCATGAAAGCCGGAACCGGCGCCGTGTGCATGACCGGCCACTTTGGCAATTGGGAATATCTCGGCGTGATGCTCGCGCATCATTTCCCGATGGTGTATCTCTATCAATCGCAAAACAATCCTTACGTCGATGCCCTCATTCGCCGCACGCGCGAAAAAGTCAACATGCACAGCATTCCGCGCCAATCCTTGAAAGAGATTTTGAAGGCTCTGCGGCAAAAAAAATTCGTCGCCATTCTCGCCGATCAAGATGCGGGGCGCAGCGGTTTGTTCGTCAATTTCATGGGCCGGCCGGCCTCGACCGCGCAAGGTCCCGCGGCGTTCGTGCTCAAAACCGGCGCGCCGATTCTCTTCGTTTTTTCATTGCGCCAACCGGGCGGCAAGCACCTTGTCGAAAGCGAATGCCTGCGCTTTGACGATCTGCCTTCACACTGGAGCGAAGCAGAGAAGCTGCATCATATCACGCAAGCTTGGACGAACGTGCTCGAAAAATACGTGCGCCGCTATCCCGATCACTGGTTTTGGATGCATCGCAGATGGAAGACCGCGCCGCCGCTGCTTAATGAAAAAGCGCACGCGGATTTGAAGGAAAAAGCATGGATTGGCTAGGATAAGGCCCGGATGAAGACAATTCTGGGAGTCATAAGCCTTGTCCGTGGCATCCGCGTTCCAATGCTTTTCGACTCGATTGCAGTGATGAGATGACTAAGCTCCTCATCCTCCAAACCGCCTTCATCGGCGACGTCATACTCGCCACGCCGTTGGCGCAAGCCGCGCATGAAATTCTCGCGCCGTGCGAAGTGCACTTCATGGCGATTCCCGGCGCGGCAAACTTGTTGGAAAAAAATCCGTACCTTCAGCGCGTTTGGATTTACGACAAGCGCGGCAAACAACGCGGCGCGCGCGGCCTGTGGCTGCTCGCGCGACAACTGCGTGAAGAGAAATTCGATCTCGCAATTGTGCCGCACCGTTCTTTGCGAAGCGCTTTGCTCGTCTGGCTTGCAAGAATTCCGCAGCGCATCGGCTTTGATCGCAGCGCAGGCGCGTTTTTATTCACGAAGCGCGTGCCTTATCTTGAGAAACACGAAGTCGAACGCAACCTGGATTTGCTGCGCAGCCTCGCCGCAGTCGCTTCGCGTTTCAAGCCCGCAGTTTTTTGGAATAAAAGCGACGAGGCGCGCGTCGCTTCATTCAAAAAAAATGCTTTTAAAAATCGCATAGCACTCGCGCCCGGATCCGTGTGGGCCACGAAACGCTGGCCGCGCGAAAATTTTACGGCGCTCGCGCGCAAGCTGATTGACGAACTCGGCGCAACGGTTTTTCTGCTCGGCGGAAAAGACGACGAGGAGCTTTGCCGGCAAATTCAAAGCGAAGCCGGTGCGTCATGTAGCAATACTGCGGGACAACTCTCACTCAGACAATCTGCCGCGCTGCTGAACGACTGTGCCGTGCTCGTAAGCAACGATAGCGCGCCGACGCACCTCGGCGTGGCAACGCAATGCCGCGTGATTACGATCTTCGGACCAACCGTGCCGCGCTTCGGCTTCGCGCCGTTCGGAGCAGGCCATGCCGTCATCGAAAAAGATTTGCCCTGCCGCCCGTGCAGCGCGCACGGTACGCGTACTTGCCCCATCGGCACACACGCTTGTATGCAGGAAATCACAGTCGAAGAAGTCTTTCAGCGCGTCGCGGCGATTTTTCAGACATGAAATAGGTAGACGATGCGTTCAACCACGATGTGATCGTGACTTTGATTTCGCGAGATTCGCGACACACCTCATGACTAGCATGCAGGAAGCATCTTTTTTAGCACTCGCGAAACCGTTCAGAACATGGGATTTTTCCGAGCACGAGGGAAGTTTCTACCAAAATGACAGGTCGGAGAAATTATAAGTCAACCGCAAGGACGCATGCGTATTCTCAAAGTCGATTCAAACCAACCTGCCGCTTCAACAATTGCCATCGCAGTCGAAGCGTTGCGCAACGGCCAAGTTCTGGCTTATTTGACGGACACGATGTACGGCCTCGGTGTGGATGCGCAGCAAGAGCATGCGATTGCGCAACTCTTCGCCTTGAAACAACGCGTACGGCAAAAGGCCATACCGCTCATTGCCGGCAGCAAAGAATTGCTTTCGGGTTGGATAGAAGAATTTCCTCCGCTCGCCGAAAAACTCGCGCAGCATTTTTGGCCCGGCCCATTGACGCTCATTTTTCATGCGCGCGCAACGGTGTCGCAACAACTCACTGCCGGAACGAATAAAATCGCAGTGCGCGTGCCGAACAGCCCGCTCGCGCGCGAGTTGAGTTTGCAATTGGGCGCGCCGATTACTTCGACGAGCGCGAATTTTTCCGGCGACACGGCCGTGCTCGCGGTGGAAGAAATCGTTGCGCAGCTCGGCGATGCGATCGATTTGATTTTAGACTCGGGCGCGGTACTGCATGCCGTGCCTTCCACGATTATCGATGTCACGACCGCGCCGCCGCGTATCGTGCGGCAGGGCGTCATCAAACAAGAAGCAGTGGAAAAACTTATTGGAGCGATACAATTGTGACGGAGGAGCGCCGGCCATATTCCATTCTGTTTGTGTGTAGCGGCAACAGTTGCCGTAGCCCCATGGCCGAGGGCCTGCTGCGGCTGAAATTGCCAAGCCGCCTGCAAGACGAAGTCGAAGTGCGCTCCGCGGGCACGCTCGATATCGAAGGCATGCCCGCGGCGGAATATTCACGGCGCGTCGTGCGCGAAATGGGCGGCGATATTTCCGACCATCGCTCGCAAGGCCTCTCGCACGATTTGGTCGCCAACGCGGATCTCATACTCGCAATGGCGACGGAACACGTGGATTATTTGCGCCGCCGTTTTCCCGCGTATCGCGAAAACGTTTTTTTGTTGAAGCAATTCGCCAACGGCGAGCCGCTGGATGATCCCGATATCGAAGACCCTATCGGGTCAAGCTTGGCAATCTACCGTGAATGCGGAGAGAGCATTGCGAATGAGATTGACCGCATTCTGCCGGCGATTGTGCATTTGGTTCAGGAACGTCGCCGCGAACCCCTATGAGCACCACGCAACGCTTTCTCCTGTCGCGCACCGATCGTTTGGGCGACCTCGTGCTGTCGACGCCAGTCGCCACTGCACTGAAGAAGGAATTTCCAAACGCGGAAGTTTTTTTCCTCACGCGCGATTATGCCGCTGAGATTTTGGATCTGCATCCGCATGTGGACGGCGTGCTGCGGCTTGATTCATTGGGCGAGGCCATGAGGCCGCAATCTCTGGCCAAGCTGCTGCGCTCGCATGATTTCGACGTCGTGCTCGCGCTCTTCCCGCGGCCGGAGCTGGCGTGGGCTTTTTATCGCGCGGGCATTCCCGTGCGCATCGGCACCGGCTATCGTTGGTATAGCGGACTTTTCAATAAGCGCTTGTATGAACATCGCAAATATGCGCAATTTCACGAGGCCGAATATAATCTTCATCTTTTGCGCCCGCTCGGCATCGCGAATGCGCAGGTGGAGTTTCATTATCGTTTTGAGCCGTTGCACGAACAAGCACTCGCGGAACAAATGTCGGCGTGGGGGTTGGAGGAAAAATACGTTGTGTTGCATCCGGGCAGCGGCAATTCCGCGCGCGACTGGCCGTTGGAAAATTTTTCCGCGCTGGCAGATTATCTCAGCAACGAACGCTGTTTGCAGGTCGTGCTCACTGGCAGCGCAAATGAAAAGACGCTCACAGAGTTTATTCGTGAGCGCGTTCGCTCAAAACTTGTCGATCTCGCCGGCCGTCTCAGTTTGATTGAATTGGCGGGGGTGTTGCGACACGCATTGCTCTTCGTGGGCAATAGCAGCGGCCCGTTGCATGTCGCGCGCATGCTGGGCACACCGATCGTGGCGTTTTATCCGCCGATTACGGCATGCCGGCCCGAACGCTGGGGGCCGTACGGCTGCCGGCAAGATGTTTTGATGTCGCGTGAAGAAGAATGTCGTCGTTGCCGCAATTCACAAGAATGCGCGTGCATGCGCGAGATCGCGGTCGCGGCTGCGGTTGCAAAGGTGGAAGAAAAGTTGCGTGTGCGAGCGCCTCAGCCCGCACGCGCGACAAATCTCGTGATCCAAAAAAATCTTTCTTGAAATAGGAATTCTTATGCTTCGACAGGAGGCCGCCGTTCGGTGGAGTGTAAAATCGTTCTTTGTTTTGTCCGCCATGCAGACCCTCGTTGCCGTCAGTCGAGATTCGGCGTACGCACAAACGGCTTCTGACTCGGCTGCAAATCATGCCGGGGCGCTTCCAGACACCGTTTTCAAAATTCGCGAGGTGCCCAATAACGCGTTTGGCGTGGGCGAGAAGTTGACTTTCATTGTGCGTTATGGCCCCATCGTCGCCGGCAATGCGCGGCTCTCCGTCCCGGAGACGGTGGACGTGAATGGCCGCAAATGCTACCGTATTCTCTCGGAAGCTTGGTCAAATTCGTTCTTTTCGAGATTCTATAAAGTTGAAGATCGCATTCAATCTTTCACCGATGTGGCCGGCATCTTCAGTTGGCGTTTTGAGAAAAAGCAGCACGAAGGCAGCTTTCGCGACGAGCAGCTTGTGGATTTTGATCATCGCGCGGGGTTGGCGATCACCACGAAGAAGGCCAAACGCGATACTGTGAAAGTGCCGACATTCGTGCAAGACGTGCTCTCAGCTATGTATTACATCCGCACGCTCGACTTTGCGCCGGGCGATTCGATCTTCGTCGATAATCATGCGGACAACAAAGTGTATCCGCTCAAGATCGTGGTCTATCGCAAAGAGAAGGTGAGCACACGCGCTGGCAAGTTCGAATGCTTCGTGGTCGAGCCGTTGCTCAAAACGCCCGGCCTGTTTCAGCAGAAAGGCCGCGTGGTCGTGCATCTCACCGCGGATGAGCGCAAGATTCCGGTATTGATGACGAGCCAAATTTACGTGAAGGCCTTCGATCTGGGCAGTGTGGTGGTGGAGTTGGAGAAGATGGAAGGCGTGTTGCCGAAGTAGGATTAATTTGGAGTGATGGAGTTTTGGAGTGTTGGATTAATGGAGTTGAAAAGATGTCTTTACAATACCTCTATGACAAAGCTGCGGCGGGCGAACGATTGACGCCGGAAGAAGGCTTGCGCTTATTGCAAGAAGGCGAGCTGTTGGAAATCGGCGCGGCCGCGGACAGCATTCGCCGCGCGAAGCATCCGCAACCGATGGTTACGTTTGTGGTGGATACCAATCCCAACTACACCAACGTGTGCAACATCGATTGCATCTTCTGCGCGTTTTATCGCCATGAAGGCGAAGCCGGGAGCTACACCTATTCCGTAGACGAAATGATCGCGAAGTTTAAAGACTTTGCGCAAGCTGGCGTGACCACAGTGCTCCTGCAAGGCGGCGTCAATCCCAAACTGCCGTTCGATTATTATCTCGAAATGGTACGCCGCACGCGCGCGGAGGTGCCGGAGATTCATCCGCACTTTTTTTCCACTTCGGAAATTCGCGGCATGGCGGAGGTGTCCGGCCTGTCCGTGCGCGAAGTGTTGGCGCAACTCAAGCAAGCGGGCTTGAACACCATCCCCGGCGGCGGCGCGGAAATTCTCACTGATCGCGTGAAGAAAAAGATCAGCAGCAAAAAGGGCACGAGTGCGAACTGGCTCGAAGTTATGCGCGAGGCGCATCTGCTCGGTTACAAAACCACGGCCACGATGATGTACGGCCACCTCGATACTGACGAGGATATTATCGAGCATCTCGAGCGCATTCGGCAATTGCAGGACGAGACCGGCGGTTTCACCGCGTTCATTCCGTGGAGTTTCAAGCCCGGCAATACGCCGCTCGAAAAAATCATTCCGACCTATGCCACGCCCAATCGTTATCTGCAAATGATCGCGCTCTCGCGTATTTATCTCGACAATTTTGCGCACATTCAGGCTTCGTGGTTTTCGGAAGGAAAAAAAATCGGGCAAGTGGCTTTGCACTTCGGCGCGGATGATTTCGGCGGCACGTTGGTGGAAGAAAACGTTCACGCCGCGGCCAACTTCGTGAACAAAACTTCGACCGATGAAGTCGTGCAGCTCATTCGCGAGGCGGGCTACACGCCCGCGCAACGCACGACGTTGTACGAGGTGCTGAAGGTTTATGAGGCGTGAGGGCAAAGGCGATTCGGTGAAAGAGATCGCCGCGTCTTGGAAGGAACCGTCGAGTGATGAAATTCACCAACGCTTCGTTGCTTGGAAAAATAAATGTAAGGGAGGCTTTATGGAAGTAAAAGAAATCCGCCAATTGGTGTCAAGGCGGCCGTTTCGCCCGATTATCTTTCATCTCGAAAACGGCAGCAGCCAGTTGATTTCGCATCCGGAGATCATTATCACCGAATCAATCGTGGTTGCAGTTGACGATGAGGGCGAAGCCGTTTACATCACGCCGGAGGCGATCACTTCCATTACCTATCAAAAGGCATCGAGGACCGTTAAGCGCGCGCGACAAACCGCTGCGCGCAAGCGGTGAGCAAAAAGTCCTTACTCGACCTTGCACGCCGGGGAAGGGCGCGTGACGGCATCCTGCAAGCGGAAAATTTAGAACAGAAAGTTTCCGGACGCAATTTCCAGGAGAAGAGGTTTTTCAGTTTTTTCGGAGGAGAGGAGCATGCGGCTACTATTTCGCCGATCTGCACTTGTCGGCCGCATCTTTGTTTTCGCTGTTTTGACCGTGTTTTTTTATCTCACCCGCGACGAATCCGACTCGATTCATCAACAACCGTTGCAGCCGATCGCAGTGGACTCCACTGCCGCGCCGAGCAAGTTGACTCTGCTCGAAGTCAGCCATACCATCGCGCGCGGGCAAACGCTGGCGCAGATTCTTTCCGGCAGTTTCGTGCAGCCCTCGGATATTTTTCCCGCATTGGAGGCGCTGCGCAGCGTGTTCGATCCGCGACGCTTGAAGCCCGGTCGTGAGATCAAGCTCATGGTGGATTCCAGCGGCGCGTTGCACGAACTCACCTATGCCGCCTCGCCGGAGCTGCGCATTCGCGTGCAGCGCGCGGAAAGCGGCGATTTTCTCACGGCTTGCGATTCACTCCGCGTCGTGCCGCAGGCCTGTTTCCTTTCCGGCGAAATCAAGTCGACGTTGTATGAAGCCGTGATGGCACAAGGCGAGTCGCCGGAATTGTTGATGGCTTATACGGACATCTTTCAGTGGGACGTGGATTTTTTCATCGACACACGCAAGGGCGATCGTTTCCGGGTTTTGTATGAAAAGCTTTTTGTGGAAAAAGAAAACGGCGCGCGCGAATTTGTGCGCTACGGCAAAGTGCTCGCGGCGACGTATGAGCAGGCGGACACGAATTACTTTGCGTGCTTTTATGAAGACAGCAGCGGGCGCAGCGGTTATTTCGATCACCACGGCAATTCCTTCCAAAAGACTTTTCTCAAATCGCCGCTGAATTATCGCCGCATCTCTTCGTTCTTTTCATACGGCCGGCGCCATCCCATTCTCAAAAAAGTGCGCGCGCACACGGGCGTGGATTTCGCCGCGCCGCAAGGCACGCCGGTCACTTCGACCGCGGAAGGTACCGTTATAAAGATGGAATGGGAAGGCGGATACGGCAACTGTGTGATCATCGCTCACACCAATCATTTCACGACGCTTTACGGCCATCTTTCTAAATATGCTGCAGATTTAAAAGTGGGTGATCGCGTGAAGCAGGGGCAAGTCGTCGGTTATGTCGGCTCCACCGGGCTTGCGACCGGCTCGCATTTGCACTACACGATGTACCTCAACGAAAAGCCGATTGATCCTCTGCGCATACGCCCGGCCTCGGCGGATCCACTGACGCCGGCGCAGTTCCAAAATTTCGCCAAACACCGCGATCAAATGTTGGCTTGGCTGGAAAGAGCTTCGCCCATGGCTGCGATTGGGCCAATTCCAAATTCTACGGCTGACTGAACCCGCCGCTCTCCTTGCGAAGGCTCGAAGCCTTCGCAAGGATTTTTCTCTCGCCAAACGATTCGATCATAAATTCCTTCTCATCTCGCCTCCCGCCGAACGGAATATCACAACGTGGCAATGAAAATCACCGGGGAACAAAAAATCACAAACATACCGCTCTTATTACAATTCTGCCCGCTAACGATGCAATGCAAAGACGATTCATATAAAAATAGGATCGCGCGCTAATCTGCGGCAAGCCAGGTGGACAAAGAATGTCTCATGAAAAATTTTATTCTCAGCGAAACTATTCCAACTTAGAATAGTATATAGCTCTCAAACTTTTTTTAACGGAGCCGTGATGTCAAAGAATGAAATCGCAATACTCGGTCTGCTGGCTGAGGGGCCGAAGCACGGTTATCAAATCCATCAAGACATCAAAAAGCGCGAGATGGATTATTGGGCGAAGATCAAGCTTGCTTCGATTTATACCACGCTCACGCGCTTGGAAGAGCAGGGCTTGATCAAATCCGAGAAAGAAAAAGTGGGCAACATGCCGGAGCGCACGGTGTATTCGCTCACGAACAAAGGCCAGGCGCGTTTGGGTGATATGGTCGAAAAACTTTTGGTCGAAGATGAAAGGCCGGAGTGGCTGTTCGGATTGGGCGTGGCATTCATTTATGGCGCCTCCCAAGAGCGTGTGCTTACGGCGCTGCAACTGCGGCAGGAAAAATTGCAGCAATGCGCTGTTGATCTACACGAGCACTTGACGACATTGAAGGGGCAAGTTCCTTTCAATTGGTACATGCTCATTGAGAACGCCCACAAGCACATGCAGCTCGAACGGCAATGGCTGGACGAGTTAATAACATTGGTGCAATCCGAAGCGCACTGGGCTATGTCGTGTCCGTTCGAGCCGGGCGCAACATTCGAGCATGGCGCGCCGCAAAACGGCAAAATGACTTCCAACTACGACAGTAGCGAAACGAAAAAAGCCCTTTTGAATTCCAAATAATTTCCCAGCAAAAAAATCTCACAACCCATATAGTAAACGGAGGCGTTGCTATGCGCAGTTTAAGAAAGAACTGGCTCGGTGCGTTGGTTATGGTTTCGTGCGCGGTTGCGCAAGCTCAGGAGAGCGGCGCGAGTATGTTCAAGCAGAACGAAACCGCAGTCTCTCCCACGGGTCAATATCTGACTTTGGATGATGCGATCAAAACCACTCTGCAAAACAATCCCGCCTTGCAAGCCGCCGGCCTCGGTGCGAGGTCGGCGCAGTGGGGCGTAAAGAAAGCGTATTTGGATTATCTCCCACAAGTCAACTTCGGCTTTCAATATGTGCGGTTGGACAAAGGCACGCTCAGTCGCGCCAATGCGTTTTATGATTTCGTGAATGATCCCGACAACAGCGCTTTCCTGCCGGATGAGCTGCGGCGCAACGTGCGGCCGGGAGCATGGGCGAATTCCTATGGCCCCTCCGTGAGCGTTGTCCAACCGATCTACTCGGGCGGTATTTTGCGCTCGCAGCTTAGTGTCGCGCAAGCCACAGACGTGCGCAGTCAAGCGACTTTAGAAGAGACCAGGCAACAAGTCATTTTTGAGACCCAGAGTGCGTACTTGCAAACGCTCAAAGCGATGGAGTTGGTGGCGCTCGCGCAAGAAGCGCATCGCTCTGCGCAGGAGCATTTGGAGACGACGCAAAAGATGTTGGAAGTCGGCATGCGCGCGCGCAACGAGGTTTTGCGTTTCGAAGTCGCACTCGCCAACGCGGAGAACGCGCTTGTCGTCGCGCAGAACAATTATGAATTGATGAAAGCCGCTTTGAATAAAGTCATGGGCGTGGATCTCGAGCGCGAGTTGACGCTCAAGCCGGTCGAGGATTTCAGTTGGGAAGCGCCGCGCACTCTCCAAGAGCAGACGGAAATCGCGCTGCGCCGCCATCCCGGCTTGCAAGTGATGAAATCGACCGTGTCAGTGCAGCAAGCCGCGGTCGGGATTGCACGCTCAGGTTTCATGCCGAAAGTTAATCTCGCTTACAACTATTCGTGGGAAGCGAACGACACTTGGGCCTTCGACAGCTATAAAACTTGGTCGTTGGCAATTTCCGCCAGCATTCCCGTGTTCAATAGTTTTCAAAACTATGCCGGTTTGAAGAAAGAACAGGAGACCTTGCACCAAGTCAGAAAACTCGAAGATGATTTCATGCGCGGTCTGCAATTGCAAGTGAAGCAGGCTTCGCTGAATTTGACCGCGGCCGATAAGCGTATGGCGATTTCGGAAAAAGCCGTGGAAGAAGCCAACGAAAATCTGCGTATCGTTACAAACTCCTATCAAGTCGGCTTGCTCTCCAGCCTGGATGTTGTCGACGCCGAAGTCGCAGCCATACAAGCCAAAGCCGGCCGCATCGAAGCGCGCTATGATTACTTCATCGCCAAAGCGCAGCTTGCGCGCGCCATGGGCGTGTTGGGAAGGTGAATTGGATTGGTGGAGTGATGGAGTTTTGGAGCGCTAGAATGAATGGCTCCCGCCTTGTCATTCTGCAAGAAACTTCTCTAGCACTCGGCACGCCTTCTCGTATTAAGAGGTGTCTCCGAGCGTTAAGCAAGGTCTTTTCAGAATGACACGCCGGGTGCGTTCGAAGTAACAGCGAAATTGAAACGCTCAACTCAACATACAACGCAAGGAATGAGGTCGATATGAAATCAAAAGCAGCCATTGCTATAGTTATAGCCACCGTCGGTGTGAGCTTCGTGGCGTGGAGCCGCTGGAATACTGAAGAGCAGGGCGACAAATCGGAAGCGTTGCCTTTGGCAGTAAGCATTCAAGTTGTCCAGCCCGCGGATATTACGCAAAGTTTGACGGTATCGGGAACGCTCGTGGGCGAAGAAGAAGCCACGGTCGTGTCTGAAACCAACGGCAAGATTGTCGCGATTAAGGCGCAGGTGGGCGATTGGCTCAACAAAGGCCAGACGATCGTGCAAGTCGAAAACGACTTGAAGCAAGTGGCCTTGGAACAAGCCAAAGCGCAAGCGCTCGCGGCCAAGACGAATTATGAGAAGGCGCAAAAAGATCTCGAGCGCTATGAGGAATTGTTCAAACAACAGATCACCACGCAGAGCGTAATTGAGAATGCCCGGCTCGCCACGCAAGCGGCGGAGGCGCAGCTTAAAAGCGCGGAAGCCGCGGCGCGCTTGGCGCAGCGCCAGTACGATGATACTTTCATCAAAGCGCCGCTCGCAGGACGTTTAGCCGATCGCTATGTAAATGAGGCTGCGATGGTGATGCCCGGCGACAAAATCGGCGTGGTCGTGAATAGCAGAAACATGAAGCTCAAAACCAGCGTGGCGGAAAATGAAATCGCTTTGTTGCGCAACGGGCAGCATGCAGAAGTGGTTGCCGATGCACTGCAGCAAATGAAATTCACCGGCAAAGTCGTTTCCGTCGCGCAAAAGGCCAATCACGAGCGCACGTATCCGGTCGAGATTCTTGTGCAGAACGATGAAACCGAATCTTTAAAGAGCGGCATGTTTGGCCGCGCCACGGTGCAAGTGGCGAGTGCGCAAGGCGCGTTGGTAATTCCGAGTTCAGCGGTGTTGGCGGAGGGCAATCTTTCCTATGTTTTTGTCGAAGAAAACCACGCGGCCAAACGTGTTGAAGTGCAGCTCGGCTTACAACAAGGCAAACAAGTCCAAGTCGTGAGCGGCCTCGCTGACGGCGCGCGCCTCGTTGTCTCCGGACAACAGCGTCTCAGCGACGGCGCGAAAGTCAATGTGGAAAACTAAACTTCTGAAACGGTCATTCAGGAGGAGTCTTTTTAAGCACTCGGCAGCATCTCCAGCGCGTAAAAAGATTCTTTCAAATGACATTACGATAGAGGATATATGTCACTCACCGAAATCTCGATCAAGCGCCCGGCCTTCATCACGATGATCTTCACCGCGCTCGCGGCGCTTGGCATCTTTGCCTATAATCAAATGGGCGTGGATCTTTTGCCCAAGATGGACTGGCCGATGGTTTCGATCGTCACGGTTTATCCCGGCGCCGGCCCAAAAGAAGTCGAATCCGAAGTCTCCAAACCGATTGAAGAAGCGCTTTCCAGCTTGAACGGCTTGAAGCACATTCGTTCGTTCTCGAATGAAGGCGTGTCCGTGCTGCTCGCCGAGTTTTCGTTCACGACCGACGTGGAGACTGCGACAAATGAAGTGCAGCGCAAAGTCGATCGCGTGCGCGCAGATTTGCCGAAGGAAATTCACACGCCCACGGTGGCAAAGTCCGACATCAACGAATTTCCCATCGTGCGCATTGCGATGAGCGCCGCGCACATGGATAGCCGCGCCCTCTATCAACATGCCGATGAACACATTGCGCCTCGGCTCGAACAACTGCCCGGCGTGTCGAGCGTCGAAATCACCGGCGGCCGGCAGCGTGAGATTCGCATCGAAGTCGACAACGACCGGTTGCGCGCGTACAATCTTTCCATTTTGCAAGTGAGCCAGGCCTTGCAGCGCGAGAACTTAGATTTCCCGACGGGCAAAATCAATTCGCCGGAGAATCAATACATCGTGCGTGTGGCCGGAAAGTTCGCTTCACCCGAGGCGATGAATAACATCGTGCTCATGGCCAGCGGCGATAGCAAAGTATATCTGCGCGACGTCGCGAACGTGCTCGACACTTACAATGAAGATGTGATCCATACGCGTTTGAACGGCGCAGCCGCGGTGGGCCTGTTGTTGCAGCGGCAATCCGGCTCGAACTCCGTGCAAGTGGCCGATCTCGTGCGCAAAGAGCTGGCGAAGATCGAGGCGGAGGAACAGGGCCGCATTCATTTCGAAGTGGCGCAAGACATCACGCAGTTCACGCGGCATTCGGTGGATGAAGTGAAACGCGACCTCGGCCTCGCGGTGCTGATGGTGGCCATCGTGCTCTTCATCTTCCTGCACAGCTTCCGCAATTCGCTTATCGTGCTGCTTTCGATTCCGACGAGTTTGATCACCACCTTCATTATGATGAATGTGTTCGACTTCACGATCAATCTCGTTTCATTGATGGCGCTGGCGCTGGTCATCGGCATTTTGGTCGATGACTCCATCGTCGTGCTGGAAAATATCCATCGTCATCTGGAGCGAGGCGAAGAGCCCAAAGCCGCGGCGCTCAAAGGCCGAAACGAAATCGGTTTTGCTGCCATCGCCATCACGCTCGTCGACGTCGTGGTATTCTTGCCCATCGCGTTGATCGGCGGCCTCGTGGGAAAAATCTTCAAAGAGTTCGGTTTGACGGTCGTGGTCAGCACGCTGCTCTCGCTGTTCGTGTCATTCACGCTTACGCCCATGCTCGCTTCAAAATGGTCGCGCGCCGGCAAAACCACGCTGCGTTGGGGCTGGTTGCACGCGCTGATCGAAAAGTTTGAAGCGTGGCAAGACCGTTTGAATGAGCGTTATCACCGCCTGTTGGCGTGGAGCCTGGATCATCGCAAAACGGTGGTGCTCACGAGTGTGGTTTTGTTGATTGCCAGCATTGCGCTCGTGCCGCTCGGTTTGGTGGGAAGCGAATTCATGAGCCATGCGGATCGCGGCGAATTCGCCATTAACCTCGAAATGCCCATCGGCACCGCGCTGGAGCTTACTGATGATGCCACGCAGCGGGTGGAAGGGATTTTAGCGAGCTTGCCGGAAGTGGATCGCTATCTCGCCACCGTCGGCAAATCCCAAAGCGAGTGGACGAGCCAGCGGCGCCCGAACGTCGCACAAGTCGCGGTCACACTCAAGGACAAGCGCAAACGCGAGCGCAGCACGGATTTGGTGATGAACGATATTGCGCGCCAAGCCGCGGCGATCCCCGGCCTGCAGGTGCGCATGAGCCCGATCAGCATGTTCGGCGCGGCGCAAGAGTCGCCGATGCAAATCGAAGTGAAAGGCCCGAATCTCGAAACGCTCGCCGTGGTCGCGGATAAAATCGCGAGCATTACGGCGCATGCCGCGGGCACGCGCGATGTGAAAAGCTCGTGGGAAGAAGGCCAGCCGGAAATTCGGGTGTCGGTCGATCGCGAGCGCGCCGCGCAATTCGGCTTGACGCTCGGCGAGATCGGCCTCGCGTTGCGCACTGCGCTCGAAGGCGACATCGCCACGAAATTCAAAGACGGCAACTCGGAGTTTGACACGCGCGTGGTGCTCGCCAAAGCCAATCGCTCGAACCCCGCAGACGTGGAGAAAGTGACGCTCGTGAATTATCGCGGCGAGCGCGTTTTCCTCAATCAGGTTGCGGACGTGCAATACGGCAAAGGCCCCACAATGATCAGCCGCAAAGACCGCGAGCGTTTGATTACGATCGCCTCGAATCTTGACGGCGCCGTGCCGCTCGGCCAGATCACGCAGGAGATTCAAAAGAACGCCGCGAGCGTGGAATTGCCGCCCGGCGTTACGGTCGCATATGCCGGCGACGTGCAAAACATGCAAGACATGTTCCGCGATATGATGATTGCCATCACCTTCGCCGCTTTGTTCGTGTACATGATTATGGTCGCGCTGTTCGAAAGCTACGCGCACCCGTTCACGATCATGTTCTCGCTGCCGGTCGCGCTCGTGGGCGGCCTCAGTGCGCTCGCGCTCACCGGCGAAACCTTGAACATGTTTTCGATGATTGGAATTTTGCTGTCCATGGGTTTGGTCACGAAGAACGCCATCTTGCTCATTGATCGCACGAACGAGCAACGACAACGCGGCCTCTCCGTGCGCGAGGCCTTGCTCGAAGCCGGCCCCACGCGTTTGCGTCCGATTATCATGACCACGCTCACGATGGTGCTCGGCATGGCGCCGCTCGCGCTTGCACTCGGCGCCGGCTCCGAAGTGCGGCAGAGCATGGCCATCGTCGTGATCGGCGCGTTGATCAGCTCGACTTTGTTGACGCTGGTTTTGGTGCCCGTGGTTTATTCGTACCTCGAAGGCGCGCGCGTGCGCTTGCAGCGCAAAAAGGCCCTCGCGACGAACGGGAAGTTGCACCACGTGCCCGAGCTGGCAGGAGTTGAGGTGAGTTGAACGAGCGAGGACTACGAATGGGAAATTCCAAATGAATTGATCATGGCGTGACATTCATGTCGCGCAGCCTTTTCAACACAAAACTTCCCTCGCACTGGCCATGGCATAAACAACACGCTGTGGCCCAACTGCGAGGGATTTTTTTTTTCAAATGACGCTTCGCGCAATCGGCCCTGCAATTCACAGCCACTCCAACCCTACTTTTCATAGCTAATCCGATACACGCAGCTCCCGAAATCATCCGAGACGAGCAGCGCCCCATCCGGCATGACCATCACATCCACCGGGCGGCCCCAATACTTTTCGTTCATCAGCCAGCCAGTGACAAAATGCTCGTAGCTCACCACGCGATTATCTTTTAAGCGCACGAGCGAAACGCGATAACCCTGCGGTTTCGAGCGATTCCACGAGCCGTGCTCGGCAAGAAAGATTTGATTGCGATATTCCGCGGGAAAAGCATTGCCCGTGTAGAAACGCATGCCGAGCGGCGCAATGTGCGCGGGCATTTCAAGCGCCGCGGGTTGAAACGCGGAGGCCGGCAGAGTGGTTTTGAAAGTCGTGTCCACGAGGCCTTTGCCATAGCGGTATGGAAAGCCGAAGTGCAAGCCCGCTTGCGGCGCGTGATTCAATTCTTCGGGCGGGCGATCATCACCCCACTCATCGCGGCCGTTATCATTGAACCACAACTCTTTGGTTTCGGGATGCCAATCAAAGCCCACGGTGTTACGAATGCCTTTCGCAAAAATTTCGCGTTGCGAGCCGTCGGCATTGAGGCGCGTGATCGAAGCATATGGCTCTTCCCTTTCGCAGGTATTGCACGGCGCGCCGATGGGCACATACAACTTTCCATCCGGGCCAAAGCGAATGAACTTCCAGCCATGCCAAGTTTCGGAGGGATAACTATCGTTAATGACGACCGGCTTGGGCGGCTTGGTCAAATTCTTTTCGATGTCATCGAAGCGCAGAATGCGGCTGATTTCTGCGACATAAAGCGCGCCGTCGCGAAAGGCCACGCCGTTGGGCATATTCAGACTATCAGCGAGCGTTAGAACTTCTTCGGCTTTGTGATCGCCGTTTTTATCGACGAGCGCATAAACTTTTCCGGGAGTGTACTGCTTGCCGTCTTTTTTGTGCACGAACGTGCCCACGAACACAGTACCGTTCTCGCCCAACGCCAACGAGCGCGCGCCTTCAACGTTTTCCGCATACAATTCAATCTTAAAACCTTTGGGTAGTTTAAGATGCTTGAGATAATCTTTCACGACCACCGCCATGGGATTGTCAACGGCCGCGGACTCTTGCGCGTACGCAAAAATAGAAGAGAGATGCGCACACAGCAACAACAGAACGCTCTGCAATAATTTTGTGGGATTCAAATTCTCCTCCGTTCAAGTGAATGAGTTTGAGTAAAGATTCTTTGCCTTCAGTAGTACCTTATTAACGCATGGCTCGCTTTTTCGCTCGGCAATCGCAACACGCAAGACTCCTCATTTCGTGCGGCATAGCGGCGCCGTTGGCTGAGGCATTACCGCGTTGAGAAACTCATGCCTGCACCATCGCAAAACGTGCGGCGCCGAAAGCGCCGGCCCAGTCCTCCAATTGTGCGGGAAGTATTTGCACGCGATGCCCGCCAGGCCGCCATTCGACTTCCTCTAAAAATTTTTCGAGCGGCGCGAAGAGCGCTGCACCGGCTTTGCTGATGCCTCCGCCAATGAGCACGGCTTGCGGATCGAGAATATTGATAAACGAGGCGATCGCGCAGCTCAAGGCATAAACCGACTTGCTCCAAATTTCAGTCGCGTGCGCATCGCCCGCAAGATGTGCGGCCACGAGCGCCTGTGTGGAAGAGAAGCGCCCGCGGCTGCGTTCGTGAATCGTGCATTCACCGATAAGTGTTTCAATGCTGCCCGGCGTGTTGACGATGTCTTTCGGCGCGGTAGTGTCGAGGCAGATGTGGCCGAGATGCCCGGCGCGGCCAATGGTGCCGGTGAGCAATCGCCCGTGCGAAAGAATCGCGCCGCCGACGCCGGTGCCGAGGGTGAGCAAAATCACGTGCTCAAAATTTTTCGCTGCGCCGAGCCAGTGCTCGCCGAGCAAGGCGGCGTGCGCATCGTTCAAGACCGTGACGGCGTTCGAACGCCGCAAGAAGCTCGTCCAATCGAGGTGCTCCAGGCCTTGCATGCGGCCGGGCATGAACGCAATCGTGCGATGATCGCGCGCCGCCAAACCGGGCGCTGCCAGCCCCAGCCACTTCGCGGTTGCTGCACGTTCGTGCTCAATAGACGCGACGAGACTTTTAATGTTTTCCGCCCACGCCGCGCGCGCATCATCCTGTGTGGCAATACTGCGTTTCTCCAACACCGCGCCGTTCGCGGCCACACACACGAGTTTGATATTGGTGCCGCCGAGGTCGAGGCCGAGCGCGAAGTCCATAGCGAAACTCTCCGTGGCGATTGTAGGATCGTTGTGACTCTGTTGCCAACACCTCAGCAATCCAATTCTCCACTCATCCAACGATCCATTATTTCAATTGTGATGCTGGCCTTCGCTGACGCTCCAGCCGCCGTCCACTGCGAGCACTTGCCCGGTGATGAAGCGCGCGCCTTCGGACATGAAAAATACTGCGGCCGCGTCCAAATCTTCGGGCATGGCAACGCGGCCGCCGTCCAACGGCTGCTTGGTTTTAATATAATGCAAAATATTTTCATCGTGCGCAGCGCGTTGCGCCATCGGCGTTTGTGTCAACGCCGGCGCGAGAACATTCACGCGAATATCGTGTGGCGCATAGTACGCCGCAATCGCTTGCGAGAAACCGATAATCGCGGCCTTGCTCGCCGTGTAGGCATGCGTCGCAAAATGTTTAGGGGAAGGAGAAAAGGCGAGAACGGAGCTGACGTTCAAAATGCTGCCGCCGTTGCGCTGCGCGAGAAAGGCGCGCACCGCGGCGCGATTGGAATAAACGAGTGCATAGTAATTGAGGCGCGTGGTGGCTTCCAGTCCTTCGTCCGTCATCTCGTGCAAGGGGCCATCGCCGAATTTGCGGCCGCTGCCTCCGGCGACGTGATAGAGACCGTGAAAACCGTGGAACCGATTGTGCGCAATCTCGATCGCGCGCGGCGCAGTGGCGGAATCGGTCGCCTCGGAGACGAAGATAATGGCATCGTGCCCTAGCGTCTCCTGCGCATTCTGCAAGTATTCGTCGTCGCGCCCAACGACAACGACTTTTGCACCGTGCGCGAGAAATGCGGTGGCCGCAGAGAGGCCGATGCCGCTCGTGCCGCCAATGATCACAATCTTTTTTCCGTTGAGATTCTGCATGCAGCAAAGTACCGAAATCCGATGCAGAACTCAAGCGAAGAGTAGCATAAGCAGAGAAGAACCCTCGGTGAGGCAGCGACAGAACATAAAAGACCCAACCTCGCGTTTTACGATGCACCTCCGACGCAGTCGAAATAACTCCGCCAGGCTCTCCACCAATGGCTGAGGTGCCAACCGATGAAGACGAGAGTTCCATAAAAATATTTTCGAATAACAGCAAACCTATCGAGGTCGAGTTCCGATTGCGCACTCATTAAATCGCATCGACCTCGCGCAGCTCAATGGCGCCGCCGTATTTGAGATGAGGACAATCCGCGGCAATCTTCAGAGCTTCTTCATAATTCTCGGCCGCGATGATGAAATAACCGCCAAGCATGCCCGCGCTGTTTGCCCGCGGCAGATCGTGGAGCTGCAACTGCCCGTCGATCTTGCGCAGAACTCGTCCGCTTGCTTTAAGCTTTTCACCATTAGCGAGACGGCCGGCTTGCGCAATACTCTGAATCCATGCGCTGTATTCTTGCACGTGACTTTCTTCGTGAACTGACTCGGAGTCGCCGCCGTATAGAAAAAGCACGAAGAGCGAAGACGCAGCGTGCGGCGTTGCAGGTGCAGGTCGCCATCTTCCCAAAACAAAGCCGAGCAACAAGCACGCGGCCGCGGCGCTCATTGCCACGGCAAATTTCGGCCATCCGCGGCCCGTCGCAGTGCTCTCTGCATGCAACAGGCCGCGCGCTTTGAGCGCGCTAATGGTTTTTTCTTCAAGCGCAACTGGAGGCATGCGCTCGCGCTGCAAAGCGGCAAATGCGGCTTTCTCTTTCGGCGAGAATTCGTCGCCTTTCTCTTCACGCTTCATTGGGAGTTCCTCCGGCTTGGCATGGTTTGCTCTTTAGAAAAGGTCATTGCGAACGCAATGCTGCGCGCAGCGCGCGGCGTGCATGAAAAAGCTGGCTCTTGCTCGTACCCGCCTCGATGCCCAGCATGCCGCCAATCTCCACGTGCGTATAGCCCTCCACGTCGTGCAGCACCAAAATTTCGCGATAACCTTCCGGCAGCATGGCGATTGCGCGCTCGAGATCGAGGGACTCGCAATCTTCCGCGCCGCCAGTGCTCGCATGCTCTTCGAGCGCTGCGGCGGAAATTTTGCTTTGCTGTTTACGGCGTTGTCGGAAAAGCTCGCGACTGCGGTTCACGACGATTCCCACCAGCCACGTTCGCAAACGCGATTCCCAACGGAATTGCGGCAAGCGTTCCACGGCGCGCAGCCACGCGTCTTGCACAATCTCCTCGGCTTCGTGTGCGCTGCCGCCGGCCAAGTGTATGGCCACACGATACAGGTACGGCGTATGGCATCGATAGAGCCGCCGGAATGCTTGTTCATTGCGCTGCGACAAGAACACGGCAACGAGCCTGCGCTCTTCCAATTCGGCAAAGAAGTTCGAAAGAATCGCCATATGCTTTACGGCACTCGTTCCATGCGAATCGCTTCCATCCAATTTTCTTTGCCATCCTGGTACCACGTCCACTGCGCAGTGAAATGATGGTCGTCGAGAAAATGAAACACAGCTTTGTCCATGTGGCCCTTGTCGCGCGAAGGCAAATTCGTCGCGTCGAAAAAAGTGAACGTGATCTTGCGGCCTTCATCCTCGAAAGCCGTGGCCGCAAGGCGCGGCTGGCTGCCGGCAACGCAATAGTGCGTGAGTATGAAGCGCTCGTTGTCCAAGTGAAACATCGTCATCATCGTTTCGTTGGGATGCGCGTCAAACGAATTTTCCACAACGACTGACCCGCGCGCAATGGTTTTGAAATGTACCACTTCTTCCCAGCCTTTGGTGCTTTTGCCTTGCCATTTGCCTTCGAGTTTTTTGAAACGCGCGAAGGCGGCTTGGGCTTGCTCGGAGGAAGCATTCGCTTTGCCGTTGGCGCCGCTCATGGTTTGCATCATCGGCAAATTCGCCAGCATTTGCAAAACATTGCCCGAAGGATCTTGCAGTGTGGCCCAATTACCCGCTGCGTCCAACTGCACCGCGAAGCCGAGACGTTGCAAGCCGCTTGTTGCCGTTTTCAAATCATCAACTGCTAGAACGAGCGTGCCGTTGCGCCTTCCGCTCTTGGCCGGCTTGGTCGCCCCGCCGTGCAGAACCAACGCCGCTGCGCCGTGTTTTTGAAAAGGCAAATCGGGCAGATACTCTCGGCTAAAAACTTGAAAGCCGAGTTTCGTGTAAAACTTTTCGCCCGCTTCGAGATTTTCGAGCAGCACGCCGATATTGAACACGGAGGGCTTGCTCTCCGCAGTCATATCATCGTTCGCAATATCGAGCAGATGAATCTCGTTGCCAGAGGGGTCACGAAGTATGAGGTGTTGGCCCAACGCAAATGGGCGAGGAGTGGAGTCATCAATTTGCGCGCCGTAAGCGCGCGCGGCGGCAACGGCAGTGTTCAAATCGCCCACGCGCATGTTCAAATTGACGCCGGCCGAGCCTTGCGGCCGCGCGGCCGCACTCACTTCGCGCAACAATAAACGCATGGAGCCGTTGCGGAGCACGAGCGCCGCAGCGCAACAATCAATCTCTTCGCGCACAAAAGCCAGTGCGCCAGTATAAAACTGCGCAGCACGTTGGAGCTCAGCAACACCGATTTCCAACGCCCAAACAAAGGGCGCGAAGGCAGCACCTTGGGTTTCTGTGTGCGCGTGTTGCGGTTGTGCGTATGCCGTCACCGTCATTGCCAGCCACAACCAAACTACTCGCTGTTTTCGAGCCAACATTGCAACCTCCACTTGAATGTGACAAAGACCCACGCATTGATTTGCTAATGAGTGGCTCGAATGCGCTCAAGGGTTGCATCGGGAAGATGATAAAAGAGGATTTTATCGGTGGGATGAAAGCCCAAAGTGGGACACGGAAACGGAACAATACACAGAGATATTTCAGAATCCTGTTCCGTTTCCGTGTGCCCTTATTCATTTCGGACCGGCTCACAGTGAAGCCGATCACAAAAACCGCTCAGCCTTTCACCAAACCGACGGTGTTGCCTTCGGGATCGGCAAAGAGCGCGAACGTTACCATGTTCGGGATCTCAGTCGTGGGCATAATAGTTTTGCCGCCCAGGCTTTCGATCTTTTTCAGATAAGCGTCGGGATCGTTGACTTGAATATAAAAGGTCACATAATTGGGCGAGCCAGGCTGCGCCGCACCCACACCGCCTCCGATGCTGCCTTTGCCAACCTCATTGCCGTTGCCCGCGGCGTCCACCATGCCGTAATTCATCGGATTGTCGGCATTGATTTTCCAATCGAATACTTTGCTGTAGAAATTCTGTAGCTTCTTGCCGTCTTGGCCGATCACTTCGAACCAAACCACCGGTGCTGCTGCCATAACGAACCTCCTTTAATGGATGAAAGATTAAGATGAATGGACAACACTAATCTGGGCGCTTTTGAAGTATGAGCGAAAGCAGAAAGAGCAAACTGACGGTCGCAAAGCAGAACATCGGCGGCGGAATCGGATAAACCATGAACAATACCGCGAGCCCGGCAGCTCCGAGGAGATTTACAACTTTGAGCGCGCGCAATAGTCGAGTGGCATCAGGCGCGAGGCCAAGCACAACCAAATCGAGGCTGCCGAGCACCAGCAGCAAAATCGTCATGGTCAGGCTTAGACTGTCGTGAATTTCCATAATAGTGGGGCGCGCCATGCCCATCTCAAGACGATACCCGTTCATCGCATGCAATACTGCAATGAGTGCGGGATCGGCTGGCGGGTCGGAGAAATGCCCGAGCGTGTGCAAGATCGCAGTGAGAAGAATAGCAATCGCACCTGCAGCAAAAAGCCGGTTGCCGCGCTTAAACATGGCTCACCTCCCTCGTATGCGAACTCTCCCCTCGAATTTCTTCCCACCTGGAAGAATGCACGAAACTTTTGTTGCGCACAGACTCATGATGAAAACACATTCTTCACCTCAAAGTATGACGACCAGACCGGCCGGCGCGTTCAATCTCAGCCAGATGAAATCACACACGGGCTAGGCCTTGTTCGAGATTGCTTCTGTTTAACGCCTTCTTTTGAAATGATTCTCCGCATAGACTGCGAAGTCTTTACCCGGCGCGGCGAGTGAGAAAACTTCAACAAATTCGGTTTCATTCAAAATCAAATAACGCTCTTGCGCGCGCCAGCCCGCGGGAATATTCTCTATGCTTTCCGTCACAAAGACTATCGCTTTGCCATCCGCGGCAAGGCTGTCGAGCAGGTACTGGTTCACAAAACCTTCCACATGAAATTGCCGCAACACGAACCGCTTGCGCGTGCGATCGAAGCTGATCATGCCCCAATCTTCATGCACTTCGCCTTTGGGATTTTTTTCCTGCGGCGGGTAAATCGATTTGTTTTTGACTTGCAGGAATTTCTCACCGAGCACGAGTTGATATTCACGCTCAAGCTGAGCATGGCCGGATTGGCCTTTGCCCGTTCCCTGCCACGCGCCAAGGAAAAATTTGAAGGGCGACCACACTTCTTCCTTAGAGTGGGACTGACCAAAGGCGAGTGTGATCACCAACAACAAGCTCAAAATCGTGTTTTGCATATCTTTCCTCCGAAAAGTTCGTAGCGTCCCATCGCGGAGCATGCCCGGTCGCGACGAGGAAAACCTGCGCTACACCCTCATTCACATATCGTCACTGCCAGCGCTGGATAGCGGCATGAGATCGGGTTACGCTTCGCAAAGCGCTTTGAGGCCTTGCAAGCCTTGTTCGAGATTGCGGGCCAAGCATGCCTTCTAACCTCAAACCGAAATAACGCATGATCGGACAAGCCAGCTCGCCGGTATTGTGTCATGTGGCTTCTCTGCCGCTTGCAGTTGCCTCGAAGGTCCAACTATCGCTGGTTTCGGATTGATCTGGCTCCAGAAATGCGAGCTTGGCGTGGATAGTTTTATACGGCTCGATCTTTTCTATGGTCGAGCTGCCTTTGCCGAGTTGTTCGTTGCCCTCTCACACCCAACTCGCGCCGACCGTTTTCTGCAGGCCGCGTCTCGGCGGTAAGAGCACAGTAGTGTTGCTCGCGCGCCAGGAAGACAACGAAAAATCTGTTACGACAAAAGCAATATCGCTTCTTTCAGAGCATCAGCGCCACACGGCAACGATCCCGCCGATGAGCGCAAAGGCGAGGAGATAAAAACCATTGTTGACTAGAAAAACTTGCGTGGGCCGCTTCTCGAACATCATACTGATGAGCTGCAATGTGAACGCGAAAGCCAGCCACATCCAAAAACCGGAAGCCATGCCGCCGAGTAGGTTGGTCGCGCCCATCGCGCTTACCACTTTGGCCATCACGAAGCTAATGATCAACCCGCAAACGAAATGTGCGAGCAACGCTTTCGGAAATTCCTTTTGCAGCCGCGCCTTGCCGGTTTCGTCCAACTTGTTGAAGCCGAGCGCCTCCTGCCAGGGCTTGCTGAAAACCGCGGCGTACCAAATTCCACCCAATACCCAAAACAGGGCGCCGGACACAAGAATCGCCCAGAAGTTTAGATCTGTGAACATAATGCCTTCCTCCGTTGTGCGTAAATTTGAAGGGATGAACAAATCTTGTTGCACTCCTCCTTCTATTACACCTCGAGGAAAATTCCTTTAAGAGCGTTTGAAAAAAGCTAGCAGGAAGGATAAAGCAATCAGGCTGAACAAGATCAACGGAGGAAGATGAAAGAAAAGGGCGGTGACGAGCAACAACAGGCCGGCAGTAAGAAAGTTACTCGCTGCCAGTTTTTTCAGAAGAGCTTCATTGGCAGCGAGTGGCTTTAGCAAGAGCACGTTCAGCGCGCCCATGCCCAAAGTGAAGATGCTGAGATAAAAATTGAAACCCTTAAGCAGAGCGGCAATATTGAGCGCCATGCCTTCGAGGTGAAACACGTGCGTTTGGAGCAACGCCCAGACTCTGCGGTCTTCCGCATCGGTTAAAAGCTGAGCCGGATCGCTAAAAAAACTCAGGCAATGTACGAGCGCGAAAGCAATCCAGCCGTAGCTGCCAATTTTATAAAACAACATGCGCGTTCTCATCCGAACTGGTTCAACCTGGCTTTGGCTTCGGCATAGATACGGGCTTTTTCGGGGAAGGGAATGAACAGGCTTTTGAAGCCGTTGAGGATGATCTTCTTCACTTGCTCGAAATTCAAATCCCAAGTTTGCACCGCGAGCCAAAGCTCGTCGGTCACCGTGGTGCGCGAGATGAGACGATTGTCCGTGTTCAGCGTGACGCGCAGTTGATTATCGAGATATTTTTTGAAAGGATGGTGTTCGATACGCAGCACCGCTTTGGTTTGCACGTTGCTGATCAAACAGATTTCCAACGGAATGCGGTGATCCCGCACATAGTTCATCAAATCTTCGTCTTCATACAAGCGTGTGCCGTGCCCAATGCGATGCGCGCCGCACGCGTGAATCGCTTGATGAATGCTCGCCGGGCCGTAAGCTTCGCCGGCATGCACAGTGCAATTGATGCATTCTTTGCGGATGGTGTAAAACGCTTTCGCATGCTCCTTTGCCGGATTGTCTTCTTCACGGCCCGCGAGATCGAAGCCGATCACGCCTTTGCGTTTGTATTGCACCGCCAGCTCCGCGAGCCGCAGAGATTTCGAGCGGTCGAAGCTGCGAATGGCGCAAATGATCACGCCGGTTTTGATGGGGTACTTTTTCTCCGCTTCGTGCAAGCCTTCGAGCACGGCCTCCACGACCTGTTCGAGCGAGAGGCCTTGCTCTTGGTGCAAGATCGGCGAATAGCGCACTTCCATGTAGGTGACGTTCTCGCGCGCGGCATCCTCCGCCAGCTCAAACGCGATGCGCCGCAACGCCTCGTAGTCCTGCATGAGCTTGAGCGTTATGTCGAACTTGTCGATGTACTCATTGAGATTTTCAACCTGACCTTTGACGGACAAAAAATCATAAACCTCTTCTTCTTTGTTGCTCGGCAACGTTACACCGTTGGGTTTCGCCAGTTCCATCGCCGTGCTTACCCGCAGCGAGCCGTCGAGATGTACGTGCAAGTCGGTCTTGGGCAATTCGTGCAGTAGGTCGCGGGTGATGTGCATGAAGCAGTCTCCTTGTTCGAAAAAGTTGGAATCAGCTTTTATATCAGCAAGCGCTGACGCCACTTTTCAGGGTCACGAGAGTTGTGGAAAACGCAGTTCGTACGCCTCGGCAATGTCCTGCTCGGCCTCGGGAATTAAGATCAACTCAGCGGCCATAGCGACTGCGGATCCTGCGTTTTACCTCTTCCCACGAGCGCCCCGAGTCGGGATTTTGAATGAATTTCTGTTTTCTGCGAGCCAGTTCTTCTTTTTGCCATTCCTGCACCGCCACAATTGCCGGCGCCGCGGCAATATCATCCCACAAGTCCTCAACGAGCTGAAGCTTCTCCAATACGCTCAAATCAAAAACGGAAGTGTTGTTTGGATTCATGAGTAATTCCCCAAGAGATTTGCCAGAAGCGAGCTTCTCAAATCAAGCGCAGTTCCATAAAGCTCGTGCCTGCGATCGGATTGAAACGATATGACGCGATCTCGTGAAAGCCGAGCGAAGCATAAAGCTGCCGGGCTTCGCGCATGGAAGGCAACGTATCGAGCCGCATCCGTTCGTGGCCCAATGCACGCGCTTCCTCAATGATCGCACTTGCCAACGCGCGCCCTACACCGCGGCCACGGCCCGCAGGCGCAACGTAGAGTCGTTTCATTTCGCAAACGCCCGCACCGATTTGCCGTAACGCGACGCAGCCGAGAAGTTGATCGCCCTCTTCAGCGAGCAATAAGCAGCCCGAGGGCGGCCCGTATTCTACAGAGAGCGAATCAAGCTCATGCGAAAAATTTTGAAACTCCAAATCAATGCCGAGAGAGACGGCGTATTCCTCAATGAGGCGGCGAGCTTTGCGAAATTCATGTTCAGATTGTGCCCGCGAGATTTGCATGGTTATGTGCTCACGCTACGGTTGTTTCCGTTTGCCCGGCCGGAGTGGCCCGGCTCATCGCCGGGGACCTGCGGCCCGGAGAGACGGAATCCGGCAGCAGCGTGATCAACGTGCCAATCGTCAACACCATGCCGCCGATCCACACCCACATGACGAGTGGATTCAGATAGGCATGAAACGTTGCGGCATTCGTCTCGGATTTATATTCGCCCAACACCACGTACAGATCTTCGCGCAAGTTTGAAAAGAGCGCGACCTCGGTGGTGGGCTGGTTCTGCACACGATAAAGATGTTTTTGCGGATAGATCGTTTCGAGCACCTGACCGTCGCGCTTCACGATCATCGTCGATTCGACCACAGATTTGTTGGCGTCTGCATATTCGCGCGTTGCTTGATAAACCAACTCATAATTGCGCAGCTTGATCGCCTCACCCGGGTTGAGTTGCGCTTCCGCTTCTTGCGTGAAGGCCTGGCCGGTGACGCCAATAAAGATGAGCACCATGCCGAAGTGCACGACATAGCCGCCGTAGCGTTGCCGGTTCTTCATCAACAAATTCCACAACGCCGTGAAATAATTTTCATTGTTCGAGCGGCCGCGCGCCACGGCGCCGCGGTGAAATTCGGCCGCGATCGTATGCGTAACGAAGACACTCAAGGCGAAAGAAATGAGCGCATAGACATGCCGCATACCGAGCGCGAAGAGCACCACAAAAGTGAGCAAGGTTGAAACTGTCGGCCACAGGAACATTTTCTTGAGTTGCGCAGCGGAGCTTTTGCGCCAAGCAACGAGCGGCCCGACGCCGGTGAGCAAAAGCAGGAGCAGCGCAATCGGAACGTTGACGGCATTAAACCAGGGCGCGCCGACCGTGATTTTCACGCCGCGCACCGCCTCCGAAATCACCGGAAACATGGTGCCCCACAGCACCGCGAAGCACGCGCCGAGAAACACCACGTTGTTCAGCAGAAAAGCGGACTCGCGCGAGACTATGGATTCCATGCGCACCGGGCTTTTCAAGGTGGGCAGGCGATACATGAGCAGCGTAAACGAAAACGCCATAATCACGCCTACGAAGCCGAGGAACAACGGCCCCAAACTGGATTGCGTAAAGCTATGCACGGAAGAAACCACGCCGCTGCGCGTGAGAAAGGTGCCGAAGATGCACAGCGTGAAAGTCAGAATGATGAGCACCATGTTCCACACGCGCAGCATGTTTTTCTTTTCTTGAATCATCACGGAGTGCAGGAACGCAGTGCCCGTGAGCCACGGCATCATGGCCGCATTTTCCACGGGATCCCACGCCCAATACCCGCCCCAACCCAGCTCCATGTAAGCCCACTTGCCGCCGAGCATCATCCCGATGCCGAGAAAGAACCACGGCACAATGGTCCAGCGGCGCGTGATCGCCAGCCATTCATTCCCCATTTGCCCGCTCAACAATGCCGCAATCGCAAACGCAAATGGAATCGTAAAACCGACGTAACCGAGATAGAGAATCGGCGGATGAATCACCATGGCCCAATGCTGCAATAGGGGATTGAGGCCCCGGCCATCGGGCGGCGTGAAGTTGAGCATCTCAAACAAAGGCGTGACGAAGCTGATCATCACGATGAAGAAAACGGTGACGGCCATATTCACGGCGGTAACGTAAGGCATGAGCACGCGTTGCTTGTTGCGATAAATCAAAATGCAAAACGTGCTAAAGAACGAAAGCAGCATCGCCCAAAACAGCAGCGAGCCTTTCATGCCCGCCCACAGCGAGGTGAATTTGAACGACAGTGGCAACGCGCGATTGCTATAGCTCGCGACGTATTCCATGCGAAAGTTGTCGGCCAGCAGGGCTTGCCAAACACCCACTGCGGCCAAAGTCAGCATGATCGAGACGCCGATCGCGCCGTGCTCTCCGCTTTTCACCAAGCGTTCATCATGCTTACGCACGCCGATTAGCGAGGCGAGTATCGCATACACACCGCAGCCGAGTGCGAGCCAAGTGAATATATGCCCAAGTTCGGTCATGAGATTCCCTGAGGTTGGGTGAAGTCGTTTGAAGGGTTCGGTGATCAGTGACGCATCTTCGAGAACTGGCCACTGAATACTGATTACTGCTTTTCAAGAAGCGTCACTCTTCTTTGTGGTATCATACCCGCCGCCCTCTTCGCTTTCATACTTGCTGGCGCATTTGGTGAAAATTTGAGTGGCTTGAAATTCACCATGGGCAAATTTGCCTTCCAACAATACGCCCGCATCTTCCTTGAACGTGTCCGGCACGATACCGCGATAGGACACCGGCATGGTTTCGCCCAATTCATCGAGCGTGAACTTCATGACCAAGCCGTCGCTCGAACGCTCCACGGTTCCGGGCACGACTTTGCCGCTGACCCGCAGGCCTTTGCCTTCGGCTTTCACGCCTTGGGCTTTCAGCTCGCTAACGGTGATGTAATACACCATCGTATCATTGAACCCGCTCACGAACAACCAGCCAATAACACCGATGACGGCGGCAAAGACAACAAAGATGGTAATGCGACGACGTTCCATGTTTCACCTCGAGTTTATGCTTTTAGATTTGCTGCGAGATTGCGTTTTCTTGGCTGATCGTCGGACATTTTTCGTGCCACGACTTGAATCATGCGCTCGCTTGGGAATGAGCGCGATCAGTGAGCGCAGAGCATGATCGACGGCTTGCGCGTCCGAAAAGTATTTTTGCACGTCTAGATGAAGGCGAACCATTCCTTTTTCCAATTTCATGTGCTTCACAACAGTCGTACCGTCGGGTTGATGAAAGTAGATAGTATAACCCCTTTCCAAAGGCCGATAAGCTTTTCCTCGTACCGCGCCGCGGAAGTCGTACTACGGGCGCATCTCGTCATCAACTAGCTTTCTAGATTTAGTAGTCGCCTCTTTCATAGACTCTTCGCTCAGTTGGAGTTGCTTTTCGACATCTAAATGCGTTTTCTTTCTCCGCGTTCGGTATATGTGACCACCAAGATCCGGTTCTTGTCTGAGAGGCCGATACCAACCTTTCGCAGTTCAACAATCGAATGATCGGGATCGAACATTGTAGCGACAAACCAATCCTTGAAAATGGTCAAGCCCTCTTCAAAGGAAACCTTGTGCTTCAGAAGATTGATTCGGGCTTTATTTTTGTCCCATTCGAATTCCGTGCTCACTGCGGCAAGTCCTCGGGTAAAGATTACCGCTTCTCAATTTCATATACTCAACCATCACGCATACGCCGTCGCCCGGGTCTCCCGCAGCACCGTCACTTTAATCTGTCCGGGATACTCCAACTCTTGTTGAATCTTCTTGGCAATGTCGGAAGCGAGCAAATCCGCCTGCGCGTCGCTGATTTTTTCCGGTTGCACCATCACGCGAATCTCACGACCGGCGGAGATCGCATAGGCTTTCGAGACCGCGTCGAATCCATCCGCCACCTTTTCCAATTTATCGATACGCTTCACGTAGCCATCTAGCGTATCGCGCCGCGCACCGGGGCGTGAGCCGGAAATCGCATCTGCGGCGCTCACGAGCAGCGAGATCAGATTATCCGCGGGGATGTCTTCATGGTGCGAGCCGATCGCATTGATGACGATCGGGTCTTCATTATATTTCTTGCCCAACTCCATGCCCAGTTGCGTGTGCGTGCCTTCTTGGTTTTGGCTGATCGCCTTGCCGATGTCGTGCAACAAACCTGCGCGCTTGGCCATGCGCACGTCGAGACGCATTTCCGCAGCCATTGCGCCGCAAATGTAAGCCACCTCTTGCGAATGGCTGAGCACATTTTGGCCGTAGCTCGAACGGAAGTAGAGGCGGCCAAGCATGCGAATCATTTCCGGGTGGATTTTGCCGATGCCCGTGGAAGCCACCGCCTCATTGCCCGCGCGCCAAATTTGTTTCTCCACCTCCTGCTCGCATTGCGCGACGATGTCTTCCACGCGCTGCGGATGAATTTTGCCGTTGCCGATGAGTTTTTCCAGCGCCAGTCGCGCCACTTCGCGCTTGACGGGATCGAACGCGGAAAGCACAACCGCTTCGGGCGTGTCATCCACGATCACTTTTACGCCGGTGGCTTGCTCGAAGGCTTTGATGTTGCGGCCCTCACGACCGATGATGCGGCCCTTGACTTCTTCAGAAGGAATCGGCACAACTGAAACCGAAGTTTCGGAGGCGTGCTCCGAAGCAATACGCTCGATGGTCATCGTAAGAATGCGTTTGGCCTCGCGCACGGCATTGTTCTTCGCCTCATCAATAATGCTCTTGTAAATCTCGGCTGCCTCTTTGTTGAACTCGTGGCGCAGATTGTCGAGCAAAAGCTGTTTCGCGTCTTCCACCGAGAGTTGGGTGATTTTGGAAAGCTCGAGGTTTTGTTGCGCGATGAGCTTTTCCAACTCATTGTCTTTGGCGCGAATGGCGAGGCGCTGCGTTTCCAATTCATTCTCGCGCAATGTGAGTTGCTGCTCACGCTGTTTGAGCGCATCATCGCGGCGCGCCAGCTTTTTGTCACGCTCGTCAACCCGCGCTTCCTGCTCCTCCATCTTGCGCTGCCGCTGCCTGAGCTTGTTTTCCTGATCGTCGCGTATGCGTAATGATTCTTCTTTGGCCTTCATGAGGATTTGCTGCTTCTCGCGCTCCGCTTTTTTGCGCGCTTCCTCCAAAATGTCCTCGGCCAGGCCCTGGCTTTTTGCAATTTTACTTTTGATCAAAAAATTCGCCAAAAAATAGGCGCCCACAAAGGCCACGACGGCCACTGCCAGATTGAGCATGAACGGATTCATTTTGCCCTCATTCAAATGATAATGGGTGCTGCGGCTTCATTTACCACAGTGGCGTGCCCGCTTTCGGCAAAAAAGCCATAGATGTGTGCGGCCATCACTTCCATATTGTTGATGACCTTGTTGCCCGCACACTGCGGGTGCGCCCAAATGCACTCCACGCCTTTGCAGTAATCCAAACGCAGATCGCAGTTCTGCAGCTTTTGATAGCGCGCCGACGGCACCATTTTGCGGGTCACCTCTTCGCGCTGGAATTCGCGCGGCTGCGTTTGATAATGCAACTCAACCAACTTGCTCCACAGGAACTCGTGCGCTTGCACCAACTGCGTCGGCGTCAGCCGATCCAAAAAAACGCGCAACGGCTGGCGCTCTAAAACTGCTACGATAATTTCCAAACGATGGCGAAAGGTCAATTCTTCCGCAGAATGCGTGTGCATGGTCGCCTCTCCTAGATGATCATGCCTTCGCGCAAGGCAAAGCAATTGGAGTGATGGAGTTTTGGATTTATGGATGATTGGATTCTCGCGGTCTGTTGGGCATTAATCCAACAATCCACGAATCCATCAATCCAAACTTGGGGTTTGCTTCCTGCACCTACTCCGTAATTAAACAGGAATACCCGTAAAGAACCATAAAAATTTCGAGAACGCTTCGCCGATGAAGACGAGCACCACGGTTGCGTAGAGCATGCCCGTGGCGGACTGCGTGCTGCGCAGTTTCACGGTTTCATAAATCATGAAGGCGAAAATCAGCGGCCCGAGCAGGCCGATCGCACATCTGGCCCAAAACAGTATGCCCTTGCCGGAAAAATGCAGCAAAGCGCGCGCACTTTCGGCGAGCGCCTGTTCGCTCGCGAATGTGGAATACGACATCAACGCAACCACAAACAACACGCGCATCAGCGTTGCGCCCAAGAAGAGCAGCGACGCAAGCCGCAAAGGCTGGATCGACAGCTTGTGATTCACCAAATACCAGTGCCCGGTGATCATTGCGCCCAACACAGAGCCGAGCATCAAAGCCGAGCCGACGAAACTAAGGGCGCGCAACCCGAACGCGACTTGCGCCATGCCTTCCGCAATCGGATAGAAATAAGCAATCAACACGAGCACAGTGAGACCGAGACCGAAGGCGAAAAACAAATAAGATTTGCCCACACGCTGCACCAAAAAGCTACCGAGAATTAAGATGGCGAGCGCCAACATTAGCAATCCGAACGCAAACAGGTTCGAGCCTTGCGGCAAAATGAAGAGCGCGTCGGGCAATTGCTTATAAAGCGGCTGCGCCAGCAAAGCCAGCCCAAGCAGCACGGCAACGAGCCAGCTCATAAAACGAAAAAAAGTCACGCCGATCTCCTCAAGCGAAATCAGCAGCACGGTGAGCAGGGCGCCGACGGCCAAATGCATGAAGAGTGCGAAGAAGATGAAGTTGAGCATATTGGGAAAACTGTGCGAAGAACTCGAGTCTCTGCCGCGCGGCTTAATTCAAGGAAAAAGTAAAGGAATAAACTTCCGGATGCTCGATCGGCCGGCGCCGCTTGAAATTCTCCCAAGTTTTGTGCGTGTGCCGGACCTGCGTCTCGCCAAAAGTCCAGCATAACAATGTATCGGGGAGCATGCTCTTGAAATCCACCGTGAAATAGCCCTTGGGATACGCGCCGAGGCCGCGAATGTGCTTTTCCCATTTCTCCAGCGTCAGTCCCACTTGCACGTCGTAGCTTTGCTGCGCGTCGTCTTCGTTGAACAACTCTTCCGATTCCATGCGTTCGCGAGCTTCCTGGATATTTTCAATGGCCTGTTCCGTCAGCTTGATGATCTTGGGCAACAGGGCATTGGCCTGCTCCAATGTAAAGCGAGGCATGCCATCATCAAAAATATGCTCGTAATCGTTCACACTTCCTCCGCGTGGTTCATTCCTTTGGATTTTTGGAGTGATGGATTGTTGGAGTTTTGAAACGCCGAGGGCCCTTATTCCATCAATCCAAAAATCCGCCAATCCAACCATCCATTTATCCATCAATCCATCGGTTGATTTCCAAACGCCGAAATTCCCGTAACCGCCTGCCCCAGAATCAAAGTATGAATTTCGTGCGTGCCTTCATAAGTTTTTACGCTTTCCAAATTCGCCGCGTGGCGCATGCTCACGTAATCGTCGCTGATGCCGTTCGCGCCGAGAATTTCGCGGCACATGCGCGCGATCTCCAGCGCATGATAACAATTATTGCGCTTCGCCAAACTGATCTGCGCGGGATGCGCAACGCCGCGATCTTTGAGTTGCCCGAGATGATGACAGAGCAATTGCATCTTCGTGATCTCCGTCACCATGTGCGCGAACTTCTCTTGCGTGAGTTGAAACGCGGCGAGCGGATGATCGAACACGATGCGGCCGTGCGCGTATTCCAACGCCTCTTGATAACATGCGAGCGCCGCGCCGAGCACGCCCCACGCAATGCCGTAACGCGCCTGGCTCAAACAACTCAGCGGCGACTTCAATCCGTTTGACCCCGGCAGGAGCGCGTCTTCGCCCACTTGGCAATCATCGAACAACAACTCCGCAGTATCCGAAGCGCGCAGCGAGAGTTTGCCGTGCATCGCTTGTGCGCGAAAACCTTTGGTGCCTTTCTCCACAATGAAGCCGCGAATGTTGCCGTCGAGCTTGGCCCACACGACCGCGACATCGGCCATCGTGCCGTTGGTGATCCACATCTTGCGGCCGTTGAGCACGTAGCCGCGGCCATTGCGTTCTGCGCGCGTGATCATGCTCGCGGGATTGGAGCCAAAGTCCGGCTCGGTCAATCCGAAGCAGCCGATCATTTCCGCGCTCGCGAGCTTGGGCAAATATTTTTGCTTCTGCGCTTCGCTGCCGAAGGTGTGAATGGGATACATCACGAGCGCGCCTTGCACGGAAGCAAAGCTGCGCACGCCGCTATCGCCAAACTCCAACTCTTGCATGATCGCGCCATACGCCACGTTGTTGATGCCCGCGCAGCCATAGCCTTTGAGATTCGCGCCGAGCAAACCCATTTCGCCAATGGTGCGAATCAACTCTTTGGGAAACGTGCCCGCGCGATAATGATCGCGAATGATGGGCCGCACCTCGTTCTTCACGAACGCGCGCACTTGGTCACGAATCGCGCGGTCTTCGTCGGAGAGGTGGGCGTCGAGGTTGTAGAAGTCGAAGGCGTTGAGTTTGGACATGGGAAAATCATTTGCACTTTGAGTAATTGTCATCCCGCAGGGAGCTTTTCACTTGCTTGAGATGAACCATGCGCAGAAGAGGTTTGTTGCCGAACATATTCGCGCAGAACGTCGTTCATCGATTCCGTGAAATTCCCGCCGCCCGCTGGAGTGACTTGCGCTTGAAACCAATCAAGAGTCTCATCATCGACACGAAAACGAATAAGCGTCGTGCCTGCTCGCGGCGGCACGACTGGGCCGCGCTTGGCGTTGGAGAAATCGTATTCTGCTTTCATAATTTTTCACGCGCAACACGCCTCCGCTTCCTGATAAACCCGCAGCGGCTTGCGATAATCCCGCACCAGCGCGCCCATCAATGTGTTCGAGCCATGCGCTTCGATGCGCACCTTTACCAAATCGCCGGCTTGCACGTTGCCGGAAAAAACCACGGGCTTAAAATGATCCGTGCGGCCCAGCCATTGATTGCCGTCCTTCTTGCTCGGTGTTTCCACGAGCACCTCGTACACCTTGCCCAACTCCGCGACGTTGCGCGCGTGCGTGATTTCTTTTTGCAAATCAGCCAAACGCAGCAAGCGGTCTTGCTTCACCTCTTCCGGCACGTCATCGGGAAATTGCCGCGAGGCAATCGTATTTTTGCGCTCACTGTATTTGAACATAAACGCGGAATCAAACTCCACTTTGCGCATTACCTCAAGCGTTTGCTCAAAATCTTCCTCCGTCTCGCCGCAAAACCCGCAAATCACGTCGGTGGTTAATGAAACCTCGGGCATCAACGCGCGAATCTCATCAACCAAATCGAGAAACTCTTTGCGCGTGTACGTGCGATTCATGCGTTCGAGCACGCTGTCGCTGCCCGCTTGCAACGGAAGATGAATGTGCTTGCAGAGTTTGGGATTCGCCGCCATGGTGTGCAGCAGCTTGCGGGGAAAATCTTTGGGATGAGGAGAAGTGAAGCGCACGCGCTCGATGCCGCGCACTTCAGACACGGCTTGCATCAAATCCGCAAAGTCGTGCGCCTCGTTGCGATACGAGTTCACGTTTTGACCGAGCAGCGTAATTTGTTTGAAGCCTTCGCTGGCGATGCGCTCGGCTTCGAGCACGATGTTCGCCAACTCGCGGCTGCGCTCGCGGCCGCGCGTGTACGGCACCACGCAGAAGGTGCAAAAGTTATCGCAGCCGCGCATGATCGCGATCCACGCATTCACGCCGGGCACGCGCTGCGGCGCAATGTCGGAGTATGTTTCAAATTCGGAGAGCGAGAAATCGAAAGCCTGCGAGGCGTTGTTGCGCGTGGCTTCGATGAGCATGGGCAAACGCTTGTAGCTATCCGGCCCGGCCACAATATCGACATACGGCGCGCGCGCGGTGATTTCTTTTCTCAGGCTTTGCGCCATGCAACCGAGCACGCCCACGACCAAGCCCTTTTGCCTCCGCTTGCGGCCTTTGAGATGATCGAGTAAATGAAAAATCTTCTCGTGCGCATGCTCGCGAATCGCGCAAGTGTTGAGCAACACCACCTCGGCGTGATCGAGCGAAGGCGTGAATTCATGTTTATGGCTGAGGAGAATCGCACGAACGAGTTCAGAATCGTATTCGTTCATCTGACAGCCGTAGGTTTCGAGATAAACTTTCATTGGCGATTTCAAAAATGAATCAAGGCTTGCTTTGAAGTGCGGCCAAGATACAACAGGGTTTTGAAAGTTTCAATGATTTTGATTGGCGAAAAAAGAACCCGCAACCGTTAATGCTCTTCGTACTGAGGGCTTCTTTTGGGTTGGGTCGCTGCTCCACCACAGCGTCATCTTTGCTTGTTTATCTCACCTTTATCTTTGCAAGCGAGCCGACTTCAAAGCGACGGCATCGCGCCGCGTGAAAAATATTTTCAAGCGGCCACTTTACAAACCAGGGAGAGATGTTCATGCGCGAAATGTTGTGCGGGCAGTGAGCAGGGAGGAAAGAGAAACACAAAACCAATCCACTCACACACGGATCAACCTTTTCCGCGTGCGTTTTTGATCCGTGTGTTGCATCAACGGGGGGGGAAAATGTGCGGGCTCAATGCCTCGCGGCATACTTCCGCAACTGCTTCAGCGTCGAGTTGAAATCCTTCGGCGCTTCGGCAGTGAAAATCAAACGCTCTTTGGTGGTGGGATGAAAGATGCCAAGCTGCTGCGCATGCAATGTTAATCGTCGCATGAGCGGCGGCTCGGCCTCGCCTTCTTTTTTCTGATAGCTGCTCTTGAGCGCAGAAAGAAAGAACGCCTCCGTGTTCGCATAAAGCGCATCGACGATGAGCGGATGCCCGAGCGCTTTGAGATGCACGCGAATTTGGTGCTGCCTGCCGGTTTGCGGCTTTAATGCCACCCAAGTGTAGCCTCGAAATCTCTCCAACACGCGGCAGTGTGTGAGCGCAGGCTTGCCATGTTTGTTGACAATCGTCACGCCGGGCTTTTTCGGGTGAGGGGATAGAGGCAGGTCAATCATTTGATCGTCGCTTGCGACTTCGCCTTGCACGAGCGCCCAGTAGGTTTTCTCCACTTCGTGTGAAATAAATTGGCGGCACAAATCGCGGTGCGCTTCGGCGTTCTTTGCGAACAACACCGCACCGCTCGTTTCCAAATCGATGCGATGCACGACGAAAACGCGCATGCCAAGCTCTTCGTTCGCGATGCTCTGCAAACACGGCCACTCGGGATGATACCGCTCGGGAATGACGGGCAACCCCGCAGGCTTGTTCAAAGCGAGCAGGGTTTCGTCTTCGTGAAGAACCTTAATAAGCCATTTTTCTTGACGGGCCTTGTCGAAGTAGCGCCACGCGGCGGGAGAGTTTGTCGGAGCCATCTGTGCGATTGACCGCTATGCGGCTTTGGCCATTGCCGGTTTTCGCGCGGTTATTGCGAGGGTGAGGCCGCCAAAGATCAACCCAATCGTCACCGTGAATACCATCCAAATCGTGAGTTGAGGAATAAGGCCGGTGACGACCCAGCGCAGCAACGGCGTAATTTCAGCGGGAAGATTGGGCGGCGGCGCGTCATAGTGGGTTCCCCAATTCCCCATGATCGCAAGCAACATGACGATGACAACAGGAATGCGTGCTGCCAGCCCATACGCGAACAAGACCGAGAAAAGTGCAGGCCAGGCCCGACGCGCGATCATGAGACTTCCCACAGCCGCAGCGATGACCAACAGCATTTGCCACAGGCTTCCGGCGGGCAACTGGAAAGCCAGCGCAAACAGAGCGGCAAACGCCACCAGTCCAAGCAGCGCGAACGCGAAGAGCCCGCCGGTACTGGCGGGATAGTTATTCAGCTTCATTAGTCGGCGCGCGAAAAAAATTCCAAAGATCGGAACCAACCACGCGATTCCGATCAACGCGCCGCCGCCGCCCGCCTGTTTGTTGAAGAGAGAAGGCGACCAATTCAATAGCTCTCCGGTTAAGCGTAACAGGGTGATGGCAAGGGTGATTAGTGCAGGAATGGTAACGAGATTTTTTAGCGTAGCTCGGTCAAGCGTACTCATGTTTTCCTCCGGGGGTAAAGTTTCTTGAGATGGTTTCAAATGGATGTCGCGCCGGCCAACGAAGAGACGAGCCGCCGGCTCGCCTCTTCGTTATAAAATTTGCTGATCACAATATGCAATCAAGCGCCTCCCCTACTGTGTCATTCCGAAGGAACCTGTTCTAGTGCTCGGCGCTGATTCCAGTGCTTAAATAGGTTCTTCCAGAATGACACGTTAAGGAGGAGTTACAAAGCAATTCACAACGTGCATCTCATCCCGTGCGCAAGGCTTCAACGATCTTCAATCTCGACGAACGCACCGCGGGCAGGAAGCCGCCGAACAAGCCCATCACGATGGCGAAGACGAGCGCGCGTCCCGTAATCTCTGTCGAGAGATCGAAGCCGAACGCGAGCTCTGAAAACGTGCCCCAGTTCGTGGTCGAAACCGTAATCAAGTTCAATGCAGAGGAAGCAACCAGGCCAGCCACGCCGCCGAGGAGAGAAAGGCACACGGCCTCAACCAAAAAAGCGGCGAGCACGCTGCGACGGCGAAATCCAATGGCGCGCAACGTGCCGATCTCTTGCGTGCGATTCGCCACCGCGGCGTACATCGTAATCATCGCGCCGACCATGGCGCCGAAACTGAAAATGATGGTCACCACGCGGCCGAGGATGCCGATGAAGTTGGCCATCATGCGCGACTGCTCTTCATAATAATCTTTTTCGCGCTTGACGTCCACGACCATGCGTTGATCATTTTCCAGCCGCGTTTTGAGCGCTTCGAATTGTTCCGCGTCTTTCAATCGCACCGTTACGGAAGAAAAACCGGGCCGGCGAAACGCGGGGCCCATCACTTCGACATCGCCCCACACTTCCGAATCGAAGCCGGTGCCGTGGCCGTCGAACACGCCGACGATTTTCCACTCCGTGGCGGCCATGCGCAAGGAGCCTCCGATCTCGCAACCTTGAAAGCGCTCTTGCAGCGCTTTGCCGATGACGACTTCCTGCAAGCCCGTGCCGAACATGCGGCCTTGCACGAGCGTCACCTGTTTCTGTCGAATCTCCGCGGCTTGCGGCCCAACACCGCGCACAATGACATTCGCAGGCTCGTTTGTCTCTTTTTTGGGAATCGAAATTAAAACCACCACATCGCTCGTTGCCAGGGGCGAACCGTCGCTTTGCGTTTGCACTTCGGACTGGGTTTTAATGATGCTCGCCTGCTCGCGCTCGAGGAAGCTTTGCATTTCCGCTTGCGAAGAGCGGCGAATGATGATGGCATTGTCCTCCGCGCCGGTGGCGACCAGTGTTTCTTTCAAGCCATTCGCCAACATGAGCGCGGCGACAAACACGAACACCACCAACGCGACGCCTGAAAGCGTGAGCGAAGTGGTGAGGCGTTGCGTCCACAAATTCGCGAGCACGGTTTGGCGCGGCCCGCGCGCGAAGCTCCACGCCAATGCCACGAGGCCGAGGAAAAGAATCAAATCCAGCACCAGTGGGCCGAGTTGTTCAAAGCGCGGGGGAAAAATATTTTTCCACAAAAAATTCGCCCAAGCGTAGTGCAGCGCGAAATAGGCGCCCGTGACGAGAACCACCGCCAGCGTTACCGCGAGGAATTTCACCAAACCCATTCCGAGCCGCTTCCCAAGACTTCCCGAACTGGCAGGCAGGCTGGAAAACATCGCGCGTTGCAAGCCGTCGGCAATGCGCATTCTAACCGCGCGCAAGATCGGGAACACCGCGGAAGCGACGCCGGTGAGCAGGGCTGCGAGGAACGCGAGCACGACCGTGCTCTCTTTCAATTCAAACACCGGGAAGAAGCCGCTCATGTATTCGGTAATCACTGGCTCCAGGCCTTTGAGCAATCCGACCAATAGGAGATAGCCGAGCACGAAGCCGCCCATCGCGATGAACAACGATTCGCCGGCGATCAAACCGACGATGTGAAACGGCCGGAACCCGAGCGTCTTCATCACGGCGTATTCCGCCATACGCTCGCGCGCGGTCATGGCCATGGTGTTCGCGAGCACGAGCAGAATGATAAACACCACGACAATCGACACCACTTGCAGCGCGGTGAGAATCGTGCCTGACATCGACACAAAGCTTTGTTGAAACGCGCGTTCGGTTTCGGTTTTGGTTTCCGCATAGCTATTTTTGAAAGTCGCATCAACCGCTTCGGAGATTTGCGCGGGGTTGGCGCTGTTCGCGATCTTCACCATGAACCAGCCCACGTTGTCCGCGCGCCGCGGCGTTTCCTCGCGCATGCGCTCATTGACGTATTCCCAATGAAACAAGAATTGTGTCGCATCCGTGGTGGGAAACTGGCCCTCGTAAATGCCGCGAATCACGAAGTCCCAATTGCCCGGAAAGATCGTGCCGATGAGCTGCACGTTGTCGTCCAGCTTCCAGCCAAAACGGTCCGCGAGCTTGCGCCCCACGATGCAGGCATTGCGCTCTTTGAGATAAACCGCTTTCTGTTCCGGCGGCACGACGAACTCCGGATACATATCGAGATACGCTTCATCAATCGCAAAATTTGCGAAGAAGTTGTTCGGATCTTGATAGTATGCGCCGAACCAATTGCCGAGGCCCACGCTTTCCACGCCCGGCACTTTCGCGATTTGCTCCCGATAAGCCAGCGGCAAGGGAAACACAAGCGACACCGCGCTGCGCGTGACCAAACGATTCTGCGCGGAGGCTTCCACGCCCGCGTACCACGCGTCAATCGCGGTGCGAATCAATCCGAACGCCAACACGGCGATCGCGATGCCGAGCATCGTCAAAAACGAGCGCAGTTTGTGGCGCAACGCATTTTTGAAAATGAGTTTGAAGACTTTCATAGTGGGATCTGGGTATTGGGAAATTCGGTATTTGGTATTTGGTTATTGAGCCGCTGGTGACTGTTCACTAGCAACCGATCACTGCTTCAAACCAGCTCGCCTTTATCAAGATGGCGAATGGTGTGCGCCTTGTCCGCGGCGCGTTGGTCGTGCGTGACCATGATGATCGACTTTTTGAATTCGCGATTCAAACGCTCAAGCAGCGTGAGAATTTCCGTGGCCGAGACTTTATCCAAATCACCCGTAGGCTCATCAGCGACGATCAACGTGGGATCGGCGACGATTGCGCGTGCGATGGCCACGCGTTGTTGCTGGCCGCCGGAGAGTTGTTTGGGATAATGTTTCATGCGGTCGCTCAAGCCGACCACGCCGAGCGCGGTTTTGACGTGCTCTTCGCGCTCTTTCTTGGAAAGCTTGGTCAAGAGAAGCGGCAATTCCACGTTCTCAAATGCGGTCAAAACCGGAATGAGGTTGTAGAACTGAAAAATGAACCCAATGTGATGCGCGCGCCAATCCGCCATGTCCGACTCTGAAAGCGTGGTGACCTCATCGTTGGCCACGACAATGCTGCCCGTGTCGGGCCGATCGATGCCCGCGATGAGATTGAGCAATGTCGATTTGCCGGAGCCGGAAGGACCCATCAATGCGAGAAACTCGCCCGCGGGAACTTCAAGTGTGATGTTCTCGAGCACGGGAATTTTCAAGCTGTCGCGATAGTACGACTTCGAGACGTTGCGTACTTGCACTATAGTGTCTGCCATTTTTCCCTTTCCTGTTTTCTGGTTTGAAGTAAAGCGAAAAACGAATGAATCAGCGGATCGCAGTGACGCTTTGCTCGCGGTGATGGGCCGTGGCTTTGCCGCAGCCGCCGTTTCGAAATTTCCTACGCGTCTCTTTCTGTTTCGGTGCGCCAAGTTGTCGCTTGCATGATGAAAGTTTTCCATCCCACCGCAGCAAGAAGATAAAGCGCCGGAGTGACAACCCTATGTCAGCAGTTCGAAATTATATTATGGTGATAAGGTGATTTATGTTTTTCCAGAATTGAGCCTGACCAGCTTCTCCCACATTATTTTTCCCGAATTGTCACAATACTCTTGCGAAAACTCAAGAGTGAATTTGTTGATTACTTTGGCATATTCTTCAGCAAATTGTTCATTCTTCTCCTTTGCGCGGTGACCTAAAGGTTCGATAATCTCCGTGTACAAATTCTCATCGCCGGAGATAAATTCCCAGAATCTCTGGCCGCAAAGTTTTAAGTAATCCCCTTTGTCCGGTTTTTGATCCTTGCCATAGCAACAGCCATTAATTGCCACGACATTCGACTTCAAACTCTGTGTGCCAAAGATCTTTTTAGCTTTTCTGAAATCGTCTTTCATTCTGGCTAACTGGCGACTGTTTCCCCAGTTTGGTCCGGATTTTATCGAAACGATATACTTGATTTTCTCTCTTTCAAATTCCAGATCAATCCCTTCGGCCAGAGACTTTCTTCCGCCATATACTCGATGACAGATAAAAATCGCCAGCTCTTCTAGAAAGCTTCCGAAGATGCCTTCCTCTTGCGAGGATAAGTATGCCTCTAAAAGAGACTTTACCAAATCGTGGGCTGTGCTAAAATTTTTCGCCTTGAAAAGATATGGATTTTTTCTCAGCAGAATTTTCTTAAGCTGCAAGCTGCGAATACTCTCCAAACGTTTTTCGTGAAAGGTTTGGATACACGGCTCGATGAAGTCGACGATCACGCTTCTGGAAAGCTCAGGCATAGCTTTTTTCTTCTTTGAAGAGAGGCAGTTCGGCCTCTTTAAGCTTCGCCCTCGCCATTTCTACATACTCTGGAAGAATTTCTATTCCCAATGAATGGCGTTTTAATTTGCGTGCTGCTTCCGAAGTCGTCCCCGAACCGAGAAAGGGATCAAGCACCCAGTCGCCTTTCTCAGTGAAGAGTTTTATAAACCATTCCGGCAAGGCCAACGGAAACGCGGCACTATGATTTTTATTGCCGGTTTCCGTAGCGAGATGAAGGACGTTGGTGGGATACGCCATTTCCCTGCCTACCCAATTGGAAATATTTTTCCCAAACCCGCTTTTTGCTTGCGAGTCAAATCGGATAACGTCATTCTTTCCAAGTTTTCTTAATCTTGTTTTCGCCCAATCCCCCATGGGTATCATGACGCTTTCTTGAAACATCTTAAAATCTTTGGTCTTGTTGAATTGCAAGCAACGCTCCCAAGCATCACGAAAGCGATTCGGCCATTTGCCGGGATGACAATTCTTTTTATGCCAAATATATTCTTCCGTCCACAGCCAGCCTTGTTCACGCAACGCTAGAATCAATTCGAGGACGTAAGTATGGCGCTCGCCTCCAACAACCCTTTCTTTAATGTTCAAAACGAACGTGCCCGATGGTTTCAAAACGCGCAGAAATTGTTCGCTACGCGGGAGAAACCAACTCACATAGTAATTCGGTTTAATGCCACCATAAGTCTTCTCTCGGCTATCAGCATATGGCGGTGAAGTGAAAATCAGATCAAAAAAATTGTCCGGATATGTTTTTAACACCTCCAGGCAATCTCCACTTCGGATCAATGTTTCGACTTCTTGCATCCTCCGCTCCTTGAGGTTTACCTACTTCACCTTTTGTTTCACCTTTGCGCCCGTCGCCATATCCGCGGGCGGATTGAGCACCACACGCTCGCCGACGCTGAGGCCGCGCAGCACTTCGAGAGATGAGCCAATGAGATTGCCGGTTTCAATCGGTGTTTCGACGACGCTGCCTTCGCGCAAAACGAACACCGCTTTCATCTCGCCGCGCGTGACCACCGCCGAGGGCGGCACGACGATTTTTTTTGCGCCAGTGGCCATGGCCGTCGGAGTTTCGGAATTGAGGAACGTGACCTTCGCGCTCATCTCGGGCAGCACGCGCTCATCCCGTTCAATGAATTTGATCTTCGTGAGCACGGTGGCTTTCGCGCGATCGGCGGTCGGCACGATTTTGCTCACCACCCCGGGATAGCGCGTTTCTTGATAAGCATCGAGCACAATTTCGCACGGTTGCCCGGACTTGATGCGCTCGATATTCGATTCCGACACGTCGGCTTCGACTTCGAGCGAGGACATATCTGCAATGGTCACGACCGCGGCGCGCGCCGTGCTTGAAGCGCCGAACGGCGCGACGATCTCGCCGACGTCGGCATTCTTCGTGAGCACGGTGCCCGCGAACGGCGCGCGAATGTTGGTGTTTTCCACCGCAATCTCCGCGGCATTGACCGAGGCTTGCGCCACGCCAATGGAAGCTTCCGCAGCCTCAACGGCCGCGACCGCGCGTTTATAGCGCGCTTCGGCGGTCTCAAAATCCGCTTGCCGCACCATTTGTTCGGCAATCAGCTTTTTCATGCGTTCGTAATTCGCCGCCGCTTCCACGCGCTCGGCTTGCGCATTGTTCAAATTGGCGCGCTCATAGTTCAGCGCCGCGCGCGCTTGTGCGAGTGCCGCGCGCACGTCGTTGTCTTCCAAGCGCGCGAGGATTTGTTGATCCGTTACTTGATCGCCTTCTTCCACGCCAAGATAGACCAAACGTCCCGTGCCTTTGGAAGCGACCGCGGCCTGGCGTTGCGCCACCACGTAACCGCTCGCTGTCAACACGGCGTTCGCTTGCGCCGGCGAAATCGCCGTGACGGTGTGGGTATCGACTTCGGTTGCGGAGCTTACCGCGCTGCGAAAAAAGAAGAATATGGCGGCGATGATCACAAGCGCGGCGAAGCTCAATACCCAAACCACGGTGCGGCCGCCCGCAGTGTTTTTCATTTCCGCCTTCGCGCTGCGATCGATGCGCAATCTGGATAAATCGTGGAGATGAGAATCAGCCATGGAATTGCCTCATCAGGTTGATAGAAGATGAAAAGTCACAAACAAATTACGGCCATAATAAACAAAATCTCAGTCTGCGTCAAGAGGTTGGTCGCTTTTTACAGCGACAGAAGTACGAAAAACTAAAAGTGCGGTTGCATTTTGTCGGGGACTTTTTATCTTGGAAAAGGCTCTGTTCAACGTTGCAACTTCATTCTTGCGCTAAAAACTTGAAGCCATTCGAATTGAGGTGAAGCACGGTTTCCACGAACCTGCAAAAAGTTTTGAGGGAGGCGCGCAAACTTTGAGGCTCCCCAAAATGAATCGTCCTCAACTCACTAAATTGAGGAAGTATTGGTTGGCAACAAGAATTCATCCAGCAACGCCCAAACCATGAACGATCCCACCGGCGTTAACTTTCTCGATCGTTCTCCCAAATACTGCCTCCTCGGCGCGGGTTCCTCTGGTCTCACAGCCGCGAAGAATCTCAAGCAGCACAACAGCGTGCGGCGCGGATATTATTATGTGCCCAATTTTTTTTTGGCAAGCCTGCAGATCAAATCGGGGAAGTATCACTCCGCTTGCGCATTTCCCTGTCGGTACGGCGCCTCGTCAATGGCATGCTATTGCGCATGGGGGCGGGACGCCCGCAAGATTACGGTCTCCCCAAGCCCGATCACAAACTTTTCCAGACGCATCCCATCGTCAATTCGCAAACGCTCTACTGTCTCGCATCAACGCGGCATTATGCGGAAGTGGAGCACTTCAGCTATCCGAGGCGTTTGCAGAAGTTGATCAAGAGGATGAGTTGAGTTTAAGATATACGACGCACTTTCAAAGTGCGTCGCATGTTATTCCGTACGATACTGTTGATACAGCAACCCCGCAGCCAGCGCGCCGCCGAGATGCCACAGCGCGTGGCCTTGCAGCCAACTTTGCGGCCAGCAGAAAACTTTGGTGAGATCGAGCAGAAAAACGATGAAAGAGATTACGAGCGTGAGGAATGCGCCCGTGAGATAGCCGCGTTTCATGTGTTGCCGGGCTGCGCCGCTGGGCCGATATGCCAGCGCCAATGCGCCGAGAATCAGCATCGCAAAGAGATAGCGCCGCAACTCGGGCAGCACCAGGAGCGCGATTGCGAGCACGGTATTCATCGCAATATAGAGAATCACGAATTTCCGTGCGCGCAGAGTTGTGAGGCGCGCAAGATTGTATAGCAGAATAAAGCATGCGAGCAAGTACATGCCCATCACATCGAAGAATTGCCCTGCGAACGTGAGCGAGGCGTGATAGAACGTGCTGCCGAGACCGATGCACAAAAGCGCAATGCCATAAACGCTCGCATATGCGCGCGTCGTCGTCATGCGATTCGCGCCGCGCAATGAAGAATGCGCCGCCGCGTCGTGCGCGTTTGCCGCCAACACCAGCAAACCGGCGAGCACAAACCCGAGCGAGGACCAAGTATTTGCAGGCTGCGCAATCGTGCCCGGGCGAATGGCTTCGCAAAAGCACCAGTCGGGCATGCAAGTGGCAGGCCTCCAATCGGACCAAAAGTATTCACAGCGGCTCAACGTGAGCAAGGCGGCTAGCGCCAGCGCGAAAGCAAGTAGCGCAAGGTGGATCGGCTTGGGCTTTGACATGAACAGTTAGGCTTGTGTTGAACAGTCCATTAAACATGGCATGGCGCGCGCTAACAGCCGGTGCGCTTTGAAGATTTGAGCCATTACGCGATGTTTATCATTTGCATGACGAACATATGATAGCCGTAATTGCGCAAGATAGCAATAGCTTCTTCCGTGCTACTCCCGTAAACGTGTTTTGAATAAACGAATGCAGCGGATGGGGTTGAACGCGAAACACTATATTGTTGTCTTTCAAGAGGAATTTTTTCAGCAAAATTCGCGTGCTCATGCTTGAAACGATTCTTTCTGAATGATAAGCCAAATTCTGTTCGAAACCCCAACGGAGGAGCAATGAAAACCCTTTCAATCACACTGCTGGCGGCGGCGCTTGCGCTGCCGGGTTGCCAGCAACCATCGAGTGACGAAGCGCTCAAAGCCAAAGCGCGAGAGTTGGCGCAGAAATTCATTGTCGTGGACACGCACGTGGATGTGCCGTATCGCTTGCGCGAGAAGATGGAAGACATTTCCGTGCGCACCGCGGGCGGCGATTTCGATTACGTGCGCGCGAAAGAAGGCGGGCTGAATGCACCGTTCATGTCGATCTACGTGCCTTCCGAATATGAAAACAAAGGCGCAAAAGCGCTCGCGGATACGCTCATCGACATGGTGGAAAAAATCGCGGCCGATTCGCCGGACAAATTCGCGATTGCAAAATCGGTCGCGGAGGTGCGCGCGCAATTCACGCAAGGGCTTATCTCATTGCCGATGGGCATGGAAAACGGCGCGCCGCTTGAAGGCAATCTCGAAAATCTCAAACACTTCTATGACCGCGGTATTCGCTACATCACGCTCACGCACGGCAAGGACAATCACATTTGTGATTCGTCTTATGACACCACGCGCACGTGGCGCGGACTGAGCCCCTTCGGCAAAGAAGTGGTGGCGGAGATGAATCGCCTCGGCATTATGATCGACGTGTCGCATATTTCCGATGACGCATTCTATCATGTCATGGAGCACACCAAAGCGCCGGTGATTGCTTCGCACTCTTCCTGCCGTTTCTTCACGCCCGGCTGGGAGCGCAACATGGACGACAAGATGATCAAACGCCTCGCGCAAAACGGCGGCGTGCTGCAAATTAATTTTGGCTCCTCGTTCATCAATGATACCTATCGCAAAACGGGTGAAAAGCTTTGGCAGTATTTTCAGGAACACAAGCTCAATCCCGCCAGCGCAGAAGGCAAAGCATTCGCGGAAAAATTCCAACAAGAAAACAAACTCGAGTACGCGGATATTACTGAAGTGGTCGCACATATCGATCACGTCGTCAAGCTCGCCGGCATTGAGCATGTCGGCCTCGGCTCGGACTTCGATGGCGTGGGTGATTCGTTACCCAAAGGTTTGAAGAGCGTGGCGGATTACCCCAACTTGATTGCAGAGCTGTTGAAGAAAGGCTATTCGGAAGAGGATATCGAAAAGATTTGCAGCGGGAACGTGCTGCGTGTATGGTCGCAAGTGGAAGAGATTGCGCAGAAGATGCAAACGAGTAATTAAAAATCGGCTGCGGAAGCACACGAAAAAATTTCTGTGAAATTCTGTGTGCTTCCGTGGCTGAGTATTTCTTACCAACTCCCCGAAGCGCCGCCGCCGGAGAAGCTGCCGCCACCACCGGAGAAACCGCCGCCCGACGAGCCGCCCCATGATGAGCTCCCCCATGACGAACTGCTCCACGATGAGCCGCTGGCCCACGAACCGCCGCGCCCGCGTTTGAGTTGCGCGCCTGCCCACTTCTTCGACAATTTCTTCCCGGCTGCCTGCCCGGCTTTGGTCGAGCGCATCCAAATCTTGAGCGCGCCAACGACGATCACATACAATCCAAACAGGATGCCTCCGCCCACGACGCCAAAGCTCACCATCGGAAACGCCAGCCAAAAGGGCATGAGAAAAAAATAGAGAAACCATCCCGCACCTCCGCCCGTGACAATGCTGATGACTGTGAAGACGCCGACCACGAGCATGAAGATGCCGAAGAAGATAAGCTTGAAAACCCAATCCGGTTGGGATGAGTCTTCTTCTTCGGGCGCAACGTATGATCCTTGAATCGCAGCGAGAATGGCGTGCACGCCGTCACGCACACCGGCTTCGTAATCGCCGTCTTTGAAGCGCGGCACGATCTCATTGCGAATGATGCGGCCGCACGTGATGTCGGGCAAATCGCCTTCGAGGCCGTTGCCGACTTCGATGCGTACTTTGCGGTCATCGCGCGCGATGAGCAACAGCGCGCCGTTGTCTTTGTCCGCGCGACCGAGTTTCCACGTTTCAACAACTTTAATGGAGTATTCTTCGAGCACTGCGCCTTCCAGGCTCGGAATGATGAGCACCGCGACTTGATTCGAGGTGGAATCTTCGTGCGTTTTGAGTGTGGCTTCCAACTCCGCGACCATGCTTTGCGAGAGCATATGCGCATAGTCATTCACGTGGCCGGAGAGATAGGGCGCCTCAAGAGTTTGCGCGAGCGAAGAGAGAGTGAAAATGAACCAGACTGCGAGGGTCGCAAGTGCGGCTCTAGTATTCCCCCCTTGAGGGGGGCTAGGGGGGTGTTTTTCGGTTCGGAAAAAATTATTGCAGCCGCGACACCCTCCCGCCCCCCTCAAGGGGGAAATTTTCGACGACGCATGCGCAAGCGTTTTCCATCCGAACAAAATAAATTCCATCTTCATGCCTCGCCCCCTCGCAGGCGCAGCGTGTTTGCCAGCTCGTCGGCGTCATCTTCACGCCGCAGCACACCTTCCTTTTGCAGCAATACGCCGCATTTTTGGACCGCTGCCAGCAAGCCTTCTGCGGGTTGGCCGGCATGCATTCCCGCCACAAGCGTTTGCACCACTTCTTCCCATTCCGTGGGCGCCACTTTGGCATTGATGCCCACATCGCCCAGCACCACGACTCTTCTTTCGAAGAGGCTGAGAAAAATCAGAATACCCGTGCGCTCACGCGTGCGAAACACTTCTTCAGCAAGAAATGCTTCGAGCGCTTGTTGTTGCACGCGCCGCTGCAGCGTTGCTGCGCCGGCAAAAAATCTTTTTGCTGAGGGAATAGTCATCGTAAGCAGCATCCCCAAGCCCTGTGCAAGAAACAGCAGCAACAGCGCTTGCAGCAGGCTGAATGGCAACCAAACCGAAGTGAGCAAGTAGGCCAGAACGAGGGCGCTCCACACCAATGCGCTCAATGCAAACCCGCCGCGCCACAGTGCAGCTTCATAATCATCGCTGCTCGCAACCACGAAGGGCACAATCTCACCTGCGGTTTGGCCTTCCGCAGCTTTGACCGCCGCGCTGATGCGTTCGAGATCTGTTGAGGTGAAAAGTCGTGATAATTTCGAGGGCATGCAGAGAATTCCAATTGCGAAAAGATCAAAACGGTTGGAGTGAAGAGGCCTGATCATTCATTCAAGGGGCTTTCAATAGAAGCAAAACTGCGCTCGGCAAGATCATTAAAAGCAAAAAACTTTGCTTGTGCAGTCAATCGTTTTGCCAGTCCTGGCTTTGCGATTGTGAAGTGCGCGCGTGTCATTCATTTCTTCCGGTAACTGCGCTTGTGCGCCGCATGAATCTTCTTCCACTGTTCCTTCAATTTCAACTCCGCCATGAGGTCGCCTTTGCGGTTTTGATACGCAATCTCTTTTTGCAGCTTCAAATAACTTTCATAACGGCGGATATCAAGCGTGCCGTCTTCCAGAGCAGCTTGCACGGCGCAGCCGGGCTCCGCTTGATGCTGGCAATCGCGAAAGCGGCATTGTGCCGCGAGCGCAAGAATATCTTCGAAAGTATCACCCAGTCCCTCGCCGCTGCCCCACAATTGCAGCTCGCGCATGCCGGGCGTGTCCATCAACATGCCGCCGAAGGGCAGCAGAATGAGTTCGCGATAGGTCGTGGTGTGGCGGCCGCGTGAATCCGTGGCGCGCACTTCTTTTACTTTTTGCCGATCTTTTCCCAACAGTTGATTGATGATGGTGGATTTGCCCACGCCGGAAGAGCCGAGCAGCGCGCCGGTTTTGCCGGGTCCGAGATAAGGCCGCATCGTTTCCACGCCTTCATTGTCCAACGCGCTCATGGTGAGCACGGGCACGCCGAGCGCAACGGATTCGACCTCGCGCAACAGCTCGGGCAGATCGGGGCACAAATCAATCTTGTTGAGAATGACGATCGGGTTCGCGCCGCTTTCCCACGCGAGCACGAGATAGCGCTCGAGACGTTTCAAATTGTAATCGCCGTCGAGGCCGGTAACGAGAAAGACGTTGTCAACGTTCGCGGCCACGACTTGTTCTTCGACTTTCTCGCCCGGCGCTTTGCGCACGAACTTGCTTTTGCGCGGCAACACTTCGTGAATGGTCGCGGCGCTTTCTTCGAGGCGCGGACGAATGGCGACCCAATCGCCGACCGCGGGAAAGTCCAGCGGACTGTCCGCGAAGTACAGCATCTTGCCGGTGATCTCGCCGCGCAGTTCGCCGTGGGCCGTTGCCAACGTGTACGCGCCTTTGTGTTGAATCGTGACGCGGCCGGCCTCGTAGCCTTCTTGCGCGAAGGGAGCAAATTGCCCGGCGAAGAAATCATCCCAGCCGAGGGCGATGAGTGGATGGGGAGTGGAGAATTCGAGCATGATTATGCAACGTGAATGAAGTAAAACCTTGACTTTGGACACCTGAAATCGTATCGTTTTTGCAAAGAGAATGGGTAAGTCCTGAACAGTTCCCAAGACGTTCCCCTCCATAGCGTGGGTAACAGAGTCTCGGGGAAGACGCTGTTCAGGGGCCATTCTCTTTTTTATTTTCCGGGTGGACTTGCTCGAACGCGACCTTCTCGCGGAACGCGTCGTACCATTCTGTATCCCCGGCCTCATACTTTCGATAAATTCCCCAAGAAAAAAGATCCACGGCCTGAAGCAGTTTGTTCTCGTGCGAGGTGTAGTGATTGATGTCGAGCGGCACGTTGAGAGGAATGCGCGATTCCAGTTGCGCGCGCAACGAGGCGTTGAATTGTTGTATCGCAAAGCTGCTCATGCTGCGATCCAAAGTGAGAATAACCTGCGTGTTCGCATGCTCGAGCGGAATTTCTTTCAGCACCAACCGGGCGATGAAATTGTAAGTTCGCTGCTGATCGAGCAAAAGATCGTTTGCAGAATGCGCTTTGTCAAGAATCACGGAGTACAATTTGAACGGAAGATTTGCGACGTGGCGATAGAAGTATTTTTTGATCGCGAAATCTGTCTTTGCGCCTTTAAGTTCATTGACGAGTTTGTGCTGACGAGGCTTTTTGCGAAGCACTTTATGTTTCATCGTTCGAGCCACGGCCTTTTCCATCGTTTTCCTTGCGGCATCGCTCTCGGTTGCAAGAATGGTGATGACAAAGTATCGCGAGGTTCCTGTGTTTTGGAAGTCGTGGCCGAGGTCGCCGGATTCGTCGAGGTAGAGGTGGTACATGAAAACATGAGTGATTGAGTACAACGCGCGAAGTCGGACTTGCGCAACGAGGTTTTAGAAAGCACAACCAGTCTTCGCGCGCAAGTCCGACTTCACCTTAAAGTTCAAAAAATTTTCGAGGCCGCTCGCTAGCGCTCGCTCTTTAAAAGCAAAGGCAAAGGCAACAGCAAAAGAAAATGATCAAATAACTCAAATGATCGAATGGTCGAGATTGTCCTCAGCGCACTAAACGGACAGAGCTGAAGTAGTCCACGGGTTGGCTGCTGCAAAACCCGAAGTCGAAATCGACAACCCAGCACGACGACGCGCTCCCTTTATCCGCAGTCCAAATCCACCACTGCGCGCGGTCGAATACCGGATCGATATACAACCCGTCAGCTTTTTCTTCTCGCTCCATCAACGACATCGCTTCCTCAAGTGTCGGCAAACGCCAGTCATTAAAACCGGCGAAGCGTTGCGCGTTCAAATCGCGCACGTATTTCTCCGCTTCTGTAAACATCATCGATTCGGACGAATCGCCTTGCTGCCACATGAGGCCGGTCGTGTGATCGAAAACCACCTCACCATTTTGTTGAAGCTCGAATTTGTGGTCTATGCCGTTGCCTTGGGAATTGCTCCAGTCTTTATTCCAATCGTACTCAGAGCAGAAGAAATCATATTTCCGCAGCATGGCTTTGATCTCGGCTTCCGAGAGCGTTGTCGGTGTGCTGGGCAGGCGAAGCAAGGCATCTGTACTCGGCTTCGTGATGGCAGCCGATCGCACAGTTTCTTGCAAAGGAGTATGGCTCACGCGGGCGGGCGGTTCTTCAAGCTGCTGCTTTCGCGCGGAAGGAGCGGGCTTACTCAACCGCAACGCTTGCAGCAATTGCGCAAGGCCGGCTTCAACGTCGCTAAAAGGCACATATGCCTTGTGCGCCAAAATCGCGGGGAGCGCGGCGTTATCCACGCGGCAGGGAATGATGGCCTTTTCGAGAGAGATGGCATTCGTCCATTCGAGCTTGACCCAACGCGATTGGCTTGCGGCTTTGGTCCACACGAGCACGAGCGTGTTGCACCACTCCAATGCCTCGCTGATGCGTTCCGGCAAATTATCTCCACCGCGAATGCCTTCGTGATCGACCCACACCTCCGCGCCCGCGGCTTGCAGCTCGTTTTCCAAGCGCCGCACGAGGGGCTTGTCTTCCCACGAATGGCTGATGAAGATTTTGGGTTGGTTGAGCGGCATGCGTCACGATCTAAAAATAAAATACACCGCGCCGACCAAGCAGAGCATCGCATAAACATAATCCTGTTTGAGCGGTTGGTTCATGTAGAAAATCGAGAACGGCACGAAGACCGAAAGCGTGATGACTTCCTGCATGATTTTGAGCTGCGCGAGGCTCAGCGTGCCGTAGCCGATGCGATTCGCCGGCACTTGCAGGAGGTATTCAAACAGCGCGATGCTCCAACTTGCGAGCGCCGCGACGTACCATTTTTTGTCGTGCAAATTGCGCAAGTGACCGTACCACGCGAAGGTCATGAACACGTTGGAAAGAACGAGCAAAATCACGGTACGAATGATGACGGACATATAACTCCTCTAGAAAGCATGAAAAAAAGCCGTCACTCCGAAATCTTTGCGCGAAATGACGGCGTCCAAAGAATTCGAAAGCTCACACTTCAAACCGCTCGCCCACCATTGCGACGAAGCCGTCGGGATTGGTGAAGGCGACTTCGGGCTTGTACTCCTTCGTGTGGCCGATGGCCGCGCAACCGACTTCACCTTTTTTATTCACGGCCACGAACTTGTCCGTGAAATCGATCTTCACGCCGAGGCGCTTGTTGATTTCGACGATGCGGCGGCACGCTTCCAGACACGCTTTGGTGGGATGCAGGCCTTGCCGCATGAGTTGCACGATGTAGAAACTGCCGCAGGTACGAATCACTTCTTCGCCGCGGCCGGTCGCGCCCGCGGCGCCGACTTCGTTGTCCACGTACAAACCCGCGCCGATGATGGGCGAATCGCCGATGCGGCCGGGAATTTTATACGCCAAGCCGCTCGTGGTGGTGATGCCCGCAACGTTGCCTTGGGCATCGACGCCGAGCACGTTGATGGTGCCGGTGGGGCGGCCGTTGCGCTCAAGATACACGCCGTCTGCGGGCGGAAGCCAATCATCTTCCGTGCTCAAATTTTCTTTCCACTTCAACCACGCGAGCCGCGCTTTTTCCGTGAGCAGGTTCTCGATTTGAAAGCCGTGCGCAAGGGCGAAACGCTGCGCGCCGGGCCCGACGAGCATCATGTGATCCGTGCGTTCGAGCACCAAACGCGCGACGCTTGACGGCGTTTTGATGCCTTCCAGCGCGGCGACGCATCCGGCTTTGTGCGTCGGGCCGTACATGCACGAGGCATCGAGCTGCACCACGCCTTCTTCATTCGGCAAGCCGCCATAGCCCACGCTCATGTCTTCGGGATCAAGCTCGGTGACGTTCGCGGATTTTTCAATCGCATCCAAAAGACTGCCGCCGGCCTTCATAATCTCCCATCCCGGGGCATTGGTCTTCATGCCCCAAGCTTCGCCGCGACTGCACACGAGCACTGGGAGTTTGCCGCCCGCGCTGGCGCGCGCGCGTGTTTTGCTCGTAATGATGGCGGGAAATGCCGTGACCGCGGGCAGCACACCGGCAATGGATTTCAAAAAACCGCGACGTGAAACCTGGCTCATGATGCGCTCCTTCCTCGATTGGGTTTGCTCGAAAGTGAATTCACTCTTTCTTTTTTCTCTCTTCGATCAAGCCGCCCCAGATTTTGTCATAGGGATGAATCTTGTCGGTCGGGCCCTCGGCATCGATGACGAGGTTGCCTTCGTTGTACCAGCGAAAAATGCCGCCGCGCAGGTTGCTCGCAGAGCGCACGCCGCGCGCCTGCAATTCTTTTTGCACGCGCTGTAGAAAGAGCGAGCTGCGATAGCCCACGGAGCAATAGAACACCAGATTTTTGCCGGCGAGTGAGTCGCCGTATTGTTGAAAAAAATCTTTCGCGGACAATTGCGGATCGACCTGAATGGCATGAGGCAAATGACTCACCTCGTACTCTTCCTTCGGGCGGGTGTCGAAAACAACGTAGCGCGCAGAATCGCTCGAAGCCATGCGTGCTTTTAATTCCTGCCATGAAAGATTGGGCACGGGGATTTGGCGGCTCACGGTTTTTTCGAGCACGGATAAAACGAATTGGCCTCGGGCGGGAACGACACGGCCCGTGAGCACGATCAGCATTATGCTAAAAAAGAGGAACGTCGTCATGCTTTCGAATATGAAAAAAAGAGGCGGCATCAAAAAAACGTTTTTAAACGCGGCCAATATAGGGACGTTGCTGCGAGCTGTCAAGTTCTTTTCCGAACGTCGAAAACGCCGAAGCGCCTCTCCAAATTGCAATTCACTTACGGAAACCGCACATCAAAAATACACAATCAACGTTTGGACGCGTCTCTTCGCGCATGAGCTTGTTGAGCGGGTGACCGGAGAAAAAGAAATTCGCGCCGCGCGAAGCTGCCACGATCAAGTATTTACAACTGCCGAGAACTTTACGGCAAGGCATCCTTCACAAGGATGAGTGGTGATGCAACTTTGTGGCATGAGGTTGGCACTTTTGCCGTGAAAAAAAAACACGCTCGTGCGCGTGAGCGCGAGACTCTCACCGGAGAATTTCGCGCGCCAAAATTAGCTTGCATTTTTAGGATCGTGTCAACATATTCGCTGCCCAAAATCAGGATGATGCATGGACAGTTCATTGCAGTTTGTCAGTGATACTCGCCGCAATTAAGCAGAGACGCTTCCCACATGCCTCACATCGCCGGTATTGAAACGGTCGTCCCCCAATTCTGCTATGGCCAAACCGAGGTGCGCGACTTTGCAAGACGCATGTTCGACGCCTCCCCCTTGAATGTCGAACGTCTGCTCCCCATCTTCCTGAACACGACGATAACGGAACGCTATTTCTGCATGCCCGCGGCATGGTACGGCGCGAATCATTCTTTTGAAGAGAAGAACGGGCTTTATGTTGAAAACGCCCGCAGCCTTTCCGAGCAAGCCGTGCGCAAGCTCTGTGAAAGTTGCGCGCTCGCGCCGCAGGAGATCGATCATCTGTTCTTTGTCTCAACCACGGGCATCGCCACGCCGAGTCTCGATGCGCATTTGTTTAACACGCTGCAACTCAAACCTTCTCTGCGCCGCACGCCGATTTGGGGACTGGGTTGCGCGGGCGGCGTTGCCGGTTTGGCGCGCGCCGCGGATTGGTTGAAAGCCTATCCCACAAAAAAGGCCGTGGTTGTTGCCCTCGAATTGTGCAGCCTTACGTTCATCCGTAACGATTTGTCGAAGGCCAATTTCGTCGCGACCTCGTTGTTCGCGGACGGCGCGGCCGCGGCGTTGCTGCTCGGCGATGAGTGCGCGCAAGCGCGCGCGCGCGGTTTTGAAGTGCTCGCCTCCGAAGCGATCACATGGCGCGATTCCCTCGACGTCATGGGCTGGGAGGTGGCAGCCTCCGGTTTGAAAGTTTTATTCTCGAGGGATATTCCCTCGATCGTGCTGGAATCGGCGCGACCGGGCATTTTGCAATTTTTAGAGCAACAAAATCTCGCGCTCTCGGATATCGCGAACTTTCTTTCGCATCCCGGCGGCGCGAAAGTGATCGCAGCTTATTGCGAAGCGCTCGCCCTTCCCGAAGAGAAAACGCAACACATGCGCAACGTGCTCTCCCGTTACGGCAATATGTCGAGCGCCACCGTGCTCTTCGTTTTGCGGGAGTATTTGCAGTCCGCCGATTATCGCAGCGGCGACCTCATGCTCTCAACGACGCTCGGCCCGGGCTTTTCATCGGAAATGATTTTGGGGAGAAGCTTATGACGCCCGGCCGCACGATTTTAGCGGCCGTGCTGAGTTTGCTTATTCTGCAACGGTTGCTGGAATTGGCATGGGCGCGGCGCAACGAACGCAACTTGCGTGCAAAAGGCGCGCGCGAATTCGGCGCGCGGCACTATCCTTTTATCGTTATGCTGCACCTCGGTTTTCTCGTGAGTCTTGCCGTGGAAGCGTGGCAGCGCGGTCCGCAAATTCATCCGTCATGGCCGGTGCTCGCGCCCGTGCTGCTCGCAATTTTCGTTTTTCGCTATTGGTGTTTGCGCGCGCTGGGAGAATATTGGAACACGAAAATTCTCGTGGTGCCCGGCGCGGCCTTGGTTCGTCGCGGGCCGTATAAAATTTTCAAACACCCCAACTATGGAATTGTGATCGCGGAGTTGTTGTTGTACCCGTTGTTGTTTCAAGCCTGGTGGACCATGATCTGGGCCTCGCTGCTCAACGCCCTCATGCTCCACATTCGCATTTCCACCGAAAACCAAGCACTGACCTTGCTTGTGGAGGAACCACTTGCGCATCGGAATTGACGCCACTTGTTTGCCCTCGTCGTTGGCGGGCGCGGGAAGATACATTCACGGCATCGTGCGAGGGCTGGGGCGGGTCGATCACGACAATGAATATTTCGTGTTCATTAAAGAGAATGATGCGACGCAGTTTTCCAATTTGCCGGCGAACGTGCAATTGGTCTGTCTGCCGCAACTCGCGCGACCGCTGCGCGTGCTCTGGCAGCATGCGCTGGCGGGCGTGCAAGCCCGCACGCTCGGCCTCGACGTTTGGCACGGCACGCACTACGCTCTGCCCAATTTCACGAACGGTACGGCGCGCGTTGCCACGTTTCATGACCTCGGCGTCTTTCATCACCCGCAGCTTTATCCTTTGGAAAAACGCCTTTATTTTCGGCGCATCATTCAAAAAGCATTTCAGCGCGCGCGCCACATCGTCGCGGTCTCCGAGGCCACGACGCGCAATTTGAACGAGCTGCTCGCGGCGCAGCACCCGCACGGTCGCAGCGCGGCCCCGAGCATTAGCACGATCCTTTCGGGCGTGGAAGAAAAATTTTTTGCGCGCGTTTCGCCGGAGGAAATCACAAGCGTGCGCCGCCAATACGGGCTGCTGCAACCGTATATCTTGTTTGTCGGCACGCTGGAAAAGCGCAAAAATCTTGGCATGCTCGTGCGCGCCTTTCACGAATTTTGTCAACGCGGCCATCATGACCACGTATTGGCGCTCGCGGGCCAGGCCGGGAACGGCAGCGCGGAAGTCGCCGCGGCGATTGCCGAACTGCATCTGCAAGAGCGCGTGCGCCTTTTGGGCTACGTCTCCGAAGCGCATTTGCCCGCGCTCTATCAAGGCGCGGATTTGTTCGTGATGCCCTCGCTTTATGAAGGCTTCGGATTTCCGCTGCTCGAAGCCATGGCGGGCGGCGTCGTGGCGCTCGCTTCGAACAATTCTTCGCTGCGCGAACTCGCAGTGCATCCGCAGATGTTGTGCGAAGAAACGCCCGCGGCGTGGGCCGCAAAAATGGAGCGCTTGGTGTTCGACAAAACCTTGCGGTATGAATTGGCGCGTTACGGTGTGCATCGCGCGAAGGATTTTTCCTGGCAGGGCGCAACGGAGAAACTGCGCGAGATATACGAAAGCGCCTCGCCGGGCAAGCTTATTCATAGCCGCAAGGGCACAACTCCGGCGCGTGCGCCGCTTGTTCGCAATCCGTTGCGCGCGGCGTGGCTCAAAAGCAAAACGCTGCGCCATTTCTTTGGCGCGCGTTGGAAGCGTTTGCGCGCGCGTACAGCGCAATCCTCGCCCGAGGCGCTCAACCCGACACCGCAAGACCTCGCTTCAGCCGCGCCCGCACCGCTCTCGCTCGCCGAAGCCCTCAAGAAAACGCTCGCCTATGCCGATCTGTTCGATTATCCCCTCACTCCGCAGGAGCTCCATTACGGATTGATCGAATACGCGGCGACCTATGCGGAAGTGCGCCACGAGTTGGAGCATCTCTGTGACGCAGGTGAAATCGTGCAACGCGAAGGCCACTTCTGTTTTCCGGGGCGCGAAGCTTGCGTTGATACGCGCAGCCGCAGGCGACAACTGAGCGAGCAAATGCTGGCGCGCCACAACCGCGTCTTGCGTTTGATCAAAAATTTTCCTTTTATTCGCGGCGTTGCGCTTTCCGGCGCGCTGGCGTTTCAAAACGCGGAAGTGGACGGCGATCTTGATTTGTTCGTCATCGTCGCGCCGGGCCGCTTGTGGAGCGCATATCTCGGTTTGGTTTTGTTGCTGAAAGCGCTGGGCAAACGCCGCGAAGTATGTTTGAACTGTTTGCTCGACGGCGCGCACCTCGCGATTTCGGAGCGCGACTTTTTCGTGGCGCATCAAATCGCTTTCTTGCAGCCGCTCGCCGGCGCGGAGCAGTTGCGCGAATTTTTCCGCGCGAATGCCTGGTGCGCGAAATTTCTGCCGCAAACCGAACCGGCGGACCGCATAACCACCGCGGTGTGGGCGGAAGACGCGGCGCGCAGCCGCAAACCTTGGCGCAACGCGCTCGAAGCGATTTTGCGGCGGCCTCTCTTCGACGCCATCGAACGGCTGATCTTCAAACTTTATCGCCGCCGCATTCACACGCTTACACGACATTTGCAGCCGCAGGCGATCACGGCCGAGCCGGGGCGCATCAAACTTTTCACCAACGATCATCGTTTCCATTTACAGCGGCGTCTCGAACGGCGCTTGCAGGAATTGCGGGAGTGTCAATCACCGGTCCTCGAGGAGGAGCAAAATGAATACGCAACGTTTTAAAAAGATCTTTCCGCTCGTGCTGCTGCTCATCGCGGCGCTGGCGCTCGTCCGTTGCGGCGCGGAGAACCCGTTCCAACCCACGCGCGGCGACGACGAAGTTTGGATTCAAGCCTCGGGCTTCGATCCCACGAGTTTGACGGTCACGCTCGGCACCACGGTAACGTGGACGAATAAAGACGCGACCGGCCACGATGTCACCAGCGGCACGCCCGGCAACGTCGCGAACGATTTCAACGGCTCGCCGCCGTTGAATCAAAACGAAGCGCATTCCGTGACTTTTCCGAAGAGCGGGCGGTTTCCGTATTTCTGTTCGCGTCATCGCAGCAAGGTCGGCACGATCGTAGTGCAATAAAAGTTTTGATCAAATAGTGCAGCCGTAATTGAAATCATCATCACTCTACTCGGCAAGGAGGAGTTCTCTCATGCAGTCGCAACCCCGTCGCGGTTTTATGTTAACGGCGGTCGTCGCCGTACTGATGATGTCGGTGTTCGCATTTGCGGGCGAAGGCAAAACGAGCAAGAATGCTTTTGAGTTTGTGCGCCCGCCCGCAGCCCCCGATGAGCTTGAAAACGCGGTGCTGGACATCTTCGACACCAAGTGCGCCTTCGCCGGTTGCCATACCGGCGCCAATGCGCCACAAGGTCTCGATCTCTCCGAAGAAGCGTTTAAAGCCAATTTGGTGAAAGTGAAGAGCGCGGGTGCGCCGCAATTTTTGCGCGTGAAACCCGGCGACGCGGCGAACAGTTATCTCATCAAAAAAGTAAAAGGCGTGGGCATCAAAGGCGACCGCATGCCGCGCGGCAGCGCGCCGCTTTCAAGCGCGGAAGTCGCGGCGTTGGAGAAATGGATCAACGCCATGCCCAAGGATGTGGAAGTCGAAGCGCCGCAGCGCAAATATGCGCAAGCCTTTTATGGCTGGTCGCTCGCCAACATTCCCACGGCCGAGACGCTCGATAAAGGCGCGTTTCTCTATCGCATCGCGCATCGCTTCCGCAGCAATGTGGACACCGGCTTCGACAATCTTTTCGGCTTGGACGGCGGCGCGTTCATGATGACGCAACTCGCCTTTCCGATCTCCGACAATCTCAATCTCTCTTTCGCGCGGCAGGGCTTGAACGCGACCTTCGAAGTCGGCGCGAAACTGCGTTTTCTGCGCGAAAAGACCGACGGCTCCACACCGGTTTCCGCGGCGCTCTACACCGGCGTGGATTGGGCCACGGTGAAAGGCCTGCCCGATCCTGCGAACCCGACCGCGACGCTGGGCCGCACCGCGGGCGAACGCTTTGCCTTCTTCGCGCAGTTGCCCGTTACGAGAAGCCTCGGAAAACATTTTTCCGTCGCCGCGGTGCCCGGCATTTTGTTGAACGGCAATGTCACGGTTGATGGTGAAGATCCGCTCGTTACGCTAGGGCTTGGCGGCAAAGTGGCGTTCAATTCGAAATATGCTTTCTTCGCGGAGATCGTGCCCATTCTTTCGGGCGATGAAACCGCGGCCACGATCAACGGGCCGCGCACCGAAGGCACGAACCTCGTGTTCAACGATGCGTTCGTTGCGGGTTTCGAAATGAAAGCCGGCGGCCATGTATTTCATATCTTCGTCTCCAACTCCGCGGGCAACACCACCAATCAATACATGAGCGGCGGCGATTTGGATTTCGGCGACGGCGACATGCGCTTGGGCTTCAACATCTATCGCATCTTGAATTATCCGTCGTTTTAGTCGCGGCCTTCTCTGCCTCGTCATTTTGAAAGGACAGCTCTTTCATATTGATATGTGCAGAGGCGTAACAAATTGGCGTTCGAGTATTATCGAAATGTCATTCGCAATCTTTCATTTCAGGAGAACCAATGAGAATAAAATTCAAAGCCGCGAGTGTGGGAGCGTTACTCTGTTTATCTACGGTCGTCTTCTTCGCGTGCCAGCATGAAATGCCCTTGCAAATGCAACCGCAAGGCGTGCAGCCGACGTTGTCGAGCATACAAGCGAACATCTTCACGCCCAAGTGCGTGAACGCGGGCTGCCACCCGGGCGGCGGCGCGCCCATGTCGTTGGCGAACGGGCAATCATACAACACGCTTGTCGGCGCAGGCGGAACCGGCGTGACTTCTTCCGGCTATGCGCCCTTGCTGCGCGTCAGTCCGGGCAATGCCGCCAACAGCGTGCTCTATTTGAAAGTCGCGGGCACAACGTTGGGAAGTATTATGCCGCTCGGGCGCCCGCCGTTGAGCGCCGCGGAAGTGAGCGCGATTCAAACGTGGATCAACAACGGCGCGCAGAATAATTGACGCAATTTTTGACGCCCTTGATCCATGTCATTCTGTAAGAATCTTCCCTCGTGCTCGGAGCAAAGCGAGTTTTGAGAAGCCGTTCCAGTGCGAGGGAAGGTTCTTACAGGATGACAAGGCAAGGAGGAGTGTTCTCAAAAGAAAAGTCGTGCAAATTCATTTTTCAAAATTAACCGGAAAGGTCACCAGCTATGATGCGGAGCAAAGGCTTGAGGTTCGCTGTAGGAGTTTTCGGTGTGTCGTTGTTCGCGGGCGCATTTACGGCGATGGCGCAAACCGCGGCGCCGCTCGATATTTCCGTGCTTGCCGGCAAACAAATCTATGCGCTCAAAAAATGCGGCGATTGCCACAATCAAGGCGCAAAAGAGTTCACACCCATTAAAGCCGCGCCCGATTCCGCCAAACTCGCGGCGCACGTGGAAGCGTTGAAATCCGCGAACGTGTTGCGGCAAGGTGAAACCGCGCGCAAACAAAAACGCACTGCGGCGGAAGAAACTCTCGCCATGGTGGCCTACTTGAAGCAACGCGAAAAGGCCGATGCCGCGCCGGCCAATTTCGTCACCGCGGGTTTTGTGATGACGCGCGAATCGTGCCGCAATTGTCATCTCATCAACGGCGTGGGCAAAGGCGATATTGCGCCCGAGCTCAAAGGCGTGGGCGCGAAGCATGACAAAAAATGGCTCGTCGATCACTTCATCGATCCGCAAGCGTTCGTGAAAGATTCCATGATGCCCAAGTTCGGCGCTCTTCCCAAAGAAGAATTGGAAGCCATGGCGGATTATCTCGCGGCCCTGAAGTAAGATTATACTCGTCTCAAGCCTTGCAATGATTGGAGATTCTTGCAAGGCTTGGTTCCTCCAAATTGCTCATTGCCAAGGATGACAAGCACACGCCACTCCCAACAGCACGCTGCTCTCGCCAACTTTGATTCCATCGCAGCTCATTACGATTACCTCGAAGCAGCCAATCCCATCTTGCAATGGATGCGGCAGCGCGTGCACCTTGCTGCGCTCGCGGCCTTTCATCCGCAAATGCGCATTCTTGAAATTGGATGTGGCACGGGCACGGATGCGCTCTTCTTTGCCCGGCGAGGACATCACCTCGTGGCGACGGAGCCTTCCGCGGAGATGTTGGCAACTGCCCGCAAAAAAATCTCGCACGCCGTCTGCGCGCATTATGTAGATTTCATGCAGATCGGTGCAGAGCAATTGCAAAGCCTGCTCGAAATCTATGGAAAGAACAGCTTCGACGGCCTCTTCTCAAATTTCGGCGCGTTGAATTGCGTGGCAGATTTGCGCGGCTTTGCCGAAGCCAGCACGCAATTGCTTCGCCCCGGTGGCAAAATGCTGCTCAACATTATGCCGCCGGTTTGCCCGTGGGAGATCGTTTATTTTCTTCTCCATCTTAATGCACGCGAAGCGTTGCGGCGTTGGCGCGGTCGCACCGAGAAGGGAGGAATAGCAGTGCGTGTGGGCGAACGCTATGTGCAAACTTATTATCATTCTTGCTCAAGTTTGAAAAGGGCTTTTTCGGAAGGATTTGAAGTCATGTCGCAATTCGGTTTGGGCGTGCTCGCACCACCGCCGTACTTGGCGCGCAATCAAAAATTTCTTAAAAGCTTTTGTTGGTGGGATGAAAAGATGAGCGGCTTACCGCCGTTGCGCAACATGGGCGATCATATGGTGATGATATTTCGAAAAAGATAAACACACGGCCTTCGTGAACAAAGCCAGACAAAAAATTCTCCTCTATAACCCCCGCGCGGTGTTTTATACCATGCCGCTCGGGTTGCTCGCAATCGGGACGCATCTCGACCCCGAACGTTTCGAAGTGATCATCGTCGATGGCCGCATTGAAGCCGATCCGTTGCGTGTGTTGCAATCGCACCTGGATGGAGCACTGTGTCTCGGCGTCTCCGTGCTCACGGGGCGTCCGATTCATGATGCCTTGAAAATTTCTCGCGCGCTCAAAACGCTGCGGCCCGAGTTGCCCATCATTTGGGGCGGTTGGCATCCTTCGCTCTTTCCCAAAGAATGTTTGGAAGAGCCCAGCATCGACGTGACCGTGCAAGCGCAAGGCGAGGAAACGTTTCGCGAGATCGTCGAACGTTTGTCTGAAGGAAAAAGTTTGGAAGGCGTCGCGGGCTGCACGTTTCGACAAAACGGCGCCGCGGTTCAAAACGCGCCGCGGCCGATGCAAGACATGAATGCCTTTGCGCCGGTGAATTACGATTTGATACCCGTGCAAAAATATTTCGCGCTCAAAAAGCAGAAGCAACTTGATTACATCTCCTCCACCGGCTGCTTCTTTCGCTGCACGTTCTGCGCGGATCCCTTCGTGTTCATACGCAAATGGAGCGCGCTCTCGCCCGAGCGCATGGGAGAAGAGTTGGAAGCATTGTGGCGCAAGCATGAGTTCGATGACTTGCATTTGCAGGACGAAACCTATTTCACCTATCGTGATCGCGTCGTGGAAGTGGCCGAAGAATTTTTGCAGCGCGGCTTGAAGTTTTCATGGACCGCGACCATGCGCGCGGATCAAGGCACGCGCATGTCCGAAGAAGATTTTGCGCTCTGCCGCCGCTCGGGTTTGCGGCGCGTGCTCATCGGCGTGGAATCCGGCTCGCAAGCCATGCTCGATTGGATGAAGAAAGACATCACGCTCGAACAAATTTTTATCGCGGCAGAGAAGTGCAAACGCCACGATATTGCCGTGGATTTTCCCATGATCGTCGGCTTCCCCGATGAAACCGAAGAGAGCATGCTCGCCACGCTGCGGATTGCGAAGAAGCTGCGCGCGATGAGTCCGAAATTCAAAACGCAGATTTTCTTTTATCAGCCCTATCCCGGCTCGCCCATCGCGGACATGGTGCGCGACAAAGGCTATCCCATGCCGAAGACGCTCGACGAGTGGGCGGACTTCGATTTCGTGGGCGCGTATGGCCCGTGGGTGAATCGCGAGAAGTGGCAACTCGTGCAGCGTTTCAAATTTTATTCGAAGCATGCGTGGGATGCGCAAAGAGGGCTGTGGCGCAGGCCGTTGCAGCGGTTGGCCAATTGGCGCTGCACGAATGATGTGTATGCGTTTCCGTTTGAGAAGTGGTTGGTGGAAACGCTGCGCCCGGGTTTGCAGGTGTCGTAGAAGTGAATTGTCATTCAGTAGGAATCTTTTTAAGCACTGGAGAGATTGTTCATAATTAAAAGGACTCCTCTTGAATCACAAACCGATACTACTTTTTGTGGATTGGCGATGTCCCGCCTTGAACTGTCATCCTGAAAGGAACTTCTCCAGCGCTCGATATTCTTCCCGGCGCGAGGGAAGATTCTTTCAGAATGACAACGTGAAAGCGGTCACAAAGCGAGTATTGAAGATCATCTTATGCCCAACAATAAAGTCGTTCTCTTCTTTCCCTCTTACACGAGCAACGAGGCGTGCCCGCCGCTCGCGTTGATCGCAGTCGCCGGTCCGCTCGTGAGTGCCGGCTACGAAGTGAAGATCATCGACTCCGCGCTGGAGCCGGATTATCACGAGCGCGTGTTGCGCGAAGTGGAGGGGGCGTTGTGTTTGGGCATTTCGCTCGTCACCGGCCCGATGATCAAAGGCACGATTGCCGTGAGTCGCGCGGTGAGAGAAAAATTTCCGAACGTGCCCATCATTCTCGGCGGGTGGCATCCTTCCATCTTGCCGCAACAAACTTTGGAGTGCGAATACGTTGATGCCGTGGTGCTCAAGCAGGGCGAGTTGACGTTGCTCGAAATCGTGAATCGTCTCGCGAGCGGTTCGTCGCTCACGGGCACGCCGGGCACGCTCACCAAGGAACGCGGCGCGATCACATGGAATCCGCTGCGGCCGCACACGCCCGTGGCGCAGTTGCCGAGTCGCATGCCGGGTTATGAGTTGATTGATTACGAGCGTTATTATCGCAACACGAATCTGCGTTGGCTCATGTACACGACGAGCCACGGCTGCCCGTACAATTGCTCGTATTGCTCGAACGCCGCGGTGTATGGCCGCAATCTCGACGAGTTGCCGGTGGAGCAAGTGATCGAAGAGGTCACGTATCTCGTACGCAAGTATCGCATTCAGCTCGTGGGCATCATCGACGACATTTTCTTTGCGTTCCGTCCGCGCGCGCTGGCCATGGCCGAGGGCTTTATCCGCAGCGGCTTGAAGTTCGAATGGTACATTCAAGATCGCGCGGATTCGTGGGAGCGCATGACGAGCGAGCAGGCAAAAATTTTTCGGCGCTCGGGTTTGGTGCGCATTCACTTCGGCGCGGAGTCCGGCTCCGACGAGGTGCTGCACGCGATTGAAAAGAAGTCCGACACCGAGGCGGTGCTCCATGCGGTGGAACGTTGCAAAGAGGCGGATATTCGCGCGAGCTTTGGCTTCATCTTCGGCCTGCCTGCGGAGCAGGAAGAGGATTTGCTCAAGTCCGTGGATTTGATTCGGAAAATTTATGAGCGCTATGATCGCGCGGATTGCTACACGAACATCTTCACGCCCTATCCGGGCTCGCCCGCATGGCAAGAGGCGATTGGCAAAGGCCTCGCGCCGCCGCAGACGTTTGAAGAGTGGGCCGAATTTTATCCGCGTTTGCAAGTGTTGCCATGGTTGAATGGCAAGAAGCACGAGCGCTTGCAAGCGATTCGGCAATACTTGCGTTTCGGCTATCATCAAGTCAAAGTCGGCGAGCGGCAACATTCATGGAAACATCGCGTGCTCTTGAGCATGCTGCGGCCGAGCGCGCAACTGCGCCTGAAGCAACATCGCTTCGATTACCCGCTGGAAATTTATGCGTATTGGGGCTTGCAGAGGATGAAGAAGAGTATGCAGCTTTATGAGCGGTTTTAACGTAGCGCAGGCTTCCAGCCTGCACAGAGAACGACTGCAAGCTGGAAGCTTGCGCTACGCTGCGGCCTGGCTTATCTTTCTCGCCTTTGCCGCAATCATTCTCTCGAAAGGTGTGTGGCCTTCTCTCCAAAACCCGCGCGGCGATTTCGCCAACTACTACACCGCTGCGCGCCTTGTCGCCGAAGGCCGGCCCTTGCAAAACGCCTATCGCGATTTCACCTGGTTTCAAAAACAAATTGACCGCTTTGGCATCACACATCAGCTCGGCGGATTCATTCCGCATCCGCCGCCCACCGCGCTCGTGATGTTGCCGCTCGCACGCTTCGAGCCGTTGACGGCGAAACGCATTTGGATCGTGCTCAATCTCGCGCTGGCGATATGTTGCATCGTTCTCTTTGCTCGTATCGCGCAAACGTCGTGGCTTCCGGTTGCAATTATTTTTCTCGGCACCGGCTTTGGCTTGATCAACAATTTTCTCTTTGGGCAAATGTATTTGCTCCTGCTCGCCACGCTCGCGGCGGGAATTTATTTGCAGCAACGCGGGCATGCGATTGCGGCCGGCATCATGTTCGGACTCATGATTCCGATGAAATACGTCGGCGCGTTCTTTCTCATTTACTTTGCCTGGAAAAAAGAATGGCGCGTCGTGCTCGCGGGAATTTGCGCGACCCTCGCAGTCGCTTGGTTTGCAATCTGGTTCGCCGGTTTTGAAATCTTTCTCGTCTTCTTCAACGAAGTCTTGCCACGCCACGTGCAGGGCGAGATTCAAGATCCGTTTGCGATTCAGTTTCAATCATGGAACAGCATGCTCCGCCGCATGTTCGTGCATAACGCCTCGCTCAATCCCCAGCCGCCCATGTCATCCGAGTTGCTCTTTCTCGTTTTAAAAAATCTAATCCCGTGGCTCTGGCTCGCGGTCTTCGCGTGGATGTATCGCGAAACGAAATTTGATGGCGCATTCGATATTCCCCCTTTGAAGGGGGATTGTTTGGAGCAGCAACGCTTATTTGAAATCGCCCTGCTTCCGCTCGCGATTTTGTTGATCTCGCCCGGCAGTGCGACGTATCATTTTTTATTGCTCAGTCTCTCAACAACGTGCTTCGCAAAAATTCTTTGGGAGAGAAATGAAAAGCTGCGCGCGCTTTTTCTCGGCGGCTTGTTTATTGCGATCAATCTGCCGCACTATCTCGTGCTCAAAAAATATGCGACCGGCTGGCTCACGCCCCTCGGCTATGCCAGGCTGTGGCTGCTCGTTTTCTTTTTCGCCGCGGTTTGCATGTTCTTTGCTCGCATCGCGCAATGGCAATGCAAAAATCTAAAAAGATATTTGCTCCCCGCGCTTGCGGTCGCGCTGCTCATGATCATCCTCAATCACCAACGCGCACAAGCACGCGAGCACGACGACGCGCAGTGGCTTCCGCTTCGTGAAAAAGAATTTGACCGCCACCTCGGCTTGCTCGTCAAAACGCCGAACATTGGCAGCGAACGTGTCGTGTTTAGTTACGGCGAATTGCTTGATGAAGATTATGCGATCTTCTCAATGACAAATAACGGCGCAGTTGAAGGCCAATGGACGCCGCACTCCGCGCAAAAATTTTATGAGCCGGATTTGGCCGGCGATGATCAAAACATTTTGCTGGAGAGCATCAACAACGGTCGCGCAGAAATTTGGCTCAGTCGTGGCCGCGGCGAGCCGCCGCTTTTTTTGTTGGAAGGAGAAAAGCCCAGTTGGCATTTTAAGAACGAACGCTTTGCCTTTTTGCGCAAGGGCCGCATTGGCATGGCGAAAACAAATGAAACTGAGCCGAGGTGGTTGCAAGTTGATTTCACGTGCTCCGATCTTGCCTTCTCGCCATGCGATGAGCGTCTGCTTTTTTGTGGAGAAAGAAAAGCCGCGCCGCGCTTCGTGCTCGGCAGCATTGATCTTCAAACCGGCGCGCAGCAAATTCTCTTGGAGAGTGAATCACTCATCGAACGCCCAACTTGGTCGCCCGACGCACGGCGCATCGTCTTCTCATGGAACGCGAACGGCAACCGCGATTTGTGGCTGATGAATTTGAGTGATGGCGATCGAATGCGTTTGACGCGCGATCCCGCCATCGACACCGCGCCGGTGTGGGATGAAAAACATCATCGCATCCTATTCACTTCGGATCGCGGCCGAGGGCTGGAATGCAGCACGATGTTCAGCATTGCATGGGAGAGATGAAGAGGCGGGATTAACTCGCTTGCTCTTTGAATTCGACTTCACTCTGCCTCGCGTCGAAATCGAGCGTCACGCGCGGGCGGAGATTGAGGAGCAACTTGCGTCCGAGCAGAAAAGTTCGATGCGGGTTGATATTAACGAATGGGCTGCGTTGCCAATCGTCAACACAAATAACCCCAGTACGGCCACGACGGCTTTTGCCCATTGTATCAACCATCTCGATGAGGACTTCTTTTGTGAAATAAGCATATGCTTGGCTCAAGTGATGCGCCTCGTGCTCGACGTCATCAGGATCGATAGCAACGAGACCTTTATTAATCAGGTGAGCCAAATCACCATAGCACCCGATTGCGCCGGTATCCCAATCAGCTTCGACCGCAGAACGGTTGTTTGAATGTGAAAGGACAATCGAAAGAGTTGGATAAAAATCCCCTGGCACGGTGGTCTTGTGCCAGGGGAGGGAAGCCTCTTCGATAGCCAACAAAAATTTGCTGAAAAAGACGAAAGGAATTTTTCCGGCCTGTTGGCGAAGCTCGCGCATCTCGTCGTCGCCGGGATAATCCTCCAACGAGGCCCCGTGCTTTACGATGCGACCGTCGATGACCATGATCCAATTAGCCTCCAATGCTTGGAAGCGCTCTTCAATCCATCGTTGGTTCAGCATCTCCGCTTCGCTTTGATAGCGACGGCGCTCCGGTCTTGGAAGCAAACGATAATCTTCGAGGCTCACATTGCGGCTTAGAAAAGTGTTTGCGCCTGCGCTTGCCTTTTCGCCGCCGTCATTGCTTTGAATGATTTTCATGGCCGTCGCCAAAAGCTCCCGGCTGCGTTCATCAAGCTCACCGACTTCTTCGCGGACTTTTTGAATCAAGGTTTCGGTTGTCATAAAATACCCCTTGGGTTGAGTTCAAAATCCGACGCGACTTTTATCGTTGCGACAAGCTAAACAAATCTTCGGAAGAATACAAGTGCTCCCTCAAACGCTGCACATCAAAGCCGCCAAATGGATCGATGAGTACGCGGGCCGCATGCTCATCGGCCTCGCGCGCGCGTTTCGAATGAGCAAACGCAAACCAAGCGCAGCGCAGCCGGCGCAGCGCATTCTCGTCATCAAATTTTGGGGCCTGGGCAGCATCATCTTGCTCGAACCCGCGTTGCGCCTTTTGCGCGAACGGTTTCCGAATGCACGTATCGACTTTCTTACGCTCGCGCAAAACCGCGAGTTGTTTGCATTGTTGCCCCACGTGGGTCGCGTACACGTTTTGGATTTTCGTCATCCCTTGCGTTTCATGTTGCGCACAGTGACGTTGCTTTTGCGCTTGCGCCGGCAACGTTACGATTTGATTTTCGACGCCGAGTTCTTTGCCAATTTCTCCGCGCTGCTGGCGCGTTTTGCCGCGCCGAAGAAATTGCTCGGCTTTTCGCGCCCGCACGGTTACAAGCGGAGCTTGTTGGATATTGCCGTTCCCTTTCGCGACGACGAACATGCCGCGCACAACTTTTTGCGGTTGATCTCCGCCGAAGCGCAGGCGAATGCAGCGAAGACCGGCAAAGCAAATTTATTGTTGCCGCGCATACACTTGAACCGGCGCGTTTGCGAAAATAGCGCCGCGCCTTGTGTCGTGATGAACCTCAACGCCAGTCCGCTCGCGTTGGAGCGCCGCTGGCCGCGCGAAAATTTTGTGCAACTCGCGCGATGGCTGTTGCAAAGATACGAGATCAAACTCGTATTGATCGGCAACATGGCCGAACGAGATTATACGCAGCAAGTCGCAAACATGATTGCTCTTCCCGCGCGCGTAAAAAATCTCGCCGGCGAGTTGCGCCTGTGCGAGCTTGCCGAGTTGATTCATGACTCCGCTTTGTTTATCTCCAACGACAGCGGGCCGCTGCATCTCGCCGCGGCTTTGCAAAGGCCCGTGGTCGGTTTCTACGGCCCCGAAACGCCGCAGCGCTTTGGTCCGCTCTGCGAGCGCCGCTTGATCTTCTATCTCAACTTGCCGTGCAGCCCGTGTATGAGCGTGGACAATGCCAAGACCGTGAATTGCACGAACCATTTGCGTTGCATGCGCGAGTTGCGCGTGCGCGACGTCATTCCCGCGCTGCAGCGCTTTATCTCGCAACACGAACTTTTGCCGTTGCCTCTTTATGCCGAGGCGGCAACGCAAACGGGAGCGCCTTCCTATGTTGGCTGAATACGAGTTTATCGACCATCTCAACGAAGCGCAGATCGGGCAACTTATGGCGCTCTATCGCAACGAGTGGTGGACCAAAGAGCGCGAACTCGAAGACGTGCGCCGCATGCTGGCGCATACGGATTTCGTTTTTGCATTCTGCGAAAAAGATACCAAACGGCTCGCGGCGTTCGCGCGCGTGCTCAGCGATCGCGTTTACAAAGCGCTCCTCTTCGACGTGATCGTCGCGCCGGCGCATCGCGAGAAGAAATTGGGTCGTGCGCTGATGGAAACAATACTCCGTCATCCCGAACTGAAAAACGTGCGCCACTTCGAGTTATATTGTTTGCCGGAACTGGAGGCGTTTTATGAGCACTGGGGATTTTCAAAAGAATTGGGCGGCGTTCATTTCATGAGAAAAACGACGAGCCTTTCACAATAGTCATGCGCACATCGAAACCGAAATTGCTCCTGCTCAATCCGCCCGGCAAACGGGTTTACCTACGCGACTACTTTTGCAGCAAAGTTTCGCAGGCGGATTACGTCAGTCACCCGATCGATTTCATCTATTTGAGCGGATTGTTGCACGAACATTTTGAATTGCATCTGCTCGACGCCATCGTTGATCGCCTGTCAATCGCGAAAAGCTTGCTGCGCGTTCGCGCTTTGCAGCCCGAAATTATTATCGGCCTCATCGGTTCGGTTTCATATAAAGAAGATCTCGCATTCTATCGCGCGCTTTCCGCGCAAACGCAGGCGAGGCTCCTGCTCATCGGCGACGTGCTTATTGATCAACGCGGAGCGCGCTTGCGCGAGTTGGATTGCGCCGAAGCTTTCTTGCACGACTTCTCCGATAACTCCGTGCTCGCTTTTCTGCACGACCAACGCGAGGGTTTAACGAACATGACGTTTCGCGTGCAGGATGAAATTCACGCCGCGCCGCTCGTGCGCGCGCGCCACGAGAGCTTTGAATTGCCGTTGCCGCAGCATCGGCTTTTTCTCAACAAAGACTATCGCTATCCTTTTGTGCGAAAGCGTAACTTCGCCACGGTGATGACGGAATTTGGTTGCCCCTATCGCTGCACGTTTTGTATCATGAGCACGCTCGGTTGGAAAATTCGCCCCGTCGCAAACGTGCTCGCGGAATTGGACAGTGTGCATAGCCTCGGCATTCGCGAGTTGTTCTTTCTCGATCAAACTTTTGCGCTGCAGAAGCCGCGCGCGTTCGAGTTGCTGCGCGCCATGCAAACACGCAACTATGATTTCGGCTGGCTCTGCTTCACTCGCCCGGATATTTTAGATGATGAAATTTTGATCGAGATGGAGAAAGCCGGTTGCCATACACTCATTCTCGGCCTTGAAAGCGGCGATGACGCCGTGCTTGCAGCCGCGAAGAAAGATTACGTGCGCGAAGAAGTGCTTGCGGGCTTTCAACGCTGCGCCGCACACGGCTTGCGCACGGTGGCGACGGTCATCATCGGCTTGCCCGAAGAAACCGAAGATTCGTTCGCGCGCACGATGGCGTTTTTAAAAATCGCGCCTGTGGATTTTGTTTCATTCAACGTCGCCGTGCCGCGCATGGGCACGCCGCTGCGCGACCAAGCGCTCGAGCACAATCTCATCACGCCGAGCCTGCAAGTGATGGATCAATCCGGCAGCGAAGTGGCGATGCCCGGCTTCACGCTTTCGCGCGCGCAGATTGCCAGCATGCGGCAACGCGCCGTGCGCGAGTTTTATTTCAACGCGCAGTATTTGAAGCGTCGCTTGCTCGGCTTGCGCTCGCTTGAGGACGCGCGCATTCAACTGCGGCAGGGCCTCGGCCTGGTGCGAAATTATTTTGCGCGCGCATAAAGGCTTTGAGCACCTTACACGTTACACTTTACACGACCAAAGTTTTTACAACAGCAGTATTCACCACTACGAGAGGGAGCACATGAAACAAATCATCGCGTATCTATTCGGCGCCGGTCTCATCGTCAACGCCGGCTTGTTCGTGCCGCAAGCTTTAAAAATTTTCAAAACCAAAAGCGCGAAGGACGTTTCGCTTATGACCTTCGGCGGCTTCAATCTGTTGCAGTTCATCGGCATTCTGCACGGCTACTTGCAAGGCGATCCTTATTTGCTCGTCGGCATGATTGCGAGCTTCATCGCCTGCGGCGCGGTCACAACGCTTGGCATTCTGTATCGCAAACAATGATATGTTCGTTGTCGGCTGCATCGCCGCTCTCTCAAATTGTCATTCTGGTAAGAATCTTCCCTCGCGCTGGGACGCAAGCCGAGCACTAGAGAAGATCCTTGCAGGATGACATTTCAGAGATGGGCTTGATGCGTTCATCACACCAAAGGAAAATAAAATGAAGAGGCTCTTCGATACCCACGTAGAATTCGCGCGCTGCTTCACGGCTTGCAATTCCTCTCAAATTGTCATTCTGAAAGAATCTTCTCTCGCACCGGGAGAGTTGCCAAGCGCTAGAGAAGTTTCTTACAGGATGACAGTTTTGGAAAGAGCGCTGCGAATCATTTCTAAAGCAGCATATGCTCTTTGCCTCGCTCTTTTCTTCTCCGTCAACAATGGCATTGCGAGCGAGAAACCCAAATTCGAAGAAGGCACGAAGCAAATCAACGGCGTCACGCTCTACTATAAAATCATTGGCGCGGGCGAGCCGATTGTGATTTTGCACGGCGGCCCCGGCATGGATCACAGTTACTTTCTGCCACATATGGAGCGGCTCACGAAAAGCTACAAGCTCATCTTCTTCGATCAACGCGCGAGCGGCCGCTCTGCCGCGCCGAAGGATTCTTCGGGCATCACGCTCGAAAATTTTGTCGCGGACATTGACGGTATTCGCGCCGCATTCGGCTTGGAGAAGATGCATCTCATGGCGCACTCGTGGGGCGGGTTGCTCGCGCTGCAATATGCGCTCAAACATGGCGATCATCTCAAAAGCCTCATGCTCATCAGTTCGGTCAGCCCCAGTTCTGCGGATAACGACGCGGCGAATCGCACGTTGCAAAGCCGCTTCACGCGGCAAGACAGTTTGGATCGCGCCAAGGTGATGCAGTCGCTCGCATTTCAAAAGCGCGAGTCGAAAGCTCTCGCGGAGTTTTTTAAGATCGTGTTTCGCTCGACGTTTCATGACCGCAAGTTTGCGCGCCAACTCAATCTCACGTTTCAGCCCGACTATGCGAAGAAAAGCGCGCTGCTCCGCTATTTGAGCAAAGAGACCACGACCTATGATTGGTATCCGCAGCTTGCGGCGCTGCAAACGCCGACGCTTATCATGTATGGCGAAGCCGAAGCGTTGCCCAAGGAAGCAATGCACAAGCTGAACAAGAGCATCAAAGATTCCGAGTTGGTCATCTTGAAATACTGCGGCCACTTTCCTTTCATCGAAGCGCCGCAAGATTTCGTGGTGAATGTGAAAAGCTTTTTGAATCGCTTGCCGGAGTAGATTCATAAAGTGGCATGCCTCCTCGGTCAGTCATTCAGTAGGAATCTTTTTACTCGCTGGAAATTGTGCTGAATACTCAAAAGGATTCCTTCTGAATGACATATGATGAATGAGCCTTTTGTATTTGAACCTACGAGCACACAACGTCAGCGACGATCTTTTTTAAATTGCATGAAACAGCAACCCGACCTCATCCTCTATCACGGCCGCACGGCGAATAGCAAGCATCGTCTGCCCATGCCCATGCTCGCGCTCGGGTCCATGCTCGAAGGCCGATATGATTATGAGATTGTTGACGGCAATTTTTTTCATGATGCCGAAGAGCAACTCGCGCAAGTGATCGAACACAGCGGCGCGAGCATTCTCGGCATGACCGTGATGCCTGGCCCGCAGTTGCAGGAATCCATTCGCATCGCACGCGGCTTTCGCGCGCGCTTTCCTCAGCTCAAAATTATTTGGGGCGGATACTTCCCTTCGAATCATACGGACGCGGTGTTGCAAAGCGGTTGGGTGGATTATGTGATGCGCGGGCCGGCGGAGCACGACTTCGTGCGCTTGCTCGAATATCTCAACGGCAACGGCACAGCGCGCGAAAGCATTCTCGGTTTGTCGTATGTCGAAAACGGTCGCGTGATTAACCATCCGCAGCGCTGGCCTTTGCCTGCGATGGATGAGTTGCCGGCGTGGCCGTATCATCGGCTCGGTGAGGTGCAGCGCTATCTCGGCAAAACGTATCTCGGCAAGCGCACCACGACATTGCACACGAGCTATGGTTGTCCGTTCAAATGCAGCTTCTGCGCGGTGGTGCCGATCTTCGACGGCGGTTGGGTGGGACGCAGTGCGCCGCTCGTTGCCGACGAGGTAGAATACGTCGTGCGTAACTTCGGTGTGGATGCGATTGAGTTTGCCGATAATAATTTTTTCACTTCGATGAAGCGCACGGCTTTGTTTGCCGAAGAAATTTTGCGGCGCGATCTGCAAGTGACATGGTGGGGCGAAGCACGGCCCGACACGCTCGAAAAATATCCCGAGGACGTGCTGCGCGATATGCGGCGCGCTGGCTGCAAAATGATTTTCCTCGGCGCGGAGTCCGGCTCGGCATTGCGTCTTGAGCAAATGAACAAAGGCGGCACGCAAACTCCGGAAACGATTTTGCGCCTCGCAGAGAAGCTGAAGCGCCACGATCTCATTCCGGAATTTTCCTTCGTGCTCGGCGCGCCCGCGGAGGACGTTGATGCCGCGCTCGACGAAGAAATCGCGTTCATTCGGCAAGTGAAGCGCGTGAACCCCCGCAGCGAGATTATCATTTACGTGTATGCGCCTGTGCCCATGCTCGGCTCCACGCTGTTTGACGACGTGCAGAAAACCGGCTTCACTTTTCCGACGCGTTTGGAAGAGTGGCTCTTGCCGCAATGGACGCAGCTCGATCTGCGCAAGAACCCGCTCACGCCGTGGCTCAAACCGCACCACATCGACAAGATTCATCACTTCGAAGCCGTGCTCAATGCGCGCTATCCCACCAACTCCGACGTGAAGCTCACGCCCGCGCGCAGACGTTTGCTCGAAATCGTCGGCGCGTGGCGTTATCATACCGGCATCTATCGCGCGCCGTATGAGATCAAACTTTTGCAGCGCGCGTTCCGCTATCGCCAGCCGGAGATTGAGGGGTTTTGAGCGCGTCTAAAAATTCCCCCCTTGAGGGAGGCCAGGGGGGTGTCGCTCGGTATTTTGAGGAATGCAATGTGCAGTTTAAGAAACTTTAAACACGTCATGATAAACTTGAATAGCGTCGTCGTCATCAAGCACACCCCCCTAACCCCCCTCAAGGGGGGAATAGCTGAGAGCTCTACTTTTTAAATGTGCTCGAAGGAACTTCCCTATTGCTCGGTACACCTCCTGTTCCGAAGAAGTGTGCCGAGTGCGAGGGAAGGTTCTTACAGAATGACAAAGAAGAGAGCGCGCGAGCAGCTTATTACTCGGAGCATAAAATAAGTCACATCTCGGCCCTTCGTAATGTCATTCAGCAGGAATCCTTTTAAGCACTGGAGCGAATGCCCAGCGAGTAAAAAGATTCCTGCTGAATGACAAAGAGGAGAAGGCGCGAGCAACGAAACGACGCAGCACGCGCCAAGCTTGAACCACCAAACCTAACGCAACACCCAAACGCAGAGGCCACCATGTCAAAGACGCCTCCACACATTGTCGAAAAGATTCGCGCCGCGCGGGAACGGAGCGAGGCCGTGATTGATCTAAAGTCGTGTGATGTCGCTTTGCGCGGCACTCCGCTAGGAGTGCAATGTTTATAGTAATGGAAGCACATGTGCCTCGAACTCCGTTAGGAGTGGCATGTGAATTTTGTTGAAGGCACGGGCTGCATCGTGAGAACCAAACATGTCACTCCTAACGGAGTTTGGGGAGAATCGGCACGCGGCCTTGCTATAAACATCTCACTCCTAACGGAGTTTGAAACGCGCGGCCAACGTGCAAAAATGGTTGCTCCGCTTCAATCATGAAAATGAGAAGAGGGCGCGAGCAACGAAACGACGCAGCATGCGCCAAGCTTGAACCACCAAACCTAACGCAACACCCAAACGCAGAGGCCACCATGTCAAAGACGCCTCCACACATTGTCGAAAAGATTCGCGCCGCGCGGGAACGGGGCGAGACCGCGCTTTCTTTGTCTGATGAAGAGCTCACCGAGATTCCTCCCGAAATCTTTGAAGCAGATACGTTTGAAGAAATCTGGTTGGGCAAAAACCAAATTACAACAGTGCTGGCAGAAGTGGCGCGGCTCAAGAAACTGCGGTGGTTGGTGTTGTTCGGCAATCCCTTAGAAACAATTGCGGACGTGCCAGGTTTGGGACTTGACTTTGCCATTTACCGACAATGGCAGCATAAGCTGCAACGCGAGCACATTGCTGGATTGAAACTAACGAAGGATGACTTGCTCCATCTTTCGGAATTGGTTGATCTGCCCCGATTGACGCTTTTGGCTTTGATTGGCAACGAACTCAAGGCGTTGCCAGAGAGCGTGATTCACTTGCAAAACTTGACTGCGTTGGAATTGACTGCCAACCAACTCACAACGTTGCCGGAAAGCGCGACGCGCTTGCAGAACTTGGCCACGCTTTACTTGGATGGCAACAAACTCACAATGTTGCCGGAGAGTGTGACGCGCTTGCAGAACTTGGTCACGCTGGATTTGAGTCACAACCGACTCACGGCATTGCCGGAGAGCTTTGGTGATTTGAAGAGCCTGACCGTGCTGAAATTGAGTTCCAACCAACTTACGGTGTTGCCACAGAGCGTGACGCGCTTGCAGAACTTGGCCACGCTTGATTTGAGTGGCAACCAACTCACGGCGTTGCCGGAGAGTCTCACGCGCTTACAGAACTTGACCACGCTTGATTTGTTTCACAACCAACTCACGGCGTTGCCGGAGAGCTTTGGTGATTTGCAGAACTTGACCGATCTGAGATTATGGAACAACAAACTCAAAACGTTGCCGGAGAGCGTCTTGCGCTTGCAGAATTTGACTACGCTTGATTTGGATGGTAACCAACTCAAGGCATTGCCGGAGGGCTTTGGTGATCTGAAGAACTTGACCACGCTTGATTTGAGCGGCAACCAACTCACGACGTTGCCGGAGAGCGTCACGTGCTTGCAGAACTTGACCGAGTTGAATCTGTATGTCAACCGACTCACGGTATTACCGGCCTTTCTCACGCGCATGCCGAAACTCACGAGGATCCATTTCATTGAGCAGGAAGATTATCATTTAGCGGAAGAAGGCGAGATCGTCCTCAGCAACAACCCTATTACTTACCCGCCGAAGGAAGTCGTGGCCGCAGGCATGGAGGCAGTGCGCAGCTTCTTTGCGCAAATGGAGCAGCAGGGCAAAAGCAAATTGTACGAGGCCAAGCTGCTGCTCGTGGGCGAGCCAGGCGCGGGCAAAACTTCGCTGCTCAACAAATTGTTGGATGAGAGCTACGTCATTCCCAATCCGAACGAAGCATCCACTGTCGGCATCACGGTGAAAACCGGCTGGCAATTTCCTATGCCGCTCCAGCCGGAGATCGCGTTCTCCGCGAACCTGTGGGACTTTGGCGGGCAAGAGATTCAGTACATGACGCATCAGTTCTTTCTCACCTCGCGCGCGCTGTACGTGTTGCTCGCGGACGACCGCAAGCAACACACGCAATTCGATTATTGGTTCAACATCATCAAGCTGCTGGGCCAGGGCAGTCCCGTGCTCGTGGTGTTGAACGAGAAGAATTGCAAACCCATCACCAATTTTGATTATGACTCGTATCGCAAGTTCTATACAGAAAATTTCAAGCTCGAACGCTGCGAGGTCGATCTCGCGGAGGGCGGGCCGCGCTTTGAGCATTTGCGCAATACCGTGCAACGTTTGCTCGCGCAATTGCCGCACGTGGGCGTCGAACTGCCCGCGCGGTGGATCGATATTCGGCAGGCATTGGAGCAACAACGCGAGCGCAATCATATCACGCTGCACGAGTTCAAAACGCTGTGCGAGCAACACGGCATTCGCAACGAGCGCGATCAACTCACGCTCAGCGGGTATTTGCACGATCTCGGGGTGATCCTGCACTTTCAGCACGACCCTCAGCTTGCAGACACGCTGTTTCTCAATCCGCAGTGGGTAGTTGCTGCGGTGTATAGCGTGCTCGATTCGGATCATGCGAAGAAGCACAAAGGCCGCTTCACGAAACGTTGGATGTTCGAGCAATGGCAGTCGCGCGGTCACGACTTTTCCGAGTGCAACAAGCTGCTCTCGCTCATGCTCAAGAATAATTTCGAGCTGTGTTACGGCTTGGAGGGCGGCGCGGAGGAATACATTGCGCCGCAGTTGTTGCCGAGCACGCGGCCGCAGTATGAATGGAACAGCGCGGGCAATTTGCTTTTTCGTTTGCAATATCCGTTCATGCCCAAAGGCATTATCACGCGTTTGATCGTGCGCTTGCACGAGTGGATCGAGAGCGAGGCGGGCGAGGGCTTGGTGTGGGAACGCGGGGTGGTGTTGCGCAAACACGGCGTGCGCGCGCAAGTGACGGAGGAGATTACCAAACAAGAAGGCTTGAAGGTGATCAACATTGTGCTCGACGGCACTGCGAGCGCGCAAAAAGAAATGCTCGCGGACCTTCGCGCAGAGCTGCGCGCGATTCATGAGAAATCGTTTCGCGGCATCAATGTCAAAGAGATGGTGCCCATTCCCGAGTCGCCGGAGATTGCAGTGCCGTATGAGCATTTGCTGCTGTTGGAATCAGAAGGCGAAGAGACTTTTTTCCCGCAAGGTTATCACGAGAGAGTTTCGGTGCAAAGGCTGTTGAACGGCATCGAAGCGCCCGATAGAAGAAAGATGCTGTTTGATAAACTACGAGAGAGGGTTTTCATTTGAACATCAACGTCAATCAAACGAATCAACAAAGCGTGAATCAAAACGTGCAGCAGTCGATGACGGCTACTTTCAATTTTCCGGCGCATATCGAAGGCTTGTTGGGCAGCTTGAACGAATTGCGCGAGGAGCTTGAAGCCGTCGCGCCGGAAGAGGCGAAAGAGATTGCAGACTTGCGCGAGCGCTTGAAGAAGCTCGAAGGCACGAAAGAGGAAGATAAAGCGAAGGCGAAAGAGTCCACCGCGCTCAGCAAAACACGGCGCTGGCTCGAAAGCGTGAACGACACGAGCACGGCGCTGGGCAAGACGGTGGAGAAGATCAAAGGCGGCGTCGGCATCGTGCAGGATGTCGCGAAGCATTACAACAAGATTGCGGAATGGTGCGGCCTGCCGCAAGTGCCGAGTGTGTTGTTGAAATAGAAAAGCACAACGTGAACAAGTCGCAGTCCCAAAGAAAGTTTCCAACGGATAGAAAAACCCAACGGATGCAAGAAGCATAATCAGTTGGGTTCTTCAATCCGCTGGAAAAAACTTTGTTTTTTTCAACGAGATTGCTTCATGAAATTGCAGATGATCAACGTTCGCGAAGAACACCCCCCTGGCCCCCCTCAAGGGGGGAATATTAAAGGCTCTCGCGCAGCCGCGATTGCGCGGCACAAAGTTATCGTCGTGATGCCCGCATACAACGCGGCGGCCACGCTTGAAGCAACCTACTCCGCGATTGACACGGCGTGGGTCGATGAAATCATTCTCGTGGATGACGACAGCCGCGACGATACATTGAAGATCGCCGAACAACTCGCGCTGCGTGTCATTCGCCATCCGCACAATGTCGGCTATGGCGGCAATCAGAAAACGTGTTATCGCGAAGCGTTGCGCCTCGGAGCGGACATTGTCGTGATGCTTCATCCCGATGGGCAATATGATCCGAAACTGTTGCCGCAACTCATCGCGCCCATTGCCGAGGGCCGCGCTGATCTCGTGCTCGGTTCGCGCTTTCTCATTCCAGACGGCGCGCGGCGAGGGGGCATGCCGCTCTATCGCTGGCTCGCAAATCGCTTTCTCACATTTTTTGAAAATCTCGTGCTGCGGCAAAAACTTTCGGAGTATCACACCGGCTATCGCGCTTACAGTCGCCGCTTTCTCGAAACGATTCCCTTCATGCGCAACTCCGACGGCTTTTGTTTTGACACCGAAGTGCTCGTGCAAGCCGTCGCGTTCGAGCAGCGACTTGTCGAAGTGCCGATCACGACGAAGTATTTTGCGGGCGCGTCTTCGGCTTCATTCGTGCAATGTTTGATCTATGGCGCGAAGACGTTGCTCACGCTCGGCAAGTTTGCGTTGCATCGTTTGCGGTGGAAGCAATGCCGATTGTTTATGCCGCTGCAATGGAACAACGCGCCGATCGAAGCATGGCGCGCGCAGCTTCATACCTTTAGTGCCGTCATTCAGAAGGAATCTTTTTAAGCACCGGCATTTTCTCCAGCGAGTAAAAAGATTCCTACTGAATGACACGCACAAAGGGAAGGCTTGATCGATATTTCATTCGAAGTCATATCGCGTGTGTGTTTCATGAACGCTGAGAACAGAACTCTGCAACGCGATTTGCTGGTCATCTTCATGCTCGGCCTCGTGTTCCGCCTCGCGTTGTTGCTCCTCTACCCCGTGCCGTATGGCAACGATGCCGCGGGGCGTTTGTATTTTCGCGACACGATTTGGACGTGGCATTGGCTGCCTGTGACGCAAGCGCTGGTTTATTTCGGCTATGCGCTCTTTGAAAACGTCATGGCGGTGCGCGGTCTCTTTGGGCTCGCGGGCAGCGCGGCCGCGGCGGCATTCACTTTCTATTTGCAGCAATGCGCAACGCGGCGCGCGGCATTGCTCGGCGGCGTGCTCTTCACGCTGAATGCGCAACTCGTCTTTCTCTCTTTGATGCCGTATCAAGAAGTCGTGTTCCTGGGCTTGCTGTTCGGCGCGCTCGCGTTTTTCATAAAAGAAGAAAGCGGCTTTGTGATCGGCGCTGTGCTCTATGGTCTCGCGTGTCTCACGCGCTATGAAGCATGGTTCATTTTGCCCGCGCTGTTCGCGGTTAGAATATGGCAAGGTCGAACGCGGCTCGTGCGAACGATTTTATCCACAACCCTCGGCCTGTGTTGGGGACCGGCGCTGTGGCTGCTCAGCAATTGGATGCAATGGGGTGACGCGACCGCGTTTCTGTTTCATCGCAGCGATCAACAATTCTATGCGTGGGCGCCGCATGCGGAGATGGTGCGCATCGTCAATTATCTCGGCATGATGTCGTATTGGCTCTTGCGTTTCGGCTCGCCGCTGATCTTGCTCGCATTGCCCGGCGTGATGCTCGTATGGAAGAAGCGCAAAACTTTTCTGCCGCGACTCTGGCCGGTGTTGTTGCTCTTCGCACTAGTGCTGCTGTTTTTAATCTTCGTTGCGGGAAAAGAGTTCGCAACTGCGAATCGCTTTGCGAGCATACCGCTGGCGATGGCTCTGCTCTTTGCGGCCATCGGCGCGGACTATGTGCTGGCACGTATCGAAGTGCGCTGGCGTGATGCCGAGCAAATGGCCGCAATCAAAAAATGGGGCGGGGCGCTGTTGCTGTTCGCGTTGCTCTTGTATGGCGCGATGCCGATTGCCAAGGCCAATTCGTTGCCCGAGTTTCGCACGCCCTATGAGGTGGCGCAATTTCTCCGACAAAATTTGCGCGCAAGTGAGCGCGCAATTGTTATCGGCGAATCCATTGACGGCGCCGTGCCGATGCCTTATCAAAGACTGTTTGGCCAACTCAATTATGCAAAACGCGATTTGCTCTGCGCCGCTTTGTTGGAGTCGAGCGTGCTCAACGAGCCGCGAACGTTTCTGCGCGCGGAACGCGTGCGCTATGTGATCGTATTCGGCGGCAATTGGCGCAAACATGAAAATGATTTCAAATTGCTCAACTTCATCACCGCCAATGAAACCGCTCTGCGCATTGCGTTTGCGCGCGAGCCGGCCGTGGTTTATGAAGTATTGGATTCTGCTTCGTGATACTGTCTTCTTCCAGAATGCGTCATGAATGTGGCTTTCTTAAATTGATAATTGACCATTCACCATTCGCAATTGACCATTCGATTCGTTTCGCTTGCGGTTGAAAATCGCCTTGTGTCCATGACTGTCGAGACTGCTCAAAATGTAACAAAGAAATCGCCGCACGCTTTTTCATTCACGCAGCCGTTGCCTCTTTTCATGAAACTACGCCGCCTCGTGCGGCCCGCCATTTTTCGTTTATGGCGCGCATGGCAACTTGCGGCGAATCGCAGCGCGGGTTTGGTTCAGATCGAGCAAATCGTTTTGCAAACGCATCCGCAGGTCTTTCATCCCGGCCAGCATTTTAGCAGCAAGCTGCTCGCACAATATGTGGCGCAATTGCCGCTGCGCGGCCGGCGCGTGCTGGATCTGGGCACGGGCAGCGGCGTGATCGGCATCGCCGCCGCGCAACACGGCGCGCACGTGCTCGCGGTGGATCGCAATCCGCAGGCCGTGGCATTGGCGCGCAGCAATGCGGCTGCGAACGGCGTGTCGTTGGAAGTGCGGCACAGCGATCTTTTTGCTGCGCTCGCGCCCAACGAGAAATTTGATTGGATCATTTTCAATCCGCCCTTCTTTGCGAAACATGCGCCGGAAGAATTGCACGCCGCATACAACGCCGGTGCGCAACTCGAAACGCTTGATCTTTTTCTTAAAGAAGCGCAGAACCATCTCGCGCCCAATGGGAAAGTTTTATTGATCGTCTCTTCCGACATGGCGCTTGACGAGATGGCGCGCAAGCTCGTGCGTCATGAGTATCAACTCGCGCATGTTGATGCCGTGCCGCATTGGTTTGAAATTTTTTATCTCGTGCAGCTCGCGCCTGCAAAAGAGATTGTCATTCTGTAAGAAACTTCCCTCGTGCTCGGAAAACATCCCATCCCGAATCGTTCCAAGTGCGAGGGAAGGTTCTTCCAGAATGACACCGATGACGTGGGGCACTGCTAACTGATTGCCGTTCACTGATTACTGAAAACCGATCACTGCCTCATGACCGAGGTTCTCCTCGCCCACAGTTTCTTTCTCCGCTTCGATCCCAAGCAATGGCGCACGATGCAGCCTTATGCGCCGCTGGGGACGTTGTACGCCGCGGCCTATCTGCGCGAGCACGGTTATAACGTCGCGGTGTTTGATAGCATGCTCGCGCGCGAGGCCAGCGAGATCGTTCCGCTGCTGCAGCAGCATCGCCCGCGCGCGGTCGTGTTTTATGAAGACAGCTTCAATTGGTTGAGCAAGATGTGCCTCACGCGCATGCGCGCAGCGTGTTTTGAAATGATGAAACACGTGCGCGCGCAGCTTGGCGCGAGTGTGCCGATCATCGTTGCCGGCTCCGATGCGACGGATCATCGCGAAATTTATTTCGAGCACGGCGCGGACTACGCACTCCTCGGTGAGGGCGAAATTTCTTTGTTGGAGTTGATTGATAAGCTGCTCGGCAAGTCTTCGCGTGCGCTCGAACAAATTGCGGGCGTGGCGCTGCCGAACAATGGCGTGACGATCCCGCGCGGCTTTCAAAAAAATCTCGACGTGTTTCCGTTTCCCGCGTGGGATTTGTTGGAGGCGGAAAAATATCGCGCCGCGTGGATGAAGAAGCACGGCTATTACTCCGTCAATCTCGTGACCACGCGCGGCTGCCCGTTTCGCTGCAATTGGTGCGCGAAGCCGATCTATGGCGACCGCTACAACTCGCGCTCGCCGGAGAATGTTGTCGAAGAAATGCTCTGGCTGCGCAAAAATTTTCGGCCCGAGCACATTTGGTTTGCAGATGATATCTTCGGATTGAAGCCCGGCTGGGTGGAAAAATTCGGCGAAGCCGTGCAAGCGGCGAGCGTTGCCACGCCGTTCAAAATTCAAGCGCGCGTCGATCTTTTGCACGAAGAAGCGGTGGCGGGATTAAAAAAAGCCGGTTGCAAAACCGCGTGGGTCGGCGCAGAATCCGGCTCGCAAAAAATTTTGGATGCGATGGACAAAGGCACGACCGTCGAGCAAATTTATGCGACTGCGGCGCGCTTGAAACGCCACGGCATCGAAGTCTGCTTCTTTTTGCAATTCGGTTATCCCGGCGAAACGGAGGAAGACATCGAGAAGACCATCAAGATGGTGCGTGATTGTGAGCCGGATGACATCGGCATTTCGGTTTCATATCCTTTGCCCGGCACGCGCTTCTATGAAAAAGTAAAAAATGAGATGAGCGATAAACACAATTGGGAGCACAGCGACGATCTTGCGCTCATGTTTCGCGGCGAATATCAGCCTGCGTTCTATCGCCAATTGCATCGCGTCGTGCATCAAGAGTTCCGTTTGCAGCAAGCGCGAACTTTGTTTGCTGAAATGCGACGAGATGCGGCGCGGCTTACGGTGAGCAATGTTCGGCGGGTGCTCGCCGCTACGCTGCGCCGTCCGCAGCTCCATTGGGAGCGCGCGCGCTTGCAGCGTTTGAAAGTTGCGAATCAAAACGGCATTGACGCAAAAACGCAGGAGAGAAAACTTTTCTAGCGCTGCTTGCTGCAAGCCCGGCGAAACGTTGCTTGACAGAGGCAGCGGTTCTTTTTACTTTATGGCGCAGCGCGACCCGATTACGATAAACAGAGACGCAATCATGCCGACCAAGCCCCAATTCGATTTCGACCGCATCGACCGCCGCACCGCGCGCGTAACGCCCGCGTTGATTGCCGCCATTCGCGACCGCATCGTGGAACACGTGCAGCCGGAGAAAATCATTCTCTTTGGCTCGCGCGCAAGGGGCACGGCTGCGGCAGAGAGCGATATTGATTTGCTCCTAGTTTTGCGCGACAATCATCCTTATGCCGCACTTCAACGCTGGGATCGTTTCGGCGAAGTCTTGAAGTTGTTTCATTATCGGTCGTTTGGTTTGGATGCAATGGTTCTAACGGAAGCCGAAATCAAAAAACTATATGCGGAAAATGAAGGCGAATGGGATTTGGTTTTGGAGATACTCGAGGAAGGAAAAACCATTTATGATCGAACCCAAAAAGAAAATCAGTCCGCACTTGCAGCAGCGCGTGCGTGAGTGGTTCCGCAAAGCCGAACATGAGATGGCTTACTTGGAGCATGCGCCGCTGGATTTAGAAGATCCGCCCACGGATACGACCGGCAGGCTTGCTCACATGGTCGCCGAATATTGTCTCAAAGCCTACCTCGTGCTAAACAAGAAAAAGATCAAAAAGATTCACGACCCGGGAGAAATTCTGGATTCGTGCATCGCAGCTCAAAATGACGGGGAATTTGAGTCGCTGCGCGAGGATTGCCGGATTCTTACGCGCTTCAAAATCGACTTTGCATATCCCGGCCATTCACCCGAACTCATCAGCGTCGAAGAAGCGCGCGCAGCAATTGAAAAGGCGCGCGTGATCTACGCCTTCATGCTGCGCAAAGCTCAAGAGTTGGGATATACATCGAATTGATTTTCACTTCTCTTCAAGCAGGAGCCTTCGTGTCCCTCCAACGCGTCTGCGTCTATTGCGCCTCCAGTTCGCAATGTGACGCGCTTTACTTCGACGAAACGAAACGTCTCGGCGCATTGCTCGCGCGCAACGGCTTTACGATTGTTTACGGCGGCGGCGGCGCGGGCTTGATGGGAACGCTTGCGGATGCGGCGCTCGCAGCGGGCGGCGAGGTTATCGGCGTGTTGCCGCATTTTATGAAAGAAGTGGAATGGGGCCACAACGGTTTGACCGACATGCGTCTCGTGGATGATATGCACGAGCGCAAGCGCATCATGATTGAATCTTCGCAGGCGATTATCGCATTGCCCGGGGGCTGCGGCACTTTGGAAGAACTGCTCGAAGCGATTACGTGGAAGCGGCTGGGGCTGCACACCAATCCCATCATCATTGTCAACACGCGCGGCTTTTACGATCCGCTCATCACGCAACTCGAACGCTGCATCGAGGAGCGCTTCATGCTGCCCAAGCATCGCAACATGTGGTCGGTCGTGTCTTCCGTTGAGGAAGTGATGCCGGCTTTGCAAACCGCGAGCGCATGGAGCAAGGACGCACTGTACGAAGCGAGACTCTAAAATGGATCTACTTCTCACCCACGGCTACTTTTTGCAGGAAGACTCCAAAGAGCAAGCCGTGATGAAACCCTATCCGCCGTTGGGCCTGCTTTATCTTTCCTCTTTTCTCAAACAAAAAGCTTTTGCCGTTGAAGTTTTCGATAGCACGTTTGCCGCGAAGCGCGAGTTTACTTCTTTGTTGAAGGCAAAGCGCCCCAAGCTCGTCGGCCTCTATTCAAACTTGATGACCAAATTCAACGTGCTCGAAATGATTCGGCAGGCGAAAGCGCAGAACTGCATCGTCATTGTGGGCGGGCCGGATCCGCCGCATTATGCCGAAGAGTATCTTCACTTCGGCGCGGATGTGGTGGTGATCGGCGAAGGCGAAGAGGCTTTGCAAGAACTCATTCCCGTTCTCTCGCAAGAAAAGTTCGAGCAACTGGCTAGCGTTGCCGGAATTGTTTACAAAGATGAGCACAATCAAATTCAACGCACGCCTGCACGAGCGCTAATGTCCAATCTCGATGCTTTGCCCATGCCCGACCGCGCGGCGATTGACTTGCACAAGTATGTTGCAACGTGGCGCGCGCATCACGGCAAAGGCGCAGTCTCACTCATCACGAGTCGCGGCTGCCCGTATTCTTGCACGTGGTGCAGTCATTCGGTTTTTGGAAAGACGCTGCGTAAGCGCAGCGCAAAGCTTGTTGTTGATGAAGTCGAAATGATTCGCGCGGAATATCGTCCCGACATGCTGTGGTATGCCGACGATGTTTTCAACATCAACCACAAATGGCTTTTTGAATATGCTGCGGAACTCAAGCGTCGCGGCATTCAAATTCCGTTTGAGTGCATTTGCCGCGCGGATCGTTTGAATGAGGAGATCGTCCGCACGCTGAAAGAGATGGACTGCTTTCGCATGTGGCTCGGTTCCGAAAGCGGCTCGCAGCGTTTGCTCGATCTCATGAAGCGCGGCGTCAAAGCCGGGCAGGTGCAAGCCATGACGCGCCTTGCGAAAAGTTATGGCATCGAGACCGGCATGTTCTTGATGTGGGGCTTTGAAGATGAGAACGAAGAGGATATCGCACAAACCGTCGAACACGTGAAGCGCGCCAATCCCGATCTCGTGCTCACCACGGTGAGTTATCCCATCAAAGGCACGGAGTATCATCGCCGCATGGAAGAGCAAAAGCTCATCATGAGTAACGGCGCGTGGGAACAGTCGAATGATCGCGACTATCGCATCGCCGGCCGCCATTCCAAACGCTATTATGATTTCGTGAATCGCTGGATGTATAGCGAGTTGGCGTTGCAGCGCTTGCAAGAAAACGGCGACGGCGCATGGCTGCAACACGCGCGCAACAAGATGAGCGCGCAACTCGGCAAGCTTGGCATGAGGTGGACCGCGCGTGCGAAAGAAGCATAACTGCTCAACCACGGCTTGGCCGTGGTTTGCTTGCAGCAGTCCAGCGCGATTGATTCTCGTTCCCAAACTCCGTTTGGGAATGCAACTGCTTTTGAAACTCCGTTTCAATTTTTGGAGTGGCGAAACAAAGTTTCGCAAACAAGTCTGTTCCCAAACGGAGTTTGGGAACAAGGACACTGGTTATAATTCCCCCTTGTGAAATTGCCCTCCGACATTTATAATGCGCTCGTCATTTCATGCATCACACACGAGAAGGAGCATCCGCATGCGCGCAAAATGGTCCGGCGTGTTTCCGGCGATTACCACGAAATTCAAATCCGATTACAGTCTCGATCTCGTTGCCATTGAAAAGCATTGCCGCGCCATGCTCGACGCGGGCGCGCACGGCATCATCGTCACCGGCTCGCTCGGTGAGAACGGCGTGTTGTCGTTTGAAGAAAAGCAAGAGGTGCTCAAAGTCGCAGTGGCCGCGAGCAAAGGCAAGGTGCCTGTGCTCGCCGGCGTTGCGGAAACCACGACGGCAACTGCGTGCCGCTTTGTGGAAAAAGGCGCGGCGAATGGCGCAGACGGTTTCATGGTTCTGCCGCCGATGCAATATCCTTCCGATCGTCGCGAGACGTTTCAACATCTGCGCGCCGTGGCTGCGGCTTCGCCCAAGCCGATCATGCTCTATAACAATCCCGTTTCGTATCGCGTCGATATTACGCCCGACATGTTTGTGGAATTGGCAAACGAGCCGAAGTTCATCGCCATCAAAGAATCTTCGGACAATGTGCGGCGCATCACGGATATTTATAATGCCGTTGGTGATCGTTATCAAATCTTCACCGGCGTCGATGATCTTGCGTTGGAGAGTTTGTTGCTCGGCGCAATCGGTTGGGTCGCGGGCTTGGTGTGCGCGTTTCCGCGCGAAACCGTGGTGCTCTATCATCTCGCCAAAGCCGGACGCCTCGAAGAAGCGCGCGCGCTCTATCGTTGGTTCATGCCGCTGTTGCATCTCGACGTTTCCACGAAGCTCGTGCAGAACATCAAACTCGCGGAGGCCATGGCCGGGCTGGGCAATGAAACCGTGCGGCCGCCGCGTTTGCCGCTGGCCGGAGAAGAGCGCGCGCATGTCGAACGCATCATCGCGCAGGCGCTCGCGACGCGGCCGCAGCTTCCGGCAGTTTGATCGAGGCGTGAAGACGGTATTGCGGAGATGCGTTTTTCATAACCCCTCAGCATTGTCATCCTGCAAGGAACTTCCCTCGCGCTCGGAAGAATCCCAAGACCCAGGGAAGGTCCTTACAGGATGACAATTCAGTAGTGAGTTTGAAAAAATCACGATTATGGAAATCAAAAAGAACTTCATCAACGGCGCATGGCTTGACGCACCGCACGCGAAAGACAACATCAATCCCTCCGATCTCAGCGACATCGTCGGTGTGTATGCACAAGCCGACGCGGCGCAAGTCGAACAAGCCGTTGCTGCTGCAAAAGCCGCCGCTCCAACTTGGGCTGCGAGCACATTGCAACAACGCTGCAACGCGCTCGATTTCATCGGCTCCGAAATTTTAGCCAGACAAGAAGAACTCGGCCGTTTGCTCTCGCGCGAAGAAGGCAAGACGCTGCCCGAAGGCATCGGCGAAGTCGCGCGCGCGGGACAGATTTTCAAATTCTTCGCGGGCGAAGCGTTGCGCTTGTCGGGCGAGCATCTGCGTTCCGTCAGACCCGGCGTCGAAGTCGATATCGTCCGCGAGCCTGTCGGCGTTGTCGGTTTGATCACGCCGTGGAATTTCCCGATTGCAATTCCAGCCTGGAAAATCGCGCCCGCGCTCGCGTTCGGCAATTGCGTGGTGTTCAAACCTGCGGAGCTTGTGCCCGGTTGCGCATGGGCGCTCGCGGAAATTATTTCGCGCGCGGGTTTGCCTCCCGGCGTTTTTAATTTGGTGATGGGCAAAGGCAGCGTGCTCGGCGAGGCGCTGGTGAGTCATCCCGATGTTGCCGCGATTAGTTTCACCGGCTCGATTGAGGTTGGCAAACGCATCGCGGTGCAATGCGCCGCGCGTCTCGCGAAGGTGCAATTGGAAATGGGCGGAAAGAATCCGCTCGTTGTGCTCGATGACGCCGACCTCAACGTTGCCGTGAATGCAGCCATCAACGGCGCATACTTTTCTACCGGACAACGCTGCACCGCATCGAGCCGATTGATTGTGACCGAAGGCATGCACGACCGTTTCGTGCAAGCCATGATCGCGCGTTTGCAACAACTCAAAGTCGACGACGCGCTCGCGAGCGGCACGGACATTGGCCCGGTGGTGGATGAAAGCCAACTCAATAAGAATTTCGAATACCTCGAAATCGGCAAGAGGGAAGGCGCGAAACTCGCATACGGCGGCGAACGGCTCACACGCGCGAAGAACGGCCATTATCAAGCGCCCGCGCTCTTCACCGAAACGAACAACAACATGCGCATCGCGCGCGAGGAAATCTTCGGCCCGGTGGCAAGCGTGATTCGTGTGAAAGATTATGACGAAGCGCTCGCGGTCGCGAACGACACGCCGTTCGGACTCTCCGCGGGCATTTGCACGACTTCGTTGAAACACGCGACGCACTTCCGCAATCATTCGCAAGCCGGTATGGTGATGGTCAATCTTCCGACTGCGGGCGTGGATTATCACGTCCCCTTCGGCGGTCGCAAAGGTTCGAGCTATGGCCCGCGCGAGCAGGGTCGCTATGCGGTGGAGTTTTACACCACGGTGAAGACGTGCTACACAGCGGCGTGAGTGAGGATTGAAGATAGAAGATCGTGGATTGTTGTTCGAAACTTCAAAACTCGATTCTCCATCTTCAATTCTCCATCAACGATCCACGATCTACGAATCACAATCAACGAATAGAATGGCGCGACACACCTTCTTCTGCATCGACGCCCACACCTGCGGCAATCCCGTGCGCGTGGTTGCGGGCGGCGGGCCGTTGCTCAAAGGCAGCAACATGAGCGAGCGGCGCCAACATTTTCTCGCGGAGTTTGATTGGATTCGCACGGGCCTCATGTTCGAGCCGCGCGGGCATGATATGATGTCGGGCAGCATTCTTTATCCGCCCACACGCGCAGATACCGACATCGGCATTCTATTTATTGAAACGAGCGGCTGCTTGCCCATGTGCGGCCACGGCACCATCGGCACGGTCACGGTGATGATCGAGCACGGCTTGGTGAAACCGAAAACACCCGGCACGTTGCGCCTCGAAGTGCCCGCCGGAATTGTCGAAGCGCATTATGAGTTCGCCGATGGCCGCGTGCAATCGGTTCGCATCGTGAACGTTGCTTCGTATCTGCACTCCTCCGGCCTCGCCGTCGATTGCCCCGAGTTGGGCGCGATCACAGTCGATGTCGCGTACGGCGGAAATTTTTATGCGATTGTCGATCCGCAAGCGAACTATCCCGGCTTGGAAAAATTTACCGCTGCTGATCTTGTGCGCATGAGTCCCGAGTTGCGGCGTCGCCTCAATGAAAAATATTCTTTTGTTCATCCCCAAAACAAAACCATTCGCGGCTTGAGCCATATTCAATGGACCGGCAAGCCGCAACATCCCGAGGCGCACGGACGCAACGCGGTGTTCTATGGCGACAAGGCGATTGACCGCTCGCCGTGCGGCACCGGCACTTCCGCGCGACTCGCGCAATTGGCCGCGAAAGGAAAGCTCAAACAAGGCGATGTGTTCGTGCATGAAAGTTTTATCGGCAGCCTATTTCGCGGCCGTGTCGAAGCGCGCACGAAAGTCGGCGAACACGACGCGATCATTCCGAGCATCGCAGGCTGGGCGCGCGTCACGGGTTTCAATACGATCATCATCGATGACGATGATCCGTATGCGAAAGGGTTTCAAGTCATCTGAAATTGGATTGGTGGATTTTTGGATTGATGGATTGTTGGTCCCCAGCAATCCATCAATCCACCGATCCATCAATCCACAAATCCAGGATTGCATCATGTTCATCTTCTCCATTCTCTCTCAAATCATCAAAGCGTTTCGCGCGGGTGAAACGCCGCGACAGATTGCCGCGGGTTTCAGCGTGGGTTTTCTCATCGGCCTCATGCCGTTTTGGACCCTGCAAGGCGTGCTGCTGTTTCTCGTGCTCCTCTTTGTGAACATCAACATGGCCGCAGCCTCGCTCGCGATGTTGGTCGCGGGCTTTGTCGCGTTTCTGCTCGATCCGCTTTTTCACAACCTCGGCTACGCCGTGCTCACGCTGCCCGCATTGCAAGGCACATGGGAAACGCTCTACAACATGCCGGTCGCGCCGCTCTCGCGTTTCAACAATACGGTGGTGATGGGCAGCTTCCTCGGCGGTCTCGTGCTGTTCGCGCCGGTGTTCATCGGCATGAAAAAGCTGGTGGTGAGTTATCGCAGCGGCTTGGAAGAGCGCATTAAAAAGTGGAAAGTCGTGCAATCCATTCGCGGCAGCAAAGTGTTCGAATGGTACATGAAGATTCGCGACTTCGGGAGCATGTCATGAGAAAAAGCGGATTGATCATACTCGTGGTGCTGGCGCTGCTTGTTGGCCTCGGCTATTACTTCACGCGCGATTATTATCTCGAACGTGCGCTCGAATATCAAATCGAGCAATTCGCCGAAGCGCGCGTGGAGATCGACAATTTTCATTTCAGCATTTTCGGTTTGAAGGCCGGCTGGGATCGTTTGCAAATCGCGAACAAGCGCGAGCCGTGGCGCAATATTTTCGAAACCGATCGCGCCGCGCTGGATTTCGAAACGCGGCCTTTGTTTTGGCGCAAGCTCATCATCCGCGAAGCCGTGCTCGAAAACGTGCGCAGCGGCTCCGCGCGCAAAACCGACGGCACGTTGCCGTATGAAATCGTGAAAGAGCCGGGCATCGTTGATGAAGTTTTTGCTTCAGTAGAGAGGCAATTACGCGAGTTGCCGCTCTTCGATCTCTCCGGCCTGGGCAAAAAGCTGAATCTCGATTCGCTCGTGAACGTCAACAATCTCGCTTCGGTGCAAAGTTACCATGCGCTGCGCGGCTTTGCCGACAGCAGCTATTCTTCATGGAAGAGCGGCTTCGATCCGCAGAGTTTTGTGAAACGCGCCGACGAGCTGAAGAACGAAGTCGCGAGTTTGAATATCGATCAAGTCAAAGACGCCACCGCGCTCGTCGCGACTTTGGATAAAGTCAAAGGCATTCAAACCAAAGCGAACACGCTCAAAGCAGACGTCGAGAACAAAAAGCAATCGTTGGAAAACACGATCAACGCGGTGCAAACGCAGGCGCAAAACGCGCAGAGTTCATTGCAGGATGACATCGCGCGCGCGCAGCGTTTGGCGAAGTTGCAAGATATCGATACGAAGCAACTCAGCCTCATGCTCTTCGGCGCGCCGGCAATGCAGCGCGTGCAACAAGTGCTGGATTACGTTGCGCTCGGCAGAAAATATCTGCCCATGGCGCAAGCGGCGATGACGTCAAGCAAGCTCGAAGCGCCGCCGCGTTTCAAGGGGCAGGACATTCACTTTCCGTTTCATTATCGCTATCCGCGTTTTCTCGCGCGCGAGATTAAGCTCTCCGGCGCGACCGCGGGCGGGGACACGAGCCGCGCTTTTTTTCTTTCCGGTGAGATTAAAAATCTCACGAATCAGCCCATGGTCTCGGGCAAGCCCACGCAGTTCAATCTCAACTTTCTGCGCGTGGACGGCAATCAATACTCGATGGCGGGCAGTTTCGATCACACGACCAACGTCGGCAAAGACTCGCTGTGGATTCGCGCGAGCAATTTCGGCTTGGGCAATATCAAATTGCCGAACAACAAGCATCTGCCGCACGCACTGGCCGCGCAAAAAGGCGAGGTGATGCTCTCCGGCTTCTTCGTTGGCGATGCGCTCGATTTGCGCTTGCATGTGAATGCCGCGCCCGTGAGTTTTGATTTTTCCTCCACGCCGAAAGATTTTGTTTCGAGCGTCGTGCAAGACGTGCTGAGTGGATTCAATCGCCTTGAACTCGGCGTGCAATTGCAGGGTGCGGCTTCGCACTACGGCTTGAGCGTTCATTCCAATTTGGACAACGTGCTCGCGGAGCAGCTCAAAAGAGTGGTGGGAGAGAAATTAGCGGAAGCGCGGCAGCAGATCGAAACACGCGTGCGCGCGGAGGTGGATAAAAGAAGAAAAGAGGCCGAGGCTGTGGTGGAAAATTACAAACAAAGCCTGACCGCCGAGATGCAGAAAGCGCGCAGTGTGGTCGAGCAACAAGTCGAAGAGATCAACAAGCGCAAAGCCGAAATTGAAGCACGCATCGAAGCGGAGAAGAACAAAGGCAAGCAAGCCGTGCAAGAAGAGGCAAAGAAGAAGCTGAAGGGGTTGCTGAAAAAGCCATGAAGTGATTGTTTCTCGTTCCCACGCTCCGCGTGGAAATGCAGCTTTGAACGCTTTGCGTTGCACGCCGCACACTCCAGTTTGAAACGACAAGAGAGATGCGCCTAAAGCTACGTTCCCACGGAGACCGTGGGAACGAGCAGAAAGCTTACAACTTATACTTGTGAATTTTGTAGCGCATGGTGCGCAGGCTGATGCCCAATCGTTTCGCGGCTTCGGATTTGTTGCCGCCGGCCTTGCGAATCGCGTCTTCCAAAACCATTTTCTCCGCGGCTTCCATCTTCTCGCGATACGAAGGCCCCGCATTGATAAATGAACCTGCTGTTGCAGCGGGATGCTGGCGCAGCGCCAATGTGAACGGCAAATGCTCGGGCAAGATGATTTCTCCTTCGCCGAGCACGATGGCATTCTCAATCGCATTCTCAAGCTCGCGCACGTTGCCCGGCCACGAATACGACATGCACAATTGCAACGCCTCTTCGGACATTCCCACCACGTTCTTGTTATTCGCCGCGCTGTAGCGTTTAATGAAGTAATCCGCCAATGCCGGAATGTCTTCCAGACGCTCGCGCAAAGGCGGCAGGAAAATCGGAATGACGTTCAAGCGATAGTACAAATCCTCGCGGAAGTGATTCTCAATGATCGCCTTTTCGAGGTCACGATTGGTGGCGGTGATCACGCGCACGTCAACTTTGAGAGACTCCGTACTGCCGAGGCGACTCACTTCTTTTTCTTGCAGCAGCCGCAAGAGCTTGGTTTGCACGCTGGCGGAAATGTCGCCGATCTCATCGAGGAATATGGTGCCGCCGTCGGCCAATTCGACGCGGCCTTTTTTGCGCGCGGTGGCGCCGGTGAATGCCCCCTTCTCATATCCGAATAACTCGCTCTCCAACAAAGTTTCAGGAAACGAGCTGCAACTGATTTCCACCAGCGGATGGGCCGCGCGCGCGCTGTTGTAATGAATCGCGCGGCACACGAGTTCCTTGCCGGTGCCGCTTTCGCCGCGAATCAGCACCGTGGCCTGGCTTTGCGCGACTTTCGCAATCGCTTTGTAAACGAGTTGCATCGCTCCGCTCTGGCCGATGATGCCTTCATAGTGATAATTCTGCTGCAAGCGGTCTTTCAGCTCTTGATTCTCGCGCCGCAGATTTTGCTCTTCGACCGCTTTCTTGAGTATCACGAACAGCTCATCGAGATTGAGCGGCTTGGTGAGATATTCATACACGCCGCGCTTCATGGCGTCGACCGCATCTTTTACCGAGCTGTATGCGGTCATCACGACGGTTTTGAGCTCCGGCAGTGTGTGGCGGCTTTGCTCGTAAAGTTGCAACCCGTCGACGTCGGGCATGCGCAGGTCCGTGAGCAGAATGTCGAAATGCTCACGCTCGAGCGCGCGCAAGGCCTTCTTGCCGCTGTCCACGCCTTTCACTTCGTAGCCTTCCTCCTCCAAAATTTCCAGCAGGCCCGAAAGGGTATTGCGATCATCTTCTGCGATGAGAATACGTGCCATGAGCATTTCCAAGTAATGAGTCTTGCAAGAGAACTTTGGGAAATGTCATTTAGGAGGAATCTTGTTACGCGCTCCAACGCTGCGCCAAACATTCGAAGAGATTCTTCCGGAATGACAACGCCAGTGCTATTGGGTAAGTGAAACTCTACAGAGTATCGTGGTACGCGCGCTGCATCGCCGCGAGTCCTGCGCCCCACTCGAATTTCCACCCTAATTCATGCAAGGTCATCTCGACCGCGGTAAGCATGGCGACCATATCGAGATGGTCATAATCGCCCATGTGCGTCACGCGCATGATTTTTCCTTTCAAATGGCCTTGCCCGCCCGCTACAATGACGCCGTGCTTTTCGCGCATGATTTTTACCAAATCTTTTCCATCAACACCGCGCGGCGCTTTTACGGCCGTCAAAGCGTTCGAAGGCTGCTGCGGTAGAATTTCGAGACCGAGTGCTTGCATGCCCGCGCGCGTGGCAAGCGCAAGCCGAGCATAGTGCTGCCAAAGATTTTCCAAGCCTTGCTTGCGAATGCGCATGAGCGATTCGGCTAATCCCAAGATCGCATTGATGGCCGGCGTCCACGAAGTGCCACCTTCACGCGCCGCTTCTTGTGCTTTCGTGAAATCAAAATAATAGTGCGGCAAGTTACTGCTCTTGTGCCGCTGCCAGGCCCGCTCGCTGAGTGTTACGAACGCAAGTCCGGCCGGCGACATTGCGCCCTTTTGCGAGCCGGACACGCACGCATCGATCTGCCAAGCATCGAAATAAAACGGCAACACTCCGACCGAGGTCACGCCATCGACAATGACGAGCGCATCGGAATGTGCATGCACCAACTCGGCAACGGCCTGTATATCGGTGAGCGCGCCTGTCGAAGTTTCGCTGTGGTTGCAAAACACTGCCGCCAAACTTTTGTGTTGATCAAGCAACCTGCGCAACTCGTTTAAGTCCGGCGAATGGCCCCATGGCATTTTCATTGTGATCGTTTCGAGGCCAAAGGCTTTGCTGATCTCGGCCCAGCGTTCGCCGAACTTGCCGCCCTCAAGCACCAAAACTTTTTCGCCGCGACTGAGCAAGTTGCTCACACACGCTTCCATCCCGCCCGTGCCCGAGCAGGTGAGCACCAATACTTCCTGTTGGGTCTGAAAGAAGTATTGCAGATCAGCAAGCACCTGCAGAAAAATTTCCCGAAAGGCCGGGCTGCGATGATATACCGAGCCTTGCAGCGCGGCGATTCGCACCGCTTCGGGAATTTGAGTGGGGCCTGGAGTGTAGAGACGAGTGCGCATGGAAGACGTTCAATGGTGAGTGAGCAGGTTTATGCTCAATTAGGGTTGAGCCGTGGTTTTGATTTGACGATAAAAATTGCGCGAAGACGCTTTTGCATGAAACAAGCCGCCGCCCAGCCGGGGCTGAACAGGTTACGGCTTATCTTTATAAAGCTGCAACAGCACGAGGATCTGTTTCCACAATTCTTGAAAGCCAAAACCGTCCTCCGCGGAAAACATGAGCACGCCTTGCAGCGGCAAATGTGCAACTGCGGAATTGATTTGCCGAAACATCTCCGCGCGGTTTTTATTCGAGAGCTTGTCCGCTTTGGTTGCAACGAGCACCGCCGGTGTTTGCAGCGCCGCGAGCCAGGTGAGCAGCTCCATATCGCTTTCCGCCGCGCCGTGGCGAATGTCGATGATGGCGAGTGCGCCGGTCAGAAAGGGCGATTGCGTGAAATAGTTTTCGATCAAGCCGCGCCAACTCTCGCGCTCGGCTTGCGAAACTTTGGCGTAGCCATAGCCGGGAAGATCGACAAAATAAAACGGCTGCACCGTGTGCCCTTCCGGCTTGATGCGATAAAAATTAAGCTGGCGGGTCTTGCCCGGCGTGTTGCTCGTGCGTGCGAGATTTTTGCGGCGTAAAAGCGTGTTGAGCAAGCTCGACTTGCCCACGTTGGAACGGCCGCAGAGCGCGATTTGCGGCAAACGGTCTTTGGGAAATTGCGAGGCCTGCGCCGCGCTGATGACGAACTCGGCGTGATTTATCTTCATGAGAGAGGCGAACTTCCTCCGGGCTGCCATTCAGAAGGAATCTCTTTAAGCGCTCGGCAGTATCTCCAACGAGCAAAAAGATTCCTACCGGAATGACAGATTTAGAAGCGGTATGATCAAATTGAACGCAGTGCGGTTAAAAAAGCTAATGGATCGCCTGCGGCTGCTCAACACTCGCCGGTCGCGCGCGCTTGTTCTTAGCAGTTAGCGCGGCTTTGCTTTCCTCCACGGTCGCCTCGCTTAAAACGTTTTTATCACAGAGCACGTGCCCAAGCACTTCGTCGATGTGTTTGACCAAAATCACCTCGACGCCTTTGCGGAGCTCTGCCGGCAGGTCTTTCAAGTCTTTCATGTTCTCGTGCGGAATGATGACCGTGCGAATGCCCAAACGTTGCGCGGCGAGCATTTTTTCGTTCAAGCCGCCAATGGCGAGCACGGTGCCGCGCAGCGTGAGCTCGCCGGTGAGCGCGACGTCGCGACGCACCGGGCGATTGCTCAATGCGGAGATGAGCGCCGCGGCCAGCGTAATGCCTGCCGAGGGTCCGTCTTTCGGAATCGAGCCTTCGGGAATGTGCAAGTGAATGTCGTTGTCTTTCCAAAAGTCTTGGGGAATGCCGAGCTTCTCGGCATGTGCGCGTGCATAAGAAAATGCCGCGCGCGCGCTTTCTTTCATCACGTCGCCGAGCTTGCCGGTGAGCGTGAGATTGCCCTTGCCGGGCATGAGGCTCACTTCGATTTCGATGATGTCGCCGCCGTAGCGCGTCCACGCCAGCCCCGTGGCCGTGCCGATGGAATAACGTTCAACGACCGGCCGCTGCGGAAACTTCACCACCCCGAGATGTTTTTCAATCGCGGCCGGAGTCACGTGCGTTTTTTTCACCGCGCCGGACTCTGCGATTTCATACGCCAGTTTCCGGCAAATCGCTGCCAGCTCGCGTTCGAGATTGCGCACGCCGGCTTCGCGGGTATATTCGCGAATGATTTTGAGAATGGCTTTGTCGGAAAAATCTGCGGGCGTTTGCGTGAGGCCGTGCTCGCCGAGCAGTTTCGGAATGAGAAAGCCTTTCGCAATGCCGAGCTTGTCGTGCTCCAAATAGCCGGGCAGATTGATAATCTCCATGCGATCTTGCAGCGGCTCGGGAATTTGCGCGCGCACGTTCGCCGTGGTGATGAACAACACCTGGCTGAGATCGTAATCCACTTCGAGATAATGATCGTTGAAGGCCTTGTTCTGCTCGGGATCGAGCACTTCGAGCAACGCCGCGGCCGGGTCGCCGTGATAATCCATGTTCATCTTGTCGACCTCATCGAGCAGAAAAACCGGATTGATGGTCTTTGCGCGCTTCATGCTTTGAATGATGCGTCCCGGCATGGACCCGATGTAGGTGCGGCGATGGCCGCGAATATCGGCTTCGTCACGCACACCGCCCAAAGAGATGCGCACGAAGTTGCGTCCCATCGCGCGCGCGATGGACTTCGCCAAAGAAGTTTTGCCCACGCCCGGCGGCCCGACGAAGCACAAGATCGGGCCTTTCATCTTTTGCACGAGCTTGAGCACAGCGAGATGCTCGAGAATCCTCTCTTTCGGCTTTTCGAGGCCGTAGTGATCCTCGTCAAGAATCTTCTGGGCGCGTACGATATCGAGCTGATCTTCAGTCTGCGCAGACCAGGGCACAGCCACGAGCCAATCCACAAAATTACGAATGACCGTGGCCTCCGGCGACATCGGCGGCGTGTGGCGCAAACGATCGATCTCTTCATTGGCTTTATCTTCTGCCGCTTTGGACATGCCCGCCTTTTTCACGCGCTCGCGCAACGCCGCAATGTCGCTGTCCGGCTCGCCTTCTTCCCCCAGTTCTTCCTGAATCGCGCGCATCTGCTCTTGCAGCCAAAAATTGCGCTGCGTGCGCTGAATGCGGCCGCGCACTTTGTCTTCCAGATTGCGCTCGGTATTGAGAATCTGCTTTTCATCTTCCAGCAGCTCGCTCAAAAAGAGCAATTGTTCGAGCACCTCCGGCATTTCCAGAATCTGCTGCTTAATTTTGACTTCGCGCTGCAACTGCGCCGCGATGTAATCCACCACTTGGTGCGGCTTCTCGAAATTTTGCACGGCGAGCAGGGTTTCTTCCGGCAGATTGCGGTTGAGGTGCACGTATTCGCGAAATAAGCCGAGCACGCGGCGCAACGCGGCCTGCACCTCCACGCTGTCCTCGTCGCGATCGGGAATCGCCTCGACGCGGACTTCGAGATACTCGGCATTCTGTCCGAAACGCGTGATGCGGCCGCGCACCAATCCTTCCACGAGCACCTTGAGCAAACCGTTCGGCAGCTTGAGCACTTGCAGAATGCGCGCAACCACGCCGATACGATAGAGATCGTCTTTGGTGGGATCGTCTTTGGTGATTTCTTTTTGCGCGGCGAGAAAGAGGAGCTTGTCCGCCATCATGGCTTCATGAATGGCGCGCATGGAAACTTCACGGCCCACCAGCAAAGGATAGAGCATATATGGGAAGAACACGACTTCTTTGAGCGGCAACACCGGCAGGCGCTGATTGAGATCGATTTCGAGATTTTCACGAACGGCTTTTGACATGAAACCTTTCGGGTAGGCTTATAAAAAAAATTTCCGAGAAGCTTGGCGTAAAAAAGCTTTCGGAAGATCGGTGGCAACGCAGGAGCTGATGGCTTCTTGCCGTCATTCAGAAGGACACTTTGCAGCGCCGCCTCGACGTCCAACGCTTGAAAACATCCTCCTGAATGACGAATCAAACTATTTCGAAAGTATGCTACGCGCGCTTCTTCAACTTCTCATAAGTAAATATCGGATCTTTGCCGGCAACCACGGTCTCGCCCGTAATGGTGATGCCTTTAATTTCCGGCATGCTTGGAATTTTGTACATGAGATCGAGCATGGTTTCTTCCATTACTGAACGCAGGCCGCGCGCGCCGGTGCCGCGCTTAACCGCACGCTGCACGATCGCACGCAAAGCTGTTTCTTCAAACTCCAGCGCGACGCCGTCCATGTGCAGCAAGCGTCGATATTGTTTGGTCAAAGCGTTTTTGGGTTTGAGCAGAATTTCCATCAACGCTTCTTCGTTCAGCTCGCTGAGCGGCGCGATGACGGGCATGCGCCCGATCAATTCCGGAATCAAGCCGAAGCGCAGCAAATCTTCGGGCTCGACGTGCATGTAGATTTCGCCGAGCTTCTTCTCGGCCTTTTGCGGATCGGCGCCGAAGCCGATTTGCATTCTATCGATGCGGCGCGAGATAATCTTGTCCAAACCTTCAAATGCGCCGCCGCAAATGAACAGAATATTGCGCGTGTTGATGTTGATGAGGTTCTGTTCGGGATGTTTGCGGCCGCCTTTGGGGGGAACTGCGGCCATCGTGCCTTCCAGAAGCTTCAGCAACGCTTGCTGCACGCCCTCGCCGGAAACATCGCGCGTAATACTGGGGTTCCCATCCTTGCGCGCAATCTTGTCAATCTCGTCAATATAAACGATGCCTTTTTCCGTGCGCTCCAAATCATAATCCGCGGCTTGCAGCAAACGCACGAGAATATTCTCCACGTCTTCACCGACGTAACCGGCCTCGGTGAGCGTCGTGGCATCGGCGATGGTGAAGGGCACATGCAGAAAACGCGCGAGCGTTTGCGCCATGAGCGTTTTGCCGGTGCCGGTCGGGCCGACGAGCAGAATGTTGCTCTTGTCCAGCTCGACTTCGTCGATGGTGTCGCTGGTTTCGATGCGCTTGTAGTGATTGTAAACCGCCACCGAGAGCGAGCGTTTCGCGTGCTCTTGTCCGATGACGTAGTCGTCCAGCTCACGTTTGATTTCCGTGGGCGTGGGGATTCGGCCATAGAAGGGCACGGAGCGCTTGTGCAAGTCATCGCGAATGATCTCACTCGCATTACGCACGCACTCGTTGCAGATGTAAACATCCGGCCCGGTGACGATGCAATCAACTTGATTCGAGTTCTTGCCGCAAAAGGAGCAGATGAATAAACGGTCGCGTTTGCTAAAGTCGGCCATGGGAATGCCTATTTGCGTTTTGCCAATCCCTTGCGGGACATGATTTCGTCGATGATGCCGTATTCGGCGGCGTCCTGGGAAGACATAAAGAAATCGCGGTCGGTGTCCTTTTCGATGCGCGTACGATCCTGCCCGGTGTGTTGCGCGAGAATATCGTTAATACGGTCGCGCGTGTTCAAAATCTCTTTCGCTTGAATGGCGATGTCCGCGGCCTGGCCTTGCACGCCGCCCCATGGCTGGTGAATCATGATGCGTGAATGCGGGAGGGCGTAGCGCTTGCCCTTTGCGCCCGCGGCCAGAAGCACCGCACCCATGCTGGCTGCAAGTCCCATGCAGATCGTGCTGACATCCGGCTTGATGTACTGCATGGTGTCGTAGATCGCCAAGCCCGCAGAGACCGAGCCGCCGGGGCTGTTGATATAAAGTTGAATGTCCTTCTCCGGATCTTCTGCTTCGAGGAAGAGCAGTTGTGCGATAGTCAGGCTGGCGACGTAGTCATCGACCGCCATTCCCAAAAACACGATACGCTCTTTCAGCAGCCGGGAATAAATATCAAAGGCGCGTTCGCCGCGACCGGTTTGTTCGACTACAACGGGTACGAGTCCCATACTGTTTTCCTTTCTCAAGCTGAAATCAGCTTGGATTGATTGCGATCCTTAAATGCCACGTGACGCTCCACGATTTGCATGCGGCCTTCGAGAAAACCCATGACTCGCGATTCCTGCAACATATCGCGCAGGTTATCCAACTCTTTTTCATCGTGCATCACTTTGGCGATCAATTTCTTCGGGTCTTGGTTGCCGGCCTCTGCGAGCGACTGCAAGTAGGTGCGAATATCATCGTCACTCACAAAGAGGCTTTCCAACTCGACAATGCGATTGCGCAGAAAACGCCATTTCAAGAAACGAACTGTGCGCAGCCGCGCCTCTTCGCGCACGTCCTCGGCTTTGAGGTTCTTGTATTTGGTTTGCAATTCTTCGATATAAGCGTTGGTGTAGGCCTCAAGCATGGCCTCTGGCAAATCAAACGGGTTGTTTTTGAGAACCTCTTCCACAATTTGATTGCGCAAGCCGTCACGGCTCATGCGGTCGGCTTCGTATTTGATTTCCTCGGCCAACGCCGTGCGCAAATCGGCGAGCGATTCGAACTTCCCCAAATCGCGCGCGAAGTCATCATCCAACTCCGGAAACTTCTGCTCATGAACCTCTTTCACTTCAACGCGATAGTGTTTCTCAAGCGTTTTTCCGTCTTCCCCGGGCATAAAGAAACGCACATTGCGCGTTTCACCCGGCTTCACACCCACCAACTGCGGAGAAAAATCTTCCGGCGCCGCGGCTTCGCTCGAAATGCGAAAGCGCTCGTTTTCATGCTTCTGCCCGATAAGAGGTACGCCCATCGGATCCAAAACCTGAATATCCGAGGTGATAATATGACCGGTTTGCGCGCCGGCTTCCACGCTTTCGAGCCAGCCATGAGATTCGCGGAGCGTCTCTAAACGCTCAGTAACGTCCTCTTCGGAAACCTCATAAGCGGTTTTGATGATTTCGAAACCGGCGTATTTGCTTAACTCGAACTCCGGCTCCACCTCCACAGTGGCGCGAAACTTTAGGCTGTTGTCGGCTTCGAGTTTTATTTCCTCAAGATTTGCCGGGCCAACGGTATGCAGATGGTGCTGCTCGCGAATTTGACTGAGAAGGTCGGGGAGAAGCTCTTCGAGTGTCTGCTGGCGAATGGCCTTGCCATAGATTTTTTCGACAACTTGTAGAGGAACTTTACCGGGACGAAAGCCGTCGACGTGTGCGCGCTTTTGTACGGTGCGGACGCGCTTCTCTACGTGCGGTTGAAACTCGCTGGCCGGCAAGGTCACGTCAATGTGGCGTTTCCACTTTTCGCCGGTTGAGATGTTGACTTCCAACTCCTACTCCTGTGTTGATGAAAAGCTTTACGAAACTTCCGAAGTTTCGTAAAGCTAGGGTACGGTATATCAAAAAATACCCCGAGACCGAATTGATCCCAGGGTCGCATAAAGTGCCAGAGAAGGGACTCGAACCCACACGGGCTTACGCCCACTAGCTCCTAAGACTAGCGCGTCTACCAATTTCGCCACTCTGGCGAATGCAAACGAAAAAATATAGTTATTCAACCCTTGAAATGCAACAGAGGATTATGCGCTGGAAAAGTTGCCCGACTCTCAGGTTTGGCAAGTGCGGCGCTAAACCGAGACGCCCATAATGAGCTTTTCCAGTTCATTCGTGCGCTGGCGGTAGGCTTTGTTGGGCGGCACCACGACGGCGAGGATGACCTGTTGTTCGAAAGCACGAAAAAAACGAAACACGATTTTCCGGCGATTTTCGCCTTCGATCGTGACTTCGCGCAAGCGCGAAATGCCGCCCATGAGCGAGGCCATGCGTCGCACGTCTTGAAACAAAATCGCCATCTCTGCGATGCGGTCGCGTTCCATATTCTGGCTGGTCGTGCTCACCGCTTGCGCAATGGGCAAACCTTCGTCGCTAAATAGATGCGCAGCTTCATAAATGCCGCTTGCAACCGTCTCCGTCATTTTTTGCTCAATGGCAACCTGCGGAACTTTGGTGGGGTTCATGTCGGAAAGGGCGTCGGAGCCGTCTTCCAAAAACGCGTGCGCGCCTTGTGTATCGTCATTATCGTAGTACATATTGTTCTCGCTTGGTTTCTTCGTCCATGAAGTTTGGGAGTCCGAAAAATTGAAAATTCGAAAATTGCGATTGGGCATTGTATGCGCCGCGACTTCAAATCACTTTCTGCGTGTGATTCACCACGCCTTGAATCGCGACCTTCAATGTCTCCAGCACGCCTCTGCCTTTCGAGGCCACGGCTTCGATGGTGGGCACCGCGTTGAAATTTAACTTGCGATTCAACTCTGCCACGGAGAGAATGCGGGGCACATCGCGCTTGTTGTATTGCAACACCCAGGGAAAATCTTCCAAGGTCTTGCCTTCGTCAATCAGATTTTGCTCTAAATCCATCAGTGAATCGAGATTCTCGGTCAAACGATCAGCCTGCGAATCTGCCACAAACACGATGCCGTCCACGCCGCGCAAAATAATCTTGCGGCTATAAGCGTAGTAGACTTGGCCGGGGATGGTATAAAGGTTGAACTTGGGCTTCATGCCTTTGATGCGCCCGACCTCAAGCTGGAGAAAATCGAAATACAGCGTGCGCTCTTCGCGGGTTTTGAGCGTGATGAGATCGCCGCGCAAGGAAGGGTCGATCTTTTGGTAGATGTATTCGAGATTTGTGGTCTTGCCGCTCAATCCTGGGCCGTAATAGACGATCTTCAGATTGACTTCTTGCACCGCCCAATTCACAAACATAAACTTCCTATTCCTGATGGCAGTTGCGAGTTTGATTACAGGTTGAAGGATTTGTCCAATTCTCTGCCCAATAGCACGCCGAATTCATCATCAAGAAATTCCGAAGTTTTTTCTTCCGCCTCGGCCGCGGTCTCCAAAACCTGTTTAAGATTCTCCACGGTTTTGTTGGCGAAGATGCGTATCAATCCCAACGCCACAGCCTTGTCGAAAATAATGGCCAGCAAAAAGTTGAAGCCGACGTTGCAGAGATAAATATTGCGGCGCTCGCCCTCTTGAAAAATGAATTTGAAGCCTTCTTTCTCACCGATCACGCGCGCGATCTCACGTGTCGCTGCGAAGTCGCCGGCCGCCAACGCCGCCAGCCCGGACAACTCCATTGTGACATTCTTGCCGTAGTGCGTTATTGGATTGCCGTTAACATCGCAAAACATCGCGAAATCCGAGCGCGTGCTCACCACCAACTCGCGCATGATATCCGCAATCTTGTTGAAAGTGGCGGTGGAAAGCATGAACGGCTGTGCAATGCGTTCTGCTGCTGGCATAACCTCATCCTCGTGGTTATATGTACTATTTCCTTTAGGTTTTCTTGCTACTGCCCCGTCGCCAAGCGATCGGCCAAAAAATTTGGCAGGCCCTGTGCCCGAATTTTCTTCTGCGTCTTGGCAACCTCATAAGGAGCACGCTTGAGCACATACTCCTTTTTCTGCGTGTCCAAAACGCCAAAGGCCGCAGCCGGATTGCGGTCACGCGGCTGCCCGACGCTGCCAACATTGATCAGGTAACGATGCTGGTCAAGAAACGTCACCGGATATTCTTGCCGCACTCGCATCCGGCCCTCCGCGTTCAAATCGATAACCCACGGCGTGTGCGAATGGCCGATGAAACACAACTGTTGCTCGAACGCGGCAAAACTCTGCTCCGCATCTTCCAATGAGATAATATAATTCCACCGCCGCGGCTCATCGGGCGAGGCGTGGACGATCAGCGTGTTCTCGAATTCATGCGTATAGGGCCGGCTGCGCAGGTACGCCATGGAATCTTCGTTCAGCTCGCGCGTCGTCCATTCAATGGCCTCGCGCGCAAGGTAGTTGAAAAATTCCAAATCGACGCGGCCCAGCGAAGCTTCGTCGTGGTTGCCAATCAAGCACACCGCCGCGCGTTCTTGCACGATCTTCACGCACTCGTTGGGATTGGGGCCGTAGCCCACCACGTCACCGAGGCAAAGAATGGTGTCTATTTGCAGTTTGTCAATTTCAGACAAAACGGCGTTGAGCGCTTCGAGATTACCGTGAATGTCTGAAATCAGACCATATCGCATAGCACGCCTGCAATGCAATGAATTCAAGTTCGCTTGAAATTGGTTGCGAATATAACATCCACTCTATAGTGATGCAAGCTGAATTTCAGCGCACGGGGGGATTGTAACGCAAAAATAATGGGCGCGCGCGAACAGCGAGGTCGCAGGCGTGTTTTACCGCACAAGTAGCATTTTTTTCGTCACGATCTGCTCGGCCATTTTGAGGCGATAGAAGTAAACGCCGGAAGGAACGAGTTGGCCTTGCGCATTCGCGCTGTTCCAAGTAACGGAATGCTTGCCGGAAGTTATGGCTTCATTGACGAGCGTGTTCACAAGCTGGCCTTGGGTATTGTAGATTGCCAATTCCACGGGAATGCTTTTGTTCGCGCCGGTGATCTCATAATGAATGGCGGTCATGCCTTGCGAGGCGTGAGCTGTGGAAGTGGAGAAGGGGTTGGGATAATTTTGCTCCAATTTCAGCGTGCGGGGCAGAACGTTCAGGAAGGGATTGTGTTCAGCGACGCCAACCGGGCGGCCGCGGCCCGTGGAGAAAGTCGCGACGCCGCGTGAATTCGTGACATAAACAAATGCGCCATCCGGGGAGAGAGCTAGGTCGGAAAAAATATCGCCGCCAAAAAGTACTTCTTCATCATTATTCGGGTAAGTATACCTCAAAGTAAGCTTGCCGGTTTCGGGCGAGCGGTCAAACATGGCCAACATCGTTCCGCCGTTCGTTATAGCGTAGTACTCGCCATTAAAGAAGGCATAAACCTCTTTGCCGTCCGCGCTCATCTCGAGGTCATTGCAAATTTCATATGCTCCTCTGCGAAAGATTTCCAGCAAAGTCAAGTCGCCGGTGGTGACGTCGCGAGAGAAGGTTGCAAGGAGCTCGCCGGTGTAATTGTAAGGGTTTTGGGCAAGCGTACCCGCATAAACGAATTTGCCGTCCGAAGAAAATTTAAGCCCCCATCCCGGATGCATTTGTGCGAACCGTTGTCGCTTCAAAAGGGTCAACTCTCCGCTCTGCGGGTTGCGCTTAAAAATTCCGACTTCACAACCAAAGTAAAGCAGATAGTAATGCCCAACCCAATATAAATAGCGCCCGTCCGGGCTAACCGCGACGCTGAATCTTTCAGCCATATCCAAATCCCAAGCAACGATTTTTTGCACGAAATCAAGTTTGCCGGAAAGAGGATCACGCGCATAGATCAACAACTCGGATTGCGAGCTGAGATAGAGATGCTCGCCATTCGGAGAGAAAGCGGGAAAGGTGCCCGTGCCGAAAATCTTTTGGACGGGGAGCAAGTTTTGTGAGAGCGCGTCATAACGAAACACTTCAAGCGTGGTGTCGCTTTTATTCAAGGCATCATTCACGGCATAGAGAAATTGACCGTCCGGCGACGCGAACATGGTTGCGAGATGAGGCATGGGATAAAATTTCGACTGGGTAATTTGTCCAGCGTCTTGATCGCGAGAGAAAGCGGTGATGCCGCCATCTCCATAATGGTTCGCCGCCACAAACAGCGTACTACCCTCGTGAGAAATGCCGACGGCTCTGGAACCGTCGAGGCGGTCGGTGCCGCCGATGCTATTATTGGTGTGGCTTTGAATCAAGCATAACCTTCCGCTCGTCGTCTCACGCTCTAAAACGTGCCCATTGGACAGAAAAAAATTTTTAGCATCGGGAGAGGCAACTATGCCGGAAGGAGAGCCAGGTCCACACCCGCATGAAAATTCCTCGCTAAAGCTGGTTTCACCCGTTAAAGAATCTCTCGAATAAATCGCAATCTTGCCGCCAGCAATATCTACATAGAGATGTCTGCTATCGGGAGCCACCCATGCCACATAGGGATTAGGGTGAGAAAAAGTTTTGGTTTTAGTCAGCTCACCGTTTGGGGGGTTACGATCAAACACGAAAACTCGACCATATTCTAAGATGTCAGCATAGGTAGCGTAGAGAGATGTTCCATCCGCGGAAAGTGCCACACTGCCATCATACCAGTCTCCATCGGGGGAGGGTTCAGTCTCATAAACGGCGTTGAAGAAAAGCAGGCCGTTGGAGGAATCACGAGTAAGCATCAAAAGCTTGGTGCCGTTGTAGCCTATTCCATAAAGGTGTTTACCATTGTGTGAGAACGCAAAATCGTTTGGAACGTTGTATCGGCCAAGTTTTTCATCGTCGTTTTTTATGGTTGTTATTTTGTTTAAACGGCCGGTCTGATGCTCGCGCGCAAAAATAACAATCCGATTATCAGGGTAATGAGGGTTAGGGCTGAAAAGCCAATAAAGATAATCCCCTTGGGGTGAAAACAAAAGCCTCTCTGGAGCCTGTCGCAAGCTAGGGACAGTCACAAAAGCGCTGTCTCGAAAAGATTCCAAAAGGCGAACTTCACCGCTTACACGATCCCGCGAAAACGTCGAAATTGTTTGATTCACGAGGCTGATGGCGTAAACATACTCGCCATCTGGGGAAACTGCCAAAGCAATCACATGGCGGAGGTCTTTGACATTTTTATAATCATTATTGATGGTTTGTATGGGCGTGAAGGTGCCGTCATCGTTGCGTTTGAAAACTGCGAGTGTGTTGGGTCCCGCTGCGTAAACATGTGATCCGTCTGGAGAATTAGCGATACATGAACCGAATTGTGTGTCTGAAATATAACTCACAAAACCAGGCGACTGGCTGAAAACGGGAGCACAAATCGTGTGAATGATTGCAACACTCGCCAGCGTCAAATAAACATTCGCGCGTGAATTCTTATTTCGACCAAAGGGCTTTTGCTTCATTGATATTACTCCTTTTTAAAATGCTAAAAGCATCCCACGTTATAAATTTACGCGTGGTAGGCCGATTTTGAAGACAAAGCTCATCATGATTTTTCATTGCCTCATTTACGGCATGATAAAACAAAAAGGGAGAGAGTTTTCAGACTCTCTCCCTTTTAGTTATTGCAGTTGTGTGGCTAAATTCGGATCGGCAAGTTTGTTACCTCAACAGCATGGCTTTGCGAACCCGTGTGAATTCCGGCGTGTGTATTCGGTAAAAGTATATTCCCGAAGCTACCGCTACGCCGTCGTCGCCCTTTCCATCCCAGACTTTGGCATGATATCCGGCCCTTTCTTTGATATCCACCAAAGTTCGCACTTTCCGGCCGAGCACATCAAAGACGATAATCTTAACGTGCGTGGCTTTGGGGAGGTCGTACTTGATCAGAGTGGAGGGGTTGAAGGGATTGGGATAGTTCTGGTGCAAGGCAAAGCGCTTGGGAAGATTTTCGTCCGTGCCTGCCGAATCAAGCGCAGCCATCGTTTTCGGAGTTAACGGTCTTTCGCCGATCCAAATGCCGTTGCCTTTCGTGGGCACGAAGAGCTTGAGCTTGCCAGGCTCATTCGAAAAGAAGGCCATGGTCGCTGCGATTGGAAATTTCAAGCCCGAGTTCTGCAGGGGCGCGAAATTGTGTCGATAGCCGTGCTACGCCAGAGATTTATGATGCGATAATTGCTCTCTCCAGCAAGCTTGTGCTGACTGAAACTGTTATCAGATTGGTTGCTATCCTGCAACGTAAATCTATACGTGCAGGCGTAAACAACATGGTCTCCCGGATCTTCCGCCAGCCCTCCAATAGAAATGGTCGAGTTGACCGTTCCACTCGCTTTATCCCTGCCGCCAATAACCCAAATATTTTTTCAGCTACCAGGAAGCGGAAGGTTTGTGGTTTTCTTCCACCTTACCAACCCGCCGGGATAGTAAAAAGGTTGACCGTTAAGAAAGTAGGTATTCGGACTAACGCCGGCAAAGACCTCCGTTGCTGTGACCAACATATTGATCACATCGCCTGTGGACTTTTTATCATCGGCCCAGTTAGCGTCGTGAGCCGCACCAACGAAAGTTCCAAAGACGACCTCATCCACTTGCTGGATGCAATCAGTCACATTTAACGAGGCGCGGTTTGTTTTCAAGCGAATGCGAAACACGCCGCCCGAAGGCTTGCCGCGCGAGACATAAAGGATGTCGGGATTGCTCGGATCAAACTGAATGCGCGTGAAAGTCAGCCAACCGGCGTTTGTGCCATCCGGAATCTGGGTGATGAGTGTAGGGTCAGTAATTTTTTGAAACGCCGTGACCGTGCCGTTGCTCGCGATTTTGCCGTAATAAAGGCCATAGCGATAAACCGCAGCGAAAACTCCGCTGGAATCCAAGCCCGGCTTGGTGTCAAACACGAACCCGCGCACTTCCGCGTTCGGCAAACCTTTCAGGGCGCTCGGTGAGCCGGCAATCTTCGACCAGCTCGATTGACCGCCGATGCCTCCGTTCGTGTTCTTCAAAAGCTCGCCCTGCAACGGAAATGATTCAAACACTCCAGCGGAGGCCAACACCAAGTTGTAATTCTTGGGATGATACGCGATATGAAAAACCGTTTGGCGCGTGGTGCCATAATCGGGTTTCCAAGATAGATACTTGTCGCGCAAGAGTCGCATGGACCAGTTTTGCCCGGCATTGGTCGTGCGCAGAATGCTGTTATCCGGGCAACCCACCATGATGATATTGGGATCAGTGGGATGAAACACCGGCGGGCAGCCGACGAAGTAAACTTCATCGAAATCGCCGCGCTTCTGAAAATAATAATCGCCATCCGCGCCTAAAACCCGCGGCGGAATGCTCGTGCTGCCAAGGGTATCGCTCGTGTACATCTGCTGAACCTTGCGCACCTGTTTGTAATTGTAATTGTTTCCCTTCGCGAAATAAGCGCCGTCGCGCCAACATGCATAGAGACACGGATTCGTAAAGGAATCGTTGGGGTTGAAATCAAAAGATCCGAACGTCATCTCCGTGCTGTCCGCGCGGTAGCCGCGATCGACAAGATTGATCTGCGGCTTGTGATAGGCGATGTACCACATCGGGTCGCTGTGATTACGCACGAACAGGCTGAGAGAATTGGGCTTGCCCAGAAATACTTGGTAGTTACTCACTCGACTCGTGCGCGGGTCAGCCGCAATTCTGCCAAAATCCTTTTCCCACACGCCATTGTTGCCTTGCACAACCGTTTCCGCGCTCCACTTTTGGTCGGGATTGAAGCCCGTGCTCAACAGTTCGTCCAACGACGTGTACATACGAAAGACCGCAGGCTCTTGTATGTTCTTTTTGGCGCTATCATACGGCACACAACGGCTGGCGAAAAGCAGTAAGCTGTCTTGGCTCGCAGCTTGAACTACTCCTACGGCTTTGCCTAAAACTACCAAGCCGCGCCAATTCGTCGCGATGTTGAGGGCGGGAGAGATGCGCTTGCAATTGAATTGATTCGTGCCCACGATTTCCCACATGAGATAGATCCCGAAGTCCGTGGTGATGAAGGTGTAATCCAAGACGTAACCCTGATTATCAGGCGCAACGATGAAATCGATGTCGTGAACTTCTTCGGTATCGACCCACGCCACCGTGGGGCTCGGAATCGGAACGATCTGCCAATTGTTGCCGCCGTCGCTCGAACGCAAAACCGTGCTCAGGCCGTGCTTGCCATAGTCGCCGATGCCGTCGATTCGCGGATCGCCGATGCCGGCAGTGAGGAAACGGGTATTCGGCGGGCATTGCCGGATGATGCTGATCCACGGATAACGCCCGTCTTTGGCGCTCATAGTTCGACCGGCAGCGGCGAGCGAAGTACGATCCGGCTGTGAGGCGGGCGCGCGCCAAGTTTGATCAGACTCATTCCAAATGTAAATGCCTTCCTGCGAGCCGACGATCAAACGATCTTGCCCGGTGAAATTGAAATTTCTAGTAAATGCCATTGTGGTCGTGCAAGGATGGAGCAAGTCCGGCTCATTGCTGGGCGGGTTGGGATCAATCAACCTCGACCACGTGATGGCCTCGCCGTTGGCATCCATCGCGTCTGTTCGATAGATTCCTGAAACATCGGTGGCGAGGTAAAGGATTTGCCCATTCGGCTTGCCAAAGAAGCCCGGCGGCGCGAAACGAATCTCCATGCAGAATCCTCCGCCGCCGAGCGAAGTGTGCGACCACGTGAAAGGATCTTGCGCAACCGCGCTGCCCGTTAAAAAGCCAGCGGCAAACAGCGCTGCAAAACAACGCCGGGATGAAAACATAAAGCATCTCCATCTGTGAGCAATAAAAAACTTCTCAGCCTATTCGGCGGCGAAGGTGCAGTGCTGCGAAGAGAGCCACAAGGCTGCGGGCAAAGAGGCAGCGCGCGGAGAGTGAATTGGAGTGGGAAGATGAAAAAATGGCGAGTTGTTTATCCCAATGCAGGATAATAAACAGGGGGGGAGAAAGTCAAGCTGGAATTTGAACGTGATGAGAAAGTTGATTTGAACGCTTTAAAAAATCGCCACGGGATCGATGTCAATCGTGATGCGCATGCGTTTGCGGGCTTGCGCTTTGTGAACGAAGCGCAGCACCTCGGCCAGAGTTTCGCGCATGTGGCGTGCGCTCGGGTCGCGCAGCGGATCGCTTTTGATCATCAACTGCCAGCGAAACTCGTTTTGCAGGCGTTGCAGCGGCGCCGGGGTTGGGCCATAGAGCTGCAGCGGCGCTTTCGCGCTGCGCACGAGCGCCGCAAAATCATTTGCCACGCCGCGCACCCTCTCGTTGTCTTTATGCCGAAACAAAACCACGGCGAGGCGCACGAACGGCGGATAGTGCAATTGCCTTCGTTGCTCGATCTCCGCGGCGAAAAATTTATGAAAGTCGTGCTGCTGCGCGCAGAGCAAGCAAAAATTCATGGGCGAGTAGGTTTGGATGATCACCTCGCCCGGCAAATTTTTGCGGCCTGCGCGCCCGGCCACTTGCGTGAGCAATTGAAACGTGCGCTCGCCCGCGCGGAAGTCCGGCCGCAGCAAGCTCGAATCGGCAGAGATCACGCCGACTAAAGTGACGCGATGAAAGTCGAGCCCCTTTGCGATCATTTGCGTGCCGAGCAGAATGTCGTATTTGTGCTCGCCGAACTCGCGCAGAATGGTGTCGTGCGCGAGTTTGCCGCGCGTCGTGTCGGAATCCATGCGCACCACGCGCGCTTGCGGCAGCAGCTCATGCAGCGCCTCTTCAACTTTCTGCGTGCCAATGCCTTTGAAGATCAGCTCGAGGCTATGGCATTGCGGGCATGCATCCGGCGCCTTCTCGTAATAATTGCAATAGTGGCAGCGCAGCGCGTGCCCGCGGCGATGGTAAGTCAGTGGAATATTGCACGCTTCACAGAGTTTCGTAAAGCCGCAATCCACGCATTTCACAATCGGCGCAAAGCCGCGGCGGTTTTGCAGCAGAATGATCTGCTCTTTGCGCTCGAGTTTCTCCAAAATTTTGCCGAGCAGAATGCGCGAAAAAATGCCTTCGTGATCGGGCGCGGACTTGCGAAAGCGCATCATGTCGAGCAAACGCACTTCGGGCAGCGGCACATTGTCAATACGGCGCGGCAATTCGAGCAATTGGTATTTGCCGGCTTGCGCATTGTAATACGACTCCACCGCGGGCGTCGCGGAACCGAGCACGACCGCGGCATTGAGCCGCTTCGCGCGCATGATCGCCACGTCGCGCGCATGATAACGCGGCGAGGGATCGACCTGCTTATAACTTGACTCGTGTTCTTCATCCACCACAATTAGGCCGAGATTATGCACCGGCGCAAACACGGCCGAACGCGGGCCGATGACGAGCTTCGCTTCGCCGCGCTGCACCCGGCGCCACGCATCGTAACGCTCGCCGTGGCTCAACCGGCTGTGCAGCACCGCGACGTTCACGCCGAAATTGCTCTGAAAGCGCGCGACGGTTTGCGGCGTCAAAGAAATTTCCGGCACGAGCGCGATGGCACCTTTGCCAAGCTCCAATGCTTTGCGAATCGCCTCGATGTACACTTGCGTCTTGCCGCTGCCGGTGATGCCGTGCAGCAGAAAAACGCCAAAAGCATTTTGTTGCAATGTCGCAGAGATCGTTTCCACGGCGCGGCTTTGTTCTTCATTCAATACAAAATTCGGCGCGACCTCGATGCGCTCGCTATAAGGATTGCGGTCGACCTCTTGCTTCGTCAATTCCACCAAAGATTTTTGCGCGAGCGCTTGCAGCGCGCTGCGAGAAAGCCCGACTTTGCGCAATAAAAACGGCCGGCTCAACGCGCCTTTAAGCTGCAAGAGCTCGAGGCTCTCCCATTGTTTGGCGTTAAGTTTCAAACCGCTACTGTCGCGCTCGGCAAGCGCTTTGCGGCCACGCTCATGCAATTGCACATAGGTCAACGCCAACGCCCGCGCGGAAGCGGAGGACATTTCCTGTAAAACTTCCACGAGGCCGGCTTTCACCAGTGCCCGCAAACTTTCGCGAATACTTTGATAACCGAGATGCTTGGCAAGATGGGCGATCTTATATCCTTTCTTGCCTTGCAATGCCAGCATGATTTCGAATTGCCGCGGCGCGCGCGTCTGCAATTTGGCCAGCTCGTTTTGATCCGGTTCACGCGCGAGCCGAACGAATTGCTTGCTCTCTTGCTCCAAGCCCGGCGGCAGCATGGTGCGCAGCACCTCGCCGAGGCTGGCGAGGTAGTATTCGCTGATCCATTGCGCCAGTTGCAAACGCTGCTCGTCGAAGAGCGGCTGCTCGTCGAGAATGTCGAAAATATCTTTGAGCTTTTCGGGCGGGAAATCGATTTTATCGACGCGCTTGACGATGAACCCGGTCATGATGCGTTTGCCCAAGGGCACGAGCGCCCGGCAGCCGGGCAATGCGACCGTGTTCAAAATGGCGGGAACGCGATATGTGTATCCTCGTGACAGCGGCAAAGCGAAATGTATTTCAGCGTACGGCGCGAGCATGTTAGGCTGAATCGGGAGGTGATTTCTTTTTCATGAAAGTAACGAAGCCGCCGGGGAGATGCAATGGCAAAGATGCCGCGCAAGAGCAACCGATTACCAAATCAAGCTCAGCATCGCTCCTCGCCCATGCGGTTGCATGCGCCATTGCAAACCGGTTCTGAAATTCCCCGGCCCCTCTCCTTCCACCAACTTTGAAACCGTATTCACGCTCGCAATTCCCAACGCGCTGCCGAGCACGACGTCCGAGAGCCAATGATCTTCGTTGTACATGCGCGATGTGCCCGCGAGAGCGCCGAGTGAGTATAATCCAACTTTAGCAACGGCATTGTCGATGCGTTTGGCAAAGACGTGCGAGGTTGCCATGGCCACCATCGTGTGCCCGGAGACAAACGAATAGTACGACTCTTCTTTTCGAAACGGCTCAAAGACCTCATGGCCGAGGCCGAGATGCGGCCGCGCGCGGCCGGCCGTGATCTTCGCGGCGGTTTGCATCAGCCCCGAGGGCAGCAGCGCACCGGTGAGAATGACGGCGCTTTCGCGCAACCATTCATTTCGTGCGACGAGGCCGATGACATAAACGCTGCCGGTGAGAATAACTACGGTGCGTGGCTCGCCATATTCGACGCCGATATCCGCAAGCTTGTCCGCAGTTTTGCCGTGATTGCGCAGGAAAAACTCATTGACTTCTTCATCCAAAAAAGAAAGAGCGAACGTTCCGCCCATGACAGCGCCGAAGCGCGCCCAATCACGTCCGTGCCAATGCCACGGCGAAGTGAGCACGCGCCCGGTGCTTTGCGCGACGTGTTGAATGTCTTTGCCGATCGTTTTGGGGAGAGAAGCGGAGGAACGCGTTTGCGCGTGCGCAGCAATACCGCAACACAGAAGCGCAAGCAGGATAGGCCGGAACATAAGACCTCTTGGAAATGTGATTTACATCAAAATGTCGCACACAGACCTCGCTCACAATTTGTTTTTACAATTTATCGAATTTCTCCCCAATGTCAAGCAGCCGCGCAATAGTAGAGATCGTGGGAACTTGATTCTGTAGGCCTAGCTTGACACGTATGCCTCTAAAGAGCATGCCCCAATCTCAACTTGCTTTTCGAGGCGCGGCTCACGGGCAGCTCCGTTGCTTTCTTGTCGCGCATGCGCACACGATAATTGCCGCCGAGGCCGCGCACAATTTCGAGCACGTGGTTCATGTTCACGAGCACAGCGCGATGAATGCGCACGAATTGTTCTGCGGACAATTCGGCTTCGAGCTGATTGAGAGACTGATCGAGCAGGTGGGTTTCATGGTGCGTGTGGACTTCGACGTATTTGTCCACGGCGCGGAAGAAAAGGATTTCGTTGTAGTCGAGCAAGCGGATGCGGTCGCCGGTGCGCACTTGCAAGCGTTGCAGTTTGGGCTTTTTGATTTCCGCCAGCAGGTTTTGCAATTGTGCTTGCAGTTGAATTTGCTCATTGCCGGTGAGCCGGCGCAATTTTTCGAGCGCGCGCTGCAAGCGTTCCGGCTCAACGGGTTTGAGCAGATAATCAATCGTATTGGTCTCGAACGCCTTGAGCGCAAACTCGTCGTAGGCCGTGGAAAAAATGACGAGCGGCACATGCGCGAGGCGTGCAAGCACTTCAAAGCCATTAAGCTCGGGCAACTGAATATCGAGAAAGATCAAATCGGGCTTGAGGGCATTTATCATCTCGATAGCCTCTTCGCCGTTGGTCGCTTGCGCTATGACTTCGATGAAGTCACTATACGGTTGCAGCAAGCGCGTGAGTCGCTGCAGCGCGAGCGGCTCGTCTTCGATGATGATAGTTTGGTATTTCATAACATGGCTATGGCGTAATGACTAGGCCCCTGTGTTGTTCGCTAGTGCACGGCAATGCTGCTCACCGCACGAGTTTCTTCTTTGACCTCCGCGCGGAGGGCAGGATTCTTCAGCGGCAGGCGCATGCGAATGCGTACGCCGTTTTCGGTTGCCAGCTCAAAGGCGTAATCTTCGCCGTAGTGCAGCGCCAAGCGCTCGCGCACGCTGCTGAGGCCGAACCCCTCCGTCGCATCGGCGCGATCAAAGCCTTTGCCGGTATCAGTGATTTCTAACCAGCACGCATTGCCGTAGCGGCGCGCCGTGAGCATAATGTGCCCCCCGGTTTTGGAGGAAGCAATGCCGTGCTTCACGCTATTCTCGATCAACGGCTGCAGCAACAAGCCGGGGAGCTGCATTTCCGAGAGCGTCGCATCGCCCTCGATTTCGTACGTCAAGCGCGCGCCCAAACGCACTTTCTCGATTTCCAAATATTCGCGGCACAAGCACAATTCCTCTTCGAGCTGAATGAAATCGCGATTGCTCGCCTCCAACGTATAGCGAAACAGTCGCGCGAGACGCTGCACCATCTCTTCGGCTTTCGTTGGATCGACCGGGATGAGGCTCGCAATCGAGTTGAGCGTATTGAACAAGAAATGCGGATTGACCTTCGCGCGCAAGGCCTCCAACTCGGCTTTGGTTTTCAGGCGGAGAAGCTGTTGCTCCCGCACTTCCTTTTCCGCAAGTTGGGCAATCGTGTCTTGCAGGCGTTCACGCGCCGCGAAAAAACTGTAAACCACGGCGCCAAAAATAAGCGCAAGCATGCCGGTGATAAACAAATGCGAAGTGAATTTGGCCCACGTGAGCGCGCGCTCCAACAAAAAGTGCATGCTCACCAAGCTGATAATCGTTCCGCACCATCCGCCTAAAACAAAAAGGCCGACAAGTCCCAGCAGCTTGCTGAGATTGTTCTGCGCATGCGCGATGCCAGTGCCATAGACCAGCACGAAGATCGAGGCGCCGATAGCATGCGAATAAATGAAATTCTCGATGAACGTAACCTGCCATGGTTCCTCGCCTGCACGAAAACCGATGACCGTCAGGAAGACGGCGATGAGCGTATCGGCCACGAGCAGCGCGCGAACGTTTTTTCCGTGAAAACGCTGCGTCATATTTTCAAGATAAGCTTTCCAGCGTGAATTTAAAAGGCTTCATTGCGCGCCTCGGCAAAAGCATGCTCGCGTGCGGGTGCTGCTGTGACTTGCGCGCGCTGGAATTGGATTTTGTGCTTCGTAATCCAAATGGCGAGCAGCACGGAGCCGATGGCCGTGGGCCACAGCCAACGCACCAGCAGCGGCAGAAACGTGAAGTTGACCACGGAGAAAGCGGAAACTGCAGCAATATAGGAAGCGACCATGCCGGCCATGTGATCGAAGTACCATGCGTTTTTATCGCGCGAAGGCCGCACAAATTTGTAGAGGTCATTGCCTGCGGCCAATACACCGAGCGCGCCGAAGAGGATGAGCACCGGGTTTGCTTGCAGCGCAAAAGTGTGAAGATCGATGCTGCCTTGCGCAATCATGAACATGCTCGCGGCGAGCGTGAACGCGGCAACCGCCCAATCCAATGCCGCTGCGGTTTGGCCTTGTTCCGGACGTTTGCGGCGCAACACACGATAGCCGGAGAAGGAAAGATAGAAACTGAAGATGCCGACCAAAAAAAGAAAAACATTCGGGCGAGAGGCTGACACAACGAGCGAGGTGAGCACACTGAGCGTCATGGCCCAAAAGTAAACTTTGCCCCATTTGCGATGCGTGTTGCCGCCCTTGCGGGTGACGAGCGCGACCGGCGCCACAAAGAATCCCGTGAAGCCCGCGGCAATGTGCAGCCAGAGCACGACTTGAATGATTTGTTCGAACACGAGAACCTCCTTTGCGTGAAAGTTTGCGCTTGCAAAAGCCCTTAATCACCACGCCACGTCCGCAGCCGTGCGCAGGTAGGTGTCCGACTCCAATTGTTTGAGCATGAAGTCCGCAACGTCGGCGCGCGAAATCCGCACTGTCGTGATGTAGTTGCCGATCGCAGCGCCGGCGCGATAGTGGCCGCGTGGTTCGCCGTTGGTCAGCAACCCCGGCCGCACGATTATCCACTCGACATGACTCTGCGCGATAATTTTTTCCTGCCTAGTTTTATCCCAAAAATAGAACGGCAAAATCAGGGGGATGGTGAAGAACGTGTAGTACAAACCCATGCGCCCGACGCTGTCGCCAATGCCGAGCGAGGTTTCACACACGAAACGCGAAACGCCATGTGCTTCCATCGCGCGCAGAATGTTGCGAGTTCCTTCCGAAAGAATCCTTGTGGGATAGAAATAGCGCTTGTGGCCGAGCGCAGACACCACGGCCTCTTGCCCGCGCATTGCGGCCGCAACAGAGGCGTAGTCCAGAACATCGCCTTGCACCACGGTGAATTGCGGATGTTCGATTTGCAGTTTCGCGGGCTCTCGCACGAGCGCCGTGACGACATAACCGCGCGCCAAAGCCCGTGTGACGAGTTGGCGGCCGCTTCCGCCCGTGGCTCCAATAATCAGCAGGCGAGACGGGCGTTTGCGCGCCGCACCATTGACGCGTGCAACCTGCGTGTGAAGCCCGGCTCGTGCCAACCCAAAAGAAAGCACGAGCGCATAAAGCATGAAGAGGAGGAAAATCTTCATTTGAAATCCTTTATGTGTGTTTGAAATTTCTGTGCGCGGGAAGATACGCAAAGCGCCGGGAAACGATGGCCGAATTCCGATGAGTGGCAGGATTGGGAGGATGAACGGTAGCGCGCGAGGCGCACGCGGCAACTTGCTTTAGAGTTTCAGCCGCAAAATCATCAACGCAAATGCGGAGAGCAGCCCTGCGGCCAGCGTCCAAAAGGCGAGCATGAGATAACGTTGGCGTGCTTGCAAAATTTGATTCGAGAGGGCTTTGATTTCTTGCGGCGCGTGCAAACGGATTTCGAAGCGCTTGGTGAGGAGCACGAGCACGCAGAAATAAATCGAGACGAGCCACAACAGCAGCGGCGTGAAGAACAACATGGTGACCGCGATGGGGCACGTTGCGGGAATGAACTGCGCAAAGCCGATGATGCCAAGATAGATCGCTTCGAGCAAGCCGAGCGCCGTGAGCAAGCCATTTGCTGCGCTCCGCACGCTCTCCAATGACTCCGTGAGCATGAGCCTGCCCTGCTCCAACCAGATTGCCTCGTCGGGATCCGAAGCTGGGCTTTCAAAAATTTCTTCGTGGGGTTCTGCCACTGCTTTTCCTTTCATCTAAACTTCCCCACGTCCTTCCCTCACTGTCATGCTGGAAGCATCATTTCTAGTGTTCGCGACACACCTCGTTCGAAATTTTGCGCCGAGCACGAGGGAGGTTTCTTGCAGAATGACATGCGAGAAGGGGCGTTCCAATGAGAGCTAACTCCCTCACCCCTTCGCGCGGTGCTTGAGCATCATCTCGCGCGTGACGATGACCTTGCCTTCCGCGCACTCTCTGCAATCGAACACGAGCCGTTCGGGCAAATCCGCATCCGCAACGCGCGGAGTTCCGCCGCGCAACACCACGGTGGGCCTGAGTGATTTTTCATAATCGACTTCGTTCACGTGTTTGCCGGAGCCGTTACAGCGAACTTTGATGAGGGTGGTCATGGTCGAACTCCGCGAGGAGTGAAATGGTTATATGCTCATGTCGGGTTGGTTTGTAACATCCCATCAATTTGTCATTCTGCAAGAACCTTCCCTCGCACTCGGAACACCTCTCGCTTTAAGGGCGGCGCCAAGCACGAGGGAAATTCCTTGCAGGATGACAATTCAAAAAGGAGCGTTACAAAATTAACGTGAAGCCAATATAGCATTCCCGTTTCATGAAATGCCCGAGCTCCGTCTAAAGCGGCGGCGAAATTCTACAAAAGAATGCGCGCAGTTGCAAGGGAGGATTTGAGATTTATGCGATGGGCGGCGCAAAGGATTTTGCCAAAGCTCCGAAAGAGCGCGAGGCGATAGCGAAGGGCAGCGCCCCGGGAGATTGTTTGGTTGCGCGTTGCACTAACCCGGAAAGGGCGAAATAGAAAATCCCTTTCACCCCTTTGGGGTTTTGAGGACCGAGGAGGCGCGTATTGTTCCAGGGCGTTGCCCTTCGTTTTCACATTTGTCCCCGTTGGGGACTTGTCTTCTCCAAATTAAGAAGAGCCTTCAGCTACGGCTGAGCTGTAGCTTGCCTTGTGTTTCGAATCTCCCCCCTTCGATTAGGCCGCCCTCGTAGTCACGGCCCCTTGTGGGCCGCTGTTTCTCCGCTCGTTCCAGCACCCCACAATGGAGTGGGACTACGATGAACGGCATTGCCCCAAAAGTGCAAGCCTCGGCCAAGCCGTGGCAGAGCGAAATGTAGAAGGCTATTCTTCGAACAACCCCTACGGCACGGGCTCGCCGGTGGCTTGTTGCCAGGCCGCCTCGAAGTTGGCCGCGCCCCATCGTTTGCGAAGGTCATTGAGCGCGTTGGCGGCAATGCCTGCATCGAGAGATTGCAACTCTACAAAAGTATCGAGCGCAAAGAGCAAGTGCTCGAAGGCTTCGGAATAGCGCCCGGTTTGCGTCAAGAGCTGGCCGATTTGAGCGCGCGTTTCAGCCACTCCCGGACGGTTGCCAAGCTCTTCTTCAATGTGAAGCGATTTTTCATATTGCTGCAAGGCAGTGGTATAGTCCCCGCGCAGAAAGTGAAGATTACCGATTTGATGTAGCGAAGTGGCCACGCCCACGCGGTTGCCAAGCTCTTCTTGAATCTGCAGCGATTTTTCATACTGGAGCAAAGCCGCACCATAATCCCCACGCGCTTGATGAATCGCGCCAATATTGTTCAGCGAATTGCCCACGCCCGCGCGATTGCCAAGCTCTTCTTTAATCCGCAGCGATTTCTCATATTGCTGTAAGGCCACGGCATAATCCTCACGCAGATAATGAAGATTGCCGCTTTGATGCAGCGAAGTGGCCACGCCCGCACGGTCGCCAAGCTCTTCTAAAATCTGCAACGATTTTTCATAGTGCCGTGATGCCGCGGCATAGTCCTCGCGAGTTTGATGGACCACGCCAATTTGATGCAGCGAACGGGCCACGCCTGCGCGATTGCCAAGCCCTTCAGCAATCTTCAGCGATTTTTCATATTCGGCCAGGGCGGCGACATGATCCCCGCGCAGATAATAAAGATTGCCGATTTGATTCAGAGAATCGGCCACGCCCGCACGGTCATCAAGCTCTTCAAAAATCTTCAGTGACTTTTCGTAATGCTGTAATGCCGCAGCATACTCCCCGCGTGCTTGATGAATCATGCCGATTTGATGCAACGAACTGGCCACGCCGGCAGGGGAGTTAAGCGCTTCTCTAATCTTCCGGGCTTCTTCGTACTCGGCCAGGGCCGCGACATAGTCTCCGCGCGCCTGATGAATGATGCCGATTTGATGCAGCGCGTTCGCTACGCCCAGAGAATTGCCAAGTTCTTCATTGATCTTCCGTGATTTTTCATATTGCTGCAAGGCCGCGTCATAGTCCCCGCGCGCTTGATAAACCATGCCGACTTGATGAAGCGAGCTAGCCACGCCAGCACGGTCGCCAAGCTCTTCTTGAATCAGCAGCGTTTTTTCATATTGCACCAAGGCTACGGCATAGTCCCCGCGCAGATAGTGAAGATAACCGATTTGATATAGTGAGCCAGCTACGCCTGCACGATTGCCGATTTCTTCCTCGATCTTCAGCGATTTTTCATATTGCAGCAAGGCTGCGGCATAGTCCCCGCGCGCTTGCACGAGCACGCCAAGGTTGTGGCCGAGCTTTGCAGCAGTTCGCCGAGATACACCTTCAATGAGCCGGCGATAACGGCTTTCTAGATAATGACCAAAGCCCCAGCGGTCCAAAAGCGGATCGGCGTTCATCACGAGATTGGCTGCGGCTTCAAAATCTTCCGCTTCCAGCAGCAACTCGAAGGCTTCCATTTCATGCCATACGGCCTCTTGCGTTTTGCTCTCTTGTTCCACCAACTTGGTTTGGCTGGTGTAAAAGGCCGCGGCTTCGTGCAAGCGCTCGCGCCAAGTTGCACCGGCTTGTTGCTCACAACAAAAGTCGCGCACGAGGTTGTGTACGGACAAAGCTGCAAGCTGGCCGTCTTCGTTAATGGGCGTGAGTAAGCCCCAACTGATCAACTCAGCAATAGGGCGCTCCAAGTTTTGGACAATGGATGACTGCTCTCTCACAACCCACTCCGCGGCCTCAAGCGGAACTGCTTGGCGGAACGCAGCCATACAATTGAGCAGCTCGCGTGCGCGTTCGGAGAGCTTTTCATAATTCAACGCAATGGCAAGGAACTCGCGCAGCTCGGCCTGCACGTTTTTCGCGTCCAGCAAAATCTTGCTCAAAGGTTGATGCGCGCAATGGCAATCCAATGTTACGAGCGCATAAGGGTGCCCTTTGAACATTTGATGCGCATAGACTTTTTCCCAATAAGATGACTGCGCCAAGTGCGGCAGCTTTTGCATCAAACCCAAAGCCTCGGGCCGGCTCAAATCTGCCAATGGCAGTTCTTGTATCGTGCCGAGGCGCTGCGCTTCGAGATCGAACAAATATCTGCTGGTGAAAAAGAAGCGCGTGCCGGTGGCCGTGGCTTTGAGCAGGGTTATTAAGAACGTGCGGAGGTTGGCGTCGGAGATGGTGTGGGTTGGATGCTGGTTGCTTGATCCTGGATGCTCGTTATTCGTGAGTTGAGATTCGAAGTTATCGAAGATGAGGAGCAGTGGAATTTGACAGAGCACTTGCGCGAGGTCGGTGGCAAGGTCTGCGGGTGGAATAGATTGATGCACGAGCGGCTGCAACACTTGCACGCCGAGGCGTTCGAAGTAGCGGTGCAATTCCAACACAATGCGCTCCGGGCTGAGCGTGCCGCTGCTGCAATTGAAAGCATACACGCCTTTGAAATGGCGTTGCAGGCGTTTCGCGGCGTGGCTGGCAAGGCTGGTTTTGCCGATGCCGCCAATGCCGTGTACGATCACCGCGCGATGATTGCGAAAGAGCAAGCCGTCGCGAATTTGGCGATACTCTCGGCGACGGCCATAGAATCCGAAACTGAGCTGCGCAAGCGGGAGATGAAAACTGAAATCGATTTTTATTTCCCGCGGCAGCGCAGCGGCTTGCGGCCGAGGTGCGTCCTCGGTTTTCAAACATTGCCCATTGGCCGTGAGCAACACGGGCGCGAACGCATCTGCTTTGATCACGGCCTCGTCGTGTTGCAAGAGCACGCGGCGCGTGGCGCTGAGGGCCATTTCCAAAGGCTGGCCCGCGGCGAGCTTGGGATAGAGCGTTTCCGCGAGCAGCAAGCCCGCGTTGTCGGAAATGGAAAACTGCATGGCAATCACGCCGGGCACGCCGCGCTGCAACAAGCCGCGAGCGAGATCGCGAAAACCGGCAACGTGCAGCGTGGCCGCGGTTTGGCAGCCGGAGAGCACGGCGAGGCGCAAACCATTTTCCGCCTTTTGCAGGGCCTGCAAAATTTCATGCACCGCAGTGGGCCGGCGCTTGCCTTCCGCATCTTCGAGCAACAAGCCGCCGCCGTTTTGCGGTGATATGCCGTGGCCGGAGTAATGCCAAATGTGATAGCCCGCCTCCAAACTGCTTTCGAGAATGGGGAGCTTGGCCTCGTCTTCGAAATCCACATACAAGCGGCCTTGCCCGGCGGGCGCGTTCACGGCTTGCAGCAACAGCTCTTGCTCAGCCTCGATTTGTAAACGCTCGTGCTCGCTGAGGTCGAGCGGGCTGGCAATGAACGCGAGCATTTTGAGCGGCGCAGGCAGGCTCGGCAAATTTTCTTGAGGGGCAATATCACGCGGCAAACGCGACATGCCGGTCTTTGCGCCCGCAGCGAGAAATTCTTCGCCGTCGTGCAGCGTTTCCCACGGCAAGGCTTCGAGTCCGGCGGCCTCGGGTGCGATGCGCAAACAGAGCGTGAGAAAATCCGTGGCGCGTTTATGCTGCTGCCAGAGCGTTTGCATCTCGGGCGTGAAGAGTTTTTGATAAAGCTTGTAGCCGTAATCCTGCAAGCGCGAATAACGTCCGGCAGGGTCTTTCGCGTCAACGTCAAGACGGCTCATCTCGAACGGCGTCATGAACGAGAGCGGATAATCGAAGACCGTGCGAGCGAGCGGCTGCGTATTGCCGCGCTCAAAAACTTCGAGACGATAACGCTCGCTGGTTTCGGGTTGAACGTGAAATTCGAGGGTGGTTGGCATGATAACCCTTCGGGCTGCCCCAACGGTTAGATGAAGACCAACGGATGAAAAGCAAAGATTTTCTGCTAGCAGATTTCGCGAATATAACAGATAAAGTCTGCTGTCATATCCGCGCTATTCGTCAAATCCGCTTACAAAAAGTTTTTGAGTTATTTCAACACGAAGGAGGGAAATATCTGTATCAATGTCAAGGCAGGCTACAAAAAAATGAAGGGCCGCATATGCGCTGCGGCTTCACGCCGGCTCGCCCGCTTCAGCCAGCTTCGTTGCTTTGTGCATGTGTGCGCGTTTGTAGGCATATCCCGCCAGTCCTAAAAGCGCGGGCAGGAGTAGGACTGCCACGAGCAACCAATTGGGTGTGCCCATGAGCGCGCCGACCCAGGCGAGTATGGCATAACGCGGCGCGCGTCCCAGCATGCCGGCGAGCGCGAAACGAAATTTATCATAGCAGATCGAGATGGCATAAAAGCGAATCGGTTCGGAAGGTATGGGCAGAAAGGAGCTCACGGCGAGCGTTGCGAACGGATGTTTGACGAATCCGGCGAACAGCTTGGATGCGACTTTGAGATTTTTGATGTCCAGCACGCGGCTGTGACGAATGATGAGGCGATAGATGAGATATTCGAGCAAATAAGAAGGAAACGTGGCGCAGGCAGCGATGGCCACGACCGCGCGCGCATCTGCAGATTGGCTGGCGAGCAACACGAGCACGTTCAGCGGCACGGGAAAGAAAGCGCTCTCCAATGCCACCACAAGGAACAACACCGGCAAGCCATAGAAGCGTGCGGTGAAGATATCGGAGCGCGCAAGCAGAAACAGTCCACCCCATGCGATGATAACGAGCGCAACATTCAGCGCGTTACGCATGCGAGTCATGTCAGCCTTTGGTTGAGAGTAAGACTTGCCTTCCGTTGCCAGAAATGGCGCGCAAGATACTCATTCCTACGTTTGAAATAAAGCCTCTTTCGAAACCAACACTGAAAATGTCGGCGGCAAATTTAAAGAGCTGTGGGTTCAACAGTAAGATCGAAAAAGCTTCTAGTAGCCTCAATGCCGATACACCCAAAGGAAGGCCGCATAGCCCTCGCCCGGAGGCTTGAGCGCAAAGCTGCGGCTCGGTGCGCCGGAGAAAGCTGTGCTCCACAAACCGGTCTTCGCGTTGAACCACTCCCCGCGCAGCTCGCCTTGCACTTCGGAGAGATCGAGCTTGAATTCTCCGTTGGAGGCCGCGTACACCACATAGGCCTCGCCCGGTTGGCCGGCCAACCAGCGCGTTTTATCGAGCGCAGTAAAACGCGTGAACTTCCACCACGGCACAGTATAGTGTATGTCACTTGACCAAAACTCTCGCAGGGTTTTGACGAAATTCAAACTGGTCGGATATAAACTCTCCTCTGTGAATGGCGCGGGTGCTTCCTCGGCGAGAACGAAGCGCCGTCCGCTCATGACACTTTGCCACGCTTGCTGAAGCACTTCTTCCGCAGCGCTTTTATCGCCTGTAAGAGAGATAAGCTGCAACTCGAGCCGGCGCTCCGGATTACTGCCCGCGCGCTCTTCGGGCAAAGTGTTGTGCATGAAGGCATACGCTCTCGTGCTCTCGCTGGGCAGCGCGCTGTGCGGCAGCACCAGCACATGTTGATCGGGATCATGCGTTGCGATAAGTCCGGCAACCGTCGCGAGCGTGATTGCACTTCCCGCCGGCAGTTCTTCGAGCAGCCACATGACATTGAACGCGGAATAGCGCCGCACCACATAGCGCACGTAACGCTCGACTTGTTGCGCATTCAGAAAATGCGACGCAGCTTTGCTCGGCAGCACGGTCAATCCCACCACCATGCCTTTGGCATTTGCAAAGGCCACGCGCTCATCGAGCCTGCGCCAATAATCCGGATTCAAGCGTTCCACGTCGTTTGCAAAAAACGCCGCGCCGCTGCCCGTTGCAACATCATGCAAACTCGAAATCTCAAACGCCGAAATTTGCATGAAATTGCAGCCCTGCTCCGCGCGCGCCTCGACGTATTTTTGAAAACTCTGCAACGAAACGTTTTGCGCCGACTTCATTTGCGTTCCCACTAAAAAGAACGGCGTGCTATCCGCGTGCGCCAATGTCGCAGGATACAACACAGCGTTGCGCACGTGTCCGCGTGCGGAAATATGCGCTTCCGGCAATTGCCCCGCGCAGGTTAAAGTACCGCTCTGGCCGTGCAATCCGGCATCGGCTGATTGCGAAGCCCACGACCACGTTCCGCGTGCAGGCGGCGCAAAACGCACGAGAAAAGCGTTCTTGCCATCCCAAAACGCGGAAACTTTATGAACTTTGCCCAGTGCAGCGCCGCTCGTGCCGCTGAAAGTGAGCGTCATTTCCGGGCCGTCGCGAAATGAGTTCTCCTCCGCGTGGGCCGCGGTGAAAAGCGCCTCGAAGACTTCGTGCAGCGCAACTTGTTCGACGCGCGCGGGCAGCGTTTCGAATTGCAAATCCGCGGCTTCCGAAACATTGCCCGCAACGTCGACGGAGAGAAGGCGGCAACGATATTTTTTATAGGGCCGCAGATTGCGCAACTCGAGGCGGTGCAGCAATGCAAAGTCCGTCGTATCCGCGACGAGGCGTTCGGCGCTCAGTTCATCGCTAAACTGCGCGATTGCCGTCGCCGGCTCATCCGTTTTCCACGTGAGAGTCGCGCGCGTTGGTGTGATATTGTGTACGGCGACTTCGCTGAGCACGGGTGCGGTCGCATCTTTTTCGCGCAGTGCGACGACCAATTCCGGCTGATGATTCGTGGACTCGCGGGAGTCGAACGAAACCGTTTCGCCGGTTCCGAGCAAAGCAAAATCATAAACACTGTTGCCAATCACCGTCTCACGCAGCGGAATGCCTTGCCACGCACCTGCAACCACAACATCGATGTAGCCGAGATCGGTTTCCATCACTTCCGGCTTCGTTAACCACGTAACCGCATTCTCCTCCCAATCCATTTGCATCGCGCGCAGCTTGCCGCCGCCTTTGCCGGATTGCCGCCCGTGCAAACGCAGCGCAGCCTGTGCAACTTCACCATCGAGGCCGGCGACATTGAAACGCAAATAACATTCACGGCCCTCGCTCGCGAGCAAGTTCATCCAACCGAAATTGGCGTGGCTGCGAGTTTCGCCGTAGATATTGTTCTTTTCAACGAAGGTGTCCGCGTGGGGTTGAAAAAGATAGAGTCCGCTTTTCAAGGTTGTAAAAGTGGCGTCCGGCGTGCTCACGCGATTGCCGGCTTGATCCGCTGCGATGATGCGATAGTGATACGTTTGATGCACGGCGAGGTTGGGCAACGTCGTCTCAAAGTCCTGCGCGGGCAGCCCGAGCACCGCGGTTTGCTGACCATAAGCGGAAGTGAGGCCGTATTCGACTATGCAGACTGCCGGCTCGTTCGAGGTCCAACTCAGACGCGCGGCATTTGCATACACACTCGCGAGCGCCACATTCGCCACGACCGGCGGCGTGTCGTCGTGCGCCGGCAAATTAGCCTTCACGATGAGATTGGAATAAATCGGCCCGACGAAGGCGGGATATTGATTGCCTTTGAAATTGCTCACAAGGTCGCCGCTCACGGTGTAATCGCGGCCGATGAAGATATAGCGCAATTGCAGCGGCTCATCGTGCGTGTGCAGCGCCTGCAAAGCGCCGTTACGGAAGTATTGCAGCTCCTTGCCGCTCCACACCACGAGCAGGCGATACGTCTCCTCTTTTTTCCAATTCGCAGGAACGATGGTCGCCTTCTCATCGACGAAGTTGGTGGAAGATTGCAGTTTCACACCGGGCGCGTACATCGTGCCGGTGTGCAAATCCCAAAACATGGATTGCGTTTCAACCGCATGGTGATTGCCCCACGGAAAGCGGAACATGGCGAGAAAATGATGGCGCTCGTAAGTATTCTGCTCGCTCGGCTTGAAGTTGCGCACTTGAATTTCGAGCGCGCCGCTCTCAACGTAGCGGCCGAGATCATACACCAGCATATCTTCGCGGCTGGTGGCTTGCCAGCCGCCGTCGGGCGCGAATTTGCCGCCGGTTTGCGCGCCGCGCGTGGTCGCACGCAGCGGATCATTCAGAATAATTTTTTCAACCGTGCTCGCTTGGCCCGCGCTTGCGGTGTTCTTTTGGAATAGAAAATCATCGACAATCCACTCGCCATTGCGCATGGTGTAACCCGCGGCGATTTCGATATAAAAACGCTCGCTCAAAGTGTAGCCGGGCAGCGCGAAGACTTCTGCATAAACCGTTTGCCACGTGTTGCCGTCGAGAGAGAATTGAAAATAGAGCACCTCGCCGGAGGTGAGCAGGCGCAAATATGAATTGGGTTTGACTTCAATCTCGGGGGCGACTTCAATGCCATCGACCACGCCGGCTTTGCTCCATTGCACGTAAAGACGATAAGGCCCGGTGCTTTCATCGCGCGAGGTATAGAAGCGATAGTAATTTTGTTCAGAAGAAAACGCGATCGGCGAAGTGCTCGTCACCGTCGGAGAAATTCCCAATGCGCCGTCGCCGTTCGGCTGCACCATTTTGAGCTGGATGATTTTGTCGCGCAGCGTGAACTTTTCCGCGGTGTGAATCCAGCCGCTGGTCTTGCCCTCGGAACGCAGCACGAGGCCGCCGTTTTGCACGCGCGAAAGATTGTTGGGGTGATTGCCAAAGACCCACTGCTGCGTGCTGAGGCGAGGAGAAGAAAAGTTGTCAGAAAGCAGTGCAACATCGGGCGAAATGAGGTTCGTCGTTTGCGCGCATAATGCGACAGCGGATGCGATCATCCAAAACCAGCACAAATAAATTCCCCCTTTGAAGGGGGAATTGTTGCGAACATGCGCGCCGAATTTGCGCGCGAGGCGGTTGCAATGCGTCAAACGAATTTTTGATCTTCTCTTCATCTGCGACTCATAGCGGGAATGCCGTCCACAACAAATCCAATCTTTCGCCGGCGCGCCAAAGCTCGCTGCAAACAGGCTCTAATCCGACGTGTGCCTCGCGAGCGCGCAGAAAACTCGCTAGCTCGCTTAAGTCTTCCTTGCCTGCGTTGCTCAGCTCGCGATAGGCAGGCAAGTTTTGTTCGAACGTTGCCGGCGCAGTGACTTGGTTGCACCACAATTCATTGAAGTCTTCGCCCGCGAAGCTCTGCACGAAGAGCGCGGCCCAGCGTTCGGATTGGCGCCAAAACGCCGCGTTCTCCGCGTTATCCAATCGTGGATATGCCTGCGGCTCGTAGCGCAGGAGGGTTTGGGCGTTTTTCAATATTCTGCCCGGCAATGTTTTTTCCGAAGCATGAACAGCGAGCGCGAAACTCACTTTTCGGTTTGATACGATGAGATCGGCTGGGCTTACGTGCGGCGCGGATTTGGGCGTGGCATACGCAGCGAAGCCGGCGTGCAAAAAGCCCGCACTGATATGAACGAGGGTATTGCGTTCGGAAAAGTTGCGATCGGGCGAATCACCCAGTACACCGATTTGTTTGAAGGAATGATTCAGACTCTTCGCCGCGGCGGCCACGGCGTTTTTGAAAGATTGCGGCAAACGCATTTTACTTCTTCCCAAAAATAGTCAAGAGCGTGCAGTAAATGAAAATCCCGAAAGAGCATCATGAAACTGCCGTAGCGCAGACCTCCAGCCTGCTTGCAGACAGGAGGTCTGCGCTACATTTTCATCACGCCCGAGCGTTCAAACGGACATGAGAATTCTTCCGGTGAGACAGCGCATGCAATACTACAACCGCCAGGTTCAACTTGCAGACGAGTCGAAAGGATGAATGAACAGGCCGGAGCGGAGCTTGGGTTCGAACCACGTGGATTTGGGAGGCATCAGTTCGCCGCGGTCGGAGACTGCGATGAGTGCGTCCAACGAGGGCGGAAAAAGGCTGAGCGCCAATTGGGCTTCGCCACGATCGACGGCTTGTTGCAAGGCCTCGGCGCCGCGTATGCCGCCGACGAAGTCGATTCTCTTGTCCGTGCGTTGATCGGCAATGCCGAAATACGGCTCGAGCAACTGTTGTTGCAGGCGCGTCAAATCGAGCTGCGCAATGGGGTCGTTTGCGATTGCCGCGCGCAGGGTGAGACCATGCCATTTGCCTTCCATATAAAAACTCACAGTGCCTTTCTGCTGCGGAACTGCGGGAGCATGCTCAGCATACTCAAAGTCACGCTGCAATTTTTCGCGGAAGGCTTCGGCATTCCAATGCGGAAGATTACGCAGGAGACGATTGTATGCGAGAATGCGCAGTTGTTCGGCGGGAAAGAGCACTGCCGGGAAAAAGTTATAAGCTTCTTCGCCGGTGTGCCGGGCATTTTGTTGACGCAACTCCGCGCATGCACGCGCCGCACTGGCGGAACGATGATGGCCGTCGGCAATATACAGCCGTGGCGCTTGCTGAAACGCGCGCGCAAGCGGCTCGAATTCCGGTGCTTGCCAAAGTGTGTGCTGCACGCCATCATCAGCAACGAAATCGAACAACGGCGTTTGCGTGCAAACGTGCGCGACCAGCTCGTCGATTTCGTTGCGCCCGCGATAAGCAAGGAGCACCGGCTCGGCATGCGCCGCGAGCGCGAGCAAATGGCGTGTGCGATCATTTTCTTTTTCCGGCTTGGTGTTTTCATGTTTGCAAATCGCGCCGGCTTCATACTCCGCAACGGAACAACAGCCCACGACGCCGGTTTGCGTATGGCCGTCTGTGCGCAAACGATACACAAAAATTTGCGGCTGCGTACGGCGTTGCAACCAACCGGCTTTTTCAAAGGCATGCAGATTCGTGCGCGCGCGGTCATAAACCGAGGCATCATATGGAGAGAGTGTTTCGGGCAGATCGACCTCCGCACGGATGATGCGCATAAAACTGTGCGGATTGTTGTGAGCCAATGCGCGCGCCTCGCTTTCACTTACGACATCATAAGGGGGACACGAGAGACGTGCCACCAGATGAGCCGGTGGCAGAAGTGCGTGGAACGGTCGAAGTTGTGCCATGGAATCTTCCTTTGGTGTTCAAAATTTGCAGCCTGCGCAGCGCTTTATGTCACCTCGGTGCACTAGCCCCTCGGCAAATAAACGGAGATGATACACAAGAACGCGCAGCGACAAGCCCAAGAAAGCGTATTCTGGGGAAATTAGCAAGCCCCCGTTACCGGCCCGGCAAAACTTCCATTATAAGATTTTCAATCATCCCGCCGCTGCTCTCTTCGCAAACTGTGTGTTTTGTATGTATTCATACACAAGCCGTAATGATCGAAGAACTCTACCCAGCAAAATCCATCTTTGCGGACAATTCTATTAACGGTTTGTCGCAAATTGCGGCGAAATGCGGCGCGGAGTCGCCACAGTTATCGACCTCAGAGGGCAGTCCATGGCAGCAGTGAAAGTTCTGGACCAAAAATACGAAATCATTGCAGAGATCAAGCGCGGCGGCTTTGGCGTGATTTCATACGGGCGCGACCGTTTGTTCGACAAACCGGTTGCCATCAAAGCGATTACGCCGGAGTTGCTCGGCGAAGCCAAATACATCGACCTCTTCCAAGCCGAATCTCTGGCCGTGGCGCGTTTGAATCATCACAACATCATTCGCATCTACGACATTAAGCGCGAAGAGGATGGCCAGTTCTACATTATCATGGAGTATGTTGACGGCATCGACCTGCGCCAATTGATCAATGCCAGCCGCAAAGACCGGCATCTCGTTCCGCCGCATCTCAGCGCCTACATCATCGCGGAAGCCTGCGCCGGCCTGGATTACGCCCACACTCGGCGCGATCCCGACACACATCAGCCGTTGCACATCATTCATCAAGACATTTCGCCCGGCAACATTATGCTGAATCAGCTCGGCGAGGTGAAGATCATTGACTTCGGACTGGCCAATGCACGCCGCCGGGGCCATCATGGCGCGGATCGCAAGAACGAAGTTTTGATTCAAGGCAAGCTCGGCTACCTCGCGCCGGAACAGGTGAATGCCCCGCAAGGCGGGCCGCTCGATCATCGTGCCGATATTTTTGCGCTGGGCGCGGTGTTTTATGAAATGCTCACCGGGCAACGCCTCTTCAAAGAGCAATCGCCCGAAATCACGGTGCAAACTCTGCGAAGCGGCAACTGGGACATTGGCCTGCTCAAAGCCATGGAGGCGCCGGAACTGTTGGTGCAAGTCGTGGAGCGCGCGCTGCAAAGAGAGCCGCGGCAACGCTATCAATCCGCGAATCAAATGTATCTGGAGCTGATGAACTACCTCTCTGCGGAAGCGCCCACAACGGATTATGCGCTCGAGCTGGGAACGCTCGTGCAAAGATTGACGCCGCCGCGCAAGTATGCCGCCGCCGGCTCGACCGGAGAACCTGCCACCGAGTCGTTTCCACTTTTTGATGCGCCGGTCTTCGACGAGCCGCTGGTGAGCGCCAAGCCGGAGGAAGATTTCACCATTGCCGAAGCCGAGCTGGTGCTCAACATGGATGAAAGCAAGCTCAACTTCGCCAGCGCGCCGCCCTCGGAACGCTTCGAGGCCACGCCCCATCTGCCTTTCGAAGTGGAAGTGCCGCCCCAGCCGGAACCGGCACATGCGGCGGCCGAATCGGCGCCGGTGCCGCAAGACGGCGCATTTTACAAAGTGTTGGAAGAAGAGGAAGAGGAAAACGAAGCGCGCACGATCATCGACGTGGTGCGGCTTTCGGCGCGCACGCATCGCAAGGCCATTCTGCTTTCGTTCGGCGGCCTCATGGCGGCGTTTGCACTGTTCGTCGTCGTGGACGTGTTTGCGCGGTGGACCTCGCTCGGCTCCGGCATCTATGATTTGCTCTTTCCGCCAGCGATCAAAATCGTTTCGTTCCCTTCGGGCGCGCAAGTTTATTTGGATGATGAGCCGCTGCCGAAAACCACGCCGCTCGCCATTGAAAAAATTTCGCCGGGCGTGCACAAGCTCACGCTCACTTTGCCGCGCTTCGAGCCGATTGTGCGCTCCATTCAAGTGCCTTCCAAAGGCAATGTCACGGTTGCGAATGAAAAACAGCCGGAGTCGGATCAACCCTATGTCTTTCGCTTCAAAACAATTTTGGAAATTTCTTCCACGCCCGAAGGCGCGGAAGTTTATTTGAACGGCATCAAATATACCCAGCTCACGCCCTGCCGCGTGCTCTATGAAGTTGCGCCCGAACCGCTGAGTCTTGAGCTGCGCAAAGAAGGCTTGATGACGCTCGCGGGTTTTTCGATCAATACCATTGACGGCACTGAAACCGTGGAAGATCGCCGGCTGTGGAAGTTCGAGCGCATCGAGGGCCAGCGCGAGCACTTTACCATCACCGGCACGTTCGTGAAGCCGGTGACGATTTCTTCGATTCCGAACCTCGCCGAGATTTACGTCGACGGCGATGAAAACCCCGTGGGATTGACCGGCTATGCGACGGAGTTGCTCCTGGCCATCGGCACGCACACGATTACGCTGCAGAAAGAGGGATATTTGCCCAGAACCTTTGCGCTCGAGGTCGATGAAAATTCCCCGAGCGAATATACCGAAACGCTTTCACGATTGGTGCGCATCTTCGCCAAAAATGCAAACAGTTCCAGCGATGACGACATCAAGGCGCAGGTGACCGAGTTGATTTACAACGGCCGCAGCACAAAAATGAAAGCCACTACGCCGTGCGAGTTGACGCTCTTGCCTTATCCCTATAAAGTGCTGCTCAACAAACCCGGTTTTGCCGAGTACGTGCTCGCCATTCCGGCCAATAGCAACGTGGCGATTGCGCGCATGTCGATCGGCAGCGTCACGATGGAAATTACGGTGCTCGATGAACGCACCGGCGCGGCGTTGAACAACGTAACGATCAGCTATCAATCCACTTCACGCGCGAGCGAGCCGGAGGCGTTCTTCGGCGAGACGGATGAATCCGGTATTGCGGAGCGCAGCTTGCCGCCGGGCGAATACCGTTTCCGCATTAAAAAGCTCGGCTATCGCGTCGCCGTCAAAGAGGTGCAGGTCGCAACCGACAAGCGGCGCATGGTGTTCAGGCTCGCGGCGTCGAATTGAGCAAAGCAAATTTCCCCTCAAGGGGACATATGTGTCAAGCTAAGAGGAATACCCTCGCAATTCCCCCCTTGAGGGGGTGTTCTTGGGGGCGTCGTGACCACTCAAATTCATTGTTTCACGCTTTGGGCCTTTTTGATTTGCGCTTTAATCTATTAAAAGTGAAATCTATGCACAGCAAGCAAAGACTTCAAATGGCAGAATGATTCATCAGCAGAATAATGACGTAATCATTCTACCGATGAATCATTCTGCCTGTTTAGTTGCGGCTCGCGTTGGGGTCGTTCATGATACCGGGCCCCCCCTGCCCCCTCAAGGGGGGGATATGCCGTGCATGTTTCCTGAGCTTGACACGTATGCCCTCAAGGGGGAAATGGGGAGGTCGAAGACATCGCCAACGCAAAATTGAGATAGCAAAAATTAATCGCTAGAGGTTTTATCAAAACAACCTCGGCTCTCCTATGGAAAGGGAGAATGGACACATGCCCAAACTCATTCTCAAAAAAAAGGCGGAAGTGCTCGGCGAATATCTGATGCCGCCGGGTAATGCGCTCTTCACCGTCGGCTCGGAAACTGGCAACAATCTCGTCGTGGCCGACAAGCTGGTTTCGATGACGCATTTCCATGTTGAACGGCAAGGCGCAAAGTATTTTGTGCGCGATTTGAAAAGCGCGTTCGGCACTTTTATCAACGGCATCCGCATCAACGCCTCCACGGAGCTCCATGACGGCGATACCATCGGGGTCGGCGAGCACACGTTGCTCTTTCGCATTCCTCCGGAGGAACATCTCGCAAGCGAGAGCAAAGCGCCGCCATCTTCCTTTGGCACAGGGGAGGGGAAAAAAGGCAATACGAAAGATTTTTGGGATGAAATGAAGGATGCGGTGCTCGACGTTGTGCAAGGAGAGGGTTCCGCACCGGCGGGCACGGGCAATGGCAGCGCCGGCGAAGAATTCGTTTTTGAAGTGAGCGAGCCGAGCGATGAAGACCGGTTGCACCGGCTGAATTCGCAAGCGCGTTCCGAAAGCCACACCGCCGAATTTGCGGCCGCGCGTGAGCACGTTCAAACTGAGGCCCCGAGCGAAAGCGCGCCGCGGCGCAATCAGAATGTGGAAAAGTCCCCGTACTATTTGCTGGCGATCTACGGGCCGTATTTGGGCAAACGTTTTCAATTGAACTTCGGCGAAACGCGCATCGGCCGGGAGGTGCGGCTGAACGACATCGTGATTCGCGAGAATCGCAAAGGCGCAGTCGATCCCAGCATCTCGCGGCGCCACGCAACGATCTCCTATCGCAACAATTTTTTTTATCTCAGCGATAAACGCAGCAAGAGCCGCACGTATTTGAATCAAGACAAGCTGACCGAAACCGAGGAACTGTTGCTCACGCCCGGCGACGAAATCGAAATCGTCAGCGATCAACAAAGCACGATCTTTCGCTTTGTGGCCGAGGGCAATTGGGATTTTTCCTTTCCACAAAGGGCGGGCGCATGGTGGTTGCGCTATCGCAATCAAGGCTTGACGTATGGAAGCATTGTGCTGACTCTGCTTGCAATCGCGCTGGTCGGGTTCGGATGGTATAATCTTACCATACTCACCGACGTGCCCAAACCGTTCAAAGCCGAATACCATACTTACGCGAAGATCGAGCCGACGCTCGGCGAACAAGCCGCGAACATAAAAATCGACTCACTTGCGCTGCGGCCCTCCCTGCCGGTTTTGGCGCATTTGAATCACGAGGAGTATGTGGATTTGGCGATCGTGCGCTCCGACGGCTCGATGATCGCCGTGGATGGCAAGAATCGCCGGCGCTTGTGGCAAATGACTTCCATTGTGCTCGACGCGAATCATCCGCCGACCATTGCAGATTTGAATGACAACGGCCTGGACGACGTCGTGGCACTCACCGCAGATGCACATCTGGTGGCGATCGACGGTTTGCACGGCGCGGAGATTTGGACCAGCCCCTTTCTCGTCAAGGAAGTCGCCGGTTCCGCAGTGGTGGGAGATTTCGACGACGACGGCCGGTTGGATGTGGCGGCCATCAACACCGAGGGCGTGCTGCACGTGGGATATGCGCGTTTGCAGGAACCGGAGTGGGTGAGCCTCAATATTGAAATGCCTTCTTTTGCCCCGCTGTCTTGCTATGATCTCGACGACAACGGTGCGGATGAAATTTTGATCGGCACAGAGCATGGCTTGGTGTTGATATATGACGGCGTGGAGCGGCGCATCAAGGCCAACGTCGACGTCAATCTCAGCCTGAACAAACTCAAGGGGCGGTTCAATGAGAATCATCAAATTCGCTATATCGCCGGGGTGGCCGATTTGAACGGCGACGGCAATGGTGATTTGGTCGTTTCCACGCGGCAGGGCAATCTCGTGTGTATGGATTTGTCGAATCAGAATCTCGAAGGCAAAATCAAAACGCGTGATCTGTGGTGGAGTGATTTGAAACGCGGCGAGGACTCGACTGAGACCTTCTGCTATCCGTTCGTGTTGGGTGATGTCGACGGCGATGAGATTGTGGACGTGGTGGCTGCTTCCAACGATGGCTCGCTGGCGGCATTTCGCGGCTTGGGGCGCGATGGGCAAAAGCAGCCGGAGCTATGGCGCGTGGAGTCCGGACGCATCGTGCAGCAGCCCGTGTTGTTTGATTGCGATCACGACGAGCGCGCGGACGTGGTGGTTGCGGATCAAGAAGGGCGCATCAAAGTGCTGAACGGCAAAACCGGCGCAACGCTGTGGGAAGATCGGCAAGTCATGATCAATCCCGGCGAAGCGCCATTGCTGGCCGATCTCGGCGATGATGCGGTGCTCGACATACTGCTCTTCGGCGCGGACGGCGTGGCGCACGTTTTCGAGACGAATCGCCGGGTGCCCTTTTCTTGTGTGATTTGGGGCCAGCGCTTCGGCTCTGCGGCGAACCTGGCCACCCTGTTCGCTCCGGCCGCGCACGTGGTGTATTACACATTCATGCTCGTCTTCGCGCATGTTCTGCTCGTCGCCGCGTATCTCGTTCCCTTCCTTCTGCGCCGCAAGCGCAAGCGCTTTGCATTGAGCTTGGGGTGAGGAGCGCGTGGATCGTAGATTGTTGGTGGTGGATTGTAGATCGTCACTAGATTTGTTACGGCTTGCTTTGAAAACCCACCCCAAGTTGTGATCCTGTAAGGAACTTCCCTGGCGCTGGGATCATAATGACAAGCTCCTAACGTGTTGCGAGCACGTCCGGGAGCGCCGTAACGATTCACGAACTACAATCCTCAACCCACGAGAATCTTTCGGGTAGGTCTTGGCAGGTTTTTCTTCGAGGTTTGGTCATGGAACTCGTGATGTCCGCGGCTACGGACTGCGGCACCGTTCGCAAAGAGAACGAAGATTTTTTTTATTACTCCAAAAAGAAAAAGCTCATCATCGTATGTGACGGCATGGGCGGACACCAAAGCGGCGCGACGGCCAGCAAAATCGCAGGCGAAACCGTGCGCGACGTTTTTCTTTATCCCGACCTTGCCGAGCTAATGCGCTTCAGCCAGGATTTCAACGAGCGCCTGCCCGTCATCGCGCTGCGCCTCATCATCGGCATTCGGCTCGCCAACCGCCGCTTGCGTTTGATGGCGGAAAGCGATCACCACATGCAAGGCATGGGCACAACGATCGCCGCGATGGCGTTCAGCGAGCACTGGGCCTGCGTCACACACGTCGGCGACAGCCGCGTCTATTATCTCCACAAAAAAAATCTCAAGCTCATCACCGAAGATCATAGCTGGATCAATGAGCTGCTGCAAGATCACGACATTCGCGCGGAGGAAGTCAAACACTTCCGCAAGAAAAATGTGCTCACGCGCGCGTTGGGCACGCACCCCACGGTGAAGATCGACGTGCAATGGTTTCCCATCACCAGTCCGGGAAAGTTTTTGCTCTGCAGCGACGGCTTGCACAACGCGCTCAGCTCTGATCTCATTCTCAAAGCCCTGCAAGACGACAATGAAAGCACCTTGCAGAAAAACGTGGACCAATTGGTGTATCGCGCCAAAACCAGCAACGGCTCGGACAATATCACCGCCGCGGTGGTGTTGATTAAAAATGCGCATGCAAAAGCTTCCCAAGGCGCGCCCAAGAAAATGACGATTCCCGAAGAGCCTGAAAAATTTCTGGAAATCGAAGATCGCTTCCTGCGCGGACTTTATGCCGAAGGCTTGAAAACAAAATCGTTGCGCGCCCGCTTCGGACTTTCGCGCGGCCGCATCATGACATTGGGACTTGCCGGTTTCGCCGCGGCGGGCGTGGCCTACGGCCTGTTGAGCTCGAATGATTCCGAATCCAATTCGCAGTTGGAAAATCTGGCCACGGCTGCGCAAGACACTTCGCAGACGCCGCACACGGCTGCGGCAACCGAGCAAACCACGAAACCACCCACTTCCACAACGCAACTTCCCGCGCCGCGACCGGAGGCGTTGCATGCGAAAAATCCCAACAACGTTATCGTGCCGCCGGCGCATAACCGGCCCGCGAGCGCGCTGGGCGAGAAGAACGCTCGTGTGTTGCGGCCAACAGCGCATTCCGATGCCGCAGAGGATACGGCGCCGTTACCGGCTTCCAGTTTAGTGCCGCAAACCGGTGGACGCATCTTTCTGCCCGGTTTGAAACACAAACGCTATACCGGCGCGATTATTTGTGTCGACGATAATCCCATCGGCACGGTGAAAGGTTTGGCGGAGGCGGGATTTTTGTTGAAGCCCGGCACATACAGCATTGCCGTAAAGGACAGCACCGGCCGGATATTGCACCAAAAGACGAACATCAATGTCGTCAAAGGCGATGTGAAGACTTTGGAATTCAAAGAATGAGCTCCGCCGTCACACCTGATTGGCAATGACCCCACCTACGCCACAAGTTCCCCGTCTCAACTCACTCGTGCAAAGCCTGGCCGAGGCGTATTTAGAAAACGGCCAGTTCGCCGAGGCCGCGGATAATTTCAGCGAGTTGGTGCGCAACGGCCTGCAAACGCCGAATGTGTATCGCAATCTCGCCCGCGCGTTGTTGGGGATGGAGAGCTTCACGGAAGCCGCACAAAAAGTCTATCAACACGTGCTCGGGCTCTTTCCCAACGAACGCGACCTGTGCATGCAAATGTGCAAGCTGCTGCTGAAGCACAAAGCGCACGACCCGTTTGCGTTCAAGTGCTATCAACAAACGCTCGCGCTCAATCCGCCGCCGGAACGCGAGCTGCTGTGGGCGCTCGCGCTGCACTTGCAGGAAATCGGGTATGCGCCGGCCGCGTTTGAGATTCTCAAGCGTCTGGCGCTGCGGGAAAACGGCAACGTGCAAAAAACGTTGATGTATTTAGTGCAGTGCGGAAAATCACTCGGCAAGCAAAACGAAGTGCGCAACCTGCTGCTGTATTTGGAAGGGCGCAACGAGCGCGCGCTCGGTGTGCTTCGGTTGCTCGCGCTCGATTACGCGCACGCGTTTTTGTCGGAGGACGCGACGCTCAAATTTTCACCGCGTGAATGGCAGGTTATCACCCAAGTATTGTTGAGCTACGAGCGTTTGGAGAGCGTGGGCGCTGCACGCGAATATGCGACCTTGCGTTTGGCATTGGCGCAAAGGCAAAGCCAAACGGCACTGCGTCCCCAAAAAAAGCAAGCCGCAAACGAGCAAACGCACCTTGCAGAGTTATTGCAACGCTTGCCGCAGCCCAGTGAAGGTTACCCCGCGGAGTTTGCAGCGTCCATCAAGCACGTTTACGGCATGCACCTCAGCAACCTCGCGCACATCAGCGCGACTTTGGGAGAAACGGTAGCGCGCAATCTCGCGCAGCGGTTCATCGCCTTCGCAACGAAGTATCTCAGTAAAGCCGCACACGCGCTTTGCTTTCCGCTAGCCGATGGCTTCTTGGCATTTTCGGATTCGGCATATGTGCTCGCGGCTGCGGCCCTAGATATGTTGCACAAGATCGAGCGCTACAATCTCACCGCGGTGAAAGGCACGCAGCTTTTTGTGCAAACCGCAGTGCACACGGTGGAAGCCAAACCGCATGACACTGCGAACACGAGCCTGCTCGTTATACTAGAGCTTTTGCATGTGCTCGAAGCCAAGCGTAGCGCGGCAGAATTGCAGCCGGGCACGCGCAATCGTTTATTTTTTCCCGCGGAGGTCCATGCGCGCGTGCCGGTCATTGAAATACTGCCCGCCAGAGCCCTCGGTTTTTTGGATTCGCCCAGCGCGGATTTTCAAGTCGAAGTTTATGAGGCCGTGTGGCGGAATCCACTCGAGTATGTGCAGGAAAAGACCCCGTATGATTTGGAGAGATTTGTCGTCACGACGAAACTCCGTGGCGGTCGCTATTTTAGCACATATGGCGGGCGCGACCGGCAATTGGAGCGCAAAGTTGTCATCAAAGCTTTAAGTCCGCATGTCAGTTTCAAGCTGGCGCAAGACGCGGAGCTGCGCGACCAGGTCGTGGCGACGCTCCGAAAAATTGGGCGGCTCGAGGCCCAGGGCCTCGCCGCGATTTACGACATGGGTTTCCACGAGGACATTTTCTTTTTCGCGCGCGAGTATCTTGAAGGCAAGTCCCTAGCCGAAGTGCTGCAGAGCGGGCGGCGTTTTACGTTGGCAGAGAGCGTGAATCTTACGATGCGGCTGTGCCGCATTTTGTCCGCAGCGCATCGTCAGGAAATTTTTCATGGCAATCTCAAGCCCGCGAACATTTGGCTATTTGAAAATGACGAGCTCAAGCTTTCCGACTTCCTCGTGCCGGGCTTTGCGGAAAAACCCGACGTCACGAACCATGCCAATCCGGCGAGCTGGAACTACGCCGCGCCGGAGCTATTTCACACTTTCGTGCCGAGTGCACCGAGCGACATCTATGCGCTCGGCGTCATGCTCTATGAGCTGCTCGCAGGCAAGCCGCCCTTTTCTGAGATGACGTCTGCGGCAGAATTAGAAGCAGCCGTTTTACCCCCACTCTCTGTCCAGCGGCCGGACCTGCCTCTGAAGCTGGATGTGATTCTTGCGCGCGCTTGCGAGAGCAGTTTTCAGCAGCGTTATCAAACGCTGTTTGAATTTGAAAGCGCGCTGCGGACGTTGCTCGTGTAATCTTCGGCCGCGAGTTTGCAATCTCCCCTTTGACTTGGCTCCGGAGCGCCAGGCCTTCCGCCCTGAATAGATTCTGTGTCCTCTCAGGTACAGCCCACTCTGTCCCCAAAAGCACAACCCTACATTGCGCGCCAGATTCCAGCCTGAGTGCAGGGAGTATCTCTCTAAAAATATTCGCTTGAATTTGAGCGGAGTGCGCCCGCATATTGGCGGCACATGTCTTGCTTAAATAACAGTGGAATTTTGTAAACCGAGGTTACTCCAGCCATGGTCAAAACGTCTCTTATGCGATTCCTGTTGGGCTTTTTGCTGCTCGTCTTTGCCGCGGAAGCAGCGTACGCCCAACGGCCGGGCGGGCCACCGGAGTGGCGCGTGGAGCAGGATCGGCTCAAGCGGCTCATTGAAACCGCACACGAAGTGTTGGCGGCTTATCGCAATGAGCAAGCGCAGGGACTTTTGGCGAAAGCCGAGGCGCTTACCAAAGAAATTGATCAAAAGATTGCCGCACAAAATTATGCGCATGCGATCGTGCTCATTCGAGAAGCGATCACGATTCTCGAAAAAGCTCTCAAGCTCGCACTAGATTCTCCGCTGCTGCGCTTGCACAATCGTGTGCAGGAGTTGATGCAGCGCGCAGAAACCGAAGTGCTCGGCAGCGGCAACCGCGAGGCGATAAGATTGGTGCAAGAAGCGCGCAAGAATAAGTTGCTCGGCGAACAAGCAGTGGCACGGACGCAGCCGCTGCAGGCCGCGCAATACTTCCAAGTTGCGATTGCACTGCTCGAACGTGCGCTCAAGTTGGTGGGCGGCAACCCCGGTGGCGACGGCAATCCGGTGGATCTCGTCAATCGTGGCCGCGACTACTTCGTCGCTTTGAAAAAACAGTTGGAAGAGCGGCTGCGCAGTTGCGCAAACCCTGCCGGGCAGCGGTTGTATAATCAAACCCAAAGGCAGGAGCAGTTGGCGGAGGAAGCTTCTCGCCGCGGGGATTATGCGCTCGCTTTGCAGCTTTACAATGGCGCGACGCGCTTGTTGTTGCGCGCGCTCGATCTCTGTCCGGCGCAAAGCCAAAATGCGGATCAACTCGGCGCCGAATTGACCTTGCTGCGCGAGATGATGGTCTCCGCGGAAGAGCAAGTGTCGCAGAGCAACAATCCCCGCGACCGGGCAATGTTGGATTGGGCGCGGAAGATGATGCTCGAAGCCGAGGCTGCGCTGGCTGGGCAAAAACCACTAATAGCTTACGGCCGCCTCGAACGCAGCCAGCGGCTGGTAGAGAAAGTTTTACGCAACAAAACGCAAACGCCGATTGATTATCAGGCGCAATGCGAGGAGTCCCTGCGGCAATTGCGCGCGGACCTTGCAGAAGTGCAAGAAGAGATCAAAGCTTCGAATAATACTGAAGCGCAAAGCTTCTTTGCATTGGCGCAAAAGGCCGGCGCCGAGGCGGAAAGGATTTGTCAGCGCCAGCCACACACGATGCTCTCACTTGCCACTTTTCGGGCAATGCTGCGCCTCGGGCATCAATTGCTTTTGCAGACCGAAACGTTTTTGCAGGAGCACACGCCTGCAGTTCAAGATCGCGCCGCGCTACAGCAACGGCTGCAACAACTCGACGCGACCATTGCGGAAGTGCGTTCGAATTTGACGAACGAACAAAAAGACTTTGCGACGATGCTTCTCACCCAAGCCGTAGAGCTTCGCGATCGCGCCCAGGCGGCTTTTCAACGCGGGCAATATTATTTGAGCGCGGAGCTGTGTGATCTCGCCTTCGAGTTGTTGCGTGAGACGCTCAAGCTGGGCAAAGGATAAATTTTGGCAACGATTCCACTGACTAACGTATGACACTGCCGCGCGAAGGCAGGGCCATTTTCCTGAATGTGGGAGGTGATGCGAGCTTCCGAAATGATTCCGGTTGGCGAGTTGATTGCCAATCGCGCCGTTCATGACGGTGTTGTGCTGGAGGTCGGAGTGTTTTATCGGCAAATCAAGCCAGTGTTTCATGGACTGAACGGACCCTTTGTTCAAGCCTGCTTGCGCAAACGGTCCGAAGAATTCATAGGAGTCAGCATATGAAAATCGTTCGTTATGTAGGTCTGCTTCTGTTCCTGGCTTTGCTCGGGAACGCATTCGCGCAAATGCCGCATCCACCGCAATTGCTTGTCTCCCCGCGCGCAGTCGAGTTGCAACCCGGAGAAGGGCAACGTTTCGAAGCTGCGGCATTCGACATGAATGGCCATCCCCTTCGCTTCGAGAGCATCACGTGGCAAGTATTGCCCGATACTCTCGGCAAGATTACGGATGATGGTTTCTTCATAGCTAGTCGCGGCGCCGGTACCGGCAAAATTCTAGCGCTCGCCAAAGTCAGCTCTTTGCCTGCTCCTCTCGTCGGCGAAGCGATGGTGACCGTGGGCCAGCCCGGACAAAACCGCATCGTGGTCGTGGTCACACCGCCGCACGCAGTTGTTCCTCCGGGGCAATCGGAGACCTTCCACGCAAAAGTATTGCACCCTGCCAATATCGAAGTAAAGATCAAACACGTGCGTTGGCATTTGCGTCCCGCCAATATCGGCACGATCGACACCACGGGCCGTTTCACTGCCGGTCCCAATTTCGGCGAGGGCGTGGTGGTTGCTTTCGTTGAAACCGACAAGGGTATATTCAACGGCGAGGCGAAAATAACCGTTTCGCCGCAGGCGAGCGCTGCCATCACAGGCCATGTTGCGCCTGCGAATGCAGACATTCGTTTGTTCGGCACCGTGTGGGCCGAACGTCTCGGCAATGATTTCCCATGGCGCGGCGAAGCGCACATCGACTCTGCCGGCAATTATTTTATCGGCAGACTCATCCCCGGACTTTACCTCGTCAAAGCGCAAGCGCGCGGCTACTTGCCGGAGTTTTATAAAGACGCGCGGTATTATTTTTTGGCCACGCCGCTGCAAGCGGCTGCTGAAGACACACTCACGGGCATCGACTTCAGTTTGGATAAGGGCGGAACAATAAAAGGCGTGATTACCTCCGAGGTCGATGGTTCCGCAATTGGCGGCGCGCACGTGTTCGCGCTGAACGTGATCACGAATGAAAAGCACCATACCCTCTCGAATGCCGACGGCAGTTATGCCATCGAGGGATTGGCGACCGGCAATAATTCCTATGCCGTCTTCACCGAGGCGGAGGGGTATCGCGGCGAGTTTTACGATAATGCCAACAGCCTGCTCACCGCGAAATTGTTGACCGTGATTGAAGGCCAAACCGTCGAAGGCATCGACATGAGTCTCGGGCTTGGCAGCGCAATTGCCGGCCAAGTCGTGGATGCCATTAGCGGGAATCCCGTTGCCAAAGCCGCCGTGATCATTTACTCGGCCACGGCTCCGCGTTTCGAAGCTGTGCGCGTGGTGCAGACCAATGACGCCGGTGAGTATATCGCGAGCGTGCGCGCTGGAGATTATTATGTGGCAGCGGAAGCGCGCGGCTATCATAAAGAGTTTTATGACGGCAGCCGCGATCTGCGCAATGCCAAGCTCGTGACGGTCGTCGCAGAGCAACACACTACCGGCATTGATTTCAAGCTTGATCCGCTCAGCTCAATCAGCGGCACGGTGGTGGATCAAAACACCAAAGCTCCGCTGGTCGGCGCGATCGTCATCGCGTTTCCGGAGCGCTCGAACAACAACGCGCTCAACGATCCGAGCTCTCTAAGATCTCCGTTCCTTGGCAGAACAGATTCGCTCGGCCAGTACAAAATCATGAACGTGCGCAGCGGCAAGTATTTTGTGCTCTCGGAAGCGCGCGGTTACTTGAGCGAGTTCTGGCAGGAAGCGCCTGATCTTGCGAATGCCAAGTCCATTGAAGTTCCGGAAAGCGGCGACGTCACGGGCATCGATTTCACGCTGGAACAAGGCGGCGCGATTTCCGGCATTGTGGTCGCGGCTAGTGCTGGCGCACCCATTGGCGGCGCGCACGTGGTGGTGTGGAGCGAAGCCAGCAATGCCGTAGCTCAAGCCGAGACCGGTCGCGACGGCAAATATTATGTGGGTGGATTGCGCACCGGCGAATACCTCGTCTTTGTCGAGGCAAAAGGATTCCAGCCGCAATTTTATAATGGTGTGGAAACGCGCGACCAAGCCACACCCGTGAAAGTGGAAGCACCGAACGAAACCACCGGCATCGATTTCAAGCTGGAGAAGTTGGACACGCGGCGCGGCGCCATCGCGGGCATGGTCGTGTCAGAAGCAGATGGCAATCCCGTTTCTACTGCGCTCATACTCGCAATGCCGCTGCAATCCGGGCCGCCGGGACTTGGTTTTGCAGACCGGCTTGGCTCGTATGAGATCAAAGGCTTGAAGCCGGGACGATACGTATTGGTGGCGTGGGCCCCGCACTTCATTGGTGAATTTTTTGACAACGTGAGAAGCTGGAATGAAGCCACCAAAGTGGAAGTGCTTGCCGGGAACACAACGGCTAATATTGATTTCCGGTTGGCGCCGGTGCAGCGTGGCGCTTACAACCTCACCGGCACGATCACGCGCAGCGATACACGCCGAGGCGAGAGCAACGCCGTGGTATTTGCCATCGAAAACGGCGTCTATATTGCTTCCGCGATTCCCGATGACAACGGCAATTTCGTGATGAGCGAAGTGCCGGCAGGCGAGTTCAAGATCATGGCAAGCGGCGCGGGCGGTGCCGGCTACTATGGCGGAACAAACCTCGACAACGCGGCGCCAGTAACGGTGGGCAATGGCGTGAATTTGAGCGCCATCAATGTCACTTTAAATGGCGCCACCGCAGTTGCTGAAGCCACAGAGCTGCCCACAGACTTCGGTCTCGAACAAAACTATCCGAACCCGTTCAATCCCGAGACCACGATTCCGTATCAGCTCGCGAGCCGCAGCAAAGTGAGTTTGGTGATCTACAACGCGCTCGGACAGGAAGTGCGCACGCTGCTTGCAACCACGCAAGAGGCTGGCGCATATACGGCGCGTTGGGATGGCAAGGACAATCGCGGTCGCCAGCTTCCCACGGGTGTGTATCTCTATCGCTTGCACGCCGGCGAGGCGACGTTCACGCGCAAGATGATTTATTTGCGGTAAGCAAGCTGGATGTTGGTTGTTGTGGTCAAGTCAAAGGCGAGAGTACTTGGCCAGAGAAGGCCCCGCCAATCTCTACTCCCCGCAGATTGCGGGGCCATTTTCATTTTGAGAAGACCGGCAGTATGCCGTTTATATACATGCCACAGTGAGCACGTTGGATGACGTGATGCGAAGATGAGGACAAACGATGATGATGATGATGGTGTGGGGTGAAGTGCAAACGTGCTCACTGCGGCTTAATAACTCTCTTGCTCGTTTGGAAACTCCCCCGCTTTCACCTCATTACAGTATGCCGCACTAGCCTCTCGAATCAATTTCCCCGCTTCCGCAAAACGTCGCACGAATTTGGGTTTGAATTTATCGAACAGGCCGAGCATATCGTGCGTCACCAAAATCTGGCCGTCGCAGTGCGGCCCTGCGCCGATGCCGATGGTGGGAACTTTGAGCGTCTGCGTCACTTCGTGTGCAACCGCTGCCGGAATTTTTTCCAAAACTATTGCAAACACGCCGGCATCTTCCAACTGCAGGGCTTCTTGCAGTAATTTTTTTGCGCTCGCTTCCTGTGAAGCTTGCAGTGCATAGCCGCCGAACGCGTTGATTGATTGCGGCGTAAGCCCGAGATGCCCCATCACGGGAATGCCCACCTGCACAAGACGGCGAATGGTTTCGGCCATCACACTTCCGCCTTCCAATTTCACTGCCTCTGCGCCGCCTTCTTTGAGCAATCGTCCGGCATTGAGCACGGCTTGCTCCGGCGAAACTTGATAAGAGAGAAAGGGCAGGTCAGCCACGAGCAACGCATTCTTCAAGCCGCGTCGCACCGCGCGGGTGTGATAGATGATTTCTTCCAACGTGATGGGCAGTGTGGTTTCATATCCGGCAAACACCATTGCGACCGAATCGCCCACCAGCACGAGATCGAGTCCGGCCTCGTCGAGAATGTTTGCGAGTAGAAAATCATACGCCGTCAGCGCCGCGATTTTTTCGCCGCGTTGCTTCATGGCCATGATGGCGGGCACGGTTATCTTTTTGCGTTCGAGGGTTGCGCTCAAAGCCTCCTCCATTTAAAAATTTTCGGCATGATAAAACACAAAAGCCGCGAATTCGCGGCTTGAGAATTTCGAGAAATGACGATTTGCGAGAGCACGTTGGCCGTGACTCATTAAACCAAAATCCGATCAATCACGCCGCCGCCGACAACAACCTCACCCTCGTAAAACACGGCAGACTGGCCGGGCGTGATGGCGCGCTGCGCCTCGTGAAATTGCACGCGCACGCGATGCTCTTCGGCTTCGAACAAGCTCGCCGCGGAGCCGGGATCGCGATAGCGAATCTTGCAAGTCACGAATCTGCCATCGCCGGGCTTGTGCTCTGCGATCCAATTCACGGAGGTCGCTAGGAATTCTGTGCGCAAAAGCTCGTCTTCATCGCCGACGGTGATCGTGTTGCTGTTCGGATCGATTTGGGTGATGAAGATCGGACGGCCGACTGCAAGCCCGAGGCCTTTGCGCTGGCCGACGGTATAAAATGGCACGCCTTGATGCTCGCCCAAAGACTTGCCGTGTTGATCAACAAATTGGCCTGCACTGTAAGCTGCAACTTGCTCCGGCGCGCGTTCGCGCAAAAAACGGCGATAGTCATTGTCGGGAATGAAACAGATTTCTTGGCTCTCTTTCTTCTCCGCGGTTTTTAGGCCGAATGAACGCGCCAACTCGCGCACCTCGGGCTTGGTCAATTCGCCGAGCGGAAAGAGGGTGCGCGCCAATGCGGCTTGGCGCACGCCCCACAGCGCGTAGCTTTGATCTTTGTTATGATCGACGGCGCGGCGCAACTCCCATCTGCTTGAGCTCGGATTGAGCGAGACGCGGCAATAGTGGCCGGTCGCCAAAAAATCCGCGCCGATCTGCTCGGCTTGCTGCAGCATCGCGCCCCACTTGATGAACGTATTGCAACGCACACACGGGTTCGGCGTTCTGCCGGCGAGATATTCCGAAACGAAATTATCTTGCACACTGCGCTCGAAAATCTCGCGGAAGTCGGAGACATAGTGCGGCACGCCGAGCTTGTGGCACACCGCGCGGGCATCCGCCATCGTGTCGATGGAACAGCAGCCGCTCTCGAAATTCACGTTACCGCCGCTGGCGTGATAATCCCACAGATTCAACGTGATGCCGATGACGCGATAGCCGTGCTCGTGCAAAAGCAGCGCGGCTACCGAGCTATCCACGCCGCCGCTCATTGCCACAACTGCGGTCGCGCCGCTGCCGGGAGGAATTTGGGCTTTGGAGAATATGTCTGGCAAGCTCTTCATGAAGTCTTACAGCGGTTTTCAATTTGATGAACACATTTTGTAGTCCCCGCCTTTTGTGGGCGGGTGTCGCGACCAGTAAATTCGCGGTTGCTACACTGCCCCACGAGGGGGCACGGCTACGATTCCTGAACACGCATTCGAAAAAGGCTTTAATTGGTTGATGATTGCGCGCGCCGTGCTCGCTTTGCAAGAATTCTTTCGAGCGCTTGCAGTGTCGTTTCGATCTCGGCTTCGTTGGTATATTTGCCCAAGCTGAATCGTATGGCCGAATTGACGCGTTCTGGGCTGAGGTTCATCGCGCGCAGCACATGGCTCGGCTCAACGCTGCCGGAGCTGCACGCCGAGCCGTTGCTCACCGCGATGCCTTCCAAATCCAAACTCATGAGCAACGCCAAGCTATCCTGCCCGGGGAACGAAAGATTCACAACTCCCGGCAGGCGATTTTGTGCGTCGCCATTGAGACGCGCAGTTGGATAAAGCGCCATCACACGCGCGATGAAAAACTGCGAGAGCGCACGCAAGCGTTGCCATTCATGCGCATGCTCGTTTTTTCTCAGCTCAATCGCCTGGCCCAGTCCAACGAGCGCAGCCACGTTTTCAGTGCCGGCGCGGCGCTCGCGTTCTTGCTTTCCGCCGTGCAGCAGTGGATTGATTTTCACGCCGCGACGAATGTACAATACGCCGACGCCTTTCGGTCCGTAGATTTTATGCGCCGACAAACTGAGCAAAGAAACCGGCAATTCGCGCACGTCAATATCAAGCTTGCCGAAAGTTTGCACGGCATCGGTGTGAAAAAGAATGCCATGTGCTTTCGCAAATTCAGCCAACTCTCGAATCGGATTGATCGTGCCCACTTCATTGTTCGCATGCATGATGGAAATGAAAGCAGTTTCAGGCTTGATAGCGTTTGCAACCGCTTCCAACGTGATCGTGCCGTTCTCATCGGGGGCGACATACGAGATCTTCCAGCCGTGAGATTTTAATGTCTGCACGGTTTGTAAGACACTAGGATGCTCGATGTGGGCTGTGACCATATGTCCAGGCTTGGAAAAGCTCGCAGCCAAGCCAAGTATTGCCGCATTGTTGGCCTCAGTGCCACCACTCGTGAACACGATCTCTTGCGGCACAGCGCCGAGAAATTTCGCTACAATCTCACGTGCCGCATCAATTGCAACCTTCGCCTCTCGACCGAAACTGTGAATGCTTGAGGCATTACCGAAGTGTTTTGTAAAATAAGGTTGCATCGCCTCGAAAACTTCCGCCGCAAGCGGAGTCGTAGCACAATAGTCCAAGTAAATACGCGTCATGATGCCTCACAAAAAATACCGCGCAATATACCCGGCCTCGCTTATTTTTTCAAGCGCTTTTTCCGGCAAAAGTTGGGAAAAAATTTAAAATTTTTGAGGAAGTGTGGGAACAAAAATGTAGAGCTTTGCGTTGATATGTACAAAAGCTGTTCGGCTTCACAGCAATGTGGAACCTTGAGCGGCTGAGGGCTATCAGCGCAGTACTGGCGGCGCTCGCTGATAGCCTATTTTTTTATGGGGAGTACCCTCTTCGTTAAATCCCCGATCACAAACCAAAGCAAGATCAGCCACGGCAAACCGTGCTGCACCGTATCCCACCAATCAACACTCTTCATTCCTTTGGCTCCTCCTAAAATCCAACGCAGCTTGCCCCAAATGTGCGGCTCCGGCACAAAAGGCGCGAGGCCTATCGTTAAGCACGCGAGGAGAACGACGCCATAACGCTTCAAAATCGGATTGTTCATGATCATTTTCTTTCAAAAATCGGAAATCAAAGTATATACATTCGCAATCAAACGCGGGAAAATTTTCACCCTTAAAAATTACTTGACAACGCAAGCTTGCCCGATTATATTGACCGCGCAATAAACGAGGGTTGTTGTTCTCGGCGGAAGGATTCGTTATGGACGCGACGGGTTCACTTCTCAGCACCACGCTTCTCAGCACCACACTTCTCAGCACCACACTTCTCAGCACCACACTTCTCAGCACCACAGCTCGGGGCGCAGCGCGAAGTTGTCTTCATCGCTGCTAAACGGGAGACAACCGGTCAACTCCGCCGCCATTTTTAATTGTGCGTTGTTTGTCCGCGTTTGATTTTTTGTTTTGCGAGGGTCAAGCTATGAGCAAGTATTTTTTTCCAGGCAGGTGGGCCATTGGATAGGTGCGGCCATTCCCTCCGTCATGCACCGTCGCTTGAATAACTGTCCTATTTTTTAACCGCGAATAAACGCGAATGAAAAAATTAGCGTTCATTAGCGTTGATTAGCGGTTGGAGAAAACGGAGCGAGTATTTAAGCGGCGCTCCCAAAAAACGGAAAAGCTTCAGCAGCCCAATGAAGGACCACCGAAGCTCTCCTACCTTACTACAGGCAAACGTAAAGTAGAGAGCACGCCGGTCTTTGTCAATTGCTTTTTTGCGGCTGCTGAAGCCTCTCTTAACTCAACTTTACGAAGGTTTGAAACCTTCGTAAAGCTATTGCAGCTTTTCACCTCAACCTAAAGAGAGGCTGTTATGAAACGCTATTTCTTTTCATGTCTCCTGCTCGCGCTGTCGCTTTTATTTCTGGCAGCGTGTGACTCGCGCAAGCCGGTGTCGAGCAGAGCGATGCGAGCAAGCGTGATTGCCGCTTTGGAAAAGGGCAGAGCTTACACCATTGAAAGCATCAAGCCGGAGTTGCACAAGCTGCTCGAGTTCTTGAAAAGTAATCCGCACGTCATCACGCCCGAGGTTCTGGCGAAGGCTGCGGAGCGGCATGCAACGATCTCGGATTTGGGCTTGGGCGAAAGATTTCCGGTGGAGTTTCCATTGGAAGATGGGAATAAGTTCGAAGTTTACATCGAGTTGTTTGATGGCTCAGAAAGCGTTGGGAATTCCATCGAAGACGCCGAAGCGTATTTCACGTTGGATGTCGACCGCTATCCCGAAGACGCAGGCGTGGCTGATCCCGATGATGTGAGCAAGTTCCAAGCGCACGTTGCTGCGACTGAACACAACGTGCGCAAAGGTCTTTATCGCGATCTGGAAAGCCGCCGCGAGCTGGCGCTGGAATCGAAAGTGAATTATCTTTTGTTCTTTGTGGGCGGGGAAGAGCGCTTGTCTGCGGCGAACGAGGCGGCGCGGTATTATGAGTGGTTACAAAGCCGGCCGGATGTGCTCAAAGCGCAGGCAAGCATGGATGCGGAGTATTGGTGGATCACCAAGATCACGGTCCTTGTCGACAAAGATAGCGGCAATGACGAATTCGAGATGTACTACGGCCCCAACGGTTCTGACGGCACAGCAAACCCTTTTAACGGCACCACGGGCTTTGTCTTCGATGGGCTCTCACACAATGATGCCTCCGGCATTGCGCGTACCTTTCCAGATATCAACGGCCCCTCCGGCACTCCATACATTCCCATCCATCCCATCGCAATTGAGCCCTTGACCCCCGATAGCCCAGCCGGTTTCAAGGTCTGCGCGATTGAGGATGATTGCACTGCAACCAAGCACAAGAACAACGGCAATGGCACGATGAATTTCTATCTGAACGTGCATGATATCGACTCGGACATGAAGTACAATCGCCAGTACACGTTCACGATACTGGACAATTGCTCAAACGATGACGATATCTATGGCGACAGTGGAACCATCAGCTTTGGCAGCGCGCCGATATGCAGGACGTCCATACCGAATGGCGCCGACGTCATGATCTGCCTCCGGAAGGGAACGATCGCGCAAGCGGATAGAAATTGGTCTGATCCCATCAATGATCCCCCTTGCCCTGCCGGCACCGCGTGCACTTTATGAGCAATAAAGTTCGAAGCTGAGTTTAATGAGCAGTTCACGTTGAAGCAGATCGGCAGTCTGTTGCCGATCTGCTTTCGCATTTAACAACGGAACGAGGCATGTTGAAAATTTCAACGCTATTTTCAAACGCCATACGAGGCTACCTTCGTGCAGCTTTGATTTCTGTGCTTTTTATCTTGGGCGCTTGCACCCCCGACTACGGCAATCTCCTCACCTCGCCCAAAGACTTGCCGCCTTCGATCTTCGCCTTCCTGAACACCGCCGCGGACAGCCAATATGTGATTTTACGGAGCGCCATCCCGCCGGCGGAAATCTATGACGATTTCACTGCGGCAGAGTTTGAGCGTTTGCGCCAAGCGCGCGTGACTTTGACCAATGGCGCCGGGCACGAACTGGGCATTCACAATCAGTACGTGATGCACCATCCCCAATATGACGATGAGCCGGACTTTTTTTTCGTCAGCGCGCGACGCATTCAGCCGGGAGAGAGCTTTCAACTGCGCGTCGAGATTCCGCAAAAGGGAGTTTACACGGCTTCGACCACGGCCCCGGGAGATTTTCAAATTCTCGCGCCGAACGCGCTTGACACGATTGCGGTCTTCGATTCATTGCACGTTCAATGGACCGCCGCCAATGAGGCGGCCGGCTATCGCCTCATCTTGCGATGGTTCATTCTGGATTCGGCAGATTTCAAAGCGGGCAAGAGCGCTGAGATTGAAACATGGTGGGGCCATCGGTATTGGTATTTTAAGCACTCACCCTCTCCAAACGCTCGCATTAAAGTGAACTTTGAAAGATACTACCTGTTCCCCGAGGAATACGAGGATTTAACGATATTGCCGGAGGCAGAACTCACTATCGAGGCGCTGGATTCTCCCGCATGGCTGGCAAGAGAGATCAATGCTCGCAATGGGACGGTGCTTACGTTTGAAGCACTGGCCCGGCTGATGCCGGGCGCGTATAGCAATATCACAAACGGTCGAGGCTTGATGACGGCAACGACCTCACTCACCATAACGTTGTTGCTGCCGCCGCGCAGATAGAATGGATTCTTCCAGTATCGCCTAGCACAAAGCTCCGGAACTTTCCCCATGACAAAAAAAATATTGTTCCTCCTGCTCGCCGCTTTCTTCTTTCTCCTCAACTCCGCGCTTTGGTCCCAGTCGCGCTTGGCTCATCTCAACGGCGTTGTTCTCGATGCCTCCAATGGCGAGACTTTGCCGGGCGCGCACGTTGCGCTTTCGCCCGGAACCCAAGGCGCGTCAACGGACCGCTATGGCCGCTTTTCTATAAACCGTATCACAGCCGGCCGTTTCGAAGTGCGCGTCTCTTTTATCGGCTTCGAAACGTATCGGGATTCAATCGCGTTGGGTAAAGATGAGACGCGGCATTTAAAAATTGCCTTGCGTCCTACGCTGCTCAAATTTTCAGAAGTCACGGTAAGCGCCGAACGTGATCGTCTCACTAAAGAAGTCAATCTCAGCCGCGAGTTTCTCGACGCACGGCAATTGCGCACAACCTCCGCCCTCGCCGAGCCGGATTTGTTTCGCTCCTTGGCGCTTTTGCCCGGCGTGGCGCAAGCGAACGACTTCAACAGCCGCTTTCACGTGCGCGGCGGCCAGGGCAATGAGAATCACGTGCTGGTTGAAGGCATGACGATTCACAATCCTTATCACGGCCTCGGCTTCTTCAGCACGTTTGACGTCGATGCCATTAAATCGGTTGAAGTGCATCGCAGCCTCTTTCCGCCGCGTTATAACGAACGCCTCTCTTCCGTAACCAACGTAATTTTGCGTGACGGCAACGCGCAACGCTTCACCGGATTGGGCACGATCAGCCTGGTCACTTCAAAGCTGCTTCTGGAAGGACCCGTGCTCAAATATCAACCCACGAGCGGGCGCAAATGGACTTTCATGTTGAGCGGCCGGCGCACCTATGCCGATGCCGTGATAAACTATCCACTCTATTTTTACGATTTCTATCTCAAGAGCGTATACGATAGCGGTCGCCGAACTCGCATCACACTGCACGGCTTTCACAGCCTCGACCGATTGAGCGGCGCGAATGATCCCTTTCCCCTGCCTAGCGTGGAGTTTTCGGATATTCGTTGGAACAATCGCGCGCTCGGTGTGCAATGGCAGCAATTTCTTTCCACAGGCAGCTTATGGACCACGCAGCTCAGTTTTAGCGATTTCAATTCAGACGCGAGAGAGACCATCGGCTGGGTCACCGGGCAGCCGGAAGTGTTCTCGCAAAAAAATCAGGTGCGCGAAGTCACTTTCAATTCGGAATGGCAAGGCCGGTTGCGAAACCTCGGGCAATTGACTGTTGGGTATGCCTTCTCAGACTACGACATCGAACAGGCTCTCGATCAATTTCTGAGCTCTTCCTTTCAACAGACGTTTCGCGGCCGTTGGAGCAGGAGCGATCAGCACAAAGCTTATCTCGCGATCGCCAGCGAGGTGGGCGAGCGTTGGCTCTATGAACTGGGCGGCACCGCTCTTTATTTTCCCGAACATCACACGGCCGCCTTCGCGCCGCGAGCCGGAGTCAAGTATCTGCTCGATGAAAGCTGGCGCATGAAAGCGGGCTGGGGAAGGCATCATCAATTTTTGACGACGCTTGACAACGACGATGATCCCATGATCCTGTTCGATGCTTGGCTGCCCACGCCCGCGCAAAGGCCGGTCGCGCGAGCGGATCACTATGCCCTCGGAATCGAATGGACACAATCCTCGAAATTTGAAACCGACGTCGAAGGCTACTATCATCGCTACGATCATCTCACGCGCTACAATCAAGTGCAACGCCCGGGTGAGCCGTTCTATTTGGATGGATGGGGAGAGAGTTACGGCATGGAACTGCGCGCCACTTACAATATCAAAACCTACTACGGCTTTGCGAACTATAGCTTGGGATGGGCGATGTCACATTTCTTTCTGCGCAATCAACCGATGCGTTTTGAGAATGACTTCCGCTGGCAATCTTTTCCTTCGAATAGCGACGCGCGACACGTTCTCAACGGCGTGATCGGCGCGCGGCCCGGCGGCAGCAAATGGGACTTCAGCGCGACTTTCATTTATCAAAGCGGCCGGCCTTACACGGCCCTCCTCGGGTACACTAATAATCTGGTTGAGCTTCCTTTCCAATATTATTTTTTCAACCCGCCCTCCTGGGTTTATTTCCCGGCGGCATTTGACTTTGTTTACAGTGCGAAGAACAGCCGGCGCTATCCTTCTTATCAGCGTGTTGATTTCCGCGCGGCGCGCCACTTTAATTGGGTGGGAGCGGATTGGACTTTCTTCTTTCAAATCTACAATCTTTTCTTTCGCCGCAATGCGGCTTTCCAGTTTCCAGACGTGGAAGGTTTTGGAAACAGTCAAACCAAGCGCCCCAAGGCTTTGCCCATCGTGCCCACGTTTGGAGTTTCATTCCGGTTTTGATGAGCGCACGCGACTTTACAGGGATTCATGCCGGCGGAAGGTTGAAGCATGATGCCATTACTTCGCAAAGCACTGAGGCTAACTTTCGCCGGCTATTTCTGTTTTGGAAATTGGAGTTGCACCCCTGACTACAGCAACCTCCTCACTTCGCCCCAAGACCTGCCGCCCTCAATCTTCGTTTTCTTGAACACCGCTGCAGACAGCCAATACGTCATCTTGCGCAACGCCACGCCCGCCTCAGGAGATTATAAAGACTTTCTCGAGAAGGAATATCAATTTTTCCGGCAAGCGCAAGTCACACTCTCGAACGGCAACGAGAATTTTAAATTCGATGACCACTATGAACTCATTTCCGCCTTTCATGAAGACTTCGAGCATGATTTTGTCTTCGTGAGCGCGCAACATCCGCAAGCCGGTGCAGGCTACGCTCTGCGGGTGGAGATTCCGCAAAAAGGCGTTTATACGGCGGCAACGACTGCGCCGGGAGATTTCGAGATTTTGTCTCATCGCGCGCACGACACACTCAACGTTTCAGAGCCTGCAATCGTTCGTTGGTCTGCTTCGCTGGGCGCTGCCGGATATCGCGTCGGTTTGCATGGGATCGTGATTGATTCCTCAAATTTCAAAACCGGATGGAGCGATAAAATCGACACGGTAAATTGGAAGCAACAGCTTTATGTCGAGCCCAACGCAGAGCGCGTTGCAACCATCGAACACAATCTCGATTCCTTTTATCGCCTTCATCGCGGCACACTGATGAGCGAAGCCACGATTTTCGTAGAAGCTCTCGATAGCCCCGCATGGTTGTCGCGCGATCTCAATCGGCGCAGCAGTTTCCAATATGGCGGCCCGGATGAAGTTCGCACCATGCCTGGCAGCTATAGCAACATCGCAAACGGTCGCGGCCTGATGAGCGCGGTCACTACCAAAACCATTCCTGTCATTCTTCCAGCACAAAAAAGATGAAACCTGACAACCATAAACTTCTTCAGCATAGAGGTGCATACATTCTATTTGCGCCGTTTGCCGCGCAAGTTATTTTTGCCGCCATCTTGCTCTTTTATTGTGTCCTTACTTTGGGGCAAAACGTTTCGGCCACGCTCAGCGGAAAAATCGCAGATGCCGCCAATGGCGAAACGCTGCCCGGGGCAACGGTTATCCTATCACCTGGCAAACGTGGCGCAGCCGCCGATCGGCGCGGCCGCTTCGCGTTCTCAAATGTGGCGCCCGGAAAATATCATATCCAAATTTCCATGTTGGGTTTTGAAACGCAACGTGATTCCCTCGTTCTTCACGCCGCGCAGACGCTGCATATACAAATTGCCATGAAACAACAGACGCTCGAGCTGCCGGAAGTCACGGTAACGGCGGGGCGTGATCGCCTCACGAAAGAGGTGAATCTCAGCCGCGATTTCATCAGCAGCTCGAGCTTGCGCACGACCACCTCGCTGGCGGAGCCGGACCTCTTTCGTTCTCTGGCGCTGCTGCCCGGCGTAACACAAGCGAGCGATTTCAACAGCAGGTTTTATGTGCGCGGCGGGCAGAGCAATGAGAACCATGTTTTAGTGGAAGGCATGACGATACACAATCCGTATCACGGCCTCGGCTTCTTCAGCACCTTCGACGTTGACGCCATCAAAAGCGTGGAGGTGCATCGCGGCATTTTCCCGGCGCGCTACAACGAACGTTTGTCTTCGGTGACGAACGTCATTTTGCGCGACGGCAATGCGCAACGTTTCTCCGGCTTGGGCCTGATCAGCCTGGCCACTTCCAAATTGCTCTTCGAAGGGCCGTTGTTGAAATACCGTGCGGACAGCGGGCGCAAGTGGACTTACATGTTAAACGCCCGGCGCACGTATGCCGACGCGATCTTGGATTATCCGCTTTACTTTTTCGATTTCTCCGGCAAGAGCGTTTATGACAGCGGACGCAAAACGCGCATCACGCTGCACGGCTTTTACGGATTCGACCGCTTTATCGGCAGTGATTCACCCTTTCCATTCCCTTACTACGGCGAAGACTTCTCCAATGCCGAATGGAACAATCGCGCGCTCGGCGTGCAATGGCAGCAGTTTCTTCCCAACGGCAGTTTGTGGAGCAATCACGTGAGCTACAGCGCTTTTCATTCTCGCGCCAAAGACAAAGAGCAAGTCGCGCTTGACAGCCTTCGGGTTTCTTTTCAAGACAATACTATCCGAGAACTCAGCTTCAACAGCGAATGGCAAGGCGAGTGGCGAGGACACGTCACGTTGGGCTATAATTGGTCGCGTTTTCAAATCGATCAAGCGCTCGACCGTTTCCTCGCCGATTTTTTCCGGCAGACTTTTTAAGGCCGTTGGCGCGCGCTCGATCAACATAAAATTTACGCCACGCTTGCCGGCGGTCACGGCGAGCACTGGCTCTACGAGGCAAACTTCACGGCAATGTATTTTCCCAGCCATCATTCTTCGGCATTGGCGCCGCGCCTCGGAATCAAATATTTGCTGAACGACAAATGGCGCTTGAAGGCGGGCGTGGGGCGGCACCATCAATATCTCACTACGCTCGAAGACGACGATGATCCGGTGATTCTGTTCGACGCGTGGCTACCCACACCGCGTGATCGCGCGATTGCGCGATCGAATCATTGCGGCATCGGAGTGGAAATGACGCAATCTTCTTCCCTCGAAACCGAGGCCGAGTTTTATTATCATCGCAACGACAACCTGCTGCGCTTCAATCGCACGCAGCGGCCGGGCGAGCCTTTTTATTTGCCGGGCCGGAGCGAAACTTATGGTTTGGAATTGCGCGGCCACTATGATTTCAAAACGTATTATGGCTTCGCTAATTATACTTTGGGATGGGCGACTTCACACTTCTTTTTGCGCAACCAGCCGATGCGCTCCGCGGAGGATTTTCGTTGGCAAAGCTTTCCTTCGAATGGCGACGTGCGCCAAACACTCAACGCCGTGATTGGCATTCGCCCGGCGGGCAAATGGGATTTCAGCTTCACGCTCGTCTTTCAAAGCGGCCGGCCTTACACCGCAGTCTTGGGTGAAACTCGGAATCTGACTGATCTGCCAAATTACTGGGGACTTATTCCAAGCCCGGAGGCTCGTCGCGAGGGTCTCATTCTCGAAGGCGTGTCCGATTTCATTTACAGCGCCAAGAATGGCCGGCGTTATCCGTTCTATCAACGCGTGGATTTTCGCGCCGCGCGCGTTTGAGTTGTTCGGCATCGATTGGAGCTTCTTCTTACAAGTGTTCAATCTCTTCTATCGCAAGAACACCGCCTTTCGATTTCCCGACTACAATCTCTATCCTATATGTTATCTTGACCCTGTTCTTTGTCTTTTATTCAACGCGATGGCTACAACTTGTATTTTATTCCCTG